>JACKBM010000033.1 GCA_020634575.1 Ardenticatenales bacterium | reverse complement strand
CTGTGCCATGTCCAATTGACTTCTCTATAAGCCCTGGGACCGCGAATAGAATGATTTGAGCCGGCAGATTAATATGGATCGTAAGATTGGTCGGTTACGGTCCCTGCTGGACGCCAGGTCGCCCTCAACATGGTCTGCCAGTAATCGCAGATTGCTACCCTGTGCCACTCGTCATTTGTTTCTTCACAGGATAGGGTTGTTGCCGTCGTCTGCTTGCACGCCAATCACACAAAATTGATGTCCTCGGGAGATTCCGCTGATGAAAGCCATTCTTGCCAAACGGCCCGTCCTTGCCTTCTTCTGCACCGCCTTGTTTGTCCTGGCCCTGGTGCGGACGCCCTTGCCTGAAGTCGCCGCTCAGGGTGGCACACCTAATTTCAGCGTGAGTGACCTGGCTGGCCATGCCAATGCCGCGCCATCCTCGCTGCAATTTGGACCCGATGACAAGCTCTACGTGGCCGATCGCTTTGGCCAGATCTATGTGTATGAAATTGTGCGCAACGGTCCGAATGATTATGAGGTGATCAGCACCGAAGTCATCAACTCAGTCGCCAACATTCCCAATCATGACGACGACGGTAGTTTGAACCTGGCCGGCTCTCTTGTCGGGGTGAGACAGGTCACCGGCCTGCTGGTGGCTGGTACGGCGGCCAACCCCGTGCTGTACGTCAGCTCGAGCGACCCCCGGATCAACGATCCCGGCGACTCCCTGCCCCTGGATACGAACTCAGGCGTCGTCAGCCGGATTACACAGACTACGCCTGGTACCTGGGCTGGCTCCCAGCACCTGGATCTGCTGCGTGGCCTGCCGCGTAATCTGGAAAATCATTCGGTGAACGGGATGCAGATATCGTCGGACGGGAACACCCTGTATCTGGCGATTGGCGGCCACACGAATATGGGGGCGCCCTCCTTCAATTTTGGCCTGCAATGGGAATATGCCTGGTCTGCGGCCATCGCGGCCATTGATTTGCCGGCCCTGGATGCGTTGCCGACCCAGATCGATGCCGAATCCGGCTATGGCTATAAATACAACATGCCGACGTTGGACGACCCATCCCGGCCGAATGTGAGCGCGGGCGTCGACGTAGGGGATCCCTGGGGCGGTAACAGCGATTATCACGGGGCAAATCAGGCGATCATTGAGCCGGGTATGCCGATTACTTTGCATGCTGTTGGTTTTCGCAATGCGTATGATCTCGTGATCCGGGAAGATGGCCGGATGTTTACCATAGATAACGGCCCCAACACCGGTTGGGGCGGGGAACCGGGGAATGAGGGACCGGCCGGTAATTGCAACAATAATGTCAACAATGGTGGCGGTACCATTAATGACAATCTCCATTACATTCGTGAACTGATCCCGGGCGAGCTTTACTATGGCGGTCATCCCAACCCGCTGCGGGCCAATCCGGATGATATCTACAATGCTACCCAGGGCGAGGCGGTGCCTTTTTCCGCGCCGCCGGTGCCTTTCAGCATGGCCAACCCGGTTGAGTGCGATTACCGTAACCCTGAGCTGGGTCAAGATGGCTCGCTGGAAAACTGGCCCTATTCCACCAACGGTATTACCGAATACACCGGCACTAATTTTGCCGGCGCCCTGCAAGGCGCCATCCTGGCTGCCGGTTGGGATTCCACCAACATCGTGCGCGTTAGCCTCGGCTTTGATGGCAATGATAACCCGACCGTCACTGCCAGCGATGTGTTGTTCACCACCGGTGGTGCGGCGCTGGATATCACCGCTCAGGGGGACAACGATGTCTTTCCGGGCACAATTTGGGTTGCCAACCTTTATTCGCTCGGCGGCGCCGGCGTCATTCGCATTTATGAACCTGGCGATTTCCTGACCTGTAATGGCGGCCCCAATGAAGATGACGACGGCGACGGCTACCTGAACCAGGATGAAATTGACAACGGCAGCGACAAATGTTCTCCGGCCAGCATTCCGCCCGACCAGGATGGGGATTTTGTTTCCAATCTGAACGACCCCGACGACGACAACGACGGCCTGCTTGATCTGAGCGATGTTTTTGCCATCGATGCGCAGAATGGCAAGGGAACTGACTTGCCGGCTGACTACAACTTTGACTTTGCCGAGCCGGGTCTGATTGGGTCGCCATTCACCGGTCTGATGCTGGATGGGACGACCAATTACCGGGATATGTACGATCCTGGCAACATGACCGTGATCGGCGCTGCCGGCGTTTTTACGATTGACGAAGTGCCGAATGGAGATGCCCTGGGCACGCTCAACAGCCAGGCTTATGCGTTCCAGTTCGGCGCTGATACCTGTGATCGCTGCAATCCGTTTGTGGCCTACACGGCGATGAGCGCCCCGCTGCAATCAGTCGCCGGCGCCGTGACGTCTGAGAACATGGGCTTTTACATAGGCAGTGGCGACCAGGCCAATTACCTCAAGGTTGTTGTGGCCGGTGGAGCCTCGGGCAGCGGCGCTGTGGATGTGGTGCTGGAGAGCGGCGACGTCGTCCAGAGCAGCGCCTCCTTCGCAGATGCCAATCTGTTGTCCGCTGCGATTGTCGAGCTTTATCTGACCGTCGATCCGATTGCCCTGACGGCGCAGCCGGCTTATCGTCTGGATGGTGGGACGTTGATACCGGCCGGTGGCCCAATCACAATCCCCGCCAGCTGGCTCGCCGCACCCGATGCGCTGGCTGTCGGCGTTATCAGCACGGCCGGCGCTAGCGGTGCGCCCTTCTCAGCCACCTGGACCGAAATTGGCATCCATGCCGCACCCCAGAGCGCCAGCGGTAGCTGGACCGCTTTGCCCGGTACGGTGCCGGATGCCCGCCATGAAACTGGCTACGTCGAGCTGAACGGCCGGTTCTACCTCATCGGTGGCCGTGGGCTGTTGCCTGTTAATATCTACGATCCGCTCACTGGCCTTTGGACTTCCGGGGCGACGCCGCCGGTGGAGATGCATCACATCCAGGCGGTCACTCATAATGGCCTGATCTATGTCATCGGCGCGATGACGGGCGGCTATCCGGATGAAACTGCGCTAAGCCATGTCTATATCTACGATCCCCATCAGGATAGCTGGTATCAGGGGTTAGAGATTCCGGCCAATCGTCGCCGGGGCGGCGGCGCCGTTGTTGTCTACAAGAACAAGATTTACATTGCCGGTGGTATTCAAAATGGCCACATCTCTGGCACAGTAGGCTGGCTCGACAGCTTTGATCCGGTGGCCAACACCTGGACGGCGCTGCCGAATGATATGCCCAATCCGCGTGACCATACAAGCGGCATTGTTTATGGCGACAAGTTGTATGTTGTTGGCGGCCGCATCACCACGCAGCCAGATTTCGCCGCGGATACGGTGGCTGCGGTGGATGTGTATGATTTCACCTTTGGCAACTGGTCGACGCTGGCCAATGATCTGCCCACGCCACGAGCGGGGGCGATGGTTGCTCTGCTGGGCGATGAGATCGTCGTCATTGGCGGCGAGAGTGACGCCATCAACGAAGCGCATGCCGAAGCCGAAGCGTTGAGCATGGTAGATTTCACCTGGCGCTCGCTGGCCTCCTTACCGGCCGGTCAGGATCGCCATGCTTCGCAGGCGATTGTCTACGGTGATCAAATCTATATCGCCTCCGGCTCAGGGGCCCAGGGTGGGAACCCTGAGCTGAGCAACCAGGTCCGTTTTAACCTGGCCAGTTGCCCGGTGCCCGAGGCGGTGACTGAGGGCCTGAATGCGGCGCCGGGGGCGCTGGCCTTTGGCGATCTGCTGCTGGGCAATACCGGTAGCCAGAGCGTAACGATCAGCAATTCGGCCGGTAATAGCGGCGCCATCACGATTCTCGGAGCGCAGATTATCGGCCAGGATGCGGCGGTTTTCGCTGTTGATCTCCCTGCGGTGACAACCCTGGCGCCTGGCGAGAGCCTGGCCCTGCCCGTTGAATTCAGCCCAACCGCGGTGGCAGCTTACGGCAGCGCCACGATCCCGGCTGATGGCGCGGCGGCCCTGGCGGTACGCCACAGCGGCGCCAACAACGCGCTCACGGTGCCGCTGACCGGTAATGGGGTGAGCAGCGGTGGCGAGGTGCCGATCAGCGGCCTGGCTATCAGCAGCAACTCACCGGTTACGCTCGGGGGTGTGTCTAATTTCAATGCCAGCGTCAGCGGTGGCACCAATGTCAGCTATAGCTGGGACTTTGGGGACGGCGCCACTGCGACTGGAGCGAATGTCAGCCACACCTACGCAGCGACCGGCAGCTATCTGGTGACCGTGACGGCCACCAATGCCATCAGCAGTGACAATGTGGCGCTGACGATGGTGGTGCAACCGGCCGGTACTTTTGCCCTGCGTATCAACAGTGGTGGCCCGGCCTACACTGACAGCGGCGGCCGGGCCTGGGCGGCGGACAATAGCTTTAGCGGCGGGGCCACCTACGGCGCCGGTACCGCTATTGCCAATACAGTAGACGATACTCTGTACCAGTCAGAGCGATACGGGAATTATGGCTATGACCTCACTGTGCCGCAGGCTGGCTGTTACAATGTGAATTTGCACTTTGCCGAAATCTGGTGGGGTGTGGATGGTGGTGGCGGCAATGGCAGCCGGGTCTTCAACGTCACGGTTGAAGGGAGCGAGTTACTGAGTAACTTCGATATCCATGCGGCAGCCGGGCCAGCCACAGCCAATGTGCAAAGCTTTGCGGTCGATGTTCTCGACGGCAACCTTGATATCGATCTGACAACAGTCGTAGACAACGCCAAGTTATCGGCGCTGGAGGTCGTCTACCTCAGCCCAACGTGTGGCGGTGGCGGTGATGATCCCATCAGCGGTCTGACGTTGAGCAGCAACTCACCGGTGACCGTCGGCAATGCCAGCCAGTTTACGGCGGCCATCAGCGGCGGCACCAATGTCAGTTATAGCTGGGACTTTGGCGATGGGACGGTTCGTGCTGGGCTGGCCAGCGAGAGCCACACCTATGCCGCTGCGGGCAGCTACCAGGTCACGGTGACCGCCAGCAATAGCGTCAGCAGTGACAGCGCGACGACGACGATGGTGGTCGAGGCGGTGCCCGATGTGCCGATCACGGGCCTGACGCTGAGCAGCAATACGCCGGTGACGCTGGGCAGCGTTAGCCAGTTCACGGCGGCTATCAGTGGCGGCACCAACGTCAGTTACAGCTGGGACTTTGGCGATGGCAATACAACGGCCGGCGGCCCGACCATCGGCCACACCTACGTGACGACTGGCAGCTACCTGGTGACGGTGACCGCCAGCAACAGCGTCAGCAGCGACAGTGCGACGACCACGATGGTGGTTGAGGCCGTGCCTGATGTGCCGATCAGTGGTCTGGCTCTGAGTAGCAACTCGCCAGTTTTCCTGGGCAGCGCCAGCCAGTTTACGGCGGCTATCAGTGGCGGCACCAACGTCAGTTACAGCTGGGACTTTGGCGATGGCAATACAACGGCTGGTGGCCCAACCATTGGCCACACTTATGCGGCGACCGGCAGCTATCTGGTGACAGTGACCGCCAGCAATAGCGTCAGCAGTGACAGCGCCACGACGACTATGGTCGTGCAAGCGCCGCCGTCGTTCCAGGCATTGATCAATGTAGGCGGCCCCGCCTATACCGATGGCGCCGGCCGCAATTGGGCGGCGGACAACGGTTTCGCTGGGGGCTCCACCTATACGGCCGGAATTGCGATCGCCAATACAACAGACGATACCCTGTACCAGAGTGAAAGGTACGGGAACTTCAGCTACACCATCCCCGTCCCCGCGGCGGGTTGTTATGCGGTATCCCTCCATTTCGCCGAGATCTGGTTTGGCGTCTTTGGTGGCGGCGGTGATGGCAGCCGTATCTTCGATGTTTCCCTTGAGGGGCAGACGCTGTTGTCCGGTTACGACATCCATGTGGCTGTCGGCCCGGCGGCGGCGGTCAACGAAACGTTCCCTGTGACTGTCAGCGACGGCAACCTCAATATCAGTACGCTGGGTGTGGTTGAAAATGCGAAGCTATCCGCGATTGAGGTGATTGCCAACGGGCCGGGTTGCACGGGTGGCGATCAGCCGATCAGCGGCCTGACTTTGGGAAGCAACTCACCTGTCTCCCTCGGTGCAGCGGCACTATTCTCGACCAGCATCACGGCTGGTAGCAACGTCAGCTACAGTTGGGACTTTGGCGATGGCACCGTGCGCGCCGGCGGCGCTAACGAAAGCCATAGCTATGCTGCGGTTGGCAGCTACCTGGTAACGGTCACTGCCAGCAACAACGTCGGCAGCGCCTCGGCGCAAACGACAGTTCAGGTTAACGTGCCGCCGGACGATCCCATTACGGGCCTGGCGCTGACGGCAAATAGCCCGGTTGAATTGGGCTCAGTCAGCGTCTTCACCAGCAGCCTCACGGCTGGTAGCAACGTCAGTTACAGTTGGGACTTTGGTGATGGCACTGTGCGCGCCGGCGGCGTCAGCGAGAGTCACACTTACGCCGCCACGGGCAGCTACCTGGTCACAGTGACCGCCAGCAACAACAGCAGTTCCGCCAGCGCCACCATCAGCATGGTCGTTGAGGATCCGCCGCCGGCCGATGATCCCATCACCGGTTTGGCTTTGAGCGGCAACAGCCCGGTGACCCTGGGGCAGGTGAGCCTCTTCAGCAGCAGCCTGACTGGCGGCACCAATGTCAGTTACAGTTGGGACTTTGGCGATGGCACAGTGCGGGTTGGTGGGGCCAACGAAAGCCACACCTATGCCGCCACGGGCAGTTACCTGGTGACGGTGACTGCCAGCAATAGCGTGAGTTCTGCTTCAGCGACCACCACCATGGTGGTGGAGCCGGCCCCTGATGAACCCATTGCTGGTTTGAGTTTGAGCAGCAATACGCCGGTTGAGTTAGGGCAGACGGCCAGCTTTACGGCGGCGGTCAGCGCTGGCAGCAACATCAGCTACAGTTGGGATTTTGGTGATGGCACGGTGCGGGCCGGCGGGGCCGCTGAAAGCCATGCTTACGCCACGTCCGGTAGCTACCTGGTGACGGTGACTGCCAGCAATAATGTAGGGACGGCCCAGGCGACGACAACGTTCGTCGTAACGGATCCGCCACCACCAGATGATCCCATCACTGGGCTGGCTGTTAGCGGCACCTCCCCGGTGGCTGTCGGGGCGTCCGCCGCGTTCACGGCCACGGTGACAGGCGGGGACAATATCAGCTACAGCTGGGATTACGGCGATGGTCTTGTGGTGGCCGGCGGCCCGATCGTGAACCATAGCTATGGCGCAGCGGGCAGCTACACCGTTACGGTGACGGCGAGCAATAATGCCGGTGCTGTGCAGGCAACGGTGGTCATACAGGTGGCCGAACCGATCAGCGGCCTGGCGTTGACCAGTAACGCGCCGGTCACTTTGGGTAGTCCCATGCAATTCAATGCGAGCATTGCCACCGGTAGCGGCGTTGACTACAGCTGGGATTTTGGTGATGGGCTGACCTTCACCAGTGGCCCTGTTCAGGCGCACACCTATCTGGCGGCAGGTAGTTATACCGTGACGGTAGTAGCCAGCAATGGTGTGAGCACAGCGACAGCTAGTATCGTCGTGGTTGTGAATGCTGCACCGCCATTCCAGCTCCTGATCAATGCCGGGGGTGCCTCATTCCTGGACAGTCTGGGCCGTACCTGGGTTGCTGATAGGGACTTCACCGGCGGATCGCTCTACAGCGCTGGCATCGCCATAGACAACACCGTTGACGATACGCTGTATCAGACCGAGCGCTATGGCAATTTCGGCTACGACATTGCTGTGCCTGCAGCAGGCTGTTATGCGGTGGATCTCCACTTTGCGGAAATCTGGTGGGGTGTCTTCGGTGGGGGCGGTGATGGTAGCCGGCTCTTCAATGTCCTGTTTGAGGGCCAGCAACTCCTCAGCAGTTTCGACATCCATGCCAGCGCCGGCCCAATGGCGGCGACAGTACAATCTTTCACTATCCAGGTAGACGATGGCAACCTGGACCTGGACTTCGTGACCCTGGTCGACAACGCCAAGCTATCCGCAGTTGCTGTGGAGCTCATTGGCGCCAGCTGTAACTAAACGCCGGCCGGTAACCAACCCGACGGGTTGCCGACCCGTCGGGTTGGCAACCCCTCCCTTATTGAAGGTACAATTGCGGCTACAAAAATGCCTATTAGTGGCCACTAACGGAGCAAGCAATGCGTACTTTTGATAGTCTGGGCAAGAAAAAAGCGGTTTTGGGGATGTTGCACCTCGGCACGATGCCGGGAACCCCATTCTACGAAGACGGTAGTTACGAAGCGACCTTTGAACGGGCCATGCGTGATGCGCGGGCGCTGTACGAGGGTGGGGCGTCGGGCTGCCTGGTGCAGACGGTTGACCGGGCCTATCCGGCCGGTGATGAAGCGGATTATGCCCGGGTTGTGGGCGTGGCCCATATCGTGCGGGCGATTGCCCAGATGACCGGGCCGGAATTCCAGATCGGTGTGCAGATCATGTGGAACGCGCTCAAGGCGTCTCTGGCAGTGGCCCAGGTCAGCGGTGGCAGTTTTCTGCGCTGCACGGCCCTGATTGGGGCGACGATGTCACCGGCCGGTCTCGTTCAGGCCAACCCACACGATTTCCTCCGCTATCGCAAACATATCGGCGCCCAGAACATCAAACTGGTCGCTGAGGTGGATGGCATGCATTTCCATTGGCACGGCGGCGACAAGACCACGCCGGAGGTCGCCCGCATGGCCCGTAGCAATGGCGCCCACGCCGTCGAAGTGGCTAATCCGGACGAAGAAACGGCACTGCGCCTGATCCACGACATCAAAAAAGCGATGCCGGAAATGCCTGTCATCCTCGGCGGCCATACCAATCATGGCAACGCCGCCCGGCTGCTGGCCAAAGCGGATGGCGCCTTTGTTGGCTCCTGCTTTGAAGAAGGTGGCTGGGCTGGCCCCATCTCCAAGGAGAAGGTGCAGGCCTACGTCGAGATCGTCAATGGTTTGAGTTAGCCGGCGGCGCCTTATGGTTGATTATCTGATCTACGGCAAGATCATCATCGACCGGGTGCGGGCGGCTGATGGCTCCGACCACGCCGATCTCCTCGGCGGCGGTGGGCCGCAGGGGCTGTTTGGCGCCCGGCTCTGGCATGATTCAGTCGGCTTCCTGTCCCGCTCCGGCACGGACATTGCGCCTCGTTTTGTGCAGGCGCTGGCAGAGTTGGATGTGGACCTGGCCGGCTGGGCCCGTTATCCCGATTTGCAGACATTTAAAGGCGGTCTCGTCGTTTATGATGAGGACGAATATGCGACCCGGCCGGATACGCAGTCACCAGCCGTCTTTCAGACCGAAAACTGGTTCACGATGTTGGGCCGGCCCCTTGAATTGCCGACCGATTATGAGCGGCCCAAAGCGATTCACCTCATCACAGAGTTTTTCGACGAACCGATGGTGCATACGGCGCTCAAGCTGAAGCAAAATGGGGCGATTTTCTCGCTGGAGCCGATCCTGGATTTTAATACCTGGAAAAATCGGGATGGCCTGTTGGCTCTGCTGCCGCAGGTTGACCTCGTCTTGCCGGATTGGCCTTCTGCCAGCGGGCTGGCGGGTAGCCAGGAGCCGCTGGAGGTGTTGACCTACTGGGCGGGTTTGGGCGCGAATGTAGTCGCCATTCGTAATGGCCGGCATGGTTCGTATGTCTGGGATCGGTACAGTGGGGCGATGTGGCATGTGCCGATCCGGCCGGTCCAGGCTATCGATCCGACCGGCGCCGGTAACAGCTACGGCGCCGCCTTCTGCGTCGGCTGGACCGAGACGCGTGACGCCCGCCAGGCCGGCTGCTACGGCACCCTGGCCGCCGCCCAAATCGTCCAGACCGTCGGCATGCCCGCTGAGGTCAGCCCCGAACGCCGTGCCGCCGCCACCGCCGCTCTCCCTGAGTTGATGGCGCGCATAGAACCCCTACGGTAAGAGATTGGGCCGCGAATGGCGCGAATTTTCGCGAAAGCAAAATTAGCGAAAATTCGCGCCATTTGCGGCTATCTTTCTTTACGTCCCCTGTCATTCCGAGCGAGGCCAACCTTCCCAGATCTAATTTGGCGCAACCAGCCTTGTCATTCCGAGCGGGACCAACCTTCCAGAACCTTTAGCAGTGAAACCAGCCAGGAATTATTCAGGCGCATTGCTCCAGCTTTGCAGTGTTTGCCCACCGTCAATGAGCAGGGTGGTGCCAGTGATGTGGCGGGCATCGTCTGAGGCCAGGAAGGCGACCGTAGCGGCGACGTCTTCCGGCTGGCCCACGCGGCCCAGGGGGATGCGGGCAGCGAAGCGGCCAAAGAACTTCTCCCAGGCGTCCGGATCATCCACCCCCTGACGAAAACTGAGCTGTGTCTGGATGATGCCCGGGCAAACGGCGTTGACCCGAATCTGGTGTGGCCCTAACTCCAGCCCCAGGTTGCGCGCCAGGGCGTTGACCGCTTCCTTGCTCGTCATGTAGGGGCCGGAGCCATAGATGGTATCCCAGCCGCCGGTCGAAGAGCCCATGAGGACGATGGCGCCGCCCCCGTTGGCGATCAACGCCGGTACGGCCGCCTTGCAGGTTAGGACGAGGCTGCGCAGATTGCCAGCCAGGACCCGATCCCATTCTGCCATCTCCATATCGACAAAGGTAACCCGGTTGCCGCCAATGCCGGCGTTCGCAAAGACAACATCCAGCTGGCCGAAGGCGGCGAGCGTTTGTGCCACCATCGCCTCGCAATCGGCGGCCCTGGTGACATCAGCGGTGACGGCGATGGCCTGGTGGCCGGCCTCGTTCAGCGCGGCGACGACCGCGGCGGCCGCCGCCTCATCCCGGTCGACGACAGCGACGCGGGCCCCTTCGGCCGCCAGCCGCTCAGCCCCGGCCCGGCCCAGGCCACTCCCGGCCCCGGTAACCAGGGCGACTTTATCCTTGAAGCGCTGCATGATGACCTCCTTTTTGTGTTGTGGTCGCTGGCTATTCTAGCGCGATTGGGTGAGGGGTTACCACCAACCCGTCGGGTTCCCCCGGACCCGACGGGTTGGTGGTAACCCCTCACCGGCGATAGCCCGGCTCCCACCGCTCAAGTACAATCCCGCCCATGTCTACCATCAACGAAGAGACAATCGCCAGCGACCATTCATTGCGGCCGACCCATACCGAGATCGACCTGGGCCGGCTAAGCCAGAATTATGCCGCTATCCGCCGCCATGTCGGCGCCGGGGTACGCTTGATGCCGATTCTGAAGGCGAATGCCTATGGGCACGGGCTGGTCGCCATCGCCCGCCACATGGTGACGTTGGGGGTGGATTACCTTGGCGTGGCGGTGTTGGAGGAAGGGATTCTGCTGCGTCAGGCGGGCATCACGGTGCCGATTCTGGTCCTCGGCGGCATCCTGGGGAACCAGGTCCCGCAATTTATCGCGCATGATCTGACGCTGACTGCCTCCTCGGTGGAAAAACTGCAGCAGATCGATGCTGCGGCGGCAGCCATGGGGCGCCGCGCCACCGTCCATCTCAAGATCGATACCGGCATGGAGCGCATTGGCGTCCATTATTACAGCGCTGAACCCTTGCTGGAAGCGGCCCTGGACTGCCAACATTGCCTGGTGGAAGGGATTTACTCCCACTTTGCCAACAGCGATGCGGCTAATTTGGCGTCGGCTCAGATACAGTTAGGGCGATTTATGGATGTACTCCGCTTCTATGAGCAGCGGGGGCTGCCCCGGCCCTGGGCCCATATCGCCAACTCCGGTGGTATCCTGCAACTGCCGGAGAGCCACCTGGATATGGTCCGGCCCGGCATACTTCTGTTTGGTGTTTATCCATCCGCGGAGGTCGCCCGCACCGTGTTGGTCCGGCCGGTTCTCAGCTGGAAAAGCCAGGTCGTTTACTTCAAGGTGGTCCAGCCCGGCCATCCGGTGAGCTATGGCTCCACCTGGCAAAGCGACACCCAGACCCGTGTTGTTACCATCCCCGTTGGGTATGGCGATGGCTACTTTCGGGCGCTATCCAACCGGGCCGAGGTGATCATCCGGGGGAAACGGTACCCGGTTGTGGGCCGGGTCTGTATGGACCAGACGATGGTCAACATCGGCTGGGAAACGGCCTACAACGGGGATGTGGTGACGCTGCTGGGGGAGGCGGATGGCGCGGCCATCAGCTGTGAAGAGCTGGCTGAATGGGCCGGCACAGTGCCCTATGAAATCCTGACCAACATCAATACGCGGGTGCCGCGCGTCTACCTGCCACCAGCCTAGACGCCAGTGAGCGACCATTGCTGGTGTAGCGCGATGCCGGACCCGGCATCAGCCAGCAGGGTCAGGTTGTCAATCGGGATTTCCCAGCTGAGATTGCGCCGGCTCAGGGCGGCGATGATGTCCGGCAACCGGGTGTCGTCGGCGGGAAAATGGCTGAGGGTGATGTGGGGGACCCAACCGGCCGGTTCATAATAAGCGACGCTTTCCAGCCCATGCTGCTCCCCAACTGCCCAAACGCGCTCATGCACGGTGGTCAGCGCCTGATTCCGGACCAGGGCGAGATAGAGTACGGGTTCTGGGCCGGTGAAGAGCCCCAGGCCAGTGGTCTGCAGGGTGAAGGGGGCGATCTGGCCGGCCAATTGCTGCAATGCCGGAGCGAGGCCCGTGTCATAAATTGCGGCGATGTGGTAGCTCACGTGGGGCCAGCCATGCGTCGGCACGCCAAACGTCTCGCTCAACTCGGCCATGAGCGCCAGAACTTTTTCCCGATAGCTGTTACTTAAAAGTGAAGTGATGCCCGCCACAGCTTGCCGCCTTGTCATTGACGGAACTGTAGCATACCGGCCGGTTATTGGCTAAAGCGGTGTCGTTATCTGAGACGGCAGCTGCAATTTAATCAGCGTGTGGCAGGAAAATGGTGCAGGTTGTGCCCGGCAGCGCTTCCGGATCGTAACCCGGGCTTTCCAGCTTGATGGTGCCGTTGTGGGCGCCAATAATGCCGCGGGCGATAGGCAGTCCGAGCCCTAGCCCGCCGCCGCGAAAGGCCACTTTACTGGAGGAATGGTGCTTGAGCTCGCCGAGGATGTGGAAAATATCAAACACCCGCTGCTGTTCCTGCTCCGGGACGCCGATGCCGGTGTCCTGGACGATGAAGCGAACACCCTCAGTATTCAAATCGGCGGAAATGGAGATTTCGCCATTGTCGGGCGTGAACTTGAGCGCGTTGCCAATCACGTTTTCGAACACGATCTTCATGCTCTCGCCATCGACCAGCAGCAGCGGCAGGGTGTCCAGGGCGTTTACGCTGACGCGGATATTACGCTGCTCGGCATGGGGCACAATCTTGTTAAGCACCGGATCGATGATGGCGCTGATCGGCATGAGGGTGCGGCGCACATCCTGCTGACCGGACATCATGCGGAAAACCTGAATGATCTCGCCGATGGATTTGTTGAGCCTTTCCACCGATTCGTTCAGCCGCCCCTGCATTTTGACGATGCGGGAATCGTCATCCACCAGCTTGCTGACCAGCGAAGAGTAAGCCATCACCGAGGCCAATGGCGTACGGAGCTCGTGGGAGACCAGCATCACGAAGTTGCTTTTCATCTCATCCAGCTGCTTCAAATGTTTGTTGGCGACTTCAAGCTCATCGTTCAGGCGGGCGTTTTCGATGGCGACGGACGCCTGGTTGGCCCAGAGCTCCATCGTTGCCTGGTCCGCCTGCACAAAACGGTTCTCAAACTCACGATTCTCCAGGTAAATAGCGCCGATAGTCCGGTTGGCGACCAGCAACGGCACACAAAGGATGGAGCGCAGGCGTAACTCAATCACGCTTCGGGCAGCCCCGAAACGCGGATCAGTCAGAGCATTGGACAGCACCAGGGATTCGCCGGAGGTGATGACGTTATTGATGACGGTGTGGCTGATTTCGTCGACCTGGGAAAGGGTATTGCCCTGAGCGTCGCGCTGGACCTTGAAGTCCAGCTTGCCATCATTGTCGACCAGGATGATGTAGCCTTTTTCCGCACCGGTGAAGCGCAGCAGCTCGTCGATGGCGTACTGGAGCAATGGCTCCAGGGAGCGCATCTCACCCATTTTCTTGGTCACCTGCAAAACGGTCGAAAGGAGTTCTTCGCCTTTCAGGTCCCGATGCATGTTGGCTTCCTTGGTGGGGGAGCTTTCGCTCGTGGTGGATTCAAATGGGTTCGTCCGATACAAGTCATCAATGTTCATAATTAAAGCTATTGTATATGAGGGCAGGCTAAGGTGCAGAATAGTACGTTCGTCCCGAAATTGCAATTCTCTGGCCGCAGTATGAATATTACCTTTACACCATTCGTCTATTTGCGCCCCTCCACTATAATATGGACATTCACATCAATTTCACAGGGTTGTCTTTGCCCTGAAGAGAACGCAATCTACTTATCCTGTTCAGGAGCAAACAATGACCTTTGTTGAATTGGAAGAAGTCACCCGCAAACAAAAAGTTCTGGCCTGGAGTGTGCATGCCCTCACGGCCAGTGGGGTCATTCTTGCCCTGATGACCTTGATCGCCATCTCGCGCCAGGATTGGCGGCTTGTTTTTGTCCTGATGGCGGCCAACATCATTATCGATGGTTTTGATGGCACGCTGGCCCGGCGAGCCCAGGTCAAGGCTGTCCTGCCTGGCTTTGATGGTGCGCTGCTGGACAATATCATTGATTACCTGACCTATGCGTTCATTCCCGCCTATTTTGTGCAGGCAGCCGGCCTGGTTGAAGGCAATTGGGCTATTGCGGCGGCGGTGATCATTGTTCTCTCCTCGGCCTACCAGTTCTGCCAATATGATGCTAAGACCGAGGACAACTACTTCAAGGGTTTCCCCTCCTACTGGAATATCGCCGTCTATTACCTCTTTCTGCTGAACTGGCCCAGCTGGATCAATTTTGCCTTCCTGACGTTGCTGGCCATTCTCGTTTTTGTGCCGGTCAAGTACATTTATCCGTCACGGACAGCGGAATTTCGCCGGGCGACCCACATTGCCACCGGGCTTTGGACGATCGCGCAGGTCTGGATGATCATCACCTTCCCCGATCCGCCGACCTGGCTGGTTTGGGGTTCGATGCTGTACGCTTTCTACTACGCCGGCCTGAGCATCTATCTCACCCTGCGTTCGCGCGTTGGGGCAGCACCCAGTCAGTAATTAGCCTGGCAGGCGTCGTTGTGCCTGACTGGCTAACCCGGCGGCGTAGACAATATCAGGTTGTTCGTACCCTGTCAGGGGAAGTCAGGCGCGCCCAAAACGCTTTTTGACCTTCTCGATATCTTCCGGCGAACTCATCCATTCTTCGTTATAGCCGCACGATTCACAGATGTAGCGGTCGATTTTGGCCATGCTGATGAAGCCGGTGGTGATGGCGGTCCCACCGCTGCCTTCAATACGGCTGCCCGGTACGAGAATGATTTTCTGGCCGTGGCATTTGGGGCAAGTCAAACTGTTTTTCACAAGCTACCTTTTATCACGCCTCTTATAGAGAAGCCAACACGGCTCATTCTGCCATGAAATGAGCCGGTGCCGCGAATTATTGTCCTGAAAGTGATAGGCCTTTGGGGCCAGTCGATTACTCGATGATGATCTGTTCTTCCAATGGAGCCGATTCAGTAGAGCTTGGCACGGCTTCAGCCTCGGTCAACATCGGATCGGGTTCATGAAGGATGGTGATGTCGAAGTAGCGGCGATGGTACATCCGGCCGATGCCGACACCAGCGCCAGCCCCCAGCAGCAGCCCGCCGATGACAGCCGGAACCCAGCTCTGCAACATGCGCTGCAAAATCTGGAAGAACCATAGTTCGACTGAACCGGTACCGCCGGAAAAGAGGATGGCGGTTAAGGCGCCGCCGATAGCTCCGACTGCCAGGCCGGTCACCGCGCCGATGATGGCACCTTCCCGAGCCCAGTCGCGCCAGCTTCGTTCATTGCTTAACTCACCCATATTGCGGCCGATGCGCCGGCCCAGGTAGCCGCCGGCCGCGCCCCCAGCCAGAAAGATAATGATGGCCGCCGGCACATTGACCTGGGCGACCAACCACCAGGGGCCGGTCAGGGCGCCGGTCAGGGCTCCCAGCAGAGCCCGGGTCCATTCATGAGGGCGGGAACCGAACAGCTTCATAACGATCCTGTGTGTCCGGGTCAGGCGCGGCGTCCCGCACCTGGCCCGGTTATCTGTTATTCGTCAATCGTGAAGACCAGCCCATCCGCCCGGCCGAAGACCTCGGGGAAGTACACTTCCCGGGCCACGGTTGGCCGGACCTGGAATTCGCCAGGGATGGTGGCCTGCATGAAGTACGTGTATTGATACGTACCGGCCGGTAAATAGTTGCTCAGGAATACCACCCGGTCATCGCGGAACTGGATATTGTTGAAATACCACCAGCCCCAATAGCCGTAGCGATAATCCTGATTTTCGATACCGGCGCCGAACTGGGCCGAGCTGATGTCCAGGTTCGGGTCCAGCCCTTCGGCACCGGCCGGTAGCGGATCCTCCACCATCACGAAGGTGTGATCGGTCTCCGTCGTGATGGTCAACTCTACCCGGACCTGCTGGCCCGCTGCAATTGACGTGATCGGCTCGCAACTTTCTGTCTCCGGATCACAGGCGGCATCGTAGTAGACCCGCTGCACGGTGAAGCCGCGGTCCACCGCCTGCACCGAGTTGGCGTCGACAAACGCGTCCAGGTGCAGGGTGTAGTAGAGCCGTCCCTGACCAGAGGTAATCTGGAAGTCGAAGTAGTTCAATGCTTCTGGCACCAACTGGTCCAGCGGCAATACCAGATCAACATTTTCGGCCAGATTGTCCTCGTCGAAACTGCCCTCGTTGGTGACCTGGCCATTGACGGCCAAAGCGTAGCTGTAATCAGCCTCCGCTTCGCCGGTAGCGACCATCCAGTCGGTCAGGGCGAAGATCGTCCAGGCAGTTTCGTGGGTGGTTGACCAGTGACCGGCGGTGCGCGCCGCCATGATCCAGCGGACTGCATTTGGTCCGAGCAGGCTGTCGGGCTGTTTGAGTGACAGCGCGTTGATGATCATGGCTGTACCGCGCACGTCGCTGCTCAGGTTGCGGAAGTCGCGGCTCTGGTCTTCCCAATGGGCGCCAGTCGCGCTGAGCACGACGTCGTCGCCGAGATCCGACAGCAGGGTGGCTTCGGTCTCCTCGTCGAGGTTGACCATTAGCAGCAGCGCTTTGGCATACGGATCAAGCAAGCCGCGCTTCTCAGCCACCAGCTCAATGGCCTCATCCTCCACCTGAGCGCCATTCTGGGCCAGGATGTAGAGGAAGAATGCCTGTCGATTGACTTCCCAGCTCTCGTTGAGGGCCGTCATCTCCTCAAGCTGATCGCTGAGGTAATCGGTGCCGCCACGAATGACGCCACTGGGAACATCGTAGCCTGCTTCATCGGCCTTGCTCAGGCCGAGCAGGATGTAGGCGGTCAGCCACGGGTGGCTTTCCGGTGTGTAGCACCAGCCCCAGCCGCCATCTGCCTTTTGCAGGGTGGCCAGTTGCGTGATGTCCTGCGGGATGAGGTCGTCGAGCGTGGCCATGGTATCCGGCCGGTCGATCTCCAGCAGATTAAAGGCGCGGGCGATAGCAACTGTACTCAGCAACCGGTCACCCAGACCGCCGGCGCATTGCGGATCGTACTCATAGTCGCGGGTGTAATCCAGCGCTTCAATCAGCGCCGCTGCCAGCGACGGGCTCAGCGTCACGCTGATGTCGCCCAGCGAGGGATCGAGATTGGCCGGTAGCAACGCGGCCTCAACGCGGCGGCCCAATGCCTCCAACACGCCGGCGGTGCCGACGATGTCCTCAGCATTAAACCGGTAAACCGGAATAACTTGATCCGGGGCAATGCCGAATGTTGGTTTGGTGGCGTCGCTGTAGTCGCCCGCCTCCACACGGAAGGTGAGATCCACAAACTCGACGTTGTCGACGGTCACTTCCCAGCGAACCAGTTGCCCACGATGGGCAGCCACGTCCACGGTTTGCGTCGCCGCGTCGACCAGGGTGACGCCATCAGCCTCCAGGGAGACCTCAGCTTCAATGGCTGCATCGGTGTTGTTGTTGACGATGGCGCCGATGAAGACCCGGTCGCCGAAGGTGAAGAAGCGGGGGGTGACCGGCCGGAGCAATACCGGCTTGGTGACCACGATGTCGGCCGTCGACTGGCCGACCAGGGTGTCGGCGGTAATCGCTTTGGCGCTTAACCGCCAGGTGGTCAGATTGTCCGGCAGCGGCACTGTGACCGTCGCCTGACCATTGGCGTCAGTTTCGATCTGGCCTTCCCAGTAAGCTGTATCGCGGAAGTCGGAGCGAACGTCGTCAGCACCGGCCTCGTCATCTTCCGCCCGGATGGCCAGGGCGCTTTCTTCAAGGGCGCCACCGCCACCGCCGCCGCCCAGGCCCAGAATCTGCTCCGGTATCTCCAGCTCCAGCCCTTCGCCGGACAGGAAAAGGCCGGCGCCCAGACGGCTGCGCATCGGCTGGCGGTAATAGAACGCGTCCAGAATGGGCGGCGCATTGTCCGCCTTCAAGGTCAGGACAGCCAGGTCGACCAGGGCGACCGTCAGCTCAGCGCTGACCGGCTGGCCGAGGTAGTCGGTTACCTGGATGTCAAACGTGGCTTCATCGCGCGGCTGATATGGCGTGTCGGCCGCGTTAATCTCAATATTGAGGCTCAGCGGCTCAGGATTGACGATTAATTCGATGAGCCCGAGGCGGATATCGGCGTAGGGCGAGTCAGCGCCGCCTTCCGGCCGGATCACCACCACGGTGACGAACACATTGGGCGCATAAAGCTCCTCAATCGGGATAGTCAGGCTGTCACTGCCGCCGTTAATCGTCGTCACGAATTGCTCGATGATGGGGCCGCGCTCGATCGTGACCCAGGCTTCGGTCGGCTCATTGAATGGGGATTGGACCAGGATGGTGGCTGTATCGCCACTGTTGTATTCGCGCTTGTCAGCGATCAGATCCATGCGCTTCTCGGCCGGGTCAGTGCGCCAGCCGGCAAACGACTCATCCAGGGCCCAGAGGTAGGTGCTGCTGCTTTGCTGGCGGCCGCCGCTGTCTGTCAGCGTGGCCACGATATAGTAGCTGCCCCCATCCGGCGGCACAAAGCTGGCTGACGCTTCGCCCCGGTTGTCTGTCGTTACCTCGACCCGTTCGATCTCGGTATCAACCGGCTCCCATTGGGTGATGTATTGGCCAAATTGGTTGTTGCGTACCCGTTCCCATTCCCGCTTGTAGAAGACTACTTCGACGGGGATGTTCGCGGCCGGCTCACTCTCCCAATCCGTCGTCAACAGGTCGACGGACGCTTCCAGGCCGGCCTGCACCAGCGACTCAGCCGGCACAATGCCGACATATTGCTCAGCCGCATGGAACGTAACGTCATTGCGGGAGACGACCAGGAACTCGCTGATGTCAGCTACCAGCGCCTCGACGGTGATGGTGTGGCTGCCGTCTGGCATTTCCGCCAACAGGTCGGCGGGCAGGGTGATCTTCAATTGGCCATTGCCATCGGTGACCCCTTCGCCGCCGAGCAGCCAACGGCCACCGAAACCGCTGAAGTTAAACGGATCGTAGAAGTAGCTGTCCTGTTCGGTGAAGCTGTAATAGCGACCCTCGAACGGCAGGATGTAGCTGTTGACGGTGACATTCCACTGCACATTCAGATCCGCGGCTGGCCCACCAAAGAAGTAGCTCGTCTCGATGGTGACATCGACTTCTTCACCGCGCAGGGTTTCGTCAACTTCCGGAGTGACGGTAACCAGGAACTCCGGCGCCCGGTATTCCGCCACTGTGATTTGCCGGTAGGCATTGTAACTGCCGCCGGTGAACTGCAAACCGTAGGTGCCCAGTGGGTAGCCTTCGGGGATGTTGAACTCGCCGGCAAAACCACCCAGCTCATCAATGGTGACGGGGAGGCTGACCGGTTCGGTAGGTCCATCCAGGTAGAAGTTGGGCTGGAGGGTTAGCTCAGCCTCGCCGGTGGCTGGCAGGGTATAACGACCATAGTTTGTCTGGCGGACATAGCCCTGGAAGTAGAGCGTGTCGCCGGGCCGGTAGATCGGCCGGTCGGTGAAGATGTAAGTTTCCTGCTCTGGTTGCTCACCCCAATCATTGGCCAGACCAAACGACCAGCCTTCGGTGCGAGCAGACCAGCTGCTGGCGGCCACGCCATAGTTTGCCCCGCCGGGCGTGCCCGTGACGGCCACCACACCGGCCAGGTAATTTTCGGACGGTTCATAGTCGATGATGGCCAGGCCGTCACTGTTGGTAGTGCCGCTGCCCATGAAGCCGTCCTGCTGTGAGTAAATATCGATAGCACGACCGCTCACCGGCAGCCCGGAAGCCAGGTCGGTTGCCCAGACGTAAACGGCCCCAAAAGTTTCTTTTACGACCAGATTGGTGTCCGCGACGACCAGGAACGAACCCTGGTTTTGCCAGAACTGGCTGTCTGAGTTGAGACTGGGGCTGCTGACGCGCAGGAAGTAGATGCCGTTGGGCAGGGCGGCCCCATCGGCCAGTTGCAGGTCAAAGACGGCCGCGGTGTCTGTGGCCGGTGTTTCGATGGACCAGGTCTGATCAGCCGGCTGCAACAGGAACTCGTTGTCATACTGCTGCGGCGAGAGTAGCAGAACAAAGGGGAAATCCATCTCATAAAGTGAGATGTCGATCTGGCTCACGTTCCGGTAGGCAAGTTGCACATCGGTGGGGAAGCTGCTGCTGAATTGGGCCAGCCGATCCAGTGGCAGATTGAGCGAGACCAGCGGCGGCCGGCCGGCAGTGGTGAAACGCCAGGTATACGGTTCTCCGAGGGTGTTGCCATAAGGATCCGCGGCGCTGCCCGGCACCGTTACCGTGTACTCGGTGCGCGGTTCCATGTCAAACCGGATAAACAGGTTGGCCAGCCCTTCAAAATACTGCACCTCATCGGGTTCTGGTTCAATGACGATGCGGTCTTCGAGGGTGGCAAAATCCATGGGCGAGGCGAAGGTGATGTCCACGCCGTTGGCGAATGGATCGGCCTGGGCGTTGTTGCCCGGTTGGGTACGAATCACCGCCGGGAAAGGCACTGTCGAAAAGCGGCTGAAGCTGAACCCTTCCAGGTTGGCGGCGCCATTGGCACTCAGGGCTGAGCTGGCGATCTCAATGTTGTAGCTGGTGGCCAGGCTGAGCCGCCGGACCGGCATGGCAGTCAGGACGGTGTCATTCTCACTCCAGTCGAAACTGAATTCCGGCACTGCGTCCCCATCCCCTGAGACGATGCTCAGGTTAAAGGCGGCTTCAGTTGAACTCCGTTCCATCGGCATGTTGAAAGTGACGGTGATCGGCTCGGTGGGGACGACATCGGTGGCCTGTTGGAATGGTATGGTCTGAACCACTGTGGGGGCGAAGGTGGTGAACTGCCAGCTGTAATCCTCTTCCAGGACGCTGCCGACGACGTCTTCCAGCCCGGCGGCGATGGTCACGTCGTAGGTTGTGGCGCCGGCGAAGCCTTCGTCGGGCTCAAAGCGGTAGATGCTGGTGGAGATCCAGCGGCCATTGCCAGGGATATCTGGTGAAATGGACAGCGGGTCTGGTAATTCATCCTGCTGGGCGGTGGTGACGAGGGGGACAACCGGCCGGTTAAACAAAACCGTAATCGCCCCATCTGTCTGCACCTCGTCCGTGTCTGGCCCTGGCAAAACCTGGGCCACTTCCAGGAAGCCGACCGTTTGCAGTTCCAGGGCAATTGGGTCAGTCAATGTCTCGCCATTGGCGCCCATGGCCGAGTTAGCGACGGTGACCTTGTAATTCTCCGCCCGCTTCAGCTCGGTAGCCGGCACAAAGATGAGCGTATCCGGCCGCGGCCACTGGAATGAACCATCAGGCACACTCCCATCCGCCGCCGCAATGGCAAACGCTTCTTCTACCGAATCTGTGTCCATGGGCTGGTCAAAGCGGATGGTGATGGCGCCGCTCAGGAGTGATTTCTCACCCGGTGCCGGGCTGCTGTAAACGAGCTGCGGCGCCCAGTCTATCAGGGCTGGGTCCAGGGCCGTTGGTTCAGCAGCAACTGTGACAGGTGCCGGGGTGGGCTCTGCGGCTGCGGGCGTGGGCTCCGTGGCTTCCACTGGCGTTGCCGTAGCCGGTACCGGGGTAGATGTTGGCTCCTCCGGCTCGTCGTCCCGCCGGCAAGCGACAAGGGCGAGGGCCAGGATAAGCAGGAGGAGTAGAGATCGTTTAACCGGGTAGCGTTTCATATCTTTTTTCAAGCGTCCTTACACGCCCTAAAACATCGTTGGCAATTCGTTCAGCAACCCCTGGTCCCATATCGGTGCGGATGTTCATAACCAGGTTTCCCTGCCGGAGCATGACCGTGTAGGGGATGGTCGTAATCTGGCAGCCTTGCTCCGCTTCGAGAAACGGTTCTGTGCGCCGGCTGTCGTCGGCACACCAGTGGTCGACAAAGCGAGCAGCTGACGCCCTATCATCATACACGAAGATCAGGCAATCATACTGAAAATAGGTCAGAGCCGTATCCACATAGCTGGCGCTGACGAAACTATGAAAGCCTGGACCCAGGTCAAAGCGCTGCCCCAGGCTTTCCACTGTTGTCGGATCAGCAAAGCCATTAATGGGCCGGCCGCTGGCATCGTTCTGGCAGTTCGCTTGTTGCAGCATGGCCAGGGTCAGGCTCGGCCGGGGCGCAAGCTGGGCCACGGCCAGGCCAACCGCGAGGAGGAGCACCGCTAAAAGGAGAAAGCGAGACCAGAGTGGAGCGAACTTCATCATGCGCAAACCTTCCGTGCCAGAACACCCACCGGATTGGTGGTGAGTGACACCCTGTTAACGAGGGAGTGGACCGGCCGGTTCGAGCATTTCAGCATTCACTCATAATTCGAGTTGTAACGAACCGGGGTGGCTGCGCCTTACGGCAGAGATACCCAACTATCGCTTATACCAGATGATCTGGCCCCCAGGAATTGTCTTTTGTCACGGTGCGGACACGCCTAATTACCGCTCTTACCGGCGCTGTCAAACAAAAACGCCCGGCACTGGCTGGCCAGCGCCGGGCGTTTTGACTTTATTCAAGCCAGGCTGGCGCTCAGGCGTATTCTTCCATCGGCAAACAGACACAAACCAGGTTGCGGTCACCGTGGACGTTGTCGACACGGCCGACGTAAGGCCAGAATTTGCGTTCCTTGACCCATTCGGCCGGGTAGGCGGCTGCGGCCCGGCTGTAGGGATGGTCCCACTCCTCGCCCGCGATCTCCGCAGCTGTGTGCGGCGCGTTGGTGAGCACATTGTTCTGTGGATCTACTTCACCATCCTCAACCGCCTGGATCTCGGCCCGGATGCGAATCATCGCGTCAATGAAACGGTCCAGTTCTGCCTTGGATTCACTTTCGGTTGGCTCGATCATGAGCGTGCCCACGACCGGGAAGGACATGGTCGGCGCATGATAGCCATAATCCATCAGCCGCTTGGCTACATCCTCGACACCCACAAAATCTTTGAGGTGACGCAGATCGACGATGCATTCATGGGCGACACGTCCTTTTTCGCCGACATATAGCACCGGGAAGTACGGCTGCAACCGGCTGGCGATGTAGTTGGCGTTCAGGATAGCCAGCCGTGTCGCTTCAGTCAGCCCGTTCGGCCCCATCATGGCAATATAGGCGTAGGAGATAGGCAGGATGCTGGGGCTGCCCCAGGGGGCGGCGGACACGGCGCTGATCGCTTGCGCGCCACCAACACCAGCGACGACGCTGTGGCCTGGCAGGAAAGGCGCCAGGTGGGCCGCCACACCAATCGGCCCCATACCCGGGCCGCCACCGCCGTGCGGGATGCAGAAGGTCTTGTGCAGATTCAGATGGCAGACGTCAGCGCCGATGTCGCCGGGGCTGCAGAGGCCCACCTGGGCGTTCATGTTGGCGCCATCCATGTAAACCTGACCGCCATTGTCATGGACGATCTGGCAGATCTCTTTGATGGCGGCCTCAAAAACGCCGTGTGTTGATGGGTAGGTGACCATCAGCGCGGCCAGGTTGTCCGCATGTTTGGCCGCCTTCTCGCGCAGATCGTCGACATCAATGTTGCCATCGTCGTCACATTTCACGACGACCACATTCATGCCGGCCATCACCGCGCTGGCCGGGTTGGTGCCGTGGGCCGAACTCGGGATGAGGCAGATATTGCGGTGATCATCGCCACGTGCGTGGTGATAGGCGCGAATCACGAGCAGGCCGCTGTATTCACCCTGCGAACCGGCGTTCGGTTGGAAGGACATGGCGGCGAAGCCGGTGATGTCGGCCAGCCAGCGGCCCAGCCGGTCAAACAGCTCGGTGTAGCCGGCCGCTTGCTCACGGGGCACAAAGGGATGGAGGGCGCCAAACTCGGGCCAGGTCACCGGCAACATCTCTGTGGTGGCGTTGAGCTTCATGGTGCAGGAGCCGAGCGGGATCATCGAATGGGCCAGTGACAGGTCACGCCCTTTGAGCCGATGGATATAACGGAGCATCTCCGTTTCCGAATGGTAGCTGTTGAAGACCGGGTGGCTGAGATAGTCAGTTTCCCGGCTAAACGGCGGCGGGTAGCTCAAATCAATGCCGGCTGCCAGCGCTTTTGGGTCACCGGCCAGGCCGAAGATGGCAAACAGGTCAGCGATATCTGCCAGCGTGACCGTCTCATCAAGAGAGACACCGACGCTGCCATCCGCGTTCAGCAGCAGATTGATCTCCTGCTCGGCGGCGGCGGCGGCAATGGCGGCCTGATCCAGGGGGCCGCCGCTGATATGTAATGTGTCAAAAACCGGCGCCCGGTTGGTCCGGTAACCGGCGCCATCCAGCCCTTCTTGCAAGATGCGGGTGAAGAGCCGGACCCGGGAGGCAATGTTGTGCAGCCCCTGCGGGCCGTGGTAGACGGCATACATGGAAGCCATGATCGCCAGAAGCACCTGGGCGGTACAAATGTTGCTGGTGGCCCGGTCGCGGCGAATATGCTGTTCCCGGGTTTGCAGCGCCAGGCGCAAGGCAGGTTCGCCACGCCGGTCGACGGAGACGCCAATCAGGCGACCAGGCATTTGCCGCTTGTGCTCATCTTTTGTCGCCAGGTAACCGGCGTGGGGGCCACCGTAACCCAACGGCACGCCGAAGCGCTGTGAATTGCCCACGGCGATGTCGGCGCCAAAAGCGGCCGGTTCGCGCAACAGGGCCAGCGCCAGCAGGTCAGCGGCGACGACGACAAGCGCACCGGCGGCATGGGCCTCGACGGCGAAGGACTCATAGTCGAGGACGTCGCCATCGGTGGCCGGATATTGCACCAGCACGCCGAAGGTCTCCTCGGCAAAATCATAGATTTCGTGGTCGCCGACGACCACCTTGATGCCTAGCGGTTCGGCGCGGGTCTGCACCACTTCGATAGTTTGCGGGTGGCAGCGCTCCGAGACAAAAAAGACATTGGCTTTGGAGCTGCGCGGCATGGAGCGGTGGGCCAGCGTCATCGCTTCGGCGGCGGCGGTGGCCTCGTCCAGCATGGAGGCGTTGGCAATTTCCAGGCCGGTCAGGTCGCTCACCATGGTCTGGAAATTCAGCAGCGCTTCCAGGCGTCCCTGGGCAATTTCCGCCTGGTAGGGGGTGTATTGGGTGTACCAGCCCGGGTCTTCCATGATGTTGCGCAGGATGACTGGCGGGGTGATGGTGTTATTAAACCCCTGACCGATGTAGGAGCGGTAGATCTTGTTGCGGCTGGCCAGCTCACGGAGGTCGGCGAGAACAGCCGATTCGGAGACACCGGCCGGTAAAGCCAGCTTCCGCGCCATCCGGATTGTCTCCGGCACGGCTTCGTCAATCAGCTCGTCCAGCGAGGCGACGCCGATAGCCGCCAGCATCTCGGCCGCCTCATCAGGTGACGGGCCAATATGGCGACGAGGGAAGGTGTCCAGATCGGCAAGCAGCGCCTCATTGCTCAATGAGGCAGGGGAAGAAAGGAAATGTTGGGTCATATGCGGCTCCTTGGCAGGAATTAACCGACTGGCGGTTTGTCAGTCCGGGAGTAGCGGGTAATTATGGTTGTTGCTGGAAGATTGTTAGCTGCGATCGCTGACCGAAGCTTCGTAAGCCGTGGCATCGAGCAGGTCGCCCTGTTCGTCGCTATTGCTCATTTCGATTTTGACCATCCAGGCGCCGTACGGATCGTCATTGATGGCTTCTGGCGCGTCGACCAGCGCCTCATTGACCTCGGCGACGGTACCGGACAGGGGGGCGTACATGTCCGAAGCGGCCTTGACCGATTCGACGACACCAAAAGCTTCCCCCACAGCGATCACATCGCCTACGGCTGGCAGTTCCAGGTAGACGATATCGGATAGCTGATCCTGGGCATAGTCGGTGATACCGATAGTGGCGATGTTGCCCTCGATTTTGACCCATTCATCGTCACTGGTGTACATCAGGTCGGCGGGAATATTACTCATGAGCGTCCTCCTGGCTCTCGCAGGTTTTAAAATGAAAACAGGGGGCGACGACTGTTGAATGTCGTCGCCCCCTGTGGTTAGCCTGAGAGATTCATCACGGGCGCTGAGCCGTGATTTGCCCCGTCGGCGGTGATCACCAGGATCACACTCTCCAGGGGTGCCAAACCGGCCGGTCCTTTTGCCTGAGAGTTTCAGGCAATCGCCGCACAACCGGCGTATTGCCCTTGCCCCTTCGGCGCCCAAGCCTGGATCTCTCCCGGCAGGTTTGTAGGCACTGATAATGTAAACGAATTGTATAGACGAAAACCTATCGTAGCAAGAAATGGGTCATTGGCTAATCGGCCGGGGCGTCAACCGCCCACAGCAGCGCCTGCAATTCAGGCAGTGAGGGCAGGCCGCGGGCGCCAGGCCGGCTAATTTTCAGGGCGGCTACACCATTACCCCAGCGTGCCGCTTCAAAGATATCGCCTGTTGTCAACGCAGCGGCGATGAAGCCGCCATTGAAAGCATCGCCCGCGCCCAGCGTGTCCAGTACCTGGGCAGGGAAGGCGGGGACGGCAAAACTCTCGGTTGGTGTCGTGACCAGAGCGCCCTGGGCGCCTTGCCGTGCCACCACCACGCGCTTGCCTTCGCCCAGCTGTCGCGAGGCGCTTTGGACAGTGGCTGCCCCCGTGAGCGGCACCAATTCTTCCCAGGCGTTGCCCAGGACGACATCGGCCAGGCGTGCGGCCTCGTGGAAGGTTGCCCGCACGTCATCCTCCAGTCCCCAGAGCTCGATACGTAGATTCAGGTCCAGGGAGACGGTTACCCCAGCCGCTCGGGCCAGCGCCATCGCCTGCAGGGTGGTTTCGCGGACGGGCGAATCGCGCAACACCATACCGGTGACATGGAGCCATCGGGCAGTGGTAAGCAGCTGCCGGTCCACGGCAGCCGGCTTCAACATCACATGCGCGCCTTTCTCGGGCGGCCAAACTACAACCAGCCGTTCACCATTGGGTTCGATCATGGCGATGACCATGGGGGTAAACGCTTCCGTCACCGTGCTGATACCGCGGACGTCGACCCCTTCACGGGCCAAATCATCGCGAACCCAGCGGCCGTAACCGTCGTCACCTACGGCGCCAATCAGGCCTACGTCTGCGCCCAGGCGAGCCAGGGCTACGGCCACGTTGGCTCCAGAGCCACCGCCGAAGAGGTGGGGCACAGATTGGCTGAGATCGGGCATGCCACGCGAGCGATCCGGGAGATGGATGGCCATATCCACGCAGGCATCACCCAGGATGATAACTTGCGGCATTCAGGCAGCTCCTCGGGCCGCGGCCACAAACTGCCGCACCTTCTCCAGATCCTTGCGGAAGCCGCCGCCAGGCAGCCGCTCATTGGTGTGGGTCAGGGAATCCACGGCCCAGGGCTGGACCTGGGCAATTGCTGCGGCCACATTGTCCGGCGAGAGGCCGCCGGCCAGGATGACCGGGATTTTGACGCGCCGCACAATCTCTCGGCTGATGTTCCAGTCATGAGTGACGCCGGAGGCACCGATGCCGGCGATGTCCGGCGCCTGGGTATCCAGGATGATGTATTCGGCGACCGGCTCATAGGCCAGGGCGGCGTCAACGGCGCCAGGCCCGCTGACGGAGATGGCTTGCATGATCGGCAGGCCAGGCAGCAAGGCGCGCAGTTCGGCGACTGCCTCTGGCGGCAGGCTGTCCTCCAGGCCGCAAAGGTGGAGGATATCCGGCTGTACGGCGGCGACCATAGCCTGGATCGGGGCCAATTCTTCATCGACGGAGAGGGCGACGATGGTCGCTTTCCCGTGGAGGGTATCGCGGATCTGGCGGGCGGTGGCGAAGTCAATCTCGCCGGGCAGCCCGTGGTTAGCTGGCGTCAGGCCAATGTGGTCTACCCCGGCGGCGACAACCGCTTCTGCTTCGGCGACAGTTTGCATGGTGTAAATCTGGGTCTTCACGAATTGCTCCTTTGCTGTATCCCCCTATTTTGGCGGTCCGGACCGGCGGTTCAAGTGTCCTATGTCACCAATAGGTCCTGATTATAGCGCGACGGGTCCCCACCAACCCGACGGGTGCCCACCAACCCGACGGGTGCCCACCAACCCGACGGGTGCCCACCAACCCGACGGGTCCCCACCAACCCGACGGGTCCCCACCAACCCGACGGGTCCGCCACCCGACGGGTCCGGTACCCCTCGCCGGGGTCGGTGGTAAAATCTGGGGCTGGCTGGTCTGCCAGCCGCTTGATGAGGATTTTGCCATGACGCCTGCGGCTGCCTTGCTGGTCACCATCTCCGCTTTTGGGCATGCAACCTGGAACCTCCTGGGTAAGCGCAGTAGCCCGACGCCGGTCTTCTTTTTTCTGGCTAATGGCTGGGGGGCGTTGCTGTTACTTCCCTATATCTGGTGGCAGCGGGCGGTGCTGCCGGGGTTGCCGGCCGGTTTCTGGCTCCTCATTCTGGCGACCGGCATCTGCCAGGCCATCTACTTTATTGGTCTGGCCCACGCCTACCGGACCGGTGATATGTCGCTGGCATACCCGCTGCTGCGGGCCTTGCCTGTTTTGCTGGTCGCGCCGTTGACGCTCTGGCTGGGCCAGGGCGAGCGCATCAGTGGTCCGGGATTGTCCGGGATGATTTTGGTGGCGTTGGGCTGCCTCATCCTGCCCTTGCCCGGCTTCCGCCAGATCAATGGGCGCGCCTACCTGACGCTCTGCACCCTGTTTGCCCTGATCGCCGCCCTGGGCACCACCGGCTACACCATCATCGACGATGCCGCCCTGCGCCAGCTTGGCAGCCTGGCTGACCTGGGCCTGGCGACCGGGGCGCGTACGCTGCTGTTTGTCTCGCTGCAGGAGTGGAGTATTGCCTTGATGATGGGCGCGTATCTGTTGATCCGGCCGGTTGAACGCCCGCATTTCCATCAATCGCTGCGGCGCGATCGCTCGCGGGCTGCCCTGACCGGGGTCATCATGGTGACGACCTATGGGCTGGTGCTGCTGGCGATGAATTGGGCCAGCAACGTCAGCTACGTCGCTGCCTTTCGGCAGCTCAGCATCCCGCTGGGCGCCCTGTTGGGGATGACGATTCAGGGCGAACCGCGCCTGCCGACCCGTTTTTGGGGGATCGGCATCATCTTTGCCGGGCTGGTCCTGGTAGCGCTGGGCTAGAGCAATCCTAGCGCAACGAGATGGGCAGGTACATGGTGCTGACCGGGTCAGCCAGGACGGCGCCGGTTGTGACGTTATCCACCTCATTGCTTTCCGGGATTTTGTTGAAGCTGTCGATGGCGACCCAATAATTGTGTAGACCGGCCGGTACATCTTCCCAGACCACGGTCGCCGTCAACTGCTCCCGCACACAGCCGGCAACCGGCGGCACCGTCACCGAACCAATCAGATCTGTTAAAAACGCATCCCGATAGAAAGAGACTTCAAATGGTTTGTCGGTTGTGGTTGAGCCGTTGTTGTAGATGCGCACGCTCAGGGTCGCGTCACCGTTGCTGTTCGTCGCGGTATGGGCCGGGCTTTCCGGAGCGAGGTTGACGTAGAGAGGCACATTGGCCACTTCCTGACGAAAGACTTCGCCGACTTGAGTCAGGCCCGTGAACTCTTCGTTCAGCAGGTCACTGGAATCACCGGCCAATCTAGTGTTGAGCGAATACCACATCCATTGCTGAACGAGCCGATCATCGTCCAGAGGATTGCCAATGAGCGGATCTTTGGCATCTTTCAGATAGGCGAATGTTTCGACGACCCAATTTGAAATCCGGTCCGGGGTGAAGCAGTTGCCATATTCATCCATCAGGAAACAACTGTTGGGATCAATACGGTAAGGCCACAGAATCGAATACTCGGTAATGAGCAGCGGTTGGCGCTGATAATTGTGATCCGCCATCCAACCCCGCATCGCTTCGACCTGCTGAGCGAAGATGTTGATGTCATCATGCTCAGCGTAACAGTAGACGTTGTCCTGCGGGCAGGGAATTGGGCTGCCGCCACTTTCCCGCTTGCCCAGGGCCGGATCTGTACCGATGGCGACACTGGCGATGAAGTTGGGTTCGCCGTTCACATCCACTTCAGGCAAGATGTAGAGATGCATCGTCCAGACATCAACCGGCATAGGGCGGTTGAATGCCTCCCGGTAGGCGTCCCACACCATATCCAGGTATTGCAGCCGGCCTGGCGTTACCTCTACCAGCCCTGAGACAGCCACCTGGGCTGAGGGGTCTCGCTCCTTGATGAACTCATAAATGTCATGGTAGGCGATGGCGTAAATCTGGGGCTCGATGTCCCCCTGTTCAAGACGGTCAACCTCGTTGCCGACAATCCAGAGGGCGCCCGGGTTGGCGGCGATGCGGGCGCCCAGGCCTGCATCCGTTAGTGCGATGCTGGTCGTGTAATCTGGCAGGCGGATGTCGCCATCCATCATCTGATAGACGCCGATCAGGGGCACAAACTCCACATTGCTGGGCACGTTGCTGGATGCGGTCGCGAAGGTGATATACCAGCCCACCTTGAAGAAAGGAATCCAGGAAATCTGGGCGGCAGCGTCGGTGTTACCTAACGACACGCCAACTCTGCAGGTGGTGTTACCGATCTGCTCATCAGCGGCGACGGCGGGGTGGACCGCCGGGGGATGAAGGAGTTGCAGGGCAACGTAGATGATGATGTAGAGAGTGGCGCCAGACAGGGCAATCGCTGGGATTCTAAGATCGGGTCGAAAGCGTGAATTCATGCATCATTCCTGGGGTAAGCTACTTCGGGCCGGGCCGGGCGAGGCGGTCAGGCATCTGGCGGTGATTACCGGATTCCACCGCTCGGCGCTGCTTATTGTACCTGAGTTAGGGGCGCTGATAAATGAGTGACTCGTGAATTTGCGAGCCGGCGGTTACCGGTTGGCCTCCGGAGTTGGGGTATAAAAGAAAGGATGCGCACAAAATTCTTTCAGGCAATGGATCATATGGTGCTCAAAGCGATGGAACTGGGGTTGCCCGATAGCTTTGAAGCCAGCTATGCCGAGGCAGAGCCACTGGACTACTATCTTGAAGCCAGTGAGGTCCGTTTTGGTCTGGAAGGGCGGCAGTGGGCGAATTTGCTGGCGACACCGGCCGATCACCACATCCCCGTCACCTTGCGCACGCCGCTGGGGCTGGTCAGCAGCCGCCTCAAGCTCACACCGGCGCAGCGGTCGGATGCCCCCATCATCTTTTGCCACCATGGCCTGGGCCAGCGCCCCTTTGATTTTGTGGGCCGCTATTTTGTCCGTCCGATTCTCACAGGTGAGGCCCATATCATCTCCCTGCAGGCCCCATTCCACTGGCGGATGCGCGATCCCATTCAGACAGGTTTCAGCAGCCTGGCTCATTTGCACCAGATGCTGGCCGGCTCAGTTGTCATCATGGAGGCCTTGCGGCAGGCGCTGCCCCCGGCACCGTTACTGACGGTAGGGTTGAGCCTGGGGGGCATTATCACGTTGCTGCATCAGGGCTATTACGGTGGGGCGGCGGCGGTTGTGCCGGTCTGTGCCTCGCCAGATATGGCCCAGGTGTTGCTGGACCAGGCGGCCCGCTTTGGGCGGACGCTCACGATAGACCCGGCTGAACTACGGGCCCGTCTGGATTTCAGCGAACTGTGTCTGCTGCCCGAGGACGATTCTATTTTTCCGGTTTTGGCAGAGGCGGATCTCTTTTTTGGTTATGAGCATCATCGGGGCGTGTATGGGGACCGGCCGGTTCTCACGCTGCCCAACCATAGCCACATCAGCGGCCCCCGCGATCGGGCCCGCATCCAGCGCCACATTCGGACCCTATTTGACGCCTTGCCTGAATCGGGCCAAAATGGGGCGCCAGCCCTGAAATTCACCACAAAAGCCGTCTGATTCGCACACCTGTTCCGGTCCCACGGACCAGCGTACCATATAAAAAACAGCCCTCGATTGCTTGATTAGTACCAAAGTCACACAGTTTTGCGTAGACATGGGCCGGGCTTTTCGGTAGATTTGAGATTGTATCTTTTAGTAGTACCCACAACTGAATACAGCGTGCTCCAAAGTCTCAGGAATAGGCGATTTTCGTACGAGACGCGCCTTGGTTATCAGCACAGTTGCGTTGGTTCGCTCCCAATACGCCAACCAATATGTCGGAATAACCAAATGGGATGAAGCAAACGGTTTCATGCCAGTTGATCATTCTTGCGAACGATCTCTCTGCCAGAAATCCTCCGTTTTGACCCAAGCCAAGCTGACGGGATCAAACTGCGTAGTTTTCTCTGAAACGCCAGGACCAAGGACTCAAGGCCATTGCTGTAGCGTTTTGCGTGTTCGTTTCGGCTACCTGTCGGACGAATCGGGAAGCGCACTAATCGAAGCCCAGACTGTTTGGCTTGCTTCAGGCTGCCCAAACGAAGTTTCGGAAGGAGATATCATGCAGCGAGTACCAGAGCTTGAGAACTTTGCCCGTATCCGTGTCGTCGGCGTCGGCGGCGGTGGAAACAATGCCGTCAATCGCATGATTGAAGAAGCAGTCCCGGGCATCGATTTTATTGCCGTCAACACAGACGCCCAGGCGTTACTCTTATCAAGTGCCCCCACGCACCTTCGCATTGGGGACAAGCAGACCCGTGGCCTTGGCTCGGGTGGCAACCCCAGTCAAGGGGAACGGTCGGCTGAGGAATCCCTCAACGATATCCGCTCCGTTATTGAGGGTTCGGACATGGTCTTTGTCACCGCCGGTATGGGCGGTGGGACCGGCACCGGCGCCGCCCCGGTTGTGGCCCGCATCGCCAAAGAGCAGGGTGCCCTGACGATTGGCGTGGTCACCCGCCCCTTTACCTTTGAAGGAACACGGCGTACCAAATCAGCCGAATTCGGTATCGAAAAGCTCAAAGAGCAGGTTGATACCCTCATCGTCATCCCCAATGACCGGCTGCTGGAGCTGTCTGACAAGCGGATGAGCCTGCTGGAATCTTTCCGGTTGGCGGACGAAGTCCTGTTACAGGCGGTCAAAGGCATCAGCGAATTGATCACGGTGCCCGGCCTCATCAACCTGGACTTCGCCGACGTACAGGCCGTGATGACCGAAGGTGGCGCGGCCCTGATGGCGATGGGTCACGGCAAGGGTGAAGACAAGGCGCGTATTGCTGCTGAAGCCGCCCTGAACAACCGGCTGCTCGACGTCCGCATGGATGGCGCCCACGGCATTCTCTTTAATGTAACCGGCGGCCCGCAGATGAGCCTGTCCGATGTGAACGAGGCAGCCGCCATCATCCGCGAGACGGCCCACCCCGATTCCAACATGATCTTCGGCGCCGTTATCGACGAGACGATGGGTGATGAGATGCGGGTGACGGTTATCGCCACCGGTTTTGAGCGGGCGGAGACGCCACGCGCTATCCTGACCCCTGAAGTGAATGAGCCGGCTGCCCGACCTGCCTGGCGCAGCAACCCGGACCCCGTGGTTGTCACCATGGCGGAAGAAGAGCCGGAACGGCTCGAACGCCCCGTACGGCCCAGTGCGCCGGCCAAGCCGGTCCTGGTCGCCCAGGAACCGGAAGAGCGGCCCCAGATGCGCCGTTTCTCGCCCAATAATCTGGATATCCCGGCATTTTTGCGGCGACGGCAAGAGGCGTAAAGGCCGACTATGGGTTCCGCTGCACAACAAGGGGGCAGCGGAACCCCACCTAGAATGCGCAATTCCCGTCCAAAATTGCGTAGTCCATCCTCTCCTCCTGAGGCGGTTCCCGGAAATACCGGGAATCGCCGGAGGGGTGGGGTGAAGTGGGGAAAAACGAGGTTTGGACAGCCCGCAGAAAAACGCCCCACATTCCCCCACCAATAGCTCTTTTACAATCGGTTCCAGGAGCTTTCTGAGCATCTTTCTACCGTATTAACCCAGAAAATCGCATAACACGGGCGGCCCGACGCACATTTTTGCCCCGAAATCAGTACTTCACAACAAGAAGTCGATGGTGTATACTTTGGTGAATTGTGGGGAAAAGTGGGGCAAAATGGGTCGAAAGCCCATCAAAGTGGCGAAAATCTGTGTTAAAATGGGTTAATTAGAACGGATGTTCTTAGGCGAGTACACACACACCGTAGATGAAAAAGGTCGGCTGACCATTCCGGCGAAGTTCCGGAATGCGTTGGCGCAGGGCCTGGTGGTGACGCGTGGACTCGACCGAAACCTGGTTATCTACCCCCAGTCTGAGTTTAGCGACCTGGCTGAGCGGGTGATGGCCAAACCCATGACGGACAAGGGTGTGCGGGCATTTCGCCGGCGTGTTTTCTCTGGTGCCATCGACCTGGAAGCGGATCGGCAAGGCCGAATCCTGCTGCCGCCCTATCTGCGGGAATTTGCCGGGATAGAGAGCGAGGTCGTGGTTGTAGGCAACTACAATTATATTGAGATCTGGAGCACCGGGGATTGGGAAGCCGCCCGTGACTCAATGGAAAGCGACGAAAGCGCCTGGGAAGACCTGGGTATCTAGTATTCGGCGCTCAGTGGTCAGCTGTCAGTAGACCTGACAAGACTACTGATGGCTGATGGCTGATGGCTGATGACCGACGAACATGTAACCGTTCTACTCGATGAAGTCATCGAGCAGCTTCAGCCCAGACCAGGCGGTTTGTATATCGACGGTACTTTAGGGGCAGGGGGACACACCGCTGCCCTGTTGGCGGCTAGTGAGCCAGATAGCAGGGTGTTGGCGTTTGACCGGGACCCTGGCGCCATCCAGTTTGCCCGCGAGCGGCTGGGTGCAGCGGCGGCGCGAGTCACCTTTGTGCAGGCGAATTTTGCGGAGATGGGAGCCGTGGCTCCCGATTTTGGCTTTGCCAACGTCGATGGGATTGTGCTGGACCTCGGATTGTCTTCAAGACAATTAGATGATGGGACGCGAGGGTTTTCCTTTCGTTTCACGGGGCCGCTGGATATGCGGTTTGATCCGTCGGCGCCGACGACGGCGGCGGATTTGATTAACAATTTAGGTGAAGCAGAACTGGCAGATCTGTTCTGGCGTTATGGTGAAGAGCGGCGCAGTCGATATTTTGCCCGCCTGATCGTGGCCAACCGGCCGCTGACAGACACCAAAGCGCTGGCAGAGCTGATTGCCAGCAAGAGCAAGCGGGGTGAGCGGATTCATCCGGCCACCCGCATTTTCCAGGCATTGCGTATCGCTGTTAACGATGAGTTGGGCTCATTGGCACAGGGATTGCGTGGGGCCCACGAATTGCTCAAGCCCGGAGGCCGCCTGGCGGTCATCAGCTTCCATTCATTGGAAGACCGGCTGGTCAAACAGCTCTTTCGCGACTGGAGCACAGATTGTATCTGTCCGCCATCGCAACCGATTTGCACCTGCAACGCCAGGGCCACTGCCCGCCGCGTAAATCGCAAGGTGATCATTCCAACCGACGAGGAGATCGCCCGCAACCCACGCAGCCGCAGTGCCAAGATGAGGGTCATCGAGAAGTTAGGTTGACGGCTGTCAGCACGGAGCTTCGCTCCTTTTAGCCGTCAGCCCGAGCTTAAACGCTCTATCAGTGAACGATTGATTGAGCGCGATAGACCCACTGACAGCTGAAAGGGCCATCGGCCCGCACTGATAGCCGAAAGGGCCACAGGCCCGTGCTAATAGCTAACAGCTAATAATGGAACAAGCGAACGAAACCATCCGCCAATCACGGCACAAAATACGAGCGCAACTCCGCAAGCTTTCCTGGTTGGGTGAGACGCAGGCCGCTTTGGGCTGGGGCGTCATCCTGATCATTGGGGCGCTGGTGGGGACGCTGTATGTGAGTCAGGCCAGCCGGATCGCCGAGCGGGGCCGGACGACGCAGCGGCTGCAGTTCGAGCTGGAAAACATCAAGCGGGAAAATGCGGAGCTGGAGCGAGAGATCGCCGAGGCCCAATCGCTTGAGTTGCTGGCGGAGCGGGCCCGTGAAGAGGGTTTTGTCCGTTCGCTGCCCGAAGATATCGAATTCCTGGTGGTGGACTCCTATCCGCCCGATCTGGCGACGCCGGCAGCGGCTACGCCCGAGGCAACGCTGGCGCCGGTTTACCCGGAGACGCTGGGCCAGGCAATCTGGTGGTCTATTCGGAGCCGCTTTAGCGATATGGCCCGAGGAGAGTCCCGTGACCGTTAGTCAAGGACGTCGTCTGACCATTGTGATGGTCGGTTTTGTGTTAATCGCGCTGGTGCTGATCGGCCGGTTGTTTGTTTTCCAGATCGTGGAATCTGCTGAACTGACTGAGTTTGGCGAACAGCGCAACACAACCAGCATTACCTCTTCGCCCAGCCGGGGTGTCATCTACGACCGTAACCTGGCCATCCTGGCCGGCAACGGCGCCGATTACATCATCGGGGCTTCGCCTTCTTTGGTCCGGGAACCGGAAGAGGCTTCTTTCGCGCTGGCTTCCATCCTGAACCGGCCGCAGGTTGAGCTGCTGGCCCTGCTGACAGCCAACCAGACCTACGTCAACATTAGCGACGGCCGCGTCTCGGAAGAGGTCGCCAATCTGATTCGTGACCTGGATTTCCAGGGCATTCAGATTGACCCGGTGTCGCGCCGCATTTATCCGCAGGGCAAGCTGCTCTGTCACGTCATCGGTTACACCAACTTTGACGGGGTCGGTTCAGCCGGCCTGGAAGGGCATTATCAGCGCGAACTGGCGGGTGAAGCGGCCAGCGCAGTTGTCAGTTACAACCCGCTGACCGAGCAGCCCAGCGTTATTTCGCGGGAAGGTTCTGACCTGATCCTGACCATTGACCGTTCGGTGCAGTTCCTGGTGGAAGAGCATCTGAGCAACGCCATCCGGCAGCATGGGGCCGAAGGCGGCACCATCATTGTGATGGACCCGCGTACTGGCGCTATCCTGGCCATGGCCAGCACCCCCTGCTACAACCCCTACAATTTCTACGAAGAAGACGAGCGTTATTTCCTGAACCCGGCCATCAGCCAGCAGTTTGAGCCCGGCTCGGTCATGAAGCTGATCACGATGGCAGCAGCTATCGATAGCGGCACGGTCACGCCAAACTCTACCTATTATGATTCCGGCACGCTTGAAGTCGGTGGCCAGTATATTTACAACTGGGACCGCAGCGGCGGTGGCACAACTGACATGACAACCCTGCTGGCCCGCTCCCTGAATATCGGCGCGGCTACGCTGGCGCTCTGGATGGGCACGGATACCTACTATGACTATATGACCCGCTTTGGCTTCGGCACCCCGACCGGGGTTGACGTGATGGCTGAAGCGATTGGCCAGGTGCCGCAGCCCGGTGATGAGCTCTGGACGGAAACGAACCTGGCCGTGAACGCATTTGGTCAGGGTATGGCGGCGACCCCACTGCAGGTGATTTCGGCTATTTCCGCCCTGGCCAACAACGGCGAGATTATGCAGCCCTATTTTGTGCAGGAAATCCGGCATCACGACGGGACCGTAGAGACGCACATCCCGACGATTGCGCGCCGGCCGGTGTCCGCCGAGACCGCTCAGATCCTGACGACGATGGCCATCAATGCGGTGGCCCGCGAAGTGGCGGAAGCACAGGTCGAGGGCTACACGATTGCCGGCAAAACCAGCACCGCCCAGATCCCGGAAGGGGGTATTTACCATCCGACCGATATCATCGGCGCGTTTGTGGGCTGGTTGCCGGCCGATAATCCGGAACTGATTGTTCTGGTGAAACTGGATCGCCCGTCCAGCGCCCCCTGGGGCTCGCAGACGGCGGCGCCGACGTTCGCTACGCTGGTGGATGAACTGGTCACCCTCCTGAACATCCCGCCGGATGCGGTGCGGTTCCAGGAAGATATCTCAAGGATGCGGAACTAACGATGTTGACGGTTGGGACGGTATTGGCGGCATTGGCTGACGGGGTAGCGGTCCAGGGTGGACCGGCCGGTCAGCCTTTGGCGTTTGGCACGCATGACAGCCGTGCCGCCGGCCCGGACAGTCTATTTGTCGCTTTCGCCGGCGAGAGTAGTGATGGCCACGATTATGTGGGGCAGGCGTTTGCGGCGGGAGCGCAGGTGGCGTTGGTGGACCGGCCGGTCGGCGACTTTCCCGTCGTCGACATGCGCGGCCAGCAGCCGGTAGCCACGTTGCCCGAGCTGCCGTTTCTCATCCAGGTGGATGACACCATGGCCGGCCTGCAGCGCATCGCGGGCCATTACCGGCGTCAATTTGATGTCCGCGTCGTCGGCATCACCGGCAGCGTGGGCAAGACCACGACCAAAGAGCTGGTTTACAGCGTGATGGCCCAGCAGGGGCCAACGCTCAAGAGCCAGGGTAACTTTAACAACGAAATAGGGCTACCACTCACGCTACTGCAACTGCGCGATACCCATCAGACGGTTGTGTTGGAGATGGGGATGTACGCCATCGGCGAGATCGCATTGCTCTGCGAGATTGCGCAGCCGCAAATCGGCGTCGTCACCAACATCGCCCCCGTCCATCTTTCCCGGCTGGGCACGATTGAGAACATCGTCACCGCCAAGCGGGAGCTGGTGGAGGCTTTGCCGGTAGACGGTGTCGCCATTCTAAACCAGGATGATGAGCGCGTCTTGTCGATGGCTTCCGCCAGCCGGGCGCGCGTCTTCACCTACGGCCTGGCGCCGGAAGCAGATTTATGGGCCGACAACATCGAGTCGATGGGGCTGGACGGCATTCGTTGTACGCTGCACTACCAGGGCGAGCAGCTCACCATTCAGGTGCCGCTGATCGGCCGGCATTCCGTTCACACAGTATTGCGGGCGACGGCGGTTGGCCTGGTGACCGGCATGACCTGGGATGAGATCATCCGCGGCCTGCAGAGCCAGCAGGCGCAGCTCCGGCTGGTGACGGTAGCGGGGCCGCAGGGGTCGATTATTATCGACGACAGCTACAACGCCAGCCCGGAATCCGTAATAGCGGCTCTTAATTTGCTGGCGGACCTGGATGGGCGGCGTCTGGCAGTCCTGGGTGACATGCTTGAGCTGGGTGACGAAGAGGTACGTGGTCATCATCTGGTTGGCCGGCGAGCCGCGGCGGTGGTACAGGAGCTCGTGGTGGTCGGTGAGCGGGCTCGACTCATTGGCGAGGCAGCCATTGATGGTGGTCTGCGTCCGGCCCAGGTTCATTTTATCGATGAAGCGCCGGCGGCGCTGCCGCTTTTGCGGGAGCTGATTCAGCCGGCCGATTTTGTCCTGGTTAAAGGGTCGCTCGGGATGCGCATGGACCGCATTGTCACCGAGCTGCGCGAGGATAGCTGATGCCATTTGCCCTGACTGTAGGTGGTGTCACCTTCCTGATGGCTGTGATTTGGGGCAGCCCGCTGATTGAGATGATGCGCCGGCTGAAGCTGGGCAAGCAGATCCGTATTGAAGGGCCGCAATCCCACATGTCCAAAATGGGGACGCCGGCCATGGGTGGTATTTTGATCGTCGGTTGGGTACTGATAATCACCGTTCTGGTCAATATCGTTTCACTCTTCCGGCAGACGGAGATCGCCCAGAGTGTGATCATCCCGCTGGGCGTGATGATTGCCTACGCCATCCTGGGCGGCATCGACGATTATCAGGGCATCCGGCAGCGGCCCGGCGTCGGTATGCTGGCCCGCCATAAGATCTGGTGGCAGACAGGGATTGGTCTGGCGGCGGCAGTCGCCATCTATTTTGTGAACGGGCGGCATGGCTATGTGGCGATTCCCACGGTGCCGGTCCTGATTGATATCGGCCTCTTTTTTCTGCCGGTGGCGACCTTTTTTGTGACCGGTTTCGCCAATGCGGTCAACCTGACCGATGGGTTGGATGGGCTGGCCGGCATTATTGCCGCCACGGCGTATGCGGCTTACGGCATCATCGCCTTTATGCAGGATCAGCAGTTCCTGCTGGTCTTCTGTTTTGTGATGGTTGGCGCCTGTTTTGCCTTTCTCTGGTTCAACGCCCATCCGGCCCAGATGTTTATGGGTGATGTGGGTTCCCAGGCGTTGGGCGGGGCGTTGGCGGTCGTGGCGCTGATGACGCGGCAATGGCTGATTTTGCCAGTCATCGCCATCATCCCGGTGGCGACGACGATTTCGACCATGTTGCAGGTGGCTTCTTCTCAGTTGAGCCGGCGCTACCTGGGGCGGGACATTCGCCCCTTTCTCCTGTCACCGCTGCACAACCACTTTGTGGTTTTGGGCTGGTCGGAGACGCAGATTGTGCAGCGTTGGTGGTTGATTGGGATTTTGGGCGCGATGGTTGGCATTGCGCTGGCCTTAATTTAGAGATGGACGAGTGGGCTGGCAAACGGCTGGTCATTCTCGGACTGGCGCGACAGGGCAAGGCTTTAGCCCGTTTCGCCGCAGAGGTTGGTGCGAAGGTCACCATCTCGGATATGCGACCGGCGGAGAAGCTGGTCGATGAGATGGCCGACCTGGCCGACCTGGAAATTGAGTATGTACTCGGAGGGCATCCGATGAGCCTGGTGGATAAAGCAGACATTTTAGCGATAAGCGGCGGTGTACCGGCCGATGCCGAGATCGTGACCAGAGCAAATGATCTTGGCGTCCAGGTCACCAATGATTCGCAGGAATTTATCCGGCGGGCGACGGCGCAGACGATCGGGATCACCGGTTCGGCCGGCAAGACGACGACCACGGCGCTGACCGGGGTGATGGCCCAGATTGCCGAACGGCGCGTCTGGGTGGGTGGCAACATCGGCAAACCGCTGATCAGTGATTTGCACAAGATGGCGCCAACTGACCTGGTGGTGCAGGAGCTGTCGAGTTTTCAGCTGGAGATCTGGCGGCAAAGCCCCGAGATCGCCACGGTGCTGAATCTGACGCCGAACCATCTGGACCGGCACAAAACGATGGCGATTTACGCCAACGCCAAAGCCAACATCCTGCGGCACCAGAAGCCGAGCGATATCGCCGTTCTGTGCCTGGATGACCCGGGGTCCAAGGCGATGGCCCGGCATGTTCAGGGGCGCTTGCGCTGGTTCAGCCGCTTTGAGAACGTGAGCGACGGCGCCTGTGTGCGCAACGGCCAGATCTGGCTGACCGGCGGCGAGCGCGAGCAGTGGGTTTGTGAAGTGAGCGATATTCAGCTGCGCGGCGAGCACAACATCTGGAACGTGCTGGCGGCGACGGTGCTGGCGGATTCGGCCGGGATCCCGGTCCACGCCATTCGCCACGCCATTCAGACCTTCCGCGGTGTAGAGCACCGGCTGGAGATCGTGCGCACGCTGAATGGGGTGATGTGGGTCAACGATTCCATCGCCACCTCGCCGGAGCGGGCCCTGGCAGCTATCGATTCATTTGACCGGCCGATTATTCTCCTGGCCGGCGGCCGCGACAAAGATATGGTCTGGGAGACCTGGGCGTTGCGGGTCAAGCGGGAAGTCAAGCAGGTCATCGCCTTTGGCGACCTGGCCGAGAAGATTGAGCAGATGTTATGCAGCAACGGGAATGGCCTGACAAGCCTGAACCAGCTGAAACGGTGCAAGGTTGAACGGGTAGCGACCCTGGCTGAGGCAGTGGCCCTGGCCAGCAAGCTGGCGACGGCGCCGGATGTGGTCCTGCTCTCGCCGGGCGGCACCAGCTTTGATGCTTTTAACGATTTTGCCCAGCGGGGCAACGTGTTCAAAGAGCTGGTCGGACAGCTCCAGGCGGATTAAGAACCGGCCGGAACGCAGAGAGGACTTATCATGGCGACGACCGATGTACGTGTACTGAGAAGAAGCAGCAGCCGGGTGCGGCCTGGTATCAAGCTGCAAATCGACTATTGGCTGTTGCTGATCGTCGGGGCGCTGCTCGTTATCGGTATGCTGATGGTGTACAGCACCACCTTTGATGACGGTATTCTGCTTTTTGATGATGCATCGTTCTACCTGAAGCGCCAGTTCATGGCGTTTGGCATTGGTGTGGTAGGCTGTGTGATTATCATTCAATTTGATTATCACAGCCTGCGCAAAGTCTCGTTGCCGCTACTGGCGGTGACGATCGTCGGGTTGTTTGTGCTTTTGTTCTTTGGCGAAGCGATTTTCGGAGCGCGGCGTGGTCTTAACGCCGGCTCTTACCAGCCTTCCGAGGTAGCCAAGGTGGCAGCGCTGATCTACATCGCCCACTGGCTCTCCTCTAAAGGGGATCGGATCAAGGATCTGACCTACGGGTTGTTCCCCTTCTCGGTGATCGTCGGCTTTGTCTGTGCCTTGATTGTGGGTCAGCCGGACCTGTCGACGGCGGCGCTGCTGGCGCTTTCCTGCTTCACCCTGTTTTTTATTGCCGGCGCAGATGTCAAACAGTTCGGCATTTTGGGCGCAGTGGCGGCGACCGTCTTCCTCTTCCTGATGCTGACGTTGCCCTACGCGCGGACCCGGGTTGACGATTACATGACGGCGCTGCGCGACCCGATCGAGGGCAGCTACCAGCTGCAGCAGGTGCTCATCGCCCTGGGCACTGGCAACTGGTTTGGCGTGGGCCTGGGTGAAGGGACGCAGAAGTTTGGGCCGCTGCCGGCGGCGCATACCGATGGTGTATTTGCCATTTTGGGCGAAGAAGCCGGCTTTGTCGGCACCATGTTTGTAATCCTGCTTTATGGGTTGATGGTCTGGCGCGGGGTGGTTATCTCCCGAAAGGCGCGCGATCAATTTGGTTTTCTGCTGGCGATCGGGGTGACCTGCTGGCTGGCGTTCCAGACAATCATCAACATTGCGGTTATCACGGCAGTGATCCCTTTTACGGGGATGCCGCTGCCATTCCTGAGCTATGGCGGCTCATCGCTGGTGATTACGATGATCGGCGTTGGGATTTTGTTGAGTGTTTCGCGGGATGCGGTCCTGACGCGCAACGTACAGCAGCGGCGTCCGGGGCGTAAGCCGGCGTCGGAGTCTGTCGTTGAGAATTTTGATATGTGGCGGCGGGACGGGCGGCCACGTCTATCCCGCCCTCGCCGTCGTCGCTGAGTTACAGCGGCAGGGTTTTTCGCGGGAGCAGCTCCTCTGGGTTGGCACAAGAGGCCAGATGGAGGAGGAGTTGGTGCCGCGAGCCGGGTTAAATCTGGAGACGATCCCCGGCGGCCCCATTGTGGGGGTGCCGGTCTGGACGACTTTGATGAATGGTATGAAATTGGCGACTGGTTATTTGCAGGCAGAATCGATATTGGGCCGTTACCGGCCGGATGCGATCCTGATGACGGGCGGCTATGTGAACGTCCCCGTTGGTCTGGCCGCGCGCCGTCGCCACATCCCGATGTCAATTTTCCTGCCCGACGTCGAGCCGGGCTCGGCGATCCGTTTCATCAGCAAGCTCACCGACAATGTGGCCTGCACGACGGATGGCTCGCGCCAATTCCTGCCGGCAAGCGAAGTCGTCGTCACCGGTTACCCGGTGCGGGCCGATGTGCGCGCGGCGCTGGAGCTGAGCAAAGCTGAGGCGCTGGCCCAGTTTGACCTGGCTGAAGGACGCCGGACCCTGTTTGTCTTTGGTGGCAGCCGGGGGGCGCGTACGATCAACCGGGCGCTTAATGCCATCCTGCCGGAATTGCTGGCGGATTACCAGGTCATCCACATCAGTGGGACGCTGGATTGGGCAGAAGTGGAGCAGCAGGCGGCGGCGTTGCCGGCGGGACTGCAAGCCTATTATCGCGCTTATCCCTATCTGCATGAGCGGATGGGGGCGGCGTTCCGGGCGGCGGACCTGGTGCTGGCTCGGGCCGGCGCCAGCATGTTAGGCGAAGGGCCAGCCTTTGGGTTGCCGGCAGTATTGGTGCCATATCCCTACGCCTGGCGTTATCAGAAGGTCAACGCCGATTACCTGGCGGACCGGGGCGCCGGCATTCGTTTGAATGACGAGGATATGGGTGAACAATTGGGGCCTCTGCTTCTGGACCTGCTGGGTGATGAAAAGCAGCTTGCGACCATGTCGGCGGCGGCCCGCGCCCTGGACATTCCTGATGCGCCGGCCCGCATCGCCCAGGTGCTTGTGGACCTGGCAGGGGGGAAACAGGCATGATCAATCTGGAGACCTTATTCTGGGTTATGGTTGTCTTTTTCGCTCTGATCGGCACCTTGCGGGGCTGGACGAAAGAGGCCATCGCCATGGCCGGCCTGATGCTCTCGCTCTTCGCCCTGAACCTGGCGTCGTCGACGAGCCTCATCAATTTGCTAATTGATACGTCCGTGGATGTGACTGTTTTGACGGATACGACAATTCTGGCGAATTACAACAGCGACCTGCCCGTGGACACGGTGAACGCGACGGCGATTGCGACACTGCAGCGAGAGTTTTATGTTCTGGTGGCTATTCATCTGGTGATCGCCTTCTTTGCCTACCAGGGGCCGACATTGGCTGGCGGACGTGTGGGTGAGCGCTTGCGGGTGCGGGATAGCGTACAGAACTGGCTGCTGGGGATGCTCCTCGGCGGCGTGAATGGCTATCTGATTTTTGGCACGCTCTGGTCATTCCTGGAGTACCGCATTACCGTGGCCGGTTCGCCACGGTTGGCTGCCGGTTATAACTACGCGTTTTATCCGATGATTCAGCGGCCACTGGAACCCTTTGCCTTGCAGATTCTGGAGTATCTGCCGCTGCCGATGTTGTCGCCATTTTTGCCTTATTTGATTGTCGGTATGTTTTTATTTGTGATTATTGTTTTCATTTAGTGATGCAGACAGCAGTACCCGTCTTGACCCGAGCTGTTATGGCTGAGAATGTTCAGAACGACCCCTGGGTTGTTCGTCCGGAAATGCATATTCATATTATCGGCATTGCCGGGGCCGGGATGTCGGCTATCGCCCATGTGCTGCTAGGGCAGGGGGTGACGGTGTCCGGGTCGGACATGCAGGCCAATGCGCAGACGGAAAGTCTGGTGGCAGCTGGGGCGACCGTTTATGAGGGTCATGCGGCGGCGCAGATAGCGGGTGCGGATTGGGTGGTAATTTCGTCGGCGATACCGGCCGGTAACCCCGAACTCCAGGCAGCCCGCGCGGCCGGCGTCCCGGTGCTGAAACGAGCGGACCTGCTGGGCCGGATGATGGCTGATTATCGCGGTATCGCCGTGGCCGGCACGCACGGCAAAACCTCGACCACGGGTATGCTGGCCCAGATTTTTATGGCGACCGGCCAGGATCCGACGGTGATTGTAGGCGGTGAATTGCCTGGGTTGCTGGGTCACGGCCGCGCCGGTGACGGGCGTCATTTTATAGTCGAAGCGGATGAGTATGACCATATGTTCCTCGGGTTGCGGCCGCTGGTGGCGGTGGTGACCAACGTGGAGCATGACCATCCGGACATTTACCCGACTGAGGCGGATTACCTGGACGCCTTTGCTCGTTTTATTGCTTTGCTGCCGGCTGAAGGTTTGTTTGTTGGTTGCAGCGATGACCCGCAGACGCGCCAGTTGCTTGGCGCGGCTCAGGCGGCGGGCACACGGGTGATGGCATTCGGTTTTGAGGCAGAGCAGGTACCGGCCGGTGCTGATCACCTGCTGGCCACAGATTTCCAGCCCAACCAGGCTGGCGGCTCTGACTTCCTGGTGACCCTGAATGGGGAGACCCTCGGCCTGGTGCGGCTGCGGCTGGCCGGTCGGCACAATGTGCTAAACGCGCTGGCGGCTCTGGCCGTTGGCTTGCACGAAGAGATCCCGTTCCAGGAGTGCAGCCAGGCGCTGGCCAGCTTCGGTGGCGTCAATCGCCGGCTGCAGCACATTGGGACGGCGGGGGATGTCGTGATCGTAGACGATTACGGCCATCATCCGACCGAGATAAGAGTCATCTTAGCTGCGTTGCGGCAGCAATACGGCGAGCGGAAACTATGGGCGGTCTGGCAACCGCACACTTATAGCCGCACCAAGTTGTTGCAGCGCGAATTTGCCGCTGCTTTCGGCGCCGCGGATGAAGTGATTGTGCTTGACATTTATCGCAGCCGGGAGACAGATACATTGGGTATCGATTCCGCCCAGGTGGTGGCGCAGATGACCCACCCGGCTGCTCATTACATCGGCGCGCGCGAAGCCGCGGCCGCTTACTTATTGGATCATATTCAACCAGGCGATGTGCTCGTCACTTTCGGCGCCGGTGACGGCAACGCGGTCGGGCAATGGGTCCTGGATGGATTAAAGGCAAATCTGAATCGTCGGCAGGTTTCCTGATTATTGTTGAAAACTAGTGATTCGTTCGGTCTGGACGCTGGAAGTTGCCCAACACCCGACAGCTACCGGACCAAGGAATGCAGACCATGGCCACTAAAACAACAGGCAAGAAAGGTTCAGAGAAAAAACCGGCTGGAAAGAAGCAAAAGGACACAAAGACAGAGGTCGTCAAGATGCAGGTCTCCGTTGATGTGATCCGCCGGCTTGTCAGCAAACTGGAAGAGAAGGGTATTTAGTAATGGAACTGAGAACGATTGTGACCGAAGCCATTCTGGCAAACTTCCGTGACATTTTCGGCGATCGCTTCAAGCTCAATGAGCCGATTGGTCGTTACACCTCCGCGCGTGTCGGTGGTCGGGCAGAACTTTATGTTGCCGTGAACTCCGCTGACGAGCTGCAGATGGCTGCTGAGCTAGCCTATGCCCAGCAAATGCCCTATTTCATTCTGGGCGGCGGCTCCAACATCCTCGTCGCTGACGAAGGGTTACCGGGGTTAGTCATCCACAACCGGGCCAAGAACATCAGCTTCCGCCATAGTGGGGCCGGTGTGGTTTGTACGGCGGATGCCGGGGTGAACCTGTCGTCGCTGGCCCGCCAATGTATGGCCAAGGGGTTGGGCGGTCTGGAGTGGGCCGTCAGCATCCCGGGCACGGTTGGTGGCGCAGTCGTGGGCAATGCCGGCGCCCACGGTGGCGATATGAGCGATTGTGTACGGGCGGTTAAGGTCTGGACACCGGGTAAAGGGCAAGAAATCATCAATAACGAGCAGATGGGCTTCGAATACCGCAACAGCGTGTTGAAAGAAGAGCATTTTGACGACGTCCCGCGCCGGGTGGTGCTGGATGTGGAGCTCATTTTGAAGCCGGAAGCGCCGGAGATCCTGCTGGGCCGGGCCGATGCCTTTATCGCCCACCGCAAGCAGACGCAGCCCGGCGGGGCCAGCACCGGCTCGATGTTCAAGAACCCGGACCATTATTACGCGGGCTACCTTATTGAGACGGCTGGTCTCAAAGGGATGCGTATTGGTGGGGCGGTGATCTCGGATAAGCACGCCAACTTCTTTGTCAACGAGGACAACTGCCGGGCCGAGGATATTCGCGAGTTGATCGCGGAGGCGTGGCACGTGGTGCGGACCAAGTTTGGCATTGAGATGGATCTGGAAGTTGAGCTGGTTGGTGATTGGAATTTTGAGTTTGAAGAGGAATAGTCCCTCGCTACGTTCGGGATGACAGGGTGTCACCCTGAGCAACGCGAAGGGTCGCTGCGCTCGGGATGACAGGAGTGTCACCTTGAGGCGGAGCCGAAAGGGGTCCCTCGCTGCGCTCAGGGATGACACGTCAAGGTTGTTAGCGGTTTAGGCGTTTTATGGGCAAGAAGATCAGGGTTGGTGTGATTTTTGGCGGTCGGTCGGGTGAGCATGAGGTCTCGCTGCAGTCGGCGCGCTCGGTCATGGCGGCTCTGGACCGAAATAAATATGAGGTGGTGGAGATTGGGATCAGCCGGACCGGCCGGTGGCTCCTCGGCGGCGCTATGGCTGCCCTGGACAGCGGTGAGATGGCTGATGCGCAACCGGTCTCCCTATTGCCCGACCCGGAACGTCATGCCCTGGTACGGTTGGATGACGCCAATCCCGGTCACGTCGTCGAGCTGGAGGGAGAAGGATTGGACGTCCTGATCCCGATTTTGCACGGCACCTACGGCGAGGACGGGACCGTCCAGGGTTTGCTGGAGATGGCCGGGATGCCGTATGTCGGCGCCGGAGTGGTCGGCTCAGCGGTGGGCATGGACAAGGCGATCTTCAAGATGGTCATGGCGGCCAACGGGATACCGGTGCTGCCCTGGCAACTGGTGACGGCAGACAAATGGCGGCAAATGCCGGAGCGCGTCATCGAAATTCTGGAGAACGAGCTGGTCTACCCGTTGTTTACCAAGCCGGCCAATCTCGGCTCCAGCGTAGGCATCAACAAGTGCAAGGACCAGGCTGCCTTGGTAGCTGGTCTGAACGCAGCCTTCGAGTACGACCGGCGGGTCGTGGTTGAGCAAGGTGCCGTGGTGCGTGAACTCGAAGTGGCCGTGCTGGGCAACGCCGAGCCGGAAGCGAGCATTGTGGGCGAGGTTCGGCCGCGGCGCGAATTTTATGATTATGAAGCGAAATACATCAGCGATGATTCCGAATTGCTGATACCGGCGCCGCTGAGCGAGACAGAAGCGGCGGAGGTCCGGCGGCTGGCCTTAAGGGCTTACCGGGCCATTGATTGTGCGGGCATGGGACGAGTTGATTTGCTGATGGAGAAGGCGACCGGCCGGATCTATCTCAATGAAATCAACACTATTCCCGGCTTCACGAGCATTTCGATGTATCCCAAACTCTGGGAGGCGACAGGCCTGCCGTATGGTCAACTGTTGGACAGGTTGATTGAGCTGGCGCTGGAGCGACATGAGGAAAAGAGAGGGTTACGGACAACGTTGTAATGGTTGGCTGCGACAGCAGCTTAGTTGTGGACTAATTCTTATGTTACCAGGGATTTCCAGAGATTTAACAGGGCGCGGTAAGGGTAATCGGCCCCGGCGCTTGCGCAAGCAGCCACGGGTGCGGCGAGTCCAATCAACCGCCATCCCAATGCCCCGCAATGTAGTCGGGGAAGGGGCGCAGCGCCGCCGGCGACGGAACCGGCAGCAGCGCATCCAGATGAAGCTGCCCACGGCGACCGTGAAGCAAATGGTCAGCTCGCCGCGCTGGATCAGCATCGCGCTGCTCTGCGTGAGCCTCTATGCCATGTATACCATCGGCATCAAAGGTGATTTTTATCTGACCTACATTCCGGTTGAGGGCATTTCGACAATCTCACCGGATGAGATCGTGGGGGCAAGTGGCCTGGCCGGCGCACACATCTTCTCCGCAAGTCCGGAGCAGGCGGCGGCCCGTATTAACGAGTTGCCGGGGGTGATTTCAGCCACGGTTACGCTGGAATGGCCCAACCTGGTCCATATCGCCGTCCAGGAAGATACCCCGGTGGCAATTTGGCAGCAGGCTGGGAAAGAGTATTGGATCAACAACCAGGGCTATTTGATGCCGGCCCGGCGGGAGATGCCCGAGCTGTTGCACATCCAATCAGAGAGTACAGAGGTGATGGAGGATGCCGAGGGGAATCTGCTACGGGCATTTATTCCCCTGGAGTTACTGGCAGGCGCACAACAGCTGCAAGCGCTCCGACCCAATCTGGGGACGCTCTACTATCGGCCCAACGATGGTTTGAGCTTTGATGACCCCCAGGGATGGCGCGTCTATCTGGGTGTCGGGACGAACATGCATCAGAAGCTGGTTGTGTACCAAGCAATTGTCACTGATTTACAGGAGCGTTCGCTGCAACCCGAGTACATCAGTGTCAGCAATCCAACCAAGCCCTATTACCGGGCTTTTGGCTTGCGCAGTTGACGGGTCTTTAGCAAGGACAGGACATCTCATGGCAGAAGTAATTTTTGGTATCGATATTGGCACAACAAAAATCTGTGCGGTCGTGGGCGAGGTCTGGCAGGGCCAGCTCAGGATCATCGGCCTGGGCATCGTGCCCTCCAAAGGGGTGCGTAAGGGCATGATCGTCAACGCGGCAGAGGCGTCGGCGGCCATCGCCAAGGCGGTGGAGAAGGCGGAGCAAACCTCCGGCTACGACCTGTCACAGGCGTACATCAACGTCGCGGGTGAGCATATCGCCTGCTACAACAATGCGGGCGTTTCGGCAATTAACCGGAACGGCTCCGGGGTGACGGTTGAAGACGTCGGCCGGGCGCTGGATGCGGCCCAGGCGATCCCGGTGCCGCGCAACCGGCAGGTGCTGCACGTTATTCCGCAAAACTTCAAAGTTGATAATCAGGGCGGCGTCCTGAGTCCACTCGGGATGCATGGCGCCCGGCTGGAAGTGGATGCCCACATCGTCACGGCGGCGACGCCGGCCCTGATGAACCTGACGCAGTGTGCTGACAACGTTGGCATTCAGGCGGAGGATTTTGTGTTGAATGCGCTGGCCTCTGGTGAGGCGGTGCTGGAATCGACGGAGCGCAACATGGGCGTCATCGTCGCCGACATCGGCGGCGGCACGACCGACATCGCGCTTTACGTGGATGGCTCGGCCTGGCACACCAAGGTGGTGCCGATAGGCGGCAGCCATATCACCAACGACATCGCCATCGGGTTGCGGGTGCCGTTTGAGGTAGCCGAGCGGGTGAAGCTGCAATACGGTGATTGCCGGCCGGATCAGATTGATTCCAGCTTTGTCTTCACGGTGGAGCCGTTCAGCGGTGAAAAGATTCAGGTGGGACGTCAGGACCTGGCTTCGGTGATTGAAGCGCGGGTTGAAGAGATGTTCCAAATCGTGTTGAACGAGATTCGGGAGTCGGGTTACGACGGGTTGCTACCGGCCGGTATTGTGCTGACGGGTGGCTGTGCCCAGCTACGGGGAATCGCTGACGTTGCCCAGCGAGTCCTTGGCGTGCCGGCCCGGGTGGCCAGCCCCAAAAATCTCGTCGGTCTGGTCGATGCACTGAAAGGACCGGCCTACACCACCAGCATCGGCTTGATGCGCTGGAGTATGGTCCAGGAAAGCAGCTTCCGACCGCTCCCGTCACAAGGGATTTTTGGTAATCGGTTGAAAATTGGTGAGTTTTTGCGGGCGTTGTTGCCTGGATAGCTTTTAGCTCATAGCTGTTAGCTGTTAGTGAACAACTGGCGGGCTCATTGAGGCCGCTTGAGCCCAAGCTCAGATGGACGCGAGCTGGGGCTCGCTCGAAATCTACTAACAGCTAATAGCTAACCGCTACAGCTCAATAGGACGGAGAGGTTTCTAATGGATAAAAAAGTATCGAAACAAAAAAGTGAACGAGCAATGGGTGCTGATGGTACGGCGATGATTCGGGTGGTTGGCGTTGGCGGTGGCGGCAGCAATGCCGTGGACCGGATGATCGATGAGGGCATTGCCGGCGTCGATTTTATCGCCATTAATACGGACAACCAGGCGCTGATGCTGAGCCACGCCGGCAATCGGCTGATGATTGGCGAGCGCAGCACCCGCGGCCTCGGCTCCGGTGGCAATCCGGAGAAGGGGCGCCTGGCGGCTGAAGAGTCGGCTGATGAGATTTACAAGCTGCTGGAAGATTCCGACATGGTGTTCATCACCGCAGGTATGGGTGGCGGCACTGGCACCGGGGCGATGCCCACAGTAGCCAAGGTTGCCCGCGAGCATGGCGCATTGACCATCGGCGTTGTGACCCGCCCGTTCAGCTTTGAGGGGACCAAGCGGGCCCGCGCAGCCGAGGAAGGGATCGAGGCGCTCAAAGAGCATGTCGACACCCTGATTGTCATCCCGAACGACCGGCTGCTGGAAACCGCTGACAAGCGTATGACGCTGATGGACTCCTTCCGCATGGCGGATGACGTTTTGCGGCAAGGTATTCAGGGCATCAGCGAGCTGATCACCGTGCCCGGCCTCATCAACCTGGACTTCGCCGACGTGCGCTCCATCATGTCGATGGGCGGCGCGGCGTTGATGGCGGTTGGCCACGGCAGCGGTGATGATCGGGCCCGTGTGGCGGCCGAGCAGGCGCTGGCCAGCCCGTTGCTGGACGTGACCATCGACGGCGCTCGCGGCATCCTGTTTAATGTCACCGGCGGGCCAGATATGAGCCTGTACGAGATCAACCAGGCGGCCCAGATCATTCGCGAGACCGCGCACCCGGATGTCAACCTGATCTTCGGCGCGGTGATTGATGAGACGATGGGCTCCAACCTGCGCATCACGGTGATTGCCACGGGTTTTGACCAGAGTGTCCCGCTGCGCCATATGACGCGGCCGGTGGCGACACAGCGGCCAGCCCCGATGCGTCAGGAAGAGCCGGTGGAAGTCAGCCGGGATAGCGGACCGGTGCGTGACAACGCGCCGGCGACGCCCAAGCGGGATGACGCGCGCGCCAAGTTCCGCCCGGACGATCTGGAGATCCCTGCTTTCCTGCGGCGCAAGCAATAAATTGCGCCCTACCAACCATATTGTGTGATACCTTCGTTCTGCCAACGAAGTCATCCGTCCTTGCAAACAGTCTGGCGTCAGTATTGGCGCCAGACTGTTGCGTTTGGGGGTACAATAGCGTCGGCTGAGGTAAGGAGAGCACTGTGGAAAATCGCATAGGAACGCAAGTTTGGGATTGGCGTTACTGGTTTGGGTTGGTGGATAACCGGCCGGTCGCCATCTTCCGCATCGCTTTTGGCCTCATTCTACTCAAGGATGCCATTTACCATCTCTTTATTGCCGACCTCTTTTTCAGCGACAAAGGCATTACGCCGCCACAGGGCAGCTTTGTTCTCTGGCCCCCTGAAGATTTCTCCCTCTTTTTTCTCCATGATTCATTAGCCTGGGCCTATGTTCTGATTCTGGTCTGGATTGGCGTGACCATCGCCCTGATCCTGGGCTGGCAGGTACGTTGGGCCGCGATTTTGAACTGGCTGATCGTGGTCTCGGTGCAGGAACGGTCGCCGTTGATCATAAACGGCGCTGACGTGGTCATGAGCGTCATGAGTTTTTGGATGATGTTCCTGCCCCTGGCCGAGCAATATTCGCTGGCTAGCCGCGGGCGGCCACGAAACCGGTACAGCTACGCCCTGCCCATTCGTCTGGCGCAGCTCCAGGTGGCGTTGATTTATTTCCAGACGACGATTACCAAGATGCCCGGCGGCACCTGGTTTGACGGTAATGCTGTGCATTACGCCCTGAATATGACGTTTGTGACATCACCGGTTACGGATTGGGTGCTTAGTTTTCTGCCGGCCTGGGCATTTGTTGGTATAGGCTGGCTCACCTGGATTATCGAACTCTGGTTCATCATCTGGCTCTATTTCCCCTGGGGCCAACCCCGCATACGCCTGGTGACATTGGTATCAGGTTATCTATTGCATCTGGGCATTGGTATGTTGATGGCCGTGCCTAACTTTTCGTGGATCATGATGGCCAGCTATTTTCTCTGGTGGGATGGCGAATGGGTCGGCAAGCTTGTGAAGCTGGTCCGGCGCTATGGGCCGTTTCCGGCGCGACCAGCGTCCCTGGCAGCGCCAGACTATCAGCCAGTGGCGGGATTGCGCCTGGGGGGACGTCTCCTCAGTTCGGCCTTTTTGCTTTACACCATGTTTTGTGTGGTCTGGTTGCTGGGCCGAGGCGCCTTTGGCACCAATGTGCCGGCAGTCACCGGTGTGTCGGGCAGCTTGATCCGGGCGGCGGGTTTGGCCCAGCGCTGGATCATGTTTTCCTTCGGCGATACACCCGGGACAGACGTCTGGATAGCCGTGGTAGGCGAATACGAGGATGGCCAGCTGTGGGATATCCAGCGTGATGTGCCGTTTGATGGGACGCGTCATCGCTGGTTGATAGGGCCAACGGCGCGTTTTAAGAAATTTGAGGAGAACCTGCGCGAGGAGCGAGCGGCGGCCGAGCCCTGGGCGGAGTATGCCTGCCGGCAGGGGGCTAAATCTGGCCCGGATAGCCGTTTGGTGGCGGTAGAAGTGCAGCTTTTTCAGCGGGTGATCAATGATTTGGGGGATCCGGCCGGTGTCTATCAGCCAACAACTGTGGATAACTTGTACCGGTTGGAATGTCCCTGAGCGCCGTTGTGACAGCTGCCCCAATCATGACCCCCATATATGGGATTATGACAAGCAGAAAAGCCAATTATTGCGGTTGGGAAGCAGGTGAATAATTTAAGATTAGGCTGATTCCTCCCTTTGAATTATGTCAAAAACCGGCCCATTGTGACCGGCTCATATTTTAAGGAAAGGCATCCCTATTCGTCTTGTCTGTGTATTTTTGCTGTGCTACAATACCAACCCTTGACCACTAAATGTGGGAGTCATTTTTGAGGGAGCCCCCATATGTGGGGCAAAAGCCGCAAAACAAGAGCTTTTTCATAGATATGATGCTGGAGAGTTAATCCGTGCGATGCCCTTATTGCCAATCTAACAGAACACGGGTTATTGATACCAGCCATGATGCCAGGGGGGCAACGCGGCGCCGGCGCATTTGTAATGCGTGTGGCGAACGTTTCAGCACGCATGAACGGCCCATCCTGGCTACTCCTTTATTGATCAAACGAGACGGTACGCGGGAAGAGTTCTCGCGTGACAAGCTGTTGCAGGGCATTCGTGTTTCCTGCGCCAAACGGCCTGTGCCAGCTTCAGAAATCGAACGAATCATCGGTGAGGTTGAAGCTGAGTTGCAGACGATGGGCAAGGCTGAAGTCGCCAGTCGCGTCGTAGGTGATATGGTCATCAAAAAGCTAAAGGAAGTTGACCAGGTTGCTTACATCCGCTACGCGATTGTTTATCTACGTCTCGACGATCTCGAATCCATACGCTTCGAAATAGATCGCTTGCTTGAGGAATAAACAGCTGCCTGGCAAGGCAGGCTGAGGGTATTGGTGCCTGTTGATCCCTTTCGGATTGACATAAATCGACATTAGGAGAGCGCAGATGACAGAGATAGAGATGCCGGCAAAGGTTGAACTGAATGGCCACAACGGAAACAGCAACGGGAAGAATGGAGCCCATGAAGTCAAAAACGGCTACCTGAATGGCAGCAAGGTGACGCCGCCGCAGACCGTTGTGAAGCGGGATGGCCGGGTGGTGCCTTTTAACGCCATACTTATCACTGAAGCGCTGCGCAAATGTTTCGCCAGCCTGGGGCTGGAGCCCCAAACTTCGGTAGAAGCGCTGACCGAGCGAGTGGTCAATGTCGTTTCCGCCAAAAATGAGCAGCCTACGGTGGAGGGGATTCAGGACATCGTGGAGATGGTTTTGCTGGCAGCCGGCGAATATGAGGCGGCCAAGCATTACATTCTCTATCGGGCTGAGCATCACAAACTGCGTTTGCAGCGGCCGGTTCCGGAAATTGTGCGGGATGCGTTCCGCGCGTCGGAGAAATATTTCCCCACGCAGCTGCAGAAGTTTCAGTTTTACGATAAATATTCTCGTTTCAATTATGAGTTTGGCCGTCGGGAGACCTGGGTGGAAACGGTTGACCGGGCGATCTATTTTCTGCGTGAACTTTCCAAGAACAGATTGCCGGATGAGACCTATGATCGTCTGCGGGATGGCATCCTAAACATGAAAGTGATGCCCTCCATGCGCCTGCTGGCGATGGCCGGGCCGGCGGCCCGGCGTAACCATGTCGCCATCTACAACTGCTCTTACATGCCGGTTGACAGTCTGGATTCCTTTGTGGAAGCACTGATCATCTCCATGAGTGGCTGCGGTGTTGGTTACTCGGTTGAGCGCCGTTATGTGGAACAGCTGCCGCGCATTAAACGGCAATCTGGCGCCACGCCCAAACTGCATGTCGTAGAGGATTCCTCGGAAGGGTGGGCTGAGGCGATTCGTCTGGGTCTGACTACCTGGTTTGATGGTGAGGACATTCGCTTTGATTTTTCGATGGTGCGACCGGCCGGTGCGCCCCTCTTCACGAAAGGTGGCCGCGCTTCTGGCCCCGAGCCGCTGCGCAAAATGCTGGAGTTCTCCCGTAGCCGCATCCTCGGCCGCCAGGGCTCCTTCCTGCGGACCCTCGACGCCCACGACCTGATGTGCGCTGTTGGCGACGCCGCTGTGTCCGGTGGTGTCCGCCGTACCGCCATGATCGCCCTTTTCGATTACGATGACATGGAAATGCGTCATTGCAAGAGTGGGGATTTCTGGCGGGAAAATAGCCACCGCTGGAACGCCAACAACTCGGCCGTCTGGCCAGAGCGGGAGCTGACCCAGGCTGAGATCGCCCATTTTGTCCTGGATATGGTTGATGCGGGCCGCGGTGAGCCGGGTATCTTCAACCGTCAGGCCGCTATCAACACCCGGCCGGAGCGCCGGGCGATTGCCGAGTTTGGCACCAATCCCTGCGGCGAAATCATCCTGCGCCCCTACCAGTTCTGTAACCTCACCAGTGCGGTTGCGCGCACGGACGATACGGAAGAGACCCTGGCGGAGAAGGTGGAGTTGGCAACGATTCTGGGCACGATCCAATCTATGGCCACCCATTTCCCCGGTTTGCGTGACCATTGGCGCAAGAACTGTGAAGAAGAACGCCTGCTGGGCGTTGATCTGAATGGCCAGTTGGACAGCAAAGCAGCTCAGGATCCCCAGATCCAGGCCAGACTGAAACAACTGGTTGTCGAGACGAACCAGAAAACTGCGGCCATCCTGGGTATCAACCCGTCAGCCGCTACAACTGCGGTTAAGCCTTCTGGCAATTCATCGCAGCTGCTCAATAGCTCCTCCGGCATTCATGCCCGCTGGGCGCCATACTACATCCGCAATGTGCGCGTGGGCGCTCACTCGCCGATTTTCAAGGTTTTGCAGGACGAAGGTGTCCCGATGGATCCGGAGAATGGCCAGACTCGCGACAACGCCAACACCTGGGTGGTCCATTTCCCGGTGAAATCACCTCAGGGTGCCATCATGCGGCATGAGCTCAGTGCGGTGGAGCAATGTGAATATTGGCTGCAAAATAAGCTGAATTACACGGAGCACAACCCCAGCGTGACGATTACTTACCGGCCGGATGAAGTCCTGCCCATCATCCAATGGATCTGGAGCAATCAGGACAAAATCGGCGGCATGGCTTTCTTGCCCGCCTTTGACGCTCAGTATGAGCAGATGCCGTACGTGGAAATTGGTCAGGAAGAATACGAACGTTTAAATGAGCAGTTCCCGACCATCGACTTTTCCAAGGTATATCGTTACGAAGAAAAAGACCTGACCACGGCCGCTCAAGAATTGGCCTGCCTGGCCGGCTCTTGCGATATCTAGAATCTACTTGTTAATTGGAAAACGGGGCAAAATTTCACATTTTGCCCCGTTTTTTATTGTTTTTGAACGGTTGTGGCTGGTTGCTAACCGGCCGGTTAAAAGCTGTATTCTCAGTAAAGAGTGAAAATTGGGATAAATCGACCTACGCAATTGGGAAATAGTGTTTTAATTGTGAGGATCGAAATACAAAAAACGCAACTGGCAGTAGCCTATTGGTACTTATTGACCAGAGGTAGCTAAGTTGACAATTACATTTGCTTATTACATAATAGCTTCGATCTTCACAAGATTAGCCATAATGGGCCGTTCAATAAATTCACCGAATTTATTAATCAGGAAATCATCAAGGAGAGCTGTCATGATGTTAGCTCATGAGTCTACCTCGCGCACTGATAAGGAAGAAACCAAGTTGGTATATGAAAAACCAGCTATCATTGCCGAGGGCAATATCACCGTCCGGGCCGGTTCGACCGGGGGTAGTACAATTTCAACCCTTAACGGCGCGGAAGACGATATTGATTTGTTCACCGAACCCAATGATGATTAGAAGGTAACTCACAAGCCTTCTCGTCAAAGTTCAAGTTCATTGTCAGGCCGTGCAACGGCCTGACGAAATATCGACAGCACCCAGAACGGTAATGCCATTAAAACGGTTGCAGGGGGAGACAGGCCGCTGTCTCCCCCTACTTATTTAAGGCAATTGACCGGGATTGGGGAATGCCCAATCTCGAAAGTCATCGGCGCAAACATCGCTGTCGCGCCAAAATGGGTAGCGCTCAAGGCTGTGGTCAGGAGCTGCGACAAGGGGGCAGCCCGCTACACCAGGATAACTGCCACTACCGTAGACCAACAGGTCTATGACTATCCCCAAATCGTTCCGCAAGATAACTTCATCACCACCATTGCCGAGTTGCAGAAACGTCGCTGGATCACCCCAGGCCGGGTCGTCAATAAGATCGGGCACCAGGGGATGAGTTGAGAGGATTTCAAAATCGGGGAGGAAACCAAACTTGCTTTGAAATCCGGTCGCCGTGGTGGCTATGACCAGAGCCTCGCCAGCCGGCAGCACCGTCCCTGCCGGGAAAATCCGGCTATCCTCAAAATCATCTGGCTCGACGGCATCGCTGAGGCGATAGTTGCTCAGATCGATGGCGTTACCGGTCGGGTTGACCAGTTCGATAAACTCGGCGTCATCGGGACCGGCCGGATCATACAACACCTCGCTGATCAGCAGATGGTCGGCACGCCCCCGAAACTCATTGTAAACCACAGGAAAATAAAGCGTCTTCGGCCAATCCCAATCAAACATCATGGCCAGATAATCATGCACCTCGCTGGATTGCACCAGCAGCGCTACTTCGCGATTGCCTTTGTGCGAGAGCTCGGTGCCATTGACGCTGCCGACGATGGCATAGCTGCCAGCTGGATTGTCTATGAGGATCATCTTGTTGTGAATGCCGAGACCGGCCGGATTGCCCAGCAGGCAGCTCAAATCAAGATGCTCGGCCATGGCGATCTTGTGGACATAGGCGCAGGTGGCCTGATTACCTAGCGGATCTGAAGGATCGGCGAAGTAGGCGTCCAGCAGAATACGGACGCGGGCGCCGCGCTGGGCCGCCGCAATGTAGGCTTCCAACCTGACATTCGGGTCGGCAAGGGAGGTGCTGTTGCTCGGGCCCCAATGGGGGCGTTCGTTGAGCTGCATGACGCGAATGACCGAGCCTGGACCGGCCTCGTTGATATGGGTTAACAGACCTGCGTCGGGATGGAGCATGTTATCCGGCGCCTGCAGCAACGTCAGGCTGAGCGGCGCCTGGAACTGGACCGGGGCCGAGAAGCGGACGGTATAGGTGATGCCGCCGTTGAGGAGTTCTGGTTCAAAATCGGCCGGCGGTGCACCATAAACCGGGTCTGTAGCCGACCAGCGGCGCAGATCCTGATGCAGAGCTGGGGCGAAGTCAGCCTGAAAAACAGCCGATAACTGTGACACCAGGGCTGGATCGCTGGTAGCAAAAAAGACACCGCGCCGTCCCCAGGTGCCATCCCCTTTCTGATCGTCCGGCAGGCTGCGCGGGCTCAGGTTCTCGCTGCCGAGGACCACCCGCCGGCCATCGATGATCATAAACTTGGCGTGCAGGTAGCGGTAGCGGTCAAACACGTCCTGGGCCGGATCATTCACCATAAACCAGCAGGCGCCACCGGCCGCTTCCAATTGCTGGCAAACGTAACGTTCCTGGTCGGTCAGGCCACCGGCCGGTCCCCCTTCCAACAACAGCGTTACCGTGACGCCCCGCCCGGCTGCCGCCACCAGAGCATTCGCAATACCGACATGCTCGAAGGTCAGGCTTTCGGCCTGAATAGAGTCTGTTGCCGCGCTGATTTCGGCCAGAAACAGGTCAAAGCTGTTGTCCGGAGCGATGGCGACAGTCAGGGCTGCCTGGCTGCTGATGGTCACCGGTTGCTGGAACTGGTCGCTATCCCAGCCAGGGTAGCGGACCTGTTTGCCCCAGATGGGGTCATCTGGATCTTGAATCCAATCAGCGGCGGTGTCGGTGTCGGGGAAAACCTGGTTGGTGAGGGGATCAACTTTGCGCTGGAGGATCTGCCCTTCCTCAGCAAAGATGCCGTTGACCAGATACGGCTGGACGGTGACGCCAGCCCAACCCAGCTGTGGTGTGGTGACCTCTTTGTAGAGCAAGACGTCGATAAAATTGAATTGCTCGTCAACCAGCATGACCCGATCGCCACTGTTAGTATAGCGGGGCCAGATGCCTTCCATGTTGGGGATAGCCGGGCTGCTGTCGACTGTTTCAAAGTCAGGCGGGAAACCGAAATGAGTGGTGAAGGCACTGCCATCGCGGGCGACCCAGATGGTTTGCCAGGGGGCGAGCTCGGTACCGGCCGGAAAACGGGCCGTGCTGGAGCTGCCGTCGCTGAGCTGCCAGCCGGCAATCGTCGTGGTCAAAAAGATATTGTTCTGGAGCTGAACGGCCTCATCCGCATCGCCGCTGGCGTAACCATCATAAAGGACGGCGCGGATGACCACCTGGGTTGGCTTATGGACTGCGGCCAGGGCCTGCCCCTGCAGCCAGCGAACAGTCAGGATCGAGACAAGAATAGAGGCGGCCAGAATGCCGGCAACGAACTGAATACGCAATTTCATGATGTTCTCCTTTTGAGTCGCGCGCGTTACTACACTCAACGGAGAAAATCAGTTTTGCCGACACGAGTTTGAAAAATTGCTGAAAACTGGGGAAGAATAGGCCGCAGATTTCGCAGATTAGGGGATTGGGCCTGAGTGTGAACACCAGACCGGACCCTGAAATTGGGCTGCAAGCAGCCAACTATCTGCGAAATCTGCGGCTAAATTTCTTACTGGGTGAAAGGACCACCCACGGAGATATATTGGTAACCGGCCTGGACCAGGTCGTGATGGTCGCCCAACATGCGGCGGCCGTCAATCACCAGATAAGGCGGTTTGACGGTTTTCTTGATGATGCTGGACAGGCTACGGAACTCCTCCCAGTCAGTGGAGATAAACGCCGCGTCGCTGCCAGCCAGGGCCGCCTGGGCTGAATTGTGATAGCTGATGCGAGAGTAAAGATGGTTATTCTCTTCATTCAGCCAGTAGGATTTGGCGACGTCATTGGCGAGCGGGTCGTAGGCGCGGATTTCCTGGACGCCACGGCCCAGCAGGGCGTCGATCGCCTTGATGGCCGCTGAGTCGCGCATGTCGTTAGTGCGCTTCTTGAAAGCCAGACCGAGGACGGCCACAGTCTTCTGGTTGAAGCTGAAGTCGGCTTCATAAACGGCCCGATCGATCATGTAAGTCTTCTGGTATTCGTTGATGTTGTAGACCGCCTGCAGCAGATCAGTTGATTGGCCGGCCCGGTTCAGCTGGTAAATCAGCGATTGGATATCTTTGCCGAAGCAGCTGCCACCGGCGCCGTTGCTGACGTAGGAGCCCCAGGTGCTGATCCGCTCATCCGCGGTGACGCCAACCTTCAGATCCTCCATCACGACGTTGTCCATGTTCTCGCCCAGCCGGGCGCCGACGCCGTTCCAGAAGGAGATGTAGGTCAGCAGCAGCGTGTTGGAGACATATTTGATCGCCTCCGCTGTCTCTGGCGTGGTTTCCAGGTAACGGATGCGGACGTGATTAACAAACTGCGCGTACAGGTTGCGCATGATGTGGAAATCGGCCTGGGTGTCACAGCCGACGACAACCCGATGGGGCCGGCGTGACCCTTCAACCGCGTTGCCCTGGGCCAGGAACTCAGGGTTGCTGGCCACACCCACGTTTTCGACGTTGTGCTCAGCCAGGATGTTCTGCAACATGCGCGCCGTTCCAATTGGGACGGTGCTTTTGTTGACGACGACGACGCGCTTCTTGTCCTGCCGCTTGGCGAGCAGCTCCGCCACCGTGTGAGCAGCGGATACGTAGTAGCTCATGTCGGTCGAGCCATCCCGGTTGGGCGGCGTGTTCAGGCACATAAAAATGGCGTCTGTCCCCTCAACCACGTCTGTGATGTCGGTGGTGAAGAACAGTTGCCGCTCAACCGTCTCCGCCACGATGGTGGCCAGGCCCGGTTCATTGACGTAATACTCAATCTGTTCCCGGTCACCGCTGCGATAAGCGTTAATCCGGGTTTCATCAATATCATAAGCATGAACTTCGTGGCCATATTCTGACAATACGGCACCGTGCGGCAGGCCAACATAGCCTGTGCCAACGATGATGACTTTCATCGATATACTCTCCTAATCAGGTGGAAATGATACGAGGCAGATTTCCGGCCGGCGGAAATCCTGCTTGATGTTAGATGGAAAATGCCGGTGGAAAAATACATACCAGGCTCGCCAATTATGCCGCCATCATCTGACGCGCCGCCTTACGGCCAATCTCCACGGCGAAGTTGGTGCCGCGATCCCAGGGATAGACCTGGCTCATATTGGCCGAGAAAAGGTGGGCGATGGGCGTCTGAATCGGCAACACATTTTCGGAATGGTTTACCAGCGGTACCGGCTGCGCGTAGCGGGCCCGGTAGATCCAGCTGTCGCGCACCCACTCGGCCTTGAAGTCCGGGTTAATGCGGGGCAGCGCGGCCAGATAACGTTGCAAGACCTCTTCTTTGGGCGCATCCATGTAGGGATGGTCGGGCGGCAAATAATCGCCCAGGTAGACGATATGGTCGCCGCCATAATGCTGGCGGTCGATATAGTTGGTATGTTCTACAACCGCCAGGAAGGGCAGCTCATTCTGTTCCTTGTCCGGTGAGATAGCCGGCACATTCAGCCAGTAGGTCCCGTCTGTCAGCAGGGATTCTTTCAGGGCCAGGATGAGAACGACGGCGCCCGTGTGCTTGAGATCCTGCAATGATTGGGTATAGCTTGGGGGCAACTGCGGCGCCATCCGGGCCAGATGATGTGGCGATGTGGTGGAGAGAACCTGGTCATAAACCAGCTCGTCAGCGGCAGTTTGCACTGTGAGCTGGCCAGCCGGGTCAGCCGTGATGGCGGCCACCGGGACCTGGTAGCGAATCTGGCCACCGCGAGCCTCAACCTCAGCCGCCAGCCGGTCGACAAACATCTGGAAGCCGCCCTCAAAGTAGCCAAGGCGGAAGCTGCGCACGTAGAGCCGGGCCCAGAGCCAGGCCATGTTAACTTCGCGGTAGAAGGGGCCGAACTTGTTGATAAGCAGCGGGCGCCAGGTCACTTCGTAGATGCGCTGGCCGTACCAGCGCCGGGTCCAGCTGTCAGCGGTGTGCTTCTCCAGGTGACGCCAGAAGCGGGTAAAGCGAATAAAGGCGCCGACAACGCCGAAGCGGAGGAAATCCAGCAGGCCATAGCCGGGAAAGCGGAACCAGTCGACTGGATTGCTGAAGGGATAAATCTGGCCTTCATGCCAGATTGAGGTGCGCGGCGTTGGGAAAAAGAGCTTGTCGCTCAGCCCTAGCTCCTCAACCAGCCCTTTGATGGCCGCATCACTTTCAAACAGATGATGATAGAAATGTTCCAGCGGCCAATCCCAGCCCTCAGCCTTAAAACCGCGAGCTAAGCCGCCCGGCTGGTCAGAGGCTTCGTACAGAGTGACCTGATGGCCGGCCTTGAGCAGGTCCAGGGCGGCAGAGAGGCCGGCGATACCGGCGCCGATGATGGCGATACGTTTGCTGCTCATACGGGCGCCTTCTGTTTGGCTGGTGGTTCATCGCGGGCGGCGGCGACGGCCTGGGAAAAGTCTGACCAGCCCAGCCCCTCGCGCACCATGTAGATGGCGCCGAGGACGGTGATGGGGAGCCAGAGGGCGACATGCAGCACCAGGGTGTAGGCGCCGGCGATATTTTCATTGATGCCGTAGAGCGTCAGGACCTGGATGCCGGGTTCGTCAAAGGTGCCGACGTAGCCGGGGGCTGAAGGCAGGGTGGTGGCCAGGTTGACAACGCCATTCATCAGCATCAGGGCAAAGAAGCTGACCTCGAAGTTGAAGGCGTGCATGACGAACCAATATTTGACTGTTTCCAGCAGCCAGATGACGATCGAGGTCAGGAAAATCATGAGCACATTGCGGAAGCTGCGCAGGGATTTGAGGCCGTCGAGAAACCGGCCGGTAAAATCCAGCAGCGGCGGCCGCACCCGCGGCGGCAAAAAGCGGTTCGCCCCCCATTCAGCCAGCTTGTAGGCCCGCTCAGGCATCGCCGCCAGGCCAAAGAAGAGGATCAGGGCGGCAAAAAAGGCGATACTGGCAAAGATGACCGTCTTCTGCACGATGCCGCTGTCATCGGGAATTGGCGTAAAGGGCAGGGCCACAAAGACAAAAACCAGCATGACCAGCCCGTCAAAGACGCGCTCAACGACCACGGTAGCCAGGCTGGCGCTGATCGGCACTTCCTCCCGGTGGCGCAGCACGTAGGAGCGCAGCAGCTCGCCGGCGCGGAACGGGTAGATGTTGTTGCCCATGTAACCGATGACGACGACGGGGAATAGACGGCTGACGGGGATATGTTTCAGGGGGCGGAGCATGTAATCCCAGCGCCAGGTGCGGGCCCAGACGGCCACAAAATAGATGGCGATGCTGGGTAGTAGCCACCAGTAGTTGGCCGTCGCGATATGCTCCCAGACCTCATTTAGCTGCAGCTTGCTTAAAGCCGACCAGAGAAAGATGGCGCTGATAGCCAGCCCCACCCAAAACTTCCAGTTTTTCAAAATAAATCCTGATGGCTGCCTGATGTGGAAGACGCCCAGATTAACTGTCACCTTATACACATAAAGTGGAATTGCCGCGCAATTGTACCACGGTCAGGACGGGAATTACCGTTTCGTCCTCGGGACAGCTAGGATTTATTAACTATTCCTGGTAAACCAACTTTCCGACACTAATTTGTGGGGTTGGCACCTTTAATCTGCGCTGATCGGGGCCGGCTCCGTTTTGGGCTGGCGCAACGTCCACAGGGTCCAGAGCACCGTCGGCAGCAGGATGAGCAGCGACATCCAGCGCATGATGCTGCCCAGATCCAGGTGGCTATCCAGGAAATTGCCGATGACTCCGGCGCCGATGGCGCTGAGCAGGGTGAAGATCATGTATTCAGTGGCAAAGGTCCGGCCGCGGACGTGAGCCGGGACCAACTGGAGCAGGATCTGGGTGGACATAACCCAGACGATACCGCCGCCAAAGCCGCGCAGGAAGCTACCCAGCAAAACCAGCGGGAAGCTGGCCAGGGTGGAGACGATGAAAATACCCGCACTGGCGATGAGCCAGCCAATGACGATGGTCCAGCGCATCGGCCGGTCCCGATCTTTGGCGAAGGCGCGCGCCGCCAGGGGGCCCAGCCCGGTGCCGGCGCCGGCGATGGCAAACAGCAGCCCCAGACCAATGCCGCCGCCCTCGCCGATCACAAAGACCTGTTCCGCAATCGCGACCTGAATAACCTGGAAACCGGTGGAGATCAGGATCGCGTTGACACCCTTGAGCAGGGCGGTGACCAGCTGATCGCGATGGCTACCCAGATATTTTAAGCCGCCTACATATTGCTCGACGGCGGCGCGGACAGATTTATCCGACGCGGCCACTGCTTTGGGCGTCTGATACTGCATCTGGATGATGAAGAAGGCAGAGATGAAGAAAGTCGCCGCATCAATCAAAAAGGCGGTCTGGTTACCCCAAAGGCCGGCGACCAGTCCACCCAGGGCAGCACCGATGGCCAGCATCGTCGACCAGGTGATGGAACTGATGGTATTGGCCGCGCCCAGCTCGTTCTCCGCCACGATATCGGGCAGGAGCGCGTTGCGGGTGGGGAAGAAGAAACCACCTGTACCCAATTGCAGCCCCGTCAACACATACAGTAGCCAGACATGCTGCGGCTCGCGCACAAAGAGGAAACCCAGCACGATGATGCCGCGCACGATGTCAGTGGTCAGCAGGATCCATTTACGGTTGTAGCGGTCGGCGACGACGCCGGCGAAGGGGCTGATCAGGAAGGGGGCGATCATGCGCACCACGAAGAGGCCGCCGATAGCCAGGCCGGATTCGGTCAGCTCGTTGAGCAGGGCAGCCGAAGCGATCAGGTTAAACCAGTCACCCAGAAGACTGACAATCTGGCCAAGCCAGAGGGTACGGAAATTGCGGTTGCTGCGGATGAGTTGGGAGTAGCTTACGGATGCGGTTGTCATGAACGGACTCTAACGGAAAAGAGCGGTGCTAACGCTGGACATTCGTACAGGTTAACGGGGAGGCACCGCCAGCGCCTAACGTCCCAGGAGGTCGAGGAGGCGATCCGGCCGGTCGGTGATGATGCCATCCACGCCCAGGTCGATGAAGCGCTGCATCTCCTCGGTCTCGTTGACCGTCCAGACATGGACGGCGATATTGTGCTGGTGGGCGCCGCGGATGAACCGGCCGGTCAGCACATGGATATTTCCGGAATATTCCGGCACCTGAAAGGCCGAAGTTTGGGGTTGATAGGCTGCACCAAGAAAGAGCAGGTTCAGGCCGAAGAACAGCCGAATTTCGCCTTCCACCCCGGAAGTCGCCACCGAAGGGCAGGCGTCACGAAAGGCGTCCATCGCCACCGGGTGGAAGCTGGCGACGAGGATATCCTCTTCCTTATCATAGGCCTGAATGAGGTCGCAGAGCTGTTGGGCGGCCGCCGCTTCGGCCGGTTTGATCTCGATGTTCATCAGGAAATCAGGGTAGCGCTCGAAGAGGGATTCCAGGGTGGGGACGGTGATGCCCTGGCCGCGGAACGGAAAGGTGGCGCCGTCATCATCGGTCCAGTAATAGCCGGCATCCAGCGCCTGGATCTCAGCCAGGGTCAGATCGCGGATGGCGCCGCTGCCGTCTGTGGTGCGGTCGACGGTGTCATCATGCATCAGCACCAGGACGCCATCGGCAGTCACATGAGCATCCATCTCCAGCGCATCGACGCCCAGCTCGACGGCCCGTTCAAAGGCGTACATCGTATTGCTGGGCCAGACCTTCTCACCGCCCTGGTGGGCGATCACCAGCGGCCCGGCATCCGTCCGCCAGGGCGTGTCCGGCACCGGCCGGCTCCACAGCGCCGCCCCGCCATACAGCAGGATCAGCACCCCCGCCACCCCCAAAAAGCCCCGGCCCAGCCAGGCAGTTCGCGGCAAACGCGTTTTACGGACAAAGGCTGCTTGCTTACTCATCAGCACCTACCTTCATACGACTGCTCCCGTGCAGCCACTTAGCCATCCAAAGAAAAATCCGTGGCAAATCTGTGTTAATCCGTGGCAAAGATCTCAGGCAAAATAAACAATTTCTGAAGCAAAAAACAAAAAAGCCGACCCTGAGGCCGGCTTGAGAGCGGAGAGAGAGGGATTCGAACCCTCGACCCCTTGCGGAGTACACGATTTCCAATCGTGCGCACTAGACCAACTATGCGACCTCTCCAATCAAAGGACGCGAATTATAAAATGAAACAAGTTAGATTTCAAGCGGATTTTGGTGGGGCGGAGCCCAGCAATAACCCGTTAAGAGCCGACAATCACGAAGTCATTCCCGCCCCAACAGGGGTAAACTCCGGCGGGAATCCATGTGGTTAGCGTCGTGCTGCCTGGGTGTGAGGCGCGGATTTAGTTATGGATCCCCGCGTTCGCGGGGATGACGTCGCCAGAAAAATATGGAAACAGCCAAACTTTTTGACGACAGGCCGCGGCCCATCAGCTATGTGGTAAATGAGAAAGGGGGCGGTCTGTTTGTCTGACGGTTCCGGGTGAGGTCAAGAATAGAGTAAGCTGGCGGTTATGAAACGCTGGTCGCTAATCTCATTCATTGTTCTTGTCAGCTTGTTTTCTATCTCTATCCTGCCGAACGAGGTTGTGCAGGCCCATTCGTGTGAGTATCCGGATTTTGCCCTGCTGGATTATGACCTGGCCGATAGCGCCAATAGTTTGCTGCGCTATTCGTACCGGCCGGATCAGAGCCCGAGCATCCAATATGTGGGCGAGATTTTCGGGACCGGGGCGGGCCACGCCTTTGTCCATGGCTATGCCCAATTGGCCGGCCTCGCCTACCTGACCAAATACGACGGCCAGGAATACGTGCAGAGTTACGTGACCGACCCGGACCGGCCGGATTTTGGCCGCGCCGGCGCCGTTTTGAGCGACCCGGCCCTGGGCGGCCTGGGGGATGGGGTGGCCATCGATCGGGAGAGCGGGCGGCTTTATCTCCTCACCAACTATCAGACGGCGATTTACGCCATCGACACCCGGACACCTGAGGCGGGGGCGGTGCAACTGGCCGGGGCGCCGCAGACGGCCGAGCAATATGGCCAGTTTGGCATCGAGGTGGGGCCGGATGGGCGCGTTTACGTGCTGACGGTCAACGACACCGTCGAAGTCTATGACCCGGCCCGGCCCCTGGGCGCGAACTACGATGGTGTTTACGCCACCGGAACCGGTGCGGGGCCGTATGGCGGCCGGGATATCGCTTTTGGGCCGGACGGGCAGATGTACGTGTCGGGCGGCGAGGCGATCCGGCGCTATGCGGGACCGGCCGGTCCCGAGCCAGGCCGTTTTCTGGATGCCATGGGCATCAGCACCAGCAACGGCGAATGGCCCCACGGGCTGACCTTCCACCCGACGACTGGCGAGCTCTTCGTGGCCAGCTTCAGCGTGAGTGGCGGCATCCAGGTGTATGATTGTGCCAGGCAACGGGCGTCGCCGGCACGCTCTGGCTAACACCTGGTAGAACCCGGCTAACCCGGACGGTCTGCCAGATATTCAATTCCTGAGTTGTGCTGACGAAAGGAGCTGATCAGAGCGGAGAGTGCTGTGTCCACCTCTGGCGACGGCGCCGACGATTGTAATCTGGCTCATGTCCTGGCTGGCCTTCTGGTGCTCAGTTACGGCCTGCTGAAGCTGGTCTGGCGGCAGCGGCGCGGAGGAGCGGTGCCTCAGCATTCTTCGCGAAGAGTCTGGCGACCCGCCACGTCCAGGCTGCGGGCCGCCTCAGCCGCAGCCTGAAAGGCAACATGGATATCCAGATGAATTTCGCCGTCGATCGACGACTTCATGGGGAAAACACCCCCCAATCGCCCTGGCCTATGGCCAGCAGGACTATTTCCTGCGTAATTTCAACGCCACTACAATCCAGACCTCGTCACAGCTTGAAGGGGTCGCCTCACCTACAGCGACCCGAGCGGCGAGGAGGCTGTTCGCCCTTAAGGACCAGACCAATGGTGAGGAGACGTACCTGATGATTCTTTGCTTCACACTTACAATCGTTTGAGTCCGGCGACCGTCAACAGCACCGGATGCTTTTGCCATTTGTTTAGCATAGTACCCGTATTGTGCTTACGACATGGGTACAGCTGCCCGCTGCCGCCGCGGGAGAATTGGTTGCCCGTGCGGATTGAGGCGGGGGAGAAGGCGTTCCCGAACGAAGCCTGAACTGAACTCATTTGATGATGTTGTGCTGGATAGGCTCCCGGCAGATCGGTCCTCCGAAGCTGGTCCAGTTCCCGTGTTAGAATCAGTCAGAAATAGAAATAGGCAATACCAAGCGAAAACGGCTGGCCCGGCGCTCAGCTTGCCCAGGGAGCCAAGGATGCAACCTGGCAACGTTTTGTGAATAGCCCATCATCTTGTGGCTCAAAAGGGGTTTTGCCTTGAGCAACCGGTATATCACTTTCTGTATTTGTTTCAGCGGAGTTGGCATATGAATTGTTATCGTCGCGCTTTTTTCATCACTCTGGTCGTCCTGGTTTTTTATGCTGCGGGCTGTGCACCGGCAACGACGCAGCGCCAGGAGCAAGTAGCGGCGGCAGGTGCGGAGGTCATGCCTTTTGACCTGGAACGGACCACTCACATCTTCGAAAAGCTCGACAATGGCGGTCTACAGCAGGTTATTTCTGATGATGGGGATGCCGAGCAAATTGCCCTTATCCGCGAGCACCTTTCAGAGGAAGCCGAACGTTTCGGCCAGGGAGATTTTCACGATCCGGCCATGATTCACGGCGAGGATATGGCCGGCCTTCATGAGTTAATGATGGGCGCAGAAGCGCTTACGCTCCAATACAGCGAACTGGAGAATGGCGCCCAGATTTTGTATACCACTGAAGATGGTGACCTTGTGGATGCGCTACATGCATGGTTTGACCAGCAGCTCGCCGACCATGGCGACCACGCCCAGACAGAGCGTCCCTAAACAGGCGACGCGCTCGCTTCATGACCACACCTGCACATCTGCCCAAAGCGGGTAAGATCCCCGGGCCAAATGTGTCTAAACGCCTAATACGAGGTAAACATCGATGAGCAATGACGCTACAACCATCCTTCAAACACCGGTTACAGCGACCCTGAACCAACATTACTCAGTGCGCGCGTTCACGGACCAGCCTGTGTCTGATGAGTTGTTGCACACAATTCTAAATGCCGCGCGGCGTTCGCCCACCAGTAGCAATATGCAGACGTATAGCCTCATCGTCGTGCGGGACCCGGCGACGCGGGCCAGGCTAGCGGAATTGGCGGGCAACCAGGGGCATATTGTGGAATGCGCTGTCTTTGTTGGCTTTTTGGCGGATATCAATCGGTTGGGGATTGCCACGCAGATGCACGGCGAGGAGCTGGCTAAAAGCCTGGAGACGACGCTTGTTTCGACGGTGGATGCCGCCCTGGTCGGGATGTCGGTCCAGACAGCGGCGGAATCGTTTGGGCTGGGGGCGGTGATGATTGGGGGGATGCGCAACCAGCCGCAAGCGGTGGCTGAGCTGCTTGAGTTTCCCGTGGGCGTGTATATGGTGTATGGCATGAGTATCGGCTGGCCGCAGGCGCCGGAGACGCCGCAACCGCTCAAGCCGCGCCTGCCGGAAGCGCTGGTCATCCATCATGAGAAGTATGATACGGCCGATCCGCGACCGTTAATTGCTGATTATGATGCGCAGTTGGCCAGCTTCTACGCCTATCGGAATCAACATGCAGCCGCCTGGAGCGGTCCCATCGCCGAGCGGCTCAAAGATCCGCGGCGACCCGGTTTGCGTAAAGCCCTGGAAGTGCTGGGGTTCAGTCTGGAGTAATTTCCCTGTCTGCGTAACATATCCATATTGATTGCAGCTATTCGGGCGTGGCTGGCCGATTGCCACCGTCGCGCGCGCCTGGGCATAGCGCCGTTGCGCCTGTTTGCCACTTCCAGTTGTGCCACCTGACATTCCTGGCACTGTTCCCCTGCGTTTTCGAAAAATCGATCACGATCTGATCACGATTGGGCATGTTGCTGACCACGGTTGGTTCACGCTGGCTTGTTAATCTGGGCCTATCAATCAGTAACGAGAGTTTGGTTCACCAGTGCAAGGAGAAACATCATGCTGAACAATGATTATGCCCAACTCGCCCGCGATCGCCGCCAGGCGCATGAGGATTACATCGCCGAGGAAACCCTCGTCAGGAGCCTGCTCACGCCGCGGGCCGTAAGTCTGGGTGGCCTGGCTCTTTTACTGGTGGCGGCGCTGATTATCCTGTTCACCGGCGGCTGTATGCCGGGTCAAGTTGCGGTCACAGAAGCAGTGTCTACGCTAGCACCGATTTCTGCGCCAGCAACAGCAACTATTGAGCAATCGCCTGAGGAAGCGACTGTACCGGCAGCCATTACGGCTGACCAATTGACCGGCCGGTTCCGTGTCTACGACCGTTTCTACCCCAGCGCCATCGAGTTTGGCGCTGATGGCCGCTTCTGCCGGGCCGCGTCAATTAACAAGCTGGCGACGGCGCCGGTGGATGAAGGGTGGTGGTTTATTGACGGGGATCTGCTCGTCCTCACCAGTGACGAGTCGGTGAACAACTGTGGGGAGGGGCCAACCGGCCGGTATCGCCTCAGCCGCTACCAGAATGGTGGCATTCTCTTTGAACGGCAGAGCGAGGAATGTGCCGGCCGCATTGGTTATGGGATAGATAAGGACCACCAACCAATTCAGCCAACGGGCATCTTCTGTGCCTCCGATACAGGCGAACTTTGCGCCACGCCCTAGATGGTAAAACTATATCATCACGTCAGTGCAAGGGGGTTCTGACTCCAGATTTCGGCTGCTGGAAAAACGCGCCGACGATCCACATCTGTTCAAACATACGCCTCAGCCGGCAAGCAGCGCCGCCAGCCGGTGGCTCTGGCGCCGGCCGCCTGACCAGCCCGAACCGCGCGGGCCAAATCCCCGGACCGCTGCCATTCAGCCAGGAAATGGGCGGCAAAGGCGTCGCCGCAGCCGACGGTGGTGCCCAGCACCGGTACGGGCCTGGTCGGGAAGAACTGCTCGCCGGGCATACCGGGGCCCGGCGCCGGCAGCGGCGAGTCTGGACGCCCGTCGTAGACCATGACGCCGTGGGCGCCCAGGGTGACGATCAGCATTTTTTGCTGCTCTTGGACGATGGCCCGGATCCCGGTCAGCGTCGCGTCGGTCAGCTCTTTTTGCCAGCCGAGGAAGCCGAGGTCGACAAGCGCCAGGGTGTCGCGAAAGGTGGCCAGGGTGAAGGGGGCGAAGTCGAAGAAATCGCCGGATACCGTCGTCTCAGCAAGATAGCCCAGGGTCCGCATCTTTTTGAGTTCGGCAACAACGGCCGGGATCAGGAAGGCGTGGAGCCAGTCTGCCTGGCTGACGGCCACCATCTCCGCCGGCGTCAGTTGGATCGTGGCGCCGATACCTTCAATCCAGTTGTCCATGATCACTTCGCCATCCGGCCGGATCCAGATATCACTCGACCCCGCTCGCCCCTCGACCAGCGCCGCCTCTTCCAATAACCGAATGCCGTGCCGCGCATGAAAATCCACAAAGTAATGGGACCTGTCCCGGGCAATGCGGGTGAGCAGGCGGAATGGGACACCCAGCTGGCGCCAATGGTAAGCCATGTTATGCGCGCCGCCGCCGGGGAAGGTCTTGTTTTCAGGCAGGTAGATGTCCAGGTCTGATTGGCCAAAGAGAATGTTCATGGTGATCGTCTCCACGGCGAATTGTCTACGTTCGCCTCAATTGCGCCACATTCGGCCTGCCTGACATTGACAAAGCCGAGCTATTTGCAAGGTTTTTCACTGTACCTAACGCTGGGGAGCAGCAAAAACTCGTTAAT
>JACKBM010000032.1 GCA_020634575.1 Ardenticatenales bacterium | reverse complement strand
TCCATTTCAGCCATCATCTGGGTGGTTATTAGCAGCGGGCGGGCACGATGGCGGAGGACGCGCTCAAGTCAATCAGCGCAGCCGATACCCTCTGACAATCAAGTAGGTTGGGAACTCCGCTTCAGCTACCTGATCCCCGACGGCCGCAAATGGCTGCCAGAGTTTGGTCATGAGGGCTTCTTCAGCCGGCGTGGCGTTGGCCATGACCCAGACGGTGGAACCGGCCGGATATTCTGCCAAAACCGTTTCCAATTCCCCGGCAATTGTATGCCGATCTTCAAACGGAATTACCCCTTCATAGTAATAATCCATCGCATAAGGCTCATACCAGGGCCGCAGCAAAAAGATGGCGTCGCCAGCTGTCTCATGGGCCTCAATGAAGTCGACGGCGCCGCCCCAGTTTTCGTAAGGCGGCAGCCATAACATGCTTAGCCCCAACAATGTGGCCAGACCCAGATAAATGCCAGTTAGCCAGCGCCGCCGTAACTGATCCAGTGCCCAACCAGCCAACAAAATGAGGATGGGCAGAAAAACAAGCAACTGCCGGCGCACCGATAAGCCGCGCGGAATGACGCCAATCAGCAATAGAGGCAAAAAGCCCAGCAAAATAGCCACCGCCCACCAATTGGCACGGGTCGCAATCCAGCCCAGCAGACGGGGCTGGCGCGCCAGCAACCAGGAGGCCAGCACAACGACGGCCAGCAAGCCCAGGCCGATGAGGCCAGCCCCGGCGACCGTCTGCCCCAACGTCGGCTGGAAGTCCAGGCCGGGTAAGGCCCAGTTAAAGACACCGCCGCGCCCCAATTGAATCTGGAAGTAGGGCCACCAGAAAATGGCGCCGGCGATGGGCGGAAGCTGGGCCAAAATAAAGCGCATGACGCGCAGGGGCCGCTTACCCGCCAGGGACCAGCCCAATAGGAAAAAACTCAGCTCCAGCACCAGAAGGGCCAATGTTGGGTAGGCTAATCCCAGGGCGATGGTGTTGGCCAGCGCGAGTCCCAGCGTGTCCAGCCAGCTATCACGGCGAATGGTCTGAATATAGAAATAGAGCGAGCTGACCCAGAAGCCGCTGATGAGCCCATACATGCGCGCTTCCCGCGAATACCAGATGTGCAAAGGGATGGTCGCCAGCAGCAACGCTGCCAGCAGCCCCAATCGTGGCCGATTCAAGGCAGCGCCAATACGCCACATCATGACCACGGCGACGATGCCGCTCACGGCGGATGGCAGCCGCAGCCAGAATTCGCTGACGCCGAAGCGAATCCAGAGCGTCATGAACAGGTAGTAGAGCGGGGGGTGCTGGTCGCCCGGGATGCCTTCCACCAGCAAGCGGGCTTCGCGGGCCATCCGCAGCGTGTGGTACTCGTCGATCCAGAGACTCCAGCGGCCCAGGTAGAGAAGCCGGAGCAGGATCGCCAGGAGAATGATGGTGCTGATGAGGATGATGTTTTGGCGCGAGGAGGGGGCTGGCTCGGCCCGGTGCGTGGACATGGGCCGAATTGTACCGGCCGGTGGCTGGTCAGGGCAACGCTCACCCTGACCGCCAGCGCAAAGCCGGCCGTGATTAACGCTGAGTCTGCGGGATCAGGCCATACGCCTGAATCAGCTCCTGGGCGATGTCGATGATGGTCGTCGGGGTGTTGATCATCGCTTCAAAACGACCATCCACCAGCACCGCCGGCTCCGCCGCCATAATCGTCTGGCGCAACTGCCCCAGCTTGGCTCGATAACGCTCATTCTCTTCCAGTGTCAGATCACCATCCAGCAAATCAAATCGAAAGTTTCGCATCATTGCCTCCAATGTTTGTGAAATCTATTACGAACATGGCTGGTAGCGTAACAAGCCATCTTTAAGATGGTTTCAATAGATTGTTATCGTTTTGTTAGCGGGCAAGGGGTGTGTCCAGGATGGGCGTGCGGGAGCGGGCCCACCCTGGACAAGGGGAGATGGGAGAATATGACAGAGTTAGTTGCTACTGCGCCTGGTGCGGCGGAGCAGGAAGGTGCCACTGACCAGACATAGAAGCAGAAGAGAGGCGGTTGTGAGCAGGTCGTAGCGGGGTGCTGGACCGGAAAGGCCGAGTAACGCGACGTCCGTTGGGGTCTGGACGTCGATCTGGAAAATGGTTGTGGAGCCGCTAACTTCGTTGGCGCCAACCAGCAGGAACTCGCCGTTGGGGCTGACCGTCGCCGGGATGAAGATCAATCCCTCCACGCCCAGATCTGGTCCCAAGGCCGGATTACCCTCGGTCGGGTTTGGCGGTGGGAACTGGCGGTTGTTCACGTAGGTCATGAAAACTGGTGCCTGGGGAACGGTAACATCGTATACCATGATGCCGCCAATTCGCTCCAGGCCGATGAACGCATAGGTATGTCCGGCGATGACGCCTGTAGTCAGCGCTTCTGGTTCGGGTCCCTTGTTGTCGCTGCGTGTGTCAAAGGTGTCTTCGTCGTTGTCGCTGTTAAAGTTCTCGGGGTAAGCCGCTGCGGTGATTTGCTCGAACTCGTCGCCGCTATCCCAGACGACGTTGCCGGCACTGTCCCAGATGGTGAACGAGCGGCTGCCAAACATGTAGAGAGCGTCAAAATCCTCGTCGTTGTCCGTATCACCTTCAGTGATGGTCACGGTCAGCCGGCCGATATTTTCATCGAGCTGCAGGGTGGCGGAAGTTGGGAAAGCGGTCGCGTCCAGCGTCAGATCCTTGATGCGTTCTTCCTCGGCAAAGCCATCATAGTCGCGGGCGTCGCCTTCGTTGGCGGTGGCCAGGTAGGTGGTGCCGGCGATCTCGAAGGCGGCGATGGCGTCTGGCTGGTACATGCCGAAAACGGGCCAGTTGGCGATGTTGATGGCGTCATCCCGGTCGGATGCGTCGAAGCGGTGATTGCCACTGCTAAAGTCCGCATAGCCCAGCGGCAAGACCGCCGTAATGCTTTCCGTCCCGATGTCCACGATGGCCAACGCGTTATTTTCCTGCAGCGTGACATAGGCGGTACCGCCATCCGGGCTGACGGCGACGTATTCCGGTTCCAGGTCCTGGGCGACGGAGGCGTTGGGTCCGAAGATACGGATGGCCGGGTCCACGCCGCCATTGAAACTGGTGAAGTCAAGAATATTGGCGGCAAAACCGCCGGCGAAGCGGGTCGGACCGGCGCCTACGTCGATGATCGTAACGGTGCCCAGCGGGTCATTGTCGTAGGCATCATTCGGCTCACCTTCACCGGCTACAATGACTTTTTGCCCATCCGGCGTAAAGGTCACCATATCCGGCAGGGCGCCGACTGTCACAGCGTCCACAAACGTGCCGGCGGTGTCGTAGAAGATGACGCTGCCCGGGGCCTGTTTGTCTGCGGCTTCCGCGGCGATGGCTACCAGGCCGTCGGCGACGGCGACGCTGTTGGGCGAGGCGGCAAAGGGCGAAACAGGCAACGAGGCGACCAGGGCGGGGCTGGTCGGGTCGCTGATGTCCAGGACATCGACGACGCCATTGGCAGAATTGGTGATGAAGAGCTGCTGGCTGGCCGGGTCATACGCGGGGATTTCAGCCGCGCTTTCGCCAAAGATGCCGGTTTCATATTGGCCAATGAGGGTCAGGGTGAGGCCGCCACCGGCCGGTACACGTGAATCAGCCGCCGCCTTACCCCAAAAAAGCAGGCCCAGGCAGAGCAGGATGGTCAGGTTGCTGGTCACAAACAGGATAAGCGATTTGGGCAAACGATGCATGGGTGTCAGATCCTCCAGACAGCCGTTGGCCATCGGGTAACAGAATTGGGGCGAGGATAGCGATGCTCTGTTAAACGTGATTAAAAGAGGTGTTAAGAATCGGTTATGAGCAGGTTAGCGGTTGAAGTTGTTCCCCGAAAACGAGCCGTATTGATCGGCTAACAGACTCTTTGCAAAATGGTAACAACGCTTTAATCGGCCGTTAACACGGGGCGCCTATGATGGGGTCTGTAAGTTCCAGAATCCTCTTCTTCTTCTGTATGGAGCTTCACCAAACTCCTCCTTGTCTTGCCAAAGAAATGCCCCGCCTCGCGGGGTATTTCGCTTTCTGGGCAACTTGTTGGCAATTCCCCGCGCCCGGCTTACGATTAGACGATTCCTTCGCCCAACACCGGGCCACACTTATCGTGGTTCGTAACCAGGAGTTATCTCATGAATAATCCCATTTTGGCCCATTTTACGGATTTGGTGCATGTGCCCTCGCCCTCTAGCCGGGAGGCGAATGTGGCCGCGGTGATCAAGACGAAGCTGACGGGTTGGGGCTACCGGCCAGAGCAGGATGCCGCCGGTAATATCCTCGTGCGGCTGCCCGGCTTGAACCCGGAAGCGGGCCTGCAGATCCTCGCTTCCCACATGGACGAGATTGGCATGGTGGTGGAGCGCATCAACCCGGATGGGTCCCTGGCGGTAAATCGTTCTGGCGGCCTGTTCCCCTTCAAGATCGGCGAAGGGCCGGTGGAGATCCTGGGTGATGAAGAGACCATCACCGGGGTGCTATCGATGGGGTCGACACATGGTGGTCATGGGGATAAGGCGGGACAAAGCTGGGACAGTGTGCGTATTTTGACCGGCCTCAGCGTCGCCCAGTTGGCGGCGAAGGGGGTGCGGCCCGGTACGCAGGCGGTCAAGGCGCGGGCCCACTGCGGTCCCATCGTCTTTGGCGATGAGGCAGATCCGCTGGTGGCGGCCTGGACCTTTGATGATAATTTGGGCTGTGCCATCTTGCTGCGTCTGCTGGAAACGATGGTTGGCGAAGATTGGCTGCCCGCCCGGCCCACGATCATCGCCTTTACGATCAGCGAGGAGATTGGCGGCCTGGGCGCGAAGGTGGTGGCGCTGCGTGAGCGGCCGGAGATTTTTATTGCTGTCGATGGCTCGCCGATACCGGCCGGTGTGCCGCTGGTCATCGATGGCCGCCCCGGCATCTGGGCCAAGGATGCCCGCGCCCAATACGATTATGAGCTGCTGCGCACCCTGCAAGCCGCCGCGGTGAGCGCCGGCACCGAGCTCCAGGTGGCCGCCTACACCGGCGCCGCCAGCGACGCCAGCCTGGTTTTCCAGACCGGCGCCGCCCAGCGCGTCGCCTGCATCGGCCACGTCCGCGAAAACAGCCACGGCTATGAAGTGACGCGGCTGTCCGGGTTTGAGAAGGTAAGGGCGACGTTGGCGGCGTATTTGCGGGGGGAAGAGTGAGGAGAGGGGCCGTCAGCAGTCAGTACGGGCCGTTGGCCCTTTCAGTACGGACCTGCGGTCCTTTCGGCCATCAGTACGGGCCGTTGGCCCTTTCGGCAGTCAGCGAATACGAAACCTCACTGACCGCTGAAAGGACCGCAGGTCCGTACTGACCGCTGACTACTATCATCCCTCCGGCTTCTCAATCAAAATCGGCTCCGGCGGCGGCGAACCGGTCCATTGTTCGCTGTTGACGGTGGTGTCGATCAGGTTTTCTAGTTCGAGCAGGGCCATGGGGGCGCTGCCGTCGCCGCCGTAGCGGTTGATTTGCTTGGTCTGGCCGTCCAGGGTCAGTGAGGTGATGGTGTACGGCATGTCGCTGACGTATAGGTCGGTGTATTCATCCTGCAGGTCGAAGTAGTTGATCGCCTGGAAGGCGTCAATCAGTGCTTGCACCTGTTCCGGGCTGATCTGACCGGTCTGCTCGCCCATGACATCGACATGATTCAGGCCGTTGTAGCGCACGGTGCCATCGGCAAAGATCGCCAGCGTGTAGGTCGGGCAAAAGCCGAAGCAGGGGGTGCGCTCCAGGGTAATGACGGCGCTGCTTTCCTCGTCGATGGGACCGTTGTCCATGGCCAGGGTGAACTCGGTTGAGACATCACCGGCGCTGACGGTGTAGGTACCGGCCGGTACGCCCAGAATATCCAACGCTACATTTTCCTCAAAAGGCACCAACGCCTCGGTACACATTTCGCCCTGATGGGTCAGGTCAAACTCGATTCGCCAGCTGTCGCCGTCGCGTACGGCTGTCAGCCCGTTGAGGACAATACAACCATTGGCCAGGTCGCCCGTGACCACCGCTTGTGCCTGTAAGGGGAACGATTCCATAAGCAGAACGTCGACTGAATTGACGTAGAGGTTGCCGGCTTCGTCGACTGGGTAGGCCGTGGGCGCCTCTGCCGGTGGTTCGGCTGTGGGTTCTTCCGTAGGTTCTTCGCTGTTCGGCGGCTCCGTGGCCTCGGGCACACTGGTTACCGTCGTCAGTTCAGCCGTACAGGCCGCGAAGAGAATTGTCAGGAAAAGTAAAGCCGCCAGGGCTGGGTATTTGAATTTAGCTAACATACTGTTTTCACTCCATGCGCAGCGCAAAAGGACGCTGCTTCAGCCCTAGAACGTTATAGCGACGGCTTTGGTTCCATCGGTTCAGGAACAATTGGGATAGCTATCCCGATCCAGGCTCCAGCCGGCGGCGTGCCAGTCGAGATATTCGCGCAAATGGAGGGTCCAGTAGGTTTCGTTGTGGCCGCCCGGGTTCACCGTGGCGGTATGGCTGATGCCGGCGGCGATCAGGCTGTCGCGTAACTGCTCCTGCCCGGCGCGGAGGAAATCCGTTTCGCCCCAGTCCAGCCAGATGCGCATCTGGCTGAGGTCGGCGGTCGCGTAAGTGGCTAGCGGGTTGTATTGAGGGGCATCTGTCTCGAAGCGGAGATGGGAGGAATGGCCGGCGACGGCGCCAAACAAGTCGGGATGGCGAAAGGCGATCATCAGCGCCCAGTAGCCGCCGCGGGAGATGCCGCCCAGGGAGCGACCGCGGGCGCTTTCCCAGCTACAGAAGTTGCGGGCGACGTAGGGGAGCAGACTATTGACCGTGATCCCTTCGATGCTGTTGGGGCCGCCGGATGTCATGTTGCCGAGGCTGTCATTGAACGGCATGATGACGATGAAAGGGGGATACCGGCCGGTCCGTATCCCCTCATCCACGATCGCCGCCAGCCCCAGCTCCAGCCAATGGGTATCGGTCTGAATGGAGCCATGGAACAGGTAGAGAACAGGGTAGGCGGCGCCATCGTCTCGATAACAGGGCGGCAGATAGGCGTGGTAGGCGCGGTTGCCATAGGCGCTGCTGAACTGGCTGGCAAACACATAGCCAGCGTTGCCGCAGTCAGTGGCGTTGGGCGGCCCGCTCAGCGTATCTGCTTGGATGGGTTGGGCCGCGGCCGGCATTGTGGGGGATGGCGTGGCGGTGAGCGTGGGGAATGGGGTGCTGGTCGGGCCGGCCGTCGGCGTCTGCCAGATGGGTGAAGCTGTGGCAACGCTGGTATGGCGTGGGTCCGGCGTGAAGGTGGGCGGCAGACCGGCCAGGGCAAGGGCTGTGGCTGCGGCGGCAGTGGTGGTCGGGACAGCAGCGGCAGCGGCCAGCGTGGGCAGCGGGGCGGCGGGCAGAACCGCCGTGGCGCCCGGGGTACAGGCAGCCAGGCCGATGAGTAGGGACAGGTAAAGTAAAATGCGCCGGCGCATGGCTAGATTGTAGGCTGTCCGCGGGATTATGTAAATACGAATGAGGGGTAGGGGACCCGTCGGGTCCTGCACCCGACGGGTCCCCTACCCCTCAGCGCAGTTGCAGGATGACGCCGAAGCGGCCGGTGCGCCCTTTTTCGGCGCGGTGGGAGAAGAAGAGGTCGGTGTTGCTGGCGGTGCAGAGGCCGGCCTGTTCGATCTGGCGCACGCCGGCCCGTTCCAGGTTGCGCTGGTTGGCCAGGGGAATGTCAAAATGGGGGCGCGTTTTGCCTGGTTGCGGCCGCAGCAGCTCAGCCGGGTCGGCAAAGCTGGCCTGGACGGCGCTGATGACCGGTTCGTCCACTTCGTACTGGTCAGGACCGATGCAGGGGCCGATGCCGGCCAGGAGATCAGCCGGCCGGCTACCGTAGGCGGCGGCCATGGCCTGGACCATGGCGCCGGGCACATCCTGGACCGTCCCCTGCCAGCCGGCGTGGCCGACGGCGATAGCCCGGTTGATCGGATCGACCAGGAAGATAGGGGCGCAATCGGCGTAGTTCATGGTGATGCCGCAGCCTGGCTCGGCCGAGATCAAGCCATCGGCCTGCCCCGGCGTGGTGCCATAATGGCGGGCGCCAACTTCGAGGACGTCATTGCCGTGCGTGAGGTGGGCGTGGACGAGGGTCTGCGTGGACCGGCCGGTGCTCCCATATGCCCGCTGCCGGTTCTCGGCGATCGCCTCCCGTTCATCCGCCACCGCTGAGCTCAAATTGAGCGAACTGAATGCGCCCTGGCTCACGCCACCCTGCCGGGTAAAAACGGCATGATCAATAAAATCGCAGCTCAGGAACGACGCAAACTGGTAATAGGGAACGGCTCCGTTTCTAACAAATATCATACTTGACAGCCCATGACGCACTGTGTTATATTGTCGCTATGACGCAGTGCGCTATAACGTGTCAAGCCATGCACTGCCACCCAAATCCTTACGAAACTACCTTTGGAAGATAACAAAGTTGCCTATTTGGTCAAGTTGACGGGGCATCAGGAGATTACGATGATCGAGAACATCGAGATTATGGAAGAAGAGATTGTAGAGAATGGCCGTTCTGCTTTTGTGGAGACGGCTCACAAAGTCCTGCTGGCGAGCATCGGCGCCGTCGTCATTTCCCAGGAGGAGATCAGCTCCTTCGTTGGTCGCCTCGTGGAGCGTGGGGAAATCGCCGAGAAAGATGGCCGCAAGATGCTCAGTGATGTTGTGGAGCGCCGGCGCGAAGCCACCAACAAGCTGACCGACCGGGCCAGTAACGAACTGGACCGCCGTATTGAGTCTGTCCTGGAACGCCTCAATGTGCCGACCAAGAAAGATTTTGACAAACTGACCAGCAAGATCAACGGTCTGTCCCGCAAGATTGACCAGCTGAAGAAGGCTCAGGAAGCGTAATTGCCCCGAGCTGTTTTGTTAATCGAAGAATAAAAGGGCCGCACAGCATTGGCTGCGCGGCCTTTTTTTGTCTTGTCACACATTTTCCAGTTGATTATACTAACTTCATGCCTTACGCTCCGAGCTATGAAGTCTTTCTGGACCGTCGTGCCTACCTTTTTAATGGCGGGCAAGTTGGTTGCCTCTTTCTGCATGGCTTTATGGGTACGCCCAAGAGTGGGCGCCCTTTGGCTGAGGCGCTGGCCCGGCAAGGGCTGACAGTTTATGCGCCCCTGTTGCCCGGCCATGGCCATCACCCAGACAAACTAGCCGGCGTGACCATGCAGGATTGGCTGGCGGAAGCTACAGATGCGCTGGCGACGATCAGTGAGCATTGCCAGGAAATTGTCATCATCGGTCATTCGATGGGGGCTGTGCTGGGTAGTTACCTGGCCACCATCCACGGCAACATTCGCGGCCTGGTCCTGGTGGCGCCACCGCTGGAAGTGCCGGATTGGCGCTTGAGCCTGATGCCTATCCTGAAATATGTGATGCCGTGGCTGGAGCCGCTTAAGCGGAGCAGTCTGCGCAAGATCGCCCACGAGCGCATCCTGGACATGTACCCGGAAGTGAATCTGAACGATCCAGCGCTGCAAAAATGGCTGGAAGAGATCAGCCGGATGCCAACCTCGGCGTTGGCTGAGATGAGCCGTGCCTTCAAGATGGGGCGCAACCAATGGCGCCGGATTCAGGCGCCGACCCTGATCATTCAGGGCGGGCAGGATATCGCTACCACAGTAGAAAAAAGCCAGACGATTTTTGAACTGTTGCCGGCCAAACAGAAGGATATTGTGATCTTCCCGGAAGCGGGCCATCAATTGCTCAGGGACAATTCTGAGGCGATGAAACAGGTCTGGCAGCGGATCGGGCGCTTCATTGAGGCGATGACGTCAGCCAGGCTGGTTGAAGAGGAGCTGCTGGCGGAGCAGGCCTGAGTGATAGCAAAAGTAGATGAAAGGGCGGCTCGCAAGGGCCGCCCTTTTTTTGTTGTCAGGTTGGCCTAGAAGATGCCGAAGCGGCCCAGGGCAACGAAAAGAGCCAGCAGGCCAAGGACGATATTCGGCACAATCATCTGAGTTTCGCCGCGGCGTAGATGGACGATAGCTGCACCGATCATCGTGATGACCAGCCCCAGGGCAGCGATCGGCGTCAGGATTGGGGCGATGTCCAGCAGCCAGGGCAGAATAAGCCCAATAGCGCCGGCCACTTCCAGGGCGCCAATAATCTTCACCTGCGTGTCCGAAAAGTCGTTCACCCAGCCCATCCTGTCGGCCAGGGCAGATTTGGGCTGAGAGGCTTTCATACCACCCGCCATCAAAAAGGCCAGGGCCAACAAACCAGATACGATCCATAGCGCAATATTCATGATTTTTCCTCCAAATGAGTTGCCGGGCGGCAACTTTTCCCTTCCTGAAACTCTGGGGCCTGGTGACAATAAACGGACCCCAGTCCAAAGATGTTAGTGCCACTGTAAAGGGCTGTCAAGGATTCATCAAGATTGGCCGAAAAACCTTCAATTCAAATGGAAATGGGAGTAGACTGTACTTCATTATGTGGTACTTGCTGCCGCTCGTTTTTCTTGTGCTACTTGTTTTTGCCATCCAAATTAATGATGTTGATGGCGGCTGGCGCGAAATTGTGACGCCTGAGGAGTTTATCCGCTCGAGTCTGAAGCGTGATGGCGCCACAGCGATTGATATTTCGGCACCTTTCCTTAGCGATGGGCGCGGCTATGAGGTTTATCCGGTTGAGTTTCTGGCGGCGACCGGTGAGTGGCGGGTATGCCAGGTTTACATGCCGTTCCGTGATGTTTGGGATAGACAAGTGATCTGGGATTATGATGGTGATCCTTTTAATCGCCTGGACTTTGAGTTATCGGGGGATGCGGATTTTGTGGCGCAGCAGACCGAGTTGGCGCACGAGATCAAGCTATTGCGAACAAAGGGTCTTCTTTAGGTCGTTGCTGCAAATATGATTGAAGCTCTGCTGGGCCCCCTTCTGACAATATTTGGTATGCTGGCCTGGATTGCCTTGCTCTCGAAGCAGAGGTGGCGTTTGTTTCAGCGGCGATTGCCCAGCCGCTTTATTCATGACGAACTCAAGCAGGCTGGTGCCACAGCCATTCAAATTAGCGCACCCTATCTCAGCGATGGCAGAGGCTATCATGTTTATAAAGTGGAATTCCTATCATCCGGCGACGGTTGGCAAATGTGCGAGGTCTACGTGCCTCGCCCGGATCGCTGGGGTTTGCAGGTGATCTGGGACTTTGATGGCGATCCGTTCCACCGTCTGGATTTTGAGTTGACGGGTGATGCGGATTTTGTCGCCCAGCAGACGGAACTGGCGCAGGTGATGAAGCAGTTGCGGGCCAGGGGGCTGCTTTAGTTCTGCACGAAGATGGCCGCTACGGTTTGTTTCGCGTCAACTGCTGCCGGTTTTGAGCCCAGCAAATCGCTACAAGGCCCGTCCGCAACGTCATCACCCAAAATTTACCGACGTCACCCTGAGAAACACCACGTGGTGGGCCGCGTTCAATAAGGGAAGAAACTGGTTCAAGATTTGCAGTACGAAGTCAGGTTTGTAGTAAAGGGCTTTAGCCTTTTGTGATCATCAAGACGGCTGCTGGTCGACACGTCGCCACCACCAAAAGGGATGCACGCGGAACGCTAAAGCGTTTACTACGAACCTCAGACCGCACGCCATTTCCGCCTTGTTTCTTAGCAGCCTGGCCACGCAACCTCGGCAACCGAGATGTGGGCCGGTTCAGGCGGCGCCATGGATAGGGGTCTGTCGCTCCGTCAGGTTGATCGTGCAGGTAGGGCCTGTGTCGTTCGAGATGACGTCGGAAAGGATTGTTGCGGGCCAGCACTGGATAGGCGCTAAACCGCGGCCCGGCCGCTCATGATGAAGTAGATCCAGACGGCGCCATTGATCAGCAGCAGTACAATCCCTTCCCGGCGCGAGAGCTGCCAGCCATTACGCATCAATAAAGCGGTGATGATCATCTGGATAGTCAGGTAAACCAGGCTGAAATATTCGCCGGGGCCGAGGCTGAGTGGGGTCAGGATGCCGGCAAAGCCGAGCACTCCCAGGACATTGAAGATGTTGCTACCAATCAGATTACCCAGGGAAATCTGGCTGTGCCCCCGGGTGATGGCCACGATGGAGGTGACCGCTTCCGGGGCCGAGGTGCCGGCCGCGACAATGGTCACGCCAATAGCCCATTCTGACAGACCAACAGCCTCCGCCAGCAGGACAGAGGACGAGACCAGGTAACGTCCGCCCAGGACAATGAGCACCAGGCCGCCCAGCAAAAGCGGGATATCTTTCCAGCTATATTCGCCATCTGGCACCTCATCGTCATCATACTCCCGCTTGTACATGAGAAAGCCGAGGTAGGCGAGCAGGGAGAGAAACATGACGATGCCCTCCCAGCGGACCAATTGACCATCCCACATAAAAAGCAACAACATCAGGGTGGAGCCGATGAGGATAGAACCATCCCGAAAAATGACATTTCTGTCTGTGCTGATGGAATGGATGATGGCGACGGTGCCCAGGATGAAGCCGAGATTAAAGATGTTGGAGCCGACGACGTTGCCGATGGGGATGGAAGCGGTGCCGTGCCAGGCGGCCAGGGCAGTGACGGCGAATTCAGGGGCGGAGGTGCCCATCGCCACAATGGTCAGGCCGATGACCAGCTCCGACATGCCCATCTTGCGGGCGATGCGGGCAGCCGAGGCGACAAAGAAATCAGCGCCAATCCAGAGGGCCAGGATACTACCGAGTACGATGGCGATATTCAGAGCGATCTGGCCAGCGGTCATGAAGCGTTCCTAGTGAGAAATGAGTGCAATCCAAAGCGGTCAGTGTACAGAAGGACGCCTTGACGGGCAAAAAATGATCCTTCTGAAGCAGGGATAAGGAAACTCAGGCGGTTGGTAGCGTAAAGAAGAAGGTGCTGCCCTTGCGCTCTCTGCTCTCCGCCCAGATGCGGCCACCGTGGGCCTGGACGGTGTGTTTGGCGATGGCCAGCCCCAGGCCGGTGCCACCGATCTGGCGCTGCCGGGCACGGTCAGCCTTGTAAAAGCGTTCAAAGATGCGGGGTAGGTCGTCGCTGGGGATACCCTCGCCGGTATCGGCCACAAGGAAGCAGATCTGGTCTTCTTGCCGGTGGGCGCTTAACGTGACCTGACCACCGGCCGGTGTGTACTTAATCGCATTATGAACCAGGTTGCTCAAGACCGTCAGGATCTGGCCCTCATCGGCCAGGACCGGCGGTAAACCGGCCGGTACGTCCAGCCGCAAATCGATCTCCTGCCGTTCCGCCTGCGGCAAGAATCGCTCCGCCGTTGCCAGCAGCAGGTCGGTTACTGAAGTTGCTTGCAGCCGCAGCGCGACTTGCCCACCTTCGATCCGGGACAGCGTCAACAGCTCCTCGACGATCTGGGTCAGGGTGTCCACCTCGTGGGCGGTTCGTTGCAGAAAATGCTGGGCCGCAGGCGGGTCGTCGAGAGCGCCCTCCTGCAAAGTCTCAACCAGGGCGCGCAGGGAGGCCAGTGGCGTGCGAAACTCGTGGGAGACGTTGCTGATCAGGTCGCGCCGTACTGTTTCCAGCTGGCGGATGCGGGTCAGATCCTGCAGGATGATGAGACAGCGCTGGCCGGCCCGTTCCTGGAAGGGGGAGATGATGGCCTGCAGAAAGATGCCGCCGCGAGCATCAATGTTGATGGCGGCAATCTGCTCCGTCCATTCTTCGCGACAACGGCGCCACAGCTCAATCAGCTGGTGGTGTCGGGCGATGGAGGCAAAGGAGCGGTTGAGTTGAGAGGCCCCTTTGAGGCCGAGTAGCTCCAGGGCCGCCGGGTTGGCCAGTTGTACCTCGCCATTGCCGTCGGTAATGAGGACGCCGGTGGCGATCTGGTCGAGGACGGCGGCCAGCTGCTGCTGGTCAGCGCGCAGCGTCTGGCGTTCTTCTTCCCATTGATCAGTCAGGTTGTTGATGGTAGTGATGAGCTGGTTGAGCGGTTCGTGGGCGACGTTGAGGAGGCGACCGGCCGGTTCGCCCCGCACCAGCGGGCGCAAATGGGCCGTTAGCTGCTCAATAAAGGCGCGATCCCGGCCGGCTGTCAGGGCGATCAGCAGCGCCGTTGGCAGCAGATTGAGCGCCACAAAAAGCAGGATGGCCGGCACCGTGCAGCTCCCGTCGCAGCCGGGCCGGCCCAGATACCAGGCCAGACCGGCCAGGGTAATCAGGTTGATCAGGGCGATGGGAAGCAGAAGGCGCAGGGGCAGCCTGGTGGACATGGCCGGATTTACCCTTCGAAGCGATAGCCGAGGCCGCGCACGGTGACGATGCGCTCCGGGTATTTGGGATCCTTCTCGATTTTCTCGCGCAGCCAGCGGACGTGGACGTCGACGGTGCGGCTGCCGCTGTCATATTGCCAGCCCCAGACGCGTTCCAGAATCAGATCGCGCGAGAGGGCAATGCCCCGGTTGCGGGCCAGGAAAAGGAGCAACTCACGCTCCATCGGCTTCATCTGGATCGGGTCGCCGTCCAGGGAGATCTCGTGGCGGCGCAGGTTGATGGTGAGGTTGCCGAAGGTGAGGATTTCGCCAGCTGGCGCCGTCTCAATGTTCGCGGCTGATTCCCCATGACCGTTCGGGCTACTTTCTAGCTCGTCGCGGATAAGCTGGACCCGGCGCAGCATCGCCTTGACGCGGGCCATTAGCTCCCGCATGCTGAATGGCTTGGTCAGATAGTCGTCGGCGCCCACCTCCAGGCCGACTACCCGGTCTACCTCGTCGGTGCGGGCGGTGAGCATGATGATGGGGACGCTCATCTCCTTGCGCAGGATGCGGCAGACCTCGAAGCCATCCATCTCCGGCAGCATCACATCCAGGATGATCAGCTCCGGCGCCTGCTCCCGGGCCTGCTTCAGGGCGGCGCGCCCGTCAGAGGCGGTGCTGACGTCGTAGCCCTGGCGGGTCAAATTATATTTGACCGTTTCCTGTAACGTCTTGTCATCTTCGACAAGCAAGATTTTGTGACTCATATGAGTAGCTTAGCGATTTTTGGTTGTGATTACAACAGGACTGTTAATCTGGCGGGGCAAAGCCCGCTTTGCCTTCGCTCAGGTTGGGCAAATGGTGCCGCAAGATGTTGACAGTGGCCAGATAGCGATCATTATCCCAGCCCAGCTTTTTGACGAGGTCAAGAGCCTGCTGGCGTGTGCCGGCCACGAACTTCCCCCGGGTGACATGGAAGGGTTGGACGATGAAGCTCCCCGCGCCGGTGGCTGCGACGGCCCGGGCAAAACCGGCCGGATCCTCGACTGGTAACAGCGGCGTCAGCGTCACGCAGCTGCTAATCCCGGCGGCGGCGACGGCCCGGATCGCCTCCAGCCGGGCGTTGTTGCCCGGGCAGCCAGGCTCAAAGGCGCGCCGGACCTGCTCGCTGTCTGTCGTGACGGTCATGTTGACCTGAAGATGCGCGAACTGGCTGAGCAAATCGATGTCGCGCGTGACCAGGGGGCTGCGCGTTTGGATGACCAGCCGTACCTGATGATAATCCAGCAGTTCCTGGAGGATCTGGCGGGTCAGGCCCAATTTGCGCTCAATCGGCTGATACGGGTCTGTGACGCTGCTCATGTAAATGATCTTATCCTGAAGGGGCTGCCTGCGTTGTTTGCGCAGCAGTTGCAGGGCATTTTCCTTGACCTGAACCCAGGCGCCCCAGGTTGCCTGCCTGGCGCTGTCCCGGCTAAAGAAGGCGGCGTAACAATAGGTGCAACCAAAGGTGCAGCCGCTGTACGGGTTGAGGGAGAAATCGTAGCCGTCGAGGAAGCCGGCGGTGCTGGTCAGGATGGAGCGGGCGGCTTTGTAGCTGACCGCGGCAGGGCCTATCTGGGTGAGGGGATCGGCCGGTTGCGGATCAAAAAGCGGCAGTTGCATGGTCTACTCCCGGGCAACGTATCGATTTTGAACCCTTTCCCAGCGGTATTATGGCGGAATGGGACGGCAGTTGGCAAGCGGCGCTTACGATTGTTGCCGCCGCACGATATATTCCAGGGCCGCTTCAGCGATGAGGCCGGAGCGGGTTTCACCATGCTCAGCGGCGTATTGGTCCATGATATTGAGCAGTCGTTCTGGCAGGGTGATATTGACCCGTTTGGACCGGCCGGAAAGCCTGGACAGATCAACCGTCACAATAGCCCAGACCCCGTCAGCATAAGCCGGGTCGTTTTGGTACGCCTCGATGGTTGTGCCAGCTGGCAACTCTTCACCATCCAGCAGCAGCCCCTCCAGATGGGTTTCAATAGCTTCGACGACCTGTACCAGGGCCTCGTCAATGGTTTGCCCGGCGGAAAAACAGCCCGGCAGATCCGGTACCGTCACGCCGTAATCAGAATCCGGATCTTTGTGAATGACGACGGGATAGTTCATGCTCCCCTCACTTGTTTGGCGGCCATTCCCAGCCAGCCTATCTGGCAATGATCTCGCGGCTTTTATCTGTCAATTATACACACTATACACACTGTGTCGGGCGATGGGTATCCTGCCGCGGTCCAAACTCACTTTGCCGACATTTCCTGAGCCTCCTTCATGGGGCATCAGGCTAACTGAGAGCAGGCGAAGGATCCCTTCCTGTGACGCTGGCCCGACCCGGTCGATGGCTGGTCAGTGTGGCTGGCGAATCAGGCTGTTGCCAGGTCAGCGCGCTGTGGTGCACCGGGCAGGCGACATTCGCTTCCCGGAAGCAGATGTTCTGGTTAAGGAGCCAGGGCGGGGTCCTTCGCCTGCTCTAGAGGGTCGTCATACCCCATGAAGGAGGCTCAGGAAATGTCGTTAAGATAAAGGAGAGTCCGTAGCAGCAGGTTAGCTAAATATTGGGATTATCCGAGCGGTTGTACGAGTACATGTAGATGTCCTCGCGCAGCTGCCAGCCCCGTTTGGGCCAGAATTGGTTGGCGATCTCGTTGGTCTTGAGGACGAAGATGTGGGTTTTGCGGATGCCGAGGGCCTCGAGGGCGTCCAGGCAAGCGCTGGTCAGGGCTTCGCCGAGACCGCGGCCCCGGTAGGCCGGGTTGACGACGAGGTGCTGCAGGTAGCCACGGCGCCCGTCGTGGCCGCACATGACGCAGCCGACGATGGCGCCAGCCTCTTCCGCCACAAAACTAAGGCCAGGATTGCGCTCAAGGTAAACCGCCGTCGCCTCCCGATTATCCGCATCCCGCACAGTCACACCCGGCGTGGCCGCAAACATGGCGATAATGGCGTCGTAGTCGTCGATAGACATCGTTCTAATTGACATGTTGACCTATTCTTTTTTGCCGCAGATGCTTCGCTGTGCTCAGCATGACAGGTAGACACTTCGCTCCGCTCAGCACAAGTTCGGGGAAGGGGACTGTTCCCGATTTACTTTTCCCAACACGTCTAGAACGCGAATGCAAAAATCCTGTAATCTGCGCAATCTGCGGCAAAAACCCTATTCCTCAGGCGGTTTGATGGCGAAGACGAGTTCGTAGTCAAACTGCCAGGGCTGGACCATGACGTTGATGAGGCCCAGCCCCTGCAGCAGTTCTACGAAGTGGGCTTCGCTGTAGTAACGGCCAATAAAAGTGTGTGCTTCCCAGCCCTTGCGGCGGGTGGTGAGCAGGACGCCATCGGGCCGCAGCACCCGGACCATCTCCGCCAGCGCCTTTTCCTGCGAGGGCAGGAACTCCAGCGCTTCCAGGCAGGTGACGATCTCAAACTGGGCGTCGGCGAAGGGGAGCGGTTCGGCGAGAGCCTGGAGCCAGTGGGTATCCGGCCGGTCCGCCAGATCCCGTCCCACCGCCAGCATCGGTCCGGATGCCTCCAACGAGATGATCTGCCCGGCAAAGGCATCTCCCTCCAGGTAAAAGCTACGCGCCACCCGGCCAGTCCCCGCCGCCACATCCAGCACCCGCAACGACGCATAATCGTCCATCAACTGCAGCAGCGGCTGGGCGATAAAAAAGCGCTCCGCCAGCTCATTAAACTCCTTGATCCCCTCATACTTCGGCGCCGTCAGATCATACAACCAGACAACCAGCCGGCGGCCAAAATAGACACCCTCCGTAATCACCAGCCCCCAATACAGGAAGGCGGCCAGGAGGAGAAGGGCGGGGAGGAGGTAGAGCCAGATCACGAATGTTCTGACTAACAGCTAACAGCTAATAGCTAACAGCTGTTAGCTATTAGCTGTTAGTAAAGCTGCCCTGCATCATTTGAACTCTGGCCCGCCCTCGTCTCGTCCACCATCTGTTTGGCCATCTGGGTCATCATGGCGCTGTCTGAGGTGAGGGTGACGAAGCGGTAGCCGATGCCCAGCATTTTGAGGGCGAACTCAGGGCCGGAGGTGTGGATGCCGGGGACGACGCCGTGTTTGGCCGCGGTGTCGGCGATGTAGGCCAGGGCCTCTTTCATCGGCGGGGAGTCGAACTGCCCCTGGACGCCGAGGGTGATGGAGAGGTCGCTGGGGCCGACGTAGACAGCGTCCAGGCCGGGTACGCTCAGGATATCTTCCAGGTTCTCGATCGCCTGGGCGGTCTCGATCATGGCGAAGGTGAGGATGACGTCATTGGCCTCCTCGAGGTAGTTGCCGCCGGAGTAGATGCGGGCCCGGGTGGGACCGGCGCTGCGGTAACCGGCCGGATGATAACGGCAGGCGCCCACAAATTGCTCTGCTTCAGCCCGCGTGTTGATCATCGGGCAGACAATGCCGTAGCAGCCGGCGTCCAACATGCGCATGATGATGCCCGGCTCATTCCAGGGCACGCGGGCCATGGGGATGACATCGGTTGTAGAGACCGCCTGGAGCATGGTGACCGCGGTCTGATAGTCAGCCAGGCCATGCTGCATGTCCACCGTCAGGCTGTCAAAGCCCTGATGAGCCATCGCCTCCGCTGACCAGCTGCTGGGGATCGCCAGCCAGCCATTGACCACATTGCCCCCGTTTGACCAGATCGTTTTGATTTTATTCTCGCGCATAATGATTTCCTCTGAGCTAGGTGAGGTAAGGTTGATGCGCTATTTTACCTTGGGTTGGTGGGAGACCCACATTTGGCTAAGTGGGCTGGGCCGGGAGGTGAGGCGCAGCGTACCCGGTTAGTGTGGGGCCGAGTACGCTGCGCCTGCAGGAGGGTTCTTTATTGCCGAATGACCGTCGGCAGATAAAGCTTAAACTGGGTCTCTAACTGATAGTAGAGATAGTGGAGGGCATCACTGCCGTTGCTGAAGGCAAAGGCATGCTCATCCAGGCGGAGTATGTCGGCATCGCCATAGTTGGGGAGAACGGGTTGTGGTGTACCCCAGCTGGTGCCGCTGGCATCTGTGGACCGCAGTAACTGCCATTGGTCGGTTTGCCTATCGACATACAGAGCGGCCGGTGCGCCGTTTATCCAGGTCAAGAACGGTCGATTATTGACACCGCTTTGGGCGTGGATGGTGACTGGCGTGGCCCAACTGCTGGCCGATAAGTCCGTTGCCCGCACGTAGGTTAGCTGATATTCGGAATTGGCACTGTCCCAATAGTAGAAGAGCAAGGCCAGCCGATCTTCATGAAAATCGTAACTGAGGCCATCGCCTTCGCCGCCTGTGGCCACCTGGGCCGGCGCACCCCAGCTGTTGCCAGCCGCGTCATTGGCCCGGATCAGGTGAATCGTATTATTTGGACTATCGCTGTAGACGATGGCGGGATTGCCATTCAACGAGAACAGCAGCAGGTTGCCATCTTCTGAGTCTATGGCGTTGCTATTCAGGCTGGCGATGGTGAGGGGGCTGCCCCAGGTTGTCCCATCAGCATCATTGGCTCGTAAACGGCGAATTTCGCTGGCGTTATAGTCGTAATAAACAATGGTTGGCCGGTCGGTAAAGATGGCCAGGTTGGGTAGATAAGCGCCATCAGCTATCAGGCTCTGCGGCGCGGGCCAGCTGCTGCCCACCGCATCTGTCGCCCGTACGTAGCGCAGGTTGCCATTATCGCCGAGGTAGGTGATGGCTGGCTGACCGTTGACAACCAGTAGCTGGCTACCCTCGCCGGTCTGGAGCGTCGGGTCCACACTAATTGGTGTTTCCCAGCTGGTGCCTGTGGCATCAGCAGCCCGGGCGTAGCGGAGGCCGCCGGCCAGGCTGTCGGCATAGCTGATGGCCGGGCGCCCACCGACCAGGGCCAGCGAATTATCGTTGCCGACCAGCCCGCCCAGCAGTAATCTCAGCGATCCCCAACTCGTCCCAGCCGCATTATCAGCCCGGAGGTAAGCCACGGCATCGTGGAGGGAATTCTGGCCGGCAATGGCCGGCCGGCCGTTCACCATCTGCAAATTGAGGTAGTAAACGCCATCACTGCTGGTGCTGCCTGTATAAATTGTCGTTGGCGCTGGCCAGCTGCTGCCGGTGGCGTCATTGGCGCGCTGGAAGTAGACGGCGCCGCCGGTCTGGAAGGCGACGGCAGGCAGGCCGTTGATTGTGGTTAGATGTGGGGGGGCCCCGCCCGAGATGGTGAATGGGTGCAGGGTAACAGGTGCCCCCCAACTGCTGCCGCTGGCGGTCGTGGCCCGGGTATAACGCAGGTCGCCTGAGGCGCCATCCCGGTAGACGATAGCCGGCTGACCCGCAATGATGGCCATTGTAAGCTGCTGTCCGGCGGTGCCGGCGTTGGCGAGCAGTTGCGGTGTTCCCCAACTGCTGCCGGTGGCGTCCTGGGCGCGCAGAAACATCAGGTTACCCAGAGTGGAGTTCTGGTAAGCAATGGCGGGGAAGCCGTCGACCACCTCCAACTGGCTAAAGGCGCCCACAATGGGCTGGCTGTTGTCCAGGATTTGGGGCGTGCCCCAACTGCCGCCGTCGGCATCATTGGCGCGAGCGTAGCGCAGCTGCAGATTGCTGTTGGCCAGTGGAGCATAAGCATAAGAGACGGCTGGCTGGCCGGCCACGACCTCCAGGTCAATGTAGCCGGTCCCAAACGGCGAGACCTGGTCAACTGTCACCGGTGTTCCCCAACTGCTGCCGTCGGCACTGGTGGCCTGAATGTAGGTGAGGGCGTCCGTGCCGACATCGTCATAGATCACGGCCGGCTTGCCATTGATCTCACGCAGCACGATGCCGGAGGCAAAAGGGGTGACGGCTCTGATATTGATGGGCTCGCCCCAGCTGGTGCCGTCCGCATCATTGGCCAGCATAAACTGCACCTGACCGGCCGTCCCATTGTGGAAGGCCATCGCCGGCTTGCCGCCAATCGTGGCCATCGAGAGATAATAGCCGGTCCGCCCGCCCGGATCTTCGACCGTGACAGTATGGCTGATGACGATGTCAGCCTGAATGGTTTCAGGTGTGGCGGGCAGCTTGAGCTGAGTGAGCGCCTGGGCAGTTGCGGGGGCATAACCCAGCCCGAAGAGTCCCAGCGCCAGTACGCTGCTGGCCAGCATAATGAATAAAAGAAGACGAAAACGATTGGATAACATAGATAATCTCCAGGATTTGCTACAATTGGCCCGGTCCGCAGGGTGACAGGACGTGGCTGCATCCGACTCTCATCATATCGAGACGGTCTCTCGCCACTCTCCTGCCCGCCGGATCCAGAGCCGACTATCCCGACAACGACCTGATTTATGCCTTTTTCGCCTCCCAGCATCGCCATACTTGGTCCTTTGCAGCTGCAGCTGGCGCAACGCGCCTATCTGCTGACTGGCAATGGCGCAGCGTTGCTCGGCTACCTGGCGTTGCAGGGGCGGTCCGGCTTCCAGGCCACACGTAGCCGCCTCGCCGGCACACTCTGGCCGGATAGCGATGAAGAACGAGCCCGCCACCTACTAAGCAACACCCTTTACCGCCTGCAGCGGCAGGTTCCCGAGTTGGCTGACCATCTGGTGCTCAGCAGCGAGACTGTGGGTCTGATGGGGCTGGCCGTGGACGCGGTTCGTTTTGGCGAGCTGGCGGCGGGGGGCGATCCGGCCGGTTGGCAAGAAGCGCTGGCGCTCTATCGGGGCGACTTGCTGGAAGAGCTGGACGGGGAGTGGCTGCTCAATGAACGTGTCCTGATGCAGGAGCAGTTCCTGGCCACGCTGGGGCGGGCCAGCCAGCACCTGGCCGCCGCTGGCCCTGAACACCACCACGAGGCGCTATTACTGGCCCACCGCTGGGTGCAGGCCGATCCCCTCGACGAATCAGCCCATGCCCTGGTGATGCAGCTTTATGCCCGGCTCGGCCGGCCCGGCGCCGCCCGCCGGCAATACGAGCAACTGGCCAGGTTGCTGGCCGAGGAATTGGGGGCGGCCCCATCGGCCGGGGTAACCGCCCTGCTGGCGGCGTTGCCCCAACCTCGGGCCGCAGTGGCCGGTTCGATGGCGCCGTTTGTGGGCCGGCAGGCGGAGCGAGCCGGCCTACTGGCCCTGCTGGATCAGCTGGCGCGGGGCAGCGGTGGCCTGGCCCTCGTCGAAGGCGAACCCGGCATCGGCAAGACAACCCTGCTGCGTGAGATCGAACGGGCAGCGGCGTGGCGGCAGCTGGCCTGTGGTTGGGGCAGCGGGCAGGAAGGGGCGCCACGCCTGTTTGGCCCGCTGGTGGAGGCGTTACAGGGGTTGGGCCGCCGGCCTGCCCTGAGCGCTGCCAGTGCCGAGGCGCCGCCGGTCTTGCGCCCGCTGGTGGAGGCGCTGCTGGGGGCGGAAAACGCAGACCTGCCGCCAAGCCATTTTGCCGCTGAAATGTCGCAGGCAGCAGCGCTGCGTTATCTCCTGCAGCGTTGGGCGGAGCAGGGGCCGTTGCTGCTGATTCTGGATGATGTCCAATGGGCGGATCCGCAGTTCTGGCGGTTGTGGCCAACGCTCGTGGCATTGTGCCAGGAGGCACCCATCCTGCTCCTGCTGGCGTACCGGGATTGGGAGTTGCGCCAGAGCGAGCCGGCGCTGGCGGCGCTACAGGAGAGCGAGCGCATTGTACGCCCACTTCGTCTACCGCTGAGCGGCTTCACGACGGCTGAGGTAGCCGAGTTGGTCCAGGCGCAGGCGAGCCAGGCGGCGGCGGACGTGACCAGTTTGCAGCAGTTGAGCGGTGGTAATCCGTTACTCTTGCAGGAGCTGTTGCAGGGGGCGCCGGGCGAGGTGGTGGGGCTGGGGCCTTTGTTGACCGGCCGGTGGCAAAAGCTGGCCGAAGTGGACCAAACCGCCCTGGCCGCTGCCGCCATCTTTGGCCTTGAGGTGCCGTTTGTGCCCTGGAGCGCGCTGCTGCCGGCGCCGCTCACTGGCCCACAGCTGCGCCGGCTGGTGGGCAGCCGCTTCCTGCGCGAGACAGATACCGGCTATGCGTTTCAGCATGGGCTGGTGCGGCTCCATCTCTACCGGCAGATTCCCGGCCCGCAGCGGGAGCGCTGGCACCGTCAGGCGGCCGAGTTGTTGCGGCAGGAACGGGCGCCACAGGCCGCCATCGCCTGGCATTATGCTCAGGGCGCGGCCCTGCCGGCGGCGGTGTTTCATTATCAACGCGCTGCGGAAGGGGCCCTCGCTTTGCGGGCGCCACATTCGGCCGCCCAGTATGCCACGGAGGCTGCCGATCTGGCCGCTCGGGCTGGTTTGACGGCCGGCGAGTTGTTGGGGCTGCATTGGCTGCAGCTGCAGCTGGCGCACCAGGCCAGCCCGACCAGTGAGCGGTTGCCCCAGGTTGAACTGCTTCTGGCCGAGGCACAGTCCCAGCGCGATGAGGATATTGAGCTGCGTTTGCTGCTGCTCAAGTTTGACCTGCTGATGGGACAGAGCGGTCAGCCGGAGATTGAACGGGTGCAGACGGCGATTCTGGGTCTGGTTGAGGCGGTGGGCAATCCGGCGCTGGCGCTGGAGGCGTGGCAGCAGCTGGCCCTAAAACATGCCTTTACGATGGGCGACAGTGAGATGGGGTTGACCATGGCGCGACGGGGTTGGGCCCAGGCGGCGACGTTGGCGGACCGGCCGGAGCTCCAGGCCGAGATGCGCCTTATCCTGGCGGCCTGTCTGCTGCGAGCGCGCCAGGCGGATGCGGCGCTGGTTGAGCTGGAAGCGGTTAGGGCGACGTTGGCGGATCGGCCGGAGCTGCATCACATTGCCGCTGATTGGCGTTATCTCTGGGGCGTGGCGGCTCAGTTCACCGGTGATTGGGATACGGCCCATCAGCTCCATGAGGAAACGCTGGCGCAACAGCGTCTGGGCGGCGGCTTTTATGGTCTGACGACGGCGCTTTATAACACGGCCAACAGCGCGTCCTTCCAGGGCATGCATGAGGTGGCGCTGGCTTATGCCACCGAGCTGGTTACGCTCGCCGAGCGCGAGTTGGCGGCAGATGATTACCAGAAGAAACTGCAATACCGGGCGCTGCTGGCCCAATGTTATGAGCAGGCCGGTGAACATGAGGCGGCGGCGGCGGCACTGGCCCCGCTGCGGGACTGGCTGGAACGGCAGGAGCAGGGCGCTGCTGTGGTTCAGGCCTGGCAGATTATTGGCCGGGCTCATCTGGGTCTGGGGGAGGCAGAGGTCGCTTACGAGGTGCTGCGCCGGGCGGTAGATCTGGCAGAGGGGCTTAGCGGCGCTTACGCCAGTCCTTTTTTGGCGCTGGCTCAGGCTTGCCAGCAGACTGGACGAGCTGCAGAAGCGCTGGTTGCTTTGACGGAAGCGGGGCAACGCATCAATTTTGACGGCCCTTCCATGGCGAACCATACTCACTATTTCTATTTGCGCTATTTGCTGAATGGCGCTGTGGCCGATTTGGCGCGGGCGCATGACTGCCTGGTGGAACAGGCGGATCGGTTTGCTCACCCGGAGAAGCGCGCGGACTATGTCGCGCGCATCACGCTGCATCGGCAGGTGCGGGCGGCCTATCTGGCAATGCGGCCGGCGCCGCTGCGTGTCAGGCTGGTGCGGCAGGATGTGCCCCTGGGGCGGCCGTTGGTGGCAGAAGATTATGTGACCGTTGACTGGACGGTGGATGCTGGCCCGGCAGATGCTGCCTTACAGGCGGCAGCAGGGGAGGCAACCTTGCGCCGCCAGCGCCTGGCCCGGTTGATGGCTGAGGCCCGGGCCCAGGGGGCTGCGCCAACTTATGGAGACCTGGCCCAGGCGCTGCAGGTCTCCGAGCGCACCATCGAGCGCGATATCAAACAGTTGGCCGCGGGCGGCCACGCCATCCACACCCGTCGTCGACAGGTCCCCCCAACCTGACAGGTCCCCCAACCTGACAGGTTGGTGATGCCGCTCCGGACAGTCTCGCGTTATCATTGGCGGGATGGATAAGTTGTCATTGGAGTTGGCCAATCGGGCCAAGTTATCGCCTACGATTGGTTATTACGCAGCCTTTTTTATGTTTGGCGTGGTCTCAGCGGTGTTGGGGCCGGCATTGCCGACGCTGGCGGAGAACAGTGGGGTGTCGCCGGGGGAGACCGGTGTGTTCTTCACCACGCGGGGGATCGGCTTTTTGCTGGGCTCATTGGCCGGGGGACGGATGTATGACCGGCTACGGGGCCATCCAGCCATGGCCGTAGCGCTGCTGGTGACGGCGCTGGCCACGGTGCTGACGCCGCTGGCCACCCAGTTCTGGCAGCTGAATCTGTTGATGTTTGTGATTGGTTTTAGCACCAGTCACCTGATGGTGGGCTGTAACACCCTGCTGATCTGGGTGCAGGCGGAACGGGTTGGCCCCTGGCTGAACGGGATGCATTTTGTCAATGGGATTGGCTCCTTTGTGGCGCCGCTGGTGTTTACCGCGTTGCTGTTGCGGACCGGCCGGATCCATCCCACCTTTTATCTCGTGGCGGCCCTGGCGCTTATCATTGCGGCCGGTATTCTCTTCGTGGCCAGCCCGGCTGTGCCCGTCGACGAAAGGGCCGCTGCCGGGGACAAGCCCGCTGTGGATTGGCCCTTGCTCCTGCTACTGGCCCTGATGTTCCTCCTCTATGTCGGCGTCGAGGTTGGCTTCGGCGGCTGGATTTATACATACATAATCGAGGCAGCCGGGGCGAGTGAGGCCGCAGCTGGCCGTATTAACGCCAGCTTCTATGGGCTGTTTACGGTAGGCCGCATGCTGGCCATCCCCCTGGCTGTGCGCTTTGCCAACCGGCAACTGCTGCTGGTGAATTACGCGGGCTCGCTGGCCAGTCTGACTATCCTCTTACTCTGGCCTGACTCGCTGACGGCACTGACGTTTGGTACGGCGGGATTGGGCCTCTTTCTGGCGTCAACTTTCCCGGTTTTGATGGCTTTTGTCGGCAAGCATCTCCGTCTGACCGGGCAGATCAATGGGGCGTTGTTTGCCGTTACTGCCGTTGGGGCGATGCTCGTGCCCTGGTTGATGGGGCTTATGTTTGATACTCGGGGCGGTTCGGCCATGATGTGGGTGGTCCTGGGCGCTGTCGCCCTGGGGCTGTTGACGTTTTTCTTTGTGCTTGGTCGGGTCCGGTGGGTTTCTTTACAAGCCTCGGTGAACTGATTATAATGATTTGACGCACTGCGCCATAAACCATAGAGCCACAATTTATGAAGCTAAGACCCGGTCAGGAACTGATAGATAAACCGATTATTTCCCTGAATGAGGGCCGCTTTCTGGGGAACCTGAAGGGGCTGCTGCTGGACCGGGAGTTGACGCGAATTGTGGGCCTGTTCATGGGCCGCAAAGGGCTGCTCAAGCGTAAAACCCAACTGATCCCATTGAGTGATGTTCAGATTCTGGGCATCGACGCGATCCTGGTAAAGAAATCCAGCTCGCTGGTTGATGAAGATGCCCATCCAGAGGCCAAAGAGTGGTTACGTCTGGATGAGCTGCGGGGCCGGCCGGTCAATACACCGGGCGGGACGCGGGTCGGGCTGGTGGGTGATATTCTGCTGGCGGATAGCTCGCGCATTGTTGGCTTTGGCCTGTCGGCTGTCTATGTGGAGGGGCCGATCAAGGAGAACCGTGGGGTGATGCACAGTGCCGTTATTGATGTCGGCCTGACTGATGGCGTGATGACCGTCAACATGGAGCGCGCTGAACAGGACCGGCCGGATAATCTGGATCTCACCAGTAAGGAGAGTGAAGAATGAGCGTCATGACCATGCCCGCAGGGGTCGGTTTTAAGCTGACGGAAGAGCAAGAGATGATCCGTGACCTGGCGCGCGATTTTGCCCGTAACGAAATCGCCCCGAACGCGGAACATTACGACAAAACCCATGAATATCCCTGGCCGCTGATTAAAAAGGCGCAAGAACTTGGGTTGACGACGCAAAATATCCCGGAGAAATACGGCGGTCTGGGGCTCAGCCTGCTGGACGAATGCATCGTGGGCGAGCAACTGGCCTGGGGCTGTTCTGGCGTATCGACGGCGTTGGGCGCTAACGGGTTGGGCATGTTGCCCATCCTGATTGCCGGCAATGAAGACCAGAAGCAGGAGTACAGCCAGCGGATGGTTGATGGCCAGCTCTGCGCCTATTGTGTGACGGAGCCGGAAGCGGGTTCTGATGTGGCCGGCCTGAAAACGGTGGCCGTGCGGGATGGCGACAGCTTCATTTTACGCGGCAGCAAGACCTTTATCACCAACGCCACCAACGCTGATTTTTACACCGTGCTGGCATACACCTCGCCGTCGTTGCAGGATGACCGGCGCGAGCGGTACCGGGGCATGAGCTTTTTTGTCGTGCACCGGGATTGGGAAGGGGTGAGCGTGGGCAAGCCGTTTGCCAAGATGGGGCAGCACGCTTCTGACACGGCGCCAGTAAGCTTTGACGATGTGCGCGTCCCGGCCGAATATATGCTGGGCGAGGAAGGCACTGGCTTTCTGACGGCGATGAAGGTGTTTGACAAGAGCCGCCCACCCACGGCTGCCGGCGCTGTCGGCGTGGCCCAGCGGGCGCTGGACGAAGCGGTCAAATATGCCAAAGAGCGCACCACGATGGGCAAGCCGATCTGGCAGCACCAGGCCATCGGTCACATGATCGCCGACATGGCGATGCAGGTGGAAGCGGCCCGGATGCTGGTCTGGAAGGCAGCCTGGGAAGTGGACGCCGGCGTGCGCAATACCACGACCTCCGCCTTCGCCAAGGCGTATGCGGCTGACATCGCCATGAAGGTGACGACGGATGCGGTGCAGGTGTTTGGCGGCTATGGCTACATGTCCGAGTATCCGGTGGAGAAGTTGATGCGTGACGTCAAGATCTATCAGATCTACGAGGGTACGAGCCAGATTCAGCGCAATATTGTGGTGCGTGAGCTGTTCCGGTAGCCTCGCTTTGCTCGGCTTGACAAATGGGGGTAGCGCGGGAGTTGCCTCGCTGCGCTCGGCATGACACGTAAAGGTATTGGGACTTTGGATGCCTATGCAGCGTTTTGATTGGCGGCTTTATGCGGATGCGACGTTTGCCGGGTTAGCGGTGCTGATTCCGATCCCGATTGTCGATGCGCTGTTTGAGGAGTTTTTTCGCCGGCGGATGCCGCGGGTTATCGCCAGGGTGCGTAACCGGGCGGTGTCGCCGGAGACGCTGAAGGCGCTGGGGGATGGCGACGGTTGTACACCGGCCGGTTGCCTCCTCTGGCCCTTCAAACAGCTATTCAACCTGCTGGTCAAAATCTCCCGCAAGATCCTCTACTTTCTCACCATCAAAGAGGCAACTGACAAGCTGAGTTACTATTGGCACCGGGCCTTTCTGATCGATTTTATGCTGGCCAATGGGTATTTGGGGGATGACCGGCCGGTCTTCGTGGCCCGCGCTGCCCTCAACCGGACGTTGACCGATGTCGAGACCAGCCCCGTCATCCAGCTGGCCCAGCAGGTGGTTGGCAACAGCCATCACATCCTGCGCAGCCTCTGGCGCGTGGCCCGGCGCAAAGAGGAAGACGATATGCTCAGCGACCAGGCCAGCCTGATCGGCCGGCGCTGGTCCGAGTACAGCGACTACTGGGACAAACTCAGCGACCGCTATCGCCTCATCTACGAGACCGAACACAGCCTCTGGCAACGCGCCCAACAAGAAGCCGCCGCCACCGAGGAGGAGTAACACCCCACCCGTAAAGACGCGCCGCTGGCGCGTCTCCCGCTCACCCGCGTCTCCCGCCGGCCATGCCGCTGGCGCGTCTCGCACCCAACCACCTCTCCCCCTGGCAACACCCCAGGCGCCTCCTGCCGGCCATGACACCCGGCCTCTCCCGCCAACCACACTGCTGGCGCACATCGCTTGCGGGCTATGGGTTGACGCTGCCTGATGACGCCTGGTCTGGCTGTCGCTGCGGGAGACGCCCCGCGGGGCGTCTCTACGGGGCCGTTCGGGGGAAATCGATGAACGCGACCGGCACATGCAATGTCAGCCAGACGCCGTTGGCGGATACCAGAAACGCGTGGCCGTTGTCATACATGGTGGCGGCGTCGATCGTCAGGATGACTGGCTTGCCGTAGCGCTGGCCGACGGCGCGGGCTGTCTCCTGGTCCCGGGACAGGTGCACGTGGTTGCGCCCCTGGGGTAAAAGTCCCTGGATTTTGATGGAATCCAGAAAGCGGGTGGCGGTGCCGTGGTAGAGAAGCGGCGGCGGCTGCTGGGGCATCAGGCCCAGATCGATAGGAACGGAGTGCCCCTGGCTGGCGCGGATCTTCGTCTGATCGCCGTTGAGGGCAAAACGGCGTTTGTCGTTTTCGGCGACGATCTGGAGCAGGGTTGGCCGGTCAAGCGGGACGCCCTGAGCGCGGGCGCCGGCGATGAGATCATCAATCGGCAGCCAGCCGCCTGGCTCCAGCACCAGCCCGACTGTTTCCGGCTTGTGGCGCAGGACCAGGCTGAGGAATTTGCTGAGCCGGCGTCGTTCTTTTGGGTCTGTCATACAGGAGCATTATAAAAGAGCGGTGAGACGGTGTCATCCGGCTGATGGCCGCATTTACCCATAGGACCGGCCGGTCATTTCCATTATGCTGCATGAAGGGGGCGAGTTGGGCTGCTAACTGTGCTATAATTTCGCCCTTTGATTATTGACACGACCTACACAAATTCGCAGCCGGCAACATCCTGCAAAAGGGACCAGAATGGCCCCGCTTCCCCAACCTGACTGGCTGAATGAGAGATAACAGTAATGGTAAAAACCAAAGCTGAACCGGCGGCTGACGGGAGCCGCAAGGCAAGGACGCCGCAACAATACCTCGGCCTGGTGCTCCGGGGCATGGCGATGGGCGCCTCTGACATTGTCCCAGGCGTTTCCGGCGGGACGATGGCGTTCATCCTCGGCATTTATGAAGAGCTGATCAATTCCATTAAGAAGGTTGGCGATCGGGATTTTCTCAAGGCGGTAACATCGTTCAACATCCGGCAGGCGGAGCGGTTGCTCAACTGGCCATTTCTGGTCGCTGTGGCTACAGGGATTGGCATTTCTATCCTGACATTGTCACGTGGGCTGGAATATCTCCTGCTGAACCAGCCGGTTTATCTGTGGAGCTTCTTCTTTGGCCTGGTGCTGGCCAGCGTGGTGCTGGTGGCCCGACGGGTGGAAGAATGGACACCACTGGTCATTGGGATGCTGGCTCTGGCGGCGCTGGGCGCCTTCATCCTGGTGGGGTTGGTGCCGGCGCAGACGCCGAATGCGGCCTGGTTTCTCTTCCTGAGTGGGGCGCTGGCGATCTGTGCCATGGTGTTGCCGGGCGTTTCCGGTGCTTTTGTGCTGGTTTTGTTGGGGAAATACCAATTTGTGCTGGGGGCGGTCAACCAGCTGACCGATGGCAATTTCAGTGGCGATGCCCTGACGACCATCGTTTCGGTCGGGGCCGGCGCGGCGGTCGGGATTGTGACCTTTGCCCAACTGTTTAGCTGGCTGTTCAAGCGATACCACAATATGACGGTTGCCATCCTGACCGGACTGATGATTGGTAGCCTGCGCAAGATCTGGCCGTGGAAGGTGACCCTGGAGACGATGCTGGATAGCCATGGGGAGCCATTCCCGGTGGTGCAGCAAAATGTGCTGCCGGCGCTGACAGATTATTCGGCCGGGCAGATCGGCCTGGCGATTGGGTTGATGGCGGCAGGGGCGCTGGCCGTCCTGTTACTGGATTATCTGGCCAATCGCAAAGAAAATAGCTGAGAAGTAGCGGGCCGGGTTGCTTAAATCGGTAACATCCCGCGCCTTTATGATTTGGGAAAGAATATGCCTCGCAATGACAAGAAAATAGATGCTGTGATTTTTGACATGGATGATACGCTGATTGATTGGCGGAACCAGACCAAACATTGGTTGGAAATCCATGAGCCGAAGGTGGGCCGGGCCTATCATTATTTGCAATCAGCTGGGCACCTGGTGCCGGTCAGCCAGGCAGAGTTCTTTCAGATCTTCAGCCATCATTCGGAGAATTCCTGGCGGACGGCCAAGGACAACGGCTGGCGCAGCCCGAATTTCCTGCACGTGATGCGCTCTGCTTTGCTTCAGGCCGGTGTGGTCGCCGACGAGGTGGATATGCCGGCGTTGCTCAAGGCTTATGATTGGGGTGTCGTGGACGGGGTCACAATTTTCCCAGATACGATCCCGGTGCTGAAGGAGCTGAAGCAGCGCGGGTACAAGGTGGGGCTGGTGACAAATGCCTATTTCCCGATGTGGATGCGGCAGCCGGAACTGGATTACTTCGCCTTTGGCGAATACCTGGACGAGGCAATTACGTCCGGCGAGACCGGTTGGCTGAAGCCACACCCGGCCGTTTTCTGGCGGATGCTTGGTTTGCTTAAGACGATGCCGGAACGGGCTGTGTTTGTGGGCGATTCGCCCCAGCATGATATTGCCGGCGCGAATGATGTGGGGATGCATTCTGTGTTTCATTTCCCGGCTGGTCTGGATCGTCACCTGGACGATATCCGGCCGGATCACACCGTCGAGCGCATGACAGAACTCCTGCCCATCCTCGACGAACTCGAAAAATAAAGAGTCTTTGCCACGGATTAACACGGATTTGGCAGGATTTTTCTGGAAGAAAGGAATCCGTGTAAGACTTGTGCTGAGAGCAGCGAAGTATCTGTGTTAATCCGTGGCTACTTCCCAAAAGGTGTGCTTATGGATGAGAAGGTTGGTCGGAATGACCCGTGTTATTGTGGTAGTGGCCTGAAGTACAAGAAGTGCCATATGGCTGAGGATAAGGAGAAGGAGCGCTCCCGTGTGGCTCATGCCATGGCGGTGAAGTTTCTACGCCAGGATATGCTGAAGTTTGCCCGTGGGGCAGAGTATGAAGAGGCGTTTGCTGCCGGCCTGGCCCATTATTGGAATGGGATGTACACCATCGAAAATGCCGATGAGATGGCGGAAAATGAGGCGTTGCGCTTCTTCGACTGGTTTGTTTTTGACTACCAGCATGAGGGCCAGCCGCGCCTGATCGATGTGTACGCCGAGCAACAGGCGGACGAGTTGTCTGAGGCGCAGCGGGAGCTGCTGGCGGCCTGGCAGGAAGCGGCACCGGCCGGTGGCTATGAGCTAATCGGCTACGATGGCCAGACACTGCACCTGCGGGACTACTTGACCGACGAAGAGCTGGATGTCTACGCCAGCAATGGGCGCGGCAACGTCGATGTGGGCGAAGTGATCCTGGCCCGGGTGGTGCCGATGCGCGAGAACCAACAGTTCTCCACGACTGCCGCCTATTTGCCCAAAGACGAAATTACGGACGTCAAAGAGAAATTTGCCGCCGCCAAAGAGCAGTTCCTGGCCGATAATCCGGATGGGACGCATGAGCAGTTTATGCGGCAGCACAATGTGCTGTTCATTCACCACGCGCTGGCCGAGGCGGAGCGGGTCGGCCGGCCGCCGGTCGCCCGGCTGGACCCGGAGCGGGATGATGACGCTGTCCGCCGCGCCACCCGTATGCTGGCCCGCCGCATGAGCGGCCGCCGTCGTTGAGGCAGTTTTTGCCGCAGATGTCGCAGATTTCACAGATGTTGCCTTCGCGAACTCAAAATCCCAAAAATCTGCGCAATCTGCGGCAAGAAAAGAGGTGCTTTGCTGCCCCTTCGCTGTGCTCAGGGTGACAGAGTGCTGGATTTGAATACCCTTTGCGTAAATTAGCGCCATTCGCGGCAATGATTCTGGGAGAGAGGAATGAAAAAGTTGCTGGTTGAACCGCAGCGGACGCCGTTGCGGGGGACGATTACGGTTCCGGGGGACAAGTCGATCAGCCATCGGGCGGTGATGTTGGGATCGCTGGCGGCAGGGAAGAATGTGATCCGGCGCTGGTTACCGGCCGGTGACACATTAGCCACGCTGAATTGCTTCCAGAACATGGGCGTGCCCATCGGCACCGTGCAGAATTCGGCCCAGGATTGGGACCTGGTGATTCATGGCCAGGGGTTGCACGGGCTGCAGCCGCCGGCGGCGCCGCTGGATTTTGTCAATGCGGGGACGGGCATCCGGCTGGCGGCTGGTCTCATGGTGGGCCAGCGGTTCCCGGTCACCCTGGACGGTAGCGCGCAGCTGCGGGCCCGGCCGATGGGCCGGATTGTGAACCCACTGCGCGTGATGGGCGCTAAAATCAGCGCGACGGATGGCAAGGCGCCGATGCGTATCGAACCAGCAGAGCTGGTGGGTGTCGATTATGAGATGCCGGTGGCCAGCGCCCAGGTGAAGAGCGCCATGCTTCTGGCTGGCCTCTACGCCCGCGGCCGAACCCGCGTCCACCAGCCTGGCCCGGCCCGCGACCACACCGAGCGGATCCTGACGGCGATGGGCGTTGAGCTCACCATCACAGAGGATGGCTGGATTGGGCTGGAAGGACCGCTGGATAACTTCGGCTTGCAGCCGCTAGATATGACTGTGCCGGCTGATATCTCTTCAGCCGCCTTCCCCCTGATCGCGGCGGCCATTGTGCCCCACTCTGAGGTCACCATCACCAACGTGGGTCTCAACGAAACCCGCACCGGCATTAACGAACTGCTGGCCCAGATGGGGGCCGCCATGACGTTGCGCAATGAGGTGGTCACGGGTGGGGAACCGGCCGGAGACCTCACCATCCAATTCAACGAACTCCACGCCACGACCGCAGAAGGGGCTGTTGTGGTGCGGGCGATTGACGAGATGCCGATCCTGGCCGTGGCTGCGACGCAGGCTGCCGGGGCAACAACTGTGCGGGATGCGGCGGAGCTGCGCGTCAAGGAAGTGGATCGGATCGGCGTGCTGGCTGGCGAACTGCGCAAAATGGGTGTCCCGGTCGAAGAAGCGCCCGATGGGTTCACTATTCACGGGCCGATCCGGCCGCATGGTGGCGAGGTAGACAGCCACGACGATCACCGGCTGGGCATGTGCCTGGCCGTGGCTGGCCTGGTGGCCAGCGGCCCGACGACGGTGCTGGACGCCGGTTGTATCGCCGACAGCTTCCCCGGTTTTGTCGAGACGATGCAGGCGTTAGGCGCCAACATGCGCTGGGCCTGATTCAACCCATGACCATTTCCGCCAAAACGACAGTGGTTGGCCTGCTCGGCTGGCCGATCGGTCACAGCTTCAGCCCGGCGATGCACAATGCGGCAGCCGCCGCGGCGGGGCTGGACCTGGTTTATGTGGGCTTTCCCGTGCAGCCGGCGCGCGTGGAAGCGGCGGTGAATGGATTGGCGGCCCTGGGTCTGCGCGGTGTGAATGTGACGGTGCCGCACAAGCAGGCGGTTATGCCGCACCTGGACACGATCGACCCGGCGGCGGCGGCCATTGGGGCGGTAAACACCATTCTGGTTGACGCGGAAACAGGCCGGACGAGCGGCTTTAATACGGACTGGCGTGGGTTTTTGGCGGATTTGCGTTGGGATCCGGCCGGTCTGGATGTCCTGGTGCTCGGCGCCGGTGGTTCCGCCCGGGCCATCGCCTATGCGCTGGCGCAAACGGCGCGGCGGGTGACGGTGCTGGCGCGCCGGCCGGAGCAGGCTGAGGCGCTGGTGACGACGTTGGTGCCGTATCTGGACCGGCCGGTCCTGGCGGCAGGCGACCTGGCGACGGCGGGCGCTTACCCGGCTGAACTCATCATCAACTGCACCGCCGCCGGCATGCACCCGCACGAAGGGACAACGCCGTGGCCGGCCGGGGCCGCATTTCCCGCCAAGGTGCGCCTCTACGACCTCGTCTACAATCCCGCTGAAACCGAGCTGATGCGTCAGGTGGCCGCGGCGGGCGGCGCCGTTCAGGGCGGTCTGGGGATGTTGATTCACCAGGGCGCGGAGGCGTTTCACATCTGGACAGGCGTCACGCCGGATGTGGCGGTGATGATGGCGGCTGTTCGCAGGGCTGAATGCCTGGCAGACAGCAAATAGTCTGTTTTCGGTTCGATTAATCAGGAAACAGGGCCGGCATGAGGTGGGGGGCGTATTGCTGGACCATCTGGCTGGTGACGCTGCGGCTCTGGCAGATTTCTTTGTAGAGGCGAGCACTGGGGCGTTCGAACCGTGCGCCGGTCGTTTCATCCAGGCCGTAGAGGCCGAAGCGCTGAGTCCAGCCGCGGTCCCATTCAAAATTGTCCACCAGCGTCCAATGATAATAGCCCATGACGGGGAAGCAGAAGCTGACGGCGCGCCAGACCTCGCGCAAATGGGTGAGGATGAAGCCGGGGCGCAGGTCATCGTCATGGTCGGGCAGGCCATTTTCGGTGATGTAGATCGGTTTGTTGAAGCGGTTGGCCCATTTGATGGCGCTGAACATACCGGCCGGGTAGACCTCGCTAAAATCCCCGTCGCTTACGACGGCATCCGGCCCCCAATCCTGCGTTACCAGGCGCGGGAAGCTGATGTACCAGCGGGAGTAATAGTTGACGCCGAGGAAGTCGAAGCTGTTCTTGAGGTGGGGAATAGATTGGCGACCGAGGGGGAAGGCGAACCGGCCGGAAACCATCCCATTCAACCATAAATCATTAAACAGGTAATTAAGCCAGCGGCGCCAGGGGGTGCTGAGGAAGTTGCTGCCCGGCCGATTTTGCATGACCGGTACATATTTGGCGATGCCGACCTGGGCGGCCGGCTGCCCTTCTTTGATGGCATGGTAGGCGGCGGCATGGCTGCGCAGCAGATTGCGGATGACGCGAAAAGCGGTGCCGTAGCCAGTGGCCGTCGCCGGATAGACACCCCGCATATGGCGCATGTAGACGTAAACCATCGGTTCGTTGATGGTGATCCATTTGCTGACCAGGTCGCCCAGGGCGGCGACCACCTGAGCGACATAGCGCCGGAAGTAATCGACGACGAGGCCGGAGGTGAAATCCCCTTTTTCAGCCAGCCAGAGCGGGTTGGAGAAATGGTGCAGGGTGACCATCGGCTCCAGGCCACGGGCGATCATCGCCTGCAGGATCTCACGGTAGCGGTTAAGGGCTTCTTTGTCGAAGACGCTGGGCTCCGGCTCGATGCGGCTCCATTCAACAGAAAGGCGATGGGCGTTATTACCGAGGGCCGCGGCGCGATCCAGGTCAGCCTCGGCATCTTCCCACCAGTTGCAGGCCTGGCCAGAGCGCTGATTGTGGAGGATGCGGCCGGGTTCCTGTTCCCAGGCCCACCAATCGCTGTTGGTTGTATGGCCTTCTACCTGGAAGGATGCTGTAGCGGTTCCCCAGCGAAAATCGGGGGGAAAGATCATCGTGCCTTGAGCCATACCGGTATCCTTGCCGACAAGTGGTCGCGATTGCGCAAAGCTGATTGTATCAACAAGGTTAGCAAAAGCGAGAAGCGATATAGGGCTAAGGTATTAGAGGATTTACTGACGACTGCTCGACAAATCTGTTATACTGTGGTCGATTTAGCGTCGGTCAGAGCCGATAGATGGTGTTAGCCTGTGACTGAGAGCCAATTAGTCGCGCCTAGTATTTACTACTACCCCAACCGAATAGGACGTCTCTATCTGGAGGCGTTGCGGGAATTGCTTGGTGAGAGCGGCTTGAATGCGCTGCTAAACCTGGTGGAGTTGCCGCGCTTCATTGATGCGCTACCACCGGACGATCTGGAGCGTGCCTTCAATTTTGCCGATTTCTCCAACCTGAACCTGGGTCTGGACCTGGCCTACGGGCCGCGTGGCGGGCAACGGCTGGCGACGCAGAGCGGCCGGCTGGCCTTTGCGCGTGGGCTGAAGCTGTTTGGTCCGCTGGTCGGCGTGACGGATCTGGCCTTTCGGGTGCTGCCGTTATCGACCAAGATCAAGATTGGGCTGCCATTGTTGGCCCGGATTTTTAACCAGTTTAGCGATCAGATCACGCGGGTGGAATCCTTTACGGACCATCATTTGTATTATATCGACCGCAACCCGGTTTGCTGGGGGCGGCGGAGTGAAGGGCCAATCTGCCATACTGCCGTTGGGGTATTGCAGGAGGGGCTGCATTGGGCCAGCGGGGGCGATGAATTCCTGGTTGAGGAGATCGCCTGTAGCGCGACGGGCGCAGAGTCCTGCGTCTTCAAGATTGTGCCGACGCCATTGAGCTGAGTGAGCGGTGGGTCTGGGGACCGGCCGGTGCGGGGCAGCAGGAGCCAACTTGCCCCCTCATACCAGCTGATGGCACTCGATTAAGCCGGAGCGGCACTCGCTCTGGTTAATTCGCGGGAGCACCGAGGATCAAAACGTGAGCCAAGAAAAAGAACGCCTGTTAATCGTGGAAGATGATTTGGATCTGGCCGAGATGCTGAGCAATTATTTCCGGCATCAGGATTATGAGGTCGATGTGGCCCATTGGGGCGAAGATGCTGTGCGCATGGCGACAACGAATCCGCCACACATGGCAATCCTGGACATCCGCCTGCCAGATATCGATGGCTACCAGGTGTGCCGCCAGTTACGCGCGCACCGCCTGACGTCGGACCTACCCGTCATCTTTCTGACTGAGCGGCGCGAGCGTGAAGACAAGCTAGCGGGGTTGGAACTTGGGGCGGTGGATTACATCACCAAGCCCTTTGACATCAAGGAATTGCGGCTGCGGGTGCGTAATGTGCTGCGGCGCATCCATTTTGAATCGCTTGTTAACCCGGTAACCGGCCTCCCGGAGGGGACCGAGGTGCGCGAAACGCTTAACGGGGTGCTGGCGCAGCCGAACTGGACGATGGTGATCATTGGCCTACGCGGCCTGAACAGCTTCCGCGACCAGTACGGTTTTGTGGCGGCGGATGATGCGGCCCGTGCCGTCAGCCTGATGATCAAGAAAGGGATGACCGAAATTGGCGCAGATGATGCGTTTCTGGGCCACATCGATCCCCTGGATTTTGTCGTGCTCACGGACCGGCACCATGGTGAGCAGCTGGTCGATCATTGCCGCGAGCGTTTAGAGAAAGGGATCCAATATTTCTACCCGCAGATGGATCGGGCCCATCTGGACGAGATCCCCCCGGCCCAGCGTCTGCACACGGAAGTCCTGCAAATCCATGCCGAAGACGGCCCCTTCACCAACCTGAGCGTCCTGCGCCAGGCGCTGATGGAACGCAGCGCGGCGTAAATCGGTGAGGGGTAGAGGACCCGACGGGTGGGGGACCCGACGGGTCCCCTACCCCTCGCCAAATCAATTACCCCCAATCGTCAATAATTAACTGCTCATACCCTTCTTCTGGCCTCCTGGTCAGGTGCTGAGCTTGAAATTTGCCAAGCCCGTCGAACCAGTGCAAGCAAGCCGAACGTTCTACCAGACTTGGTGTCGTGACGAAGAACTCCTCGAAGGAGCTCCAGGGCCACTCGCGGAAATCATCGACAAAGCCATGATGGCGTGGGTTTTGGTGAATATAAGCCACTACTGTAAGTAGGTGGGACTCGTCTTTGATGGGTACCCGCTTAAAGGGTCGCTCAAATAAACTCCCCGTGCGCTCATACTTTCGATTAAACATTTTTACATAAGCGTTCAGGCAGTTACCAATCGCCTGGCTGGCCATTTGAGGTGTGACCGGTGTGGCCTGACCGGCTACCAGGCAATGTTCCTTTACCTGAATCAGGGTGTGGAAATGATTGCCCATCAGGCAATAGGCAAATGTATCGACTATGGGCACAACGTGGATAGCGTATTTTTCCAGGAAAAAGCGATAGTCATCGTCTGCATGGAATATAGGCTCTCGATTAACACCTCGGCTGAAGAGATGATAGAAACTGCCGGGAAGAAGCGGTTCTGTAAAGGCCATTTTTGTTCTCCTTATTGCTGATAAAAATTGCATGCCTATAACACTCAACGGCGCAGACGCATTTTGCCGACATGAATTTGGTCATTCTGTTTCAAGAAAAGAAACAGAATGACCCGACGGGTCCCCCACCCGACGGGTCCCCCACCCGACGGGTCCCCCACCCGACGGGTCCCCCACCCGACGGGTCCCCCACCCGACGGGTCCCCCACCCGACGGGTCCCCCACCCGACGGGTCCCCCACCCGACGGGTCCCCCACCCGACGGGTTGGCCGAAGCTGGCAGATCGGGTAATGTTAGGGGCGCTCGGCTGGCTGGTGGTCGGCGGGGCGATTTGACCCATGAAAAGGCTCTGGCACCATCGACGTTTTGACTTGCTGGCTTTGGCCGGCTTTTTTATCCTGCCTCTCCTCCTCTATGGCGCGGTGACATTGGGCCGGCAGACGATGTTGCCTGTGGACAATCTGTTTCAATGGGCGCCCTGGGCGACTTACGCCGAAGCCTATGACGTGGCCGTGCCGCAGAATTCGCTGCTGAGTGACCTCATCATTCAGAATTACGCCTGGAAGCAGTTCACCCGGGAGAGCATCGCCGCCGGCGAGATCCCGCTCTGGTCGCCGAATCTGTTTGCCGGTAGCCCCTTCCTGGCCAATGGTCAGAACTCAACCTATTACCCCTTCTCCATCCTCTTCTGGCTGTTGCCCCTGGCCAAGGCATATGGCTGGTTTACGCTCAGCCAGCTTTGGCTGGCGGGCGCGCTGGCCTACCTGTTTGCCCGGGTGCTGGGGCTGCGGCGGGGCAGCGCCTTTCTGGTGGGGTTGGTTTACCAGGGTAATGGTTTCATGCTCGTCAGCGCCGCGGTCTTTCCGATGATCATTGCGGCGGTTGTCTGGCTGCCGCTGTTGCTGGCGGCGGTGGAACGGCTGGTCCAGGCGGGATTGGGCCAGGGGCGGCCCGGGTTGACCTTTCCCTGGTTGGTGACCGGCGCCATCGGTCTGGGTTGCCTGACGTTGGCCGGCCACCCGGAGATCCTTTATTACACTTTGTTGGTGATGGCGGCTTACGCCGGTTGGCGCTGGCTGATCCTGGGCTGGTCGCTCTGGCGTGAACGGGCCTGGGGCCGGCTGATCCAGCCACCGGCCTGGTTGCTGGCCCTGGTTGTGTTGGGCCTGATGCTGGGCGCCATCCAGTTCATTCCCTTTTACGAGGTGGGGCAGGTCAATTTTCGCGAAGGGGCCAATAGCCTGGCCGAAATTCGCGGCTGGGGCTTTCCGGAACGACGTATCCTGACGCTGTTGCTGCCGGATTTCTTTGGGAATCCCAGCCATCACAGCTACTACGATCTGTTCAGCGGTGACAGGGTACCGTTCACGACGAACCTGGCTGGCCAGGTCAATCCGCACGGTGCTTTCAGCAGCAACTGGGGCATCAAGAATTACGTCGAAGGGGGGATTTACCTGGGGATTCTGCCGCTTTTGCTGGCTGGTCTGGCTTTGTGGCAGATGGTGGTTGGGACTCTGGCGCGCCGAACCGGCCGGTTAATCCACCTCCTGACCCACCCCGGCAGCTTCTTCACCCTCCTCAGCTTTTTCTCGCTCGCCTTCATCTTCGGCACGCCGCTCTACGCGATCCTTTACTATGGCCTTCCTTTTATCAACCAGCTCCATTCGCCGTTTCGCTGGGTGTTTCCGCTGTCATTGTGTGTGGCGGTGCTGGCCGGGTACGGGGCGGAGCAACTGGCGGAAGGAGGGCTGAGCAAGCGGCTGGGAATGCTGGGTATGGCGATTGGCCTTGGCGGCGGTGGTCTGCTGCTGGTTGGATTGCTCCTGACCTGGCTGCTGTTTGACGCGGTTGAGCCAGCCCTGACGCGGCTTTTTCTGGGGCTGGCGCAGGCGCAGGATGCGTTCCCGAGTACGGCGGCGTTTTTTAGCTACCAGGCACGTAATGGCCTGATTCTGGGGCTGGTGCTGCTTGGTTGTGGGGTTGTTTTCTGGGCGGCACGGCGCCATTGGCGTTGGCCGGTCCCCCATCTCCTCGCCGCTGCCCTCGTCATCGCCGACCTGGCCATCATCGGCCACGGCTTTAACGCCGCTACCGACCCGGCCCTGCTGGATTTCAAGCCCGAAATGGTCAGCTGGCTGGAGGAACATGCCGCTGGCTGGCGTATCACCAGCTTTGACCCGAAAGGCGCGAAGCCGTTCAACGCAAACGCCGGCTGGCTCTATGGGCTGGAGGACATTCGCGGTTACGACTCGGTCATTTTGCGCCAATACACGGACTACATGGGCGCCATCGAACCGCAAAATGAGCTGCTCTTCAACCGGATTCAGGGGCTGGCTGACTGGAACGCCATTAATTCGCCGCTGGTTGATCTTCTCGGCGTGAAATACATCATCACCCAGGAGACGCTGGATCTGCCCAAGTTGGCTTTGGCCTGGGAAGGCGAAGGCGTCCGCATTTACGAGAACCTGGCGGTGATGCCGCGGGCATACACGATCGCGCGTACGGCGACCGCGCCGGTGGCCGATTTTCAGGAGGCAGTTGCGCAATACGACCCGCGCCAATATGTGTTGGTTGAGGCGACCGCCGGCACGGCAACCGCAACTGACGTCCAGTCTGGCCAGCCGCAACCCGCAGAAGTGTTGGCGCGCGGCAACATCGAACTGATCGCTCTGGCAGAAATTGTGGAGCCGAGCTGGCTGATCCTGAATGATACCTATGCGCCGGGCTGGCGGGCGTTTGTCCGGCCGGTTGACACAGCCGGAGAGCCGTTGGCTGACGAGCAGGAGCTGCCTATCACCCTGGTCAATGGCAATTTTCGCGGCGTGCAACTGAACGATAGCGGCCGCTATGAAGTCCGCTTCCGCTACAGCCCGACCAGTTTCCTCGTCGGCGGCCTGACCAGCTTGATGGGCGCCGTCATCTTGCTGCTGGGGATGATTGTCTGGCTCTGGCGCCGTTTTTTTGACCCGAACGCGCAGTTGAGCGGCGCCCGCAGCGTGGCCAAGAACAGCCTGGCGCCGATGATGCTCAACCTGTTCAACCGGGGCATCGACTTTGCCTTTGCCCTGTTTTATTTGCGTGTCCTGGGGCCGGCCGAGGCGGGTGGGTACGCCACCGCCATCGTCATCGCCGGCATCTACGACATCATCGCCAACTTTGGCCTGAATACGTACCTGATTCGCGAGGTGTCGCGCGACAAGTCGCGGGCGGGCCACTTCTTGTTGAACACCAATCTGCTACGGATTGGCACGGGGCTGCTGGCCGCGGCCCCGGTGCTGCTCTACCTCTGGGTTCGGGATGGCAGCCTGAACCTGCTGGCGGATGATATCTCCCTGGCGGTGTTGCTCCTGATGGTCGGCATGATTTTTTCCGGAATGGGGCAGCTGCTGGCCGGCTTGTTTTATGCTTACGAGCAGGCCGAGCGGCCGGCCGTGGTCACCACCATCACCACCATCATGAAAGTTGGCCTGGGCGTCGTGGCCCTGCTCCTGGGGCAGGGCTTTGTGGGGCTGGCGACCGTCTCGATCCTGGTCAACCTGGTGACGCTGCTGATCCTCATCCTTCTGGCCTGGCGCCATTTTGCCCTCAAAGGTCCATGGCGAATTGATTGGCCGTTGCAGCGGCGAATGTTACGGGACAGCTACCCGCTGATGATCAACCATCTGCTGGCGACCGCCTTTTTCCAGATCGATATCGTCATGATGGAGCAGATCAACGGCGAGACGATCACGGGCTGGTATTCGAGCGCCTACAAATGGGTGAATGCGTTTAATGTCATCCCGTCGTTCTTTACATTTGCCCTGTTCCCGATCATTTCGCGGCAGGTACAGGAGTCGGTGGCGGAGGCGCGGCAGACGTTTCAGCTTTCGCTGAAACTGATGATCCTGATTTCGCTGCCCCTGGCGGCGGCGACGATGCTGGCGGCGCCATTTTTGATTGGCGTGCTGGGTGGGCCGGAGTTTTTACCGGCCGGTGCCATCAGCCTCCAGATCGTCATCTGGTCCATTCCCTTTGGCTGGCTTAATAGCGTGACCAACTACGTGCTCATCGCCCTGGGGCTGGAGCGCATCGAAACGCGCGCCTTCATCGCCGGCGTGCTCTTCAACATCATCGGCAACGCCATATTCCTGGCACGCTACAGCTATGTGGCGGCGGCAGTGACCACGATTTTGTCGGAGATTGTGCTGCTGGCTATCTTCAACTATTATTTACGCCGCAAGATGCCAGCAGTGGGGTGGGTGCGCTTGTTGTACCGGCCGGTGCTCGCCGCCAGCAGCGCCACTGCCGTGATGTTGCTGGGCGCGCAGCTTCATTGGCTACTGGGCATCGCCCTGGGGCTGCCCATCTATGCTGCCGGCCTCTGGTTGCTGGGTGTGTTCAATGCCACTGAGCAGAGCATCCTGGCTCAGGTGTTACCCCACCGGCTGGCCGTTCGACTTGGCATGAGTGGCTGACAACTGCGCTCAAAATGCTTGATTGCCCTGCCATCCAGTGGCATAATCCTCCTATCAACTTGCGGCAGTGGAGAAGCAGTTATGGCTGAGTATGAAAGCCGGGATCCTGCAGACAAAAGCATCAAAGCCAATATGCTGGAAGCGATGGTCGAGGCTTCGCTGCAAGGGCATAACCTGGGTACCTGGGAGATGTCCGGCGAGGATACCTACGTCGCCCATTGTGAGAAATGCAGCAAAGCGGTCTATGTCAATGCTGTTTCTATCCGTAGTCTGATGGCCGCCAAGTGCCCGGAACAGGCGACGGTGCCCAAGATCATCAGCGATTTGCGGGCTGCCGCCCACACGGCAGACAGCCAGCGGTTTGAAGAAGCGTTGCACACCCTGCTGGCCCATTTTTCAGATTTCACCTCGCGCCAGCTGGCCGCTAATCCACGTAACGTCGACAAGGCGTGGGAGCAGCTCCCCGCTGAGTATCAGCGCCAGGTTACCATCCTGCGTAACGTTCTGGAAAAAAATATCGACGATCACGAGTAGTTGCCTCTCGCTGCCCCGATGATCACCCTTTTGCGCCAATTGACTGCTGCCCACCGTCAGCGTAGCCTGATGGTGCTGTTTTTGCTGCTGGGCGCCGCTTTGCGGCTCAGCGGCCTCAATAATGGCTCGCCACCCGGCCTGGAGCATGATGAAGTCGCCAACTGGCTCATCGACCAGGGCATTCTGGCGGGCCAGCATGGCGTTTACTTCACTGCGGCTTATGGCCATGAGGCCGGGTTTCATTACTGGCAAACGCTTTTTGTAGGGCTGCTGGGAGATAATGCGCTGGCGCTGCGGTTGCCGGCCGCTTTCGCTGGCCTGCTGCTGCTGGCAGTCAGCTATGCATTGGCACGCCGCTTGTTCGGCGGGCGCACGGCGCTGCTGCACGTGGCTTTGTTGGCGACCCTATTCTACCCGGTCTTCTACAGCCGGCTGGGCTTGCGGGCGATTAGCCTGCCGCTGGTGGCTGGTCTGGCGCTCTACTGTTTCTGGCGCGGCTTGCAGGCGCCTGCGCCACGGGCAAACCGCTGGCTGGCAGTCGCCGGTTTGATGGCTGGTCTGGCGCTGTACACGTACCTGGCGGCCCGGGCGCTACCCTTTTTCTTCGCTGCCTACCTGGTTTATCTGGCGATCTGGCACCGGCCGCTTCTCAAGCAAAAACTGCCCGGCCTCATCCTGTTCGCCCTGCTCTTTGCCCTGGTCGCCTGGCCGCTCTGGCAGTTCCTGCGCCTGAACCCGGGCGCTGAGACGCGCGTTGATGAGGTGCGGGCGCCGCTGGATGCGCTGCTGGCGGGCGATCTGCGGCCCATGCTGCTAAACAGCTGGCGCATTTTGCTCGGCTTTGGCTGGCGTGGCGACCCACTCTGGCGGCAAAATGTCGCGCCGCAGCCGATTTTTGACCCGATCACGGCGCTGTTTTTCTACGCCGGGCTGGGGCTGGCGCTTTGGCGCTGGCGCGATGCGCGTTATGGGCTTTTGTTGCTCTGGCTATCCACAGCCATTGTGCCCAGCATAGTAACCATAGATGCGCCCAGCAACATCCGTATGAGCAATAGTTTGCTGTTGCTGACCCTCTTTCCGGCGCTGGTTATGCACAATTTGCCCAGGTTATCCCCAGCATTGTCCAAGTTATCCACAGATCCGCGTCTGATTATGTTGATTTTGTTAATAGGCATTAACACAGTGCGCACGGGTTGGTATACCTTCAAGGTGTGGCCAGACAATGAGGAGATTCAGTTTGTCTGGCAGGCAGCACTGACGGAGGCGGCTGCTTTTCTGGATGCGCAGCCGGCCTGGCAGGATGCCGCTATTGGCGGTTGGACGCCGGAAACGATGGACAGCCCGACGATGGCGCTGACGCTGCGGCGGGATGATGTCCAGCTGCGCCACTTCCAGCCGGAGCGGGCGGTGATTTTACCGGCCGGTGCCCCCACCGCTCACATCCTCCAACCCACTGCCCTGCCGCTGGCCGCGCCGCTGCAAGCCGTTCTGGAAGCACAAGGTCTGCAAACAACCGTCTTTGACAGCTTTCTCTGGCAGGAAATGCCGCTGACCGAGCCATTACAACCGGCTGTGCCCGCTGATCTGCTCTTGGGCGGGGAACTGCGCTGGCTGGGTTACTGGCCCGGCCCGGGCTGTGCTGCTGATGGTATCTGTGAGCTGGTTACGTTGTGGCAGGTAGAAACAACCGCGACCGGTCCCCGCCGGATCTTTCTCCATCAGCTGGATCAAGCAGACGAAATCCTTGCCCAGGATGATGGGTTGGCGGCCCCGGCCGTTTTCTGGCAACCGGGCGACCTGGTCCTGCAACTGCTGCAATTGCCCGCCCAGTCTGGGGACCGGTTGCGGCTGGGCGTTTATGACCCGGACAGCGGTATTCGCCTGCGCGATCCGGCCGGGGCTGATGCGATCCTTCTCACCCTGCCCTGACGCCCAGCGCCTCTAGAATAGTCTGTTTGGCCGCGTCCCAATCTTCTTCAGCCAGCTGCCAATAGCTGATCGGATAGCCATCGCCGGCCAGGTAGCTCCGGCCGTACTGGTCGCCCGCGCACACCATCTTGATGCGCAGCGGCTCCTGGTGGCCCCAGCCGAGATAGGTCAGCAGCGTCAGCGGATCATTCAGCTCAAAGGGGCGGTTGTGGGCAATGCCATAGTGGGCCAGAAAGTTTTGCATGAGTTGGATGGCGAATTGGCCCACCGGCTCATCGGCTTGCAGCCCGGCCACTGTTTCCGGGGGAAGCGTGACCAGGCGGGTGATATCCCAGCTCACCAGTTCGATGGCCAGCCCGGCCTGCAGCACAATCTCCACCGCCTCGGCATCATTGTAGAAGTTGAACTCAGCAGCAGCCTTGCCGGCTTCGTCGCGGGCGCCGCTGTTGCCGGGCGCCAGTAGCGCGCCACCCATGATGATGACCCGGGGGATGCAGCGCTGAATCTCGGGGCCAAGCCGCTGGCACAGCCGGGCCAGATTGGTGCAAGGGCCAGTCGCAAAATAGGTAAACGGCCCTTCGTCATGCAGGATGGCGGCAGCTTTGGCCCAGGGATCAGCGGGCTGCAGGATGTTGTCGAAGCGGTTGGGCGGCAGCGGCGTTTGGCAGAGGCCGTCGGCGCCGACGAAGCCGGTGGTGGCCGCGATCAGGTTTTCGCGCGGATGGGGCTGAAGAGAGGTGTCGGCGAGCGGGAGGACGGGGATATCCGGCCGGTCCAGCAACGACAGCAGTCCGGCCGAATTGCGGGTGGCGTTGGCCAACGTCGTATTGCCGTAGCTCGTGAAGACATAGGCCAGCGGCAACCCCATTCGGACCGCCAGCAAAATGGCCAGGGCATCATCCTCGCCGGTATCAACATCAAGAATTAATCTGGGCGTAGACATATTTCTCCTGAAAAGAAAAGAGCGCGGCCCGATACAGGCCACGCTCCTGGTGAATACGCAGAAAGATTGGCTTAATGGTTCAGGATCTGAGAGAGGAACAGCTTGGTCCGCTCGTTCTCCGGGTTGGTGAAGAAGCGGCTGGGGATGTTCTCCTCGACGATGTAACCACCATCCATGAAGATAATCCGGTTGGCAACCTCACGGGCGAAACCCATCTCATGCGTGACAGCGACGATGGTGTAACCCGCCTTGGCCAGATCACGCATAACGTCCAGTACTTCCGAAATCATTTCTGGGTCCAGCGCCGAGGTTGGCTCGTCAAAAAGCAGGATCTTGGGCTGCATGGTCAGGCAGCGGGCAATAGCGACACGTTGCTGCTGGCCACCAGAGAGCTGGCCCGGATATTTGTCCGCCTGCTCCGGAATACCGACGCGGGTCAACCACTGCATTGCCAGTTCTTCGGCCCGATCCCGTGTCCATTTACGCACATTGATCGGTGCCAGCGTGATGTTTTCCATCACCGTCAGGTGCGGGAACAGGTTGAACTGCTGGAACACCATGCCCACTTCACGCCGGATCTCGTTGATATTGCGCAGGTCATGGCTGAGCTCAATCCCATCGATGATGATACGCCCTTCCTGATGTTCTTCCAGACGGTTCATGCAGCGAATAAATGTAGACTTACCAGAACCCGAAGGGCCGATGATAACGACCACTTCACCGGAGTTTACGGTGAGATTTACCCCCTTCAGGGCTTCAAACTCACCATACCATTTGTGTACGTCCCGGCAGACAATGACATCGGTTACTGCGGTTGGGGCTGGGCCTTCCATGACACTCATAATGACAGTTCCTCTTTTCCTCGATATTTCCCGATTGTGTTAGCGAACACCTAAACCGGTGCGTTCTTCCAGACGCCGGCCGTACCACGAGACAACCGAGCTGACGACAAAGTAAAGGACGAACATGAAGACATACAATTCGTCCCGCAACCCCAGCCAATTGGGGTTACCGATGATTCGCGGGGTTGCCCCCACGAGATCGACCATCCCGACCAGGGAGACCAGAGACGAAGATTTGAACGTCCCGATAACCGAACCGGTCAACGGCGGGATAAGAATGCGCAATGCCTGGGGCATAATGATGAAGCGATAGGTCTGTAGTGAGTTAAAGCCCAGCGCCGCCGAAGCCTCGTACTGTCCTTTGGGAATTGCCTGCAAGCCACCGCGGACAAGCTCCGCCATATAAGCTGAGGAGAAGATGGTGTAACCCACAATAACGGCCCAGAAGCTGGCGACGCTACGGAAGTCAGCGGTGAACCAGGGGGACATGACGATGGCCATAAAGAGCAACGTGATCAGCGGGACGCCACGGATAAGCTCGATATAGAGCACACTGAGCATCTGCGGCACATTACCCTTGAAGTAACTGTTCAAGCCCCAGGCTGCCAGGGGAATGATGATGGGCCACAAGGCCAGGGCTCGCTCGAAGTTGTTGCGGGAAGTTTCCCACAAGCCAGGGGTGGAGCGGCTGAAGAACAAGATGGTGAAGAAAATCGCAATTGGCCAGATGATCCACCAGGGGATGCCCTGGACAATTGTGCGCCGGCCCAGGGCCAGGACGATGCCCAACGGCAGTGACAACAGATTGACGAAGATGGCGAAGATGACGGTAAGCATCAGGCCACCCCAGTCTTCGGAACTGATGGGTGTGAACCAGCCCTGGAAGGCTATGAATTTCCAGACGAGATAGGCGATGGGCCAGGCCAGAGCCCAGACCGCAATAGAGGCTGGCGTAAGCTGAATGACCCGGAAGAGATAGAGCACGAGCATCAGGCCAATCGCCACTACTGTGCCTACAACCAGAGGGACCCAGTTGATCTCATAGCTGTCAGTCTTGGCAAGGCCCGCCAACAGCAGGAACGAGATAAACGGGGAGAGAATCCAGAGGAAGTTGGTGATTTTGCGTACGGGCGTCAATGGTTCGCGCAGCCCCGGGCGTGTGGTGATGAAGGACATGGCCCACAACGCCAGCACCATGACAAAGGCGCCCAGCACACGACCGTTATATTTGGGATCCAGCAGACCGGTCAGCAGGATCTTTTTGGCGCCCCATAAAACACCCCAGGAGGCACCGCTGCTGCGTACATCAGGGGCCGTCATTTCAGGGCTGAAGGTGGCTGTGACAATACCCCACTGATATAGGCCATTTACTGCCAGGGCAATGATGCTCAAAAGGAGCAAAGTCACCACCGTGTTGGAGACGGAACTGAAAATATTCTCCTTGAGCCAACGAGCCAGGCCAATGTGGAGGTTAAATACCTCGTTGACCACGACCATCACCACACCAACAGCCCATAAAATGAGCCCGATGAGGGTAAAGCTAGGTGCATTATTAAACCCGAGTATGGTGATGCCGATGGTCACAGCGGTGATGAACACCACCCAGATGGTCAGCCCGACCGAGCCGGTGAGATTGTCTTGTAAGAAGTAATCCCAGTTGAATCGTTTGCTGAATGATTCAATACGTCCTTCAACAGAGCCAGATACGGTTGCCATAATTAGCGCTCCACAATTAAGATACGGCTGTTATACCAGTTGAGGATGAGCGAGAAGAATATACTGATGAGCAGGTAAACAATCATCAGAACAAGCATGATCTGCATCGCGCGGCCAGACTGATTAATCAGCACCTGACCGACGCTGTAGACTTCCTGGAAGCCAAGCGCAACACCAAGACTGGTATCCTTCATCAGGCTCAGGTAGGTACTGATCATGGGTGGGATGATGACTTGCAACGCCTGAGGCAGCACAATCAGCTGCAAACGTTGTCCCTCGCTGAGGCCCAAAGCCCGAGCGGCCTCGCTCTGCCCCTTCGACACAGAGAGGATACCGGCCCGGACAACTTCGGCGAAACCACCGGCGTAGAAGAAAGTGAGGCCCAGGAAGAGCGCAAAATACTCACCGGTCATCGAGAAACCGCCGAGAACGTTGAAGCCCTCAAAACGCGGGATCGCCATGACAACAGGTGTTTCCGGGATGGACACAATTTGATGGGCGCCCGGGTCTTCTAAGGTGGCCAACTCTGCTGCCAGGATGGATTTTGGCGCCACAAACATCTCGCAATCCCCTTCAACGAAGTCCGCCGTCGCCCGGGCCGGTGAGCTTAAGCGACTCACTTCGTAAGGGATATTTTCACGTCGCAGCTTATTGGTGAAGTTCGCTTCAGAGGACGAATCACGCAACACGCAAATTTGTAAGGCGAGCTCATCCAGTCGCTCTTGGCTGAGTTCATCAAAATCATCGACATGATTGATGCCGGCTCGCTGCAACATGATGCGTTCGATATCATCCAATTCACCGATGCGGCTGCGGTTAGCGACCAGCACACCTTCATTGTCCGCCACGTTGCTGGAAACAATCCAGCCAAGAATGGCGATCAGGAAGAAGCCTGCGAGGCCCCAGAGTATCCGATTGGAGGACCGGCCGGTCCTCTCCTCGCGCCGTCCCAGATACATCCAGGTCACCTGGAACTGGATGATGCCCAACACAATAAAGGCAATCCAGGTGGAGGCCGAGGTCATAAACTGCGGCCAGGGCAAACTCATACCCCGATTGGAGAGGTAAATCGGTAAACCCAGTGGCTGTATCGCTTCGCGGATATCAGGTAAGCCGAGAACAATTGTGAAGTAGAACAGGAGAAGCTGAATCAGAATGGGGGTGTTACGTGTGATTTCCACGTAAGCCAGGGCAATCTTGTTTACCAGCCAGTTATTGGAGAGACGAGCAATACCAGTCAGTGTCCCAACCACGGTCATGGCAATCACGGAGATGATGCCAACCCGGAACGTGTTCGCAATACCATTCCACAGCGCCCACCAGTAGGGGTCTGTATTTTCATACCCTAGCGGCGCATCCGAAATATCAAAGCCAGCCTCGTTGTTCATGAAGTCGTAGGCACACCGGTAGGCAACTGAGCCATCACGACAAATGAACTGAGCGTCACCCAGTCGGTCCGCATTGTTCAGGAAGTTCCTGGCCAGGATGCTGGCGCCTGAAAATAACAGGGCGATCAGCAATATCTGCATGATGACAGCTATGACGCGGACATCGAAAATCAACGAAAGGGCTCGCGACAAGGGGCCTCGTGAGTCAGGATTTGGCGTTTTAGCTGGTGGTTTGGCAGTTGCTTGGGCCATAAGATACCATCCTTTAGCTCATCCGCTGGCTAATCTGATATTGGTAAAGTATGAGTTACTGACTAATTTCTCCGCGGATTATACTACATGAATTGGTCCGATTTTTCAAAAAGAGGTATAGGAGGCGGCTGGACAGTGAATTTTCAACAACAATTACAGCGTTTTCCAGCAATCAGTGATCTGCAGGAGCGCGCCCGATCACGCATTCCTCATGTTTCCTGGGAATATCTGTCCGGGGGAACTGGCGAAGATGAGGGCCGCCGTCGTAACCGGGAAGGGTTGGCCCGGATCACGTTGCGTCCCCGCTTCCTGAAGGGACCCCTTGAGCCAGACATCCGTACAACTCTGTTTGGTCAACAATATGAAGCGCCGTTCGGTATCGCGCCCGTTGGGCTGACTGGGCTTGTCTGGCCTCGCGCCGAACAGATTCTGGCGCAAACGGCGCGCAAATACGGGTTTCCCTACACGCTGAGCACGGTCGCCACCCAAACGCCTGAGACAATTGGCCCCCTGGCTGGCGAAATGGGCTGGTTCCAGCTATATCCGCCACGCCGCGCCGAAATCAGGGCTGATCTGCTGCAACGGGTCAAGGATGCCGGCTTCCGTACCCTGGTGCTGACGGTGGACATCCCGGCGCCCAGCCGGCGCGAGCGGATGAGCCGGGCCGGGCTGGAAATGCCGCCTCGCCTGACGCCTCGTTTCATCGCCCAGGCAATGGTCTGCCCGGAATGGTCCTATGAAACCTTGCGCGAGGGGTTGCCCAGCCTGAAGGGGTTACACAAATATGCCGGGACTGAACAGATGGCCGGGCTTTCCAATTTTGTCAGGCAAAATATCGGCGGGACGCTGTCCTGGGATTACATGGCAGAGGTGCGGGAACTGTGGGATGGTCCCCTGGTGATCAAAGGTATTGTCCATCCGGCCGATGCCGTCGAAGCGATTCGGCTGGGCGCTGACGGCATCCAGGTCTCCAACCATGGCGGACGCCAGTTTGACGGTAATCCGGCGGCGATTGATACGCTGCCACCGATTGTCGAGGCGGTCAAGGGGCGAGCAGCGGTGATTTTTGACAGCGGTGTGCGCTCCGGCCTGGATATCATCCGGGCACTGGCGCTGGGGGCCGATTTTGTCATGCTGGGGCGCGCCTTCATGTTCGGTGTGGCCGCCTTTGGCCGCACAGGTGGCGACCATGCGGCTGAGATTCTGCTGGCGGATCTGAAGACCAACATGCACCAGCTGGGCGTTGACTCCATCGCGGCGGTCAAAGCGTTGGAGGCGGGGCGCGACGGCGCCTAAATAAGGATGGCAAGATGGCGTGGTCCTGAAACAGATGTGGGGCAGTTGGGTTGCCCGTTGTTGGTAACCCGGCCCGTCTATGCCCCGCGAAATTCAGGCTTGCGCTTCTCGCGAAAGGCAGCCAGCCCTTCCTGCCAATCTGCCGAGACCATGATTTTCTGTCGCCACGCCTGGCCAGCCGCCTGGCCGGCGGCGCTATCTACGTGCGTCGCCTGCCACAGCGTCTCTTTGATGCCGCGGACGGCCAGAGGGGCTGTTTCAGCGGTCAGCTGGTTGGCCCAATTGACTGCTGCGGCAGTGGCCTCCGCTTCAACAACAACGTTGACGAGCCCGGCCTGCTGGCACCAGGCGGCACCGGCCGGTTCCAGCCCCATCAAAAATTGAAAGGCCTGGTTGTAACCCATCTTTCGGGCCAGTTGCAGCGGAATATCAACGGCGTTTACCCCAATCCTGGTTTCGGGGATGTAGAAACGGCTATCTTCCGTGGCAAAAATCATGTCACAGGCCAGGGCCAGGAGCAGCCCCTCGCCAATGCAGTAGCCATGGATGGCGGCCAAAATTGGTTTGGGCGTCACCATCTCGTGACAGATGGCGAGCGGTGGCAGCGGGATATCCTCACCGGTCGCCGGATCTTTTCGCAGCGCTTTGAGATCAGCCCCTGACGAGAACCCCCTGGGACCAGCTCCATTGATGATGGCGACCCAGGCATCATTATCTTCAGCAAAACGGTGGATGGCCTCATTAAATGCCGCCACCATCTCATAGTTAAACGCATTGATGGTGTGGGGGCGGTTCAGTGTGATGAGGCTGATTCGGCCCTGTTTTTCGTACAGTACGGTCTGGTCAGACATGCTTATTCTCCGGCGACTTCGGTCAGATGCGTTTTGCCCGTGGCGCCAGAACGCACCTCAAAATCGGCTGCGCGGATAAACAGCGGCTGAGCGCGGAACCGTAGCTGATGATGGATGGCTTGCTCGAGCTGGCTACCCAGGGCGGCCAGCTCAGCCTCCGTGGCTTCATCCCTGACCTCAACTTTGATCCTGACAGGGGCCTGTACAACGGGTCCGGCGCTGTCTTTGACGATGCGGATGTTGCCGGTCGTGAGCGGTGATACCCGGTTGATGACGTCCCGGACGGCGTTGGGAAAGACGTTGACGCCCTTGACCAGCAGCATGTCATCCACTCTTCCTTTGAACATCATGCGAATACCGGGCCGGCCGCAACGGCAGGGGGTGGTCGTCACGCGAATGATGTCTTTGTCGCGCCAGCGAATCTGGGGGGCGCACTCCTTGTCCAGGCCTGTAAACACAATTTCGCCTTCAACGCCATCTTCCAGCGGCAAGGGCTGCATAGTGGCCGGATCGACAATTTCAAAATAGGCATTGTCAGCGGCAAAGTAATGGATACCGGCATGTTCTTCGCAGGAAATCCCCACCGGGCTATGACAACCGGTGGCGCCCATCACATCGAACGTATCAGCGCCGCCAAAGCTGTCGGCGATCTCCTCATAAATTTCCTTGACCGAGCCGCCGGGTTCGCCAAAGACGAGGAATTTCTCAATGCCGAGGGTGCGAGGTTCAATGCCGGTGCGTTCCAGCAGCTGGCGGCCCAGATGAATGGCAAAGGAGGGGGTGCAGAGGACCGCTTTGGGGTGGGTCACAGCGGCGATCTGAGCCAGGCGCTCCATGCCGCTCAGAGCGCCCATGGGAATGACGCAGGCGCCCGCGCCCATGAGCGCATCCAGCGGCGGCAGGCCGGCCACCCACATGGACAGGACGCCCGCATGCATCACGGTGTCGCCCTCCTTGAGGCCGACGCGGGCCATCAGGCGAGCCATGTTTTCGACGGTGATATCCCGATCCTTTTGGGTGAAGCCGCTGAAGGTGGGGGTGCCGGTTGTGCCGGAGGATGATGAGATACGGCGTACGGCCTTCAGGTCACAGGTGATGTGCATACCCAGCGGATGGCCCGCTTCCCGCAGAGAAGTTTCCTGGCTGGCACGCTCCTCATCTTTGTCAAAGAAGGGATATTCAGCCAGCTGCTCAAGGGTGCTGAAGTTGGCCGGTTTGACGCCTGCTTTGTTGAACTTTTCAAAATAATAGGGAGAGTCATTGTAGACTCGCGTCAGCTGCTGTTTGAGCTTTTCTGTCTGTAAACGCTGTAGATCGGCCGGGGGCAACTGCTCCAGCGCCGGGTTGTGTAACCTGATCATCAAGCCTCCTTAACAAAAAGCCTCCCTTTCATGACGAAAGGGAGGCTTTTTCATTGAGTCAACAAATTGTCAACTCGGAAAATGCTACATCTTAACGGAACGGCGGGCTGTAGAGCAGACCACCATCGAGCCAGGTGGAGTTCACGCCACGGGCCAGGTTGAACGGCGTGTCCGGGCCCAGGTTCCGGTCGTAGATCTCGCCGTAGTTACCCATCTGGCTGACAATCTGATAGCAGAAGTCATTGTTCAGACCCATGGCCTGACCGAGGTCACCCTCGACGCCCAGGGTATTCAGAACAACCGGGTCATCACTGCCCAGCATGTCATCGACGTTAGCCGAGGTAATGCCCAGCTCTTCGGCCTGAATGGTGCAGTTCACAGCCCATTTCACGATGTCAAACCAGTTGTCATCGCCATGGCGGACCAGCGGGCCCAAAGGCTCTTTGGACATGACCTGCGGCAGAATCACAACACTGCTGGGATCATCGAACAGTTCGAGGGAGCTGACCAGACCAGAACGGTCCGTGGTGTAACCATCGCAACGGCCTTCTTCAAAGGCGGAGCGGGTGACGTCGCCGGTGTCTTCAAAGACGACGGCTTCGTACTGGATGTCCAGTTGACGGAAAACGTCAGCCAGGTTCTTCTCAGTCGTGGTACCGGTGGCAACACAGACGGAACCGCCATCCAGACCTTCCAGATCTTCAATGCCGGAGTCGGCGCGGACCATCATACCCTGGCCATCGTAGAAGACGGTCGGGACGAAGTCGAAGCCGAGGGAGGTGTCGCGGCTGAGGGTCCAGGTGGTGTTATTGCTGAGGACGTCAGCTTCACCGGACTGCAGGATGGGGAAACGGGTGGTACCGGTCGTGATGACATACTCAACATCATCTGGGCTCAAACCGGCGGCAACGGCAATGACTTTACAGAAGTCAACGTTGAAACCTTCCCAACTACCATCATCCAGGATGAAGCCGAAGCCCGGGCCAGTACCGGCGCCAGCGCCACATTTCAGGACGCCACGCTCACGGATCGTCGCCAGCGTGTTAGCAGAAGCAACTGCTTCGCCGCCACCTTCGCCCGCAACTTCCACGACGCGCGTAACCTCGACGAGCCGGGTGACTTCCACCTCGGTCGCCTCGCCGCTGCTGCTGCCGTCATCACCACCGCCGCAGGCGACGAGGAGGACACCAACCAGTAGGGCTGCAAGAAGTAAACTTAGTTTGTTTTTCATTCTTCTTCTCCACTAATGAATTGACAAAACAGAAACCCAGTTTAACGGGTCTCGAGAAAACTGACAAAAAGATATGTTGCTGACGTGGGAAAAGCCTGAACCATCCGATCTGGCAGATTGATAGTCCAGGAAAGTTGGCGTGGTATTGAACTCACTGAGTATTTGGTAAAAGGATCTATTACCATGGTCAAGGTTCAATGCAATTGCGTTCGTGCCAAGTCTAGTGTGAATTGACGATCCGATGTCGTTTTCAATCACCAACTTGGAATTGCGCCCAAAATTATAGCAAGTTCAAACGGGCTTGCAAGCAGGCGGCGGATTGATCTCAATCCGCCGCCTGCCAGACCCTTATTTCTTGCCCCGGTTCGGGGGCGCAAAGGAGATGCGCCAGGGCGAGGGCATTTCGCCGACGGGCACCTCGATGAGTGTCGGGTGGTTGGCGGCGAACCCTTTCTCGATAGCGGCCCGCAATTCGTCCGGGGTTTCGGCACGCATGCCGAGAACGCCAAACGCTTCGGCCAGTTTGACGAAATCCGGATTGTAGAGGTCAGAGGCGATCAGTTTGCCACCGTAATCCATCTTCTGCATGCGGCGCACATTGCCGAAGGCGCCATCGGCAAAGACGACGGTGACCAGGTTGATTTGATGGCGCATGGCGCTGGAGAGCTCCTGGACATTGAACATGAAGCCGCCGTCGCCGGAGACAGCGAGAACCGGCCGGTCCGGATTACCCACCTTCACCCCCAGCGCCGTCGCAAAACCAAAGCCCAATGTGCCCTGATAGCCGGTCGAGATGTAGCTGCGCGGTTGATAAACCGGCAGCGTAAAGCGCGAAACAAAGCCGATCTGGGTGACTTCATCCACAAACAGGCCATCGTCCGGCAACGCTTCCCGAATCGCCTTGATAAAGGAAACCTGCGGCTCCAGCTGGGCATACTCCTGCTGCTTGGCTGCCCGATGGGCCAGATACTCTTCCGTGCGCGAGGCGCGGGCCGGGTTGTACTTGCGCAGCGCCTCGATGAGCGCCCGCGTGGTCGCTTCGACGTCGGAGACCAGCTTAACGGCCGGCGGCGCGACAATATCATGTTCGTTCGGGTCAATGTCGACGCGGATGACTTTGAGGTCGTCATCCAGGCCCCAGCGGTTGAGCTGGGTGTACATGCGCGTGCCGAGGCCGATGGCGACGTCGGCTTTGCCCCAGGGCTCATAGCCATCCGGCCCCATCATGCTGAGCGGGTGCGCATTGCTGACGACGCCGCGGCCGTTGCGGCCGGGGATGATCGGCGCTTGCAACATCTCGGCCAGTTCGGTGATGGCCTCGCCCGAATCCATGGCGCCGCCGCCGACGAAGATGACTGGATTCTTGGCTTTGCCCAGCAGGCGGGCAGCCTGATCAATGGCGTCAAGGTCCAGTTCCGGCTGGCGCACTTCCGGCTCGACCACGGTCAGGTCCACGTCGCCGCTTTTGGCCAGGATATCCATGGGGACTTCGAGGCCAACCGGCCGGGGCCGGCCGGAGTAAAGCTGGGAAAATGCCTCAGTCACCAGGCCTGGCGCCGCTTCCGGCGAGTCGATGCGCTCGGCCCACTTGGTCAGCGACCGGATGACGCTGAGCTGATCCGGGATCTCATGCAATAGGCCGATCCCCTTGCCGATGGCGTCAGACGGGATCTGCCCCGTCAGGCAGAGGACTTTGGCGCCCACGGCATAGGCTGTCGACAGGGCGCCGGTCGTGTTGAGAAAACCGGGGCCGGGCACGACGCAGTAGACGCCAGGTTTGCCGGTCGATTGGCTGTAGCCCATCGCCATATAGGCTGCGCCCTGCTCGTGGCGGGTGTGGATGACGCGGATGTGGTCGGTATGCTCGTAAAGCGCATTAAAAAAATGGTCGTTCTGGACGCCGGGCAAGGCAAAAATCGTATCGACGCCCAGCTTAATAAGGGATTGAACGATGGCGGCACCGCCGGTAATGTGGGTCATAAAACTATCCTACGGCTGCGGGTTTTGGAACCAGCGCAAAGTCTCAGGTGAAGACGCTTCGGCCACGGTGAGCGAACCATCAACCAGGGCGTCAATTTGGGCCCAGGCGAAGCGCTTCTGCTCGGTAAATGGGATTGGGCGGGCAAAGGGAAATGCGGTTCGCATCGCATTATCAACGTCCCGGGGCAGGCTGGTCCAGAAATTCGTCTGATTGGCAACAGAGGGTCGGGCCGGAATGAGGCGATCACTGGCATTGACTTGCCGGAAGCTCAGAAATCGCAGCCATTCCCAGGTGGCCATCGGTTGCGTTGAGGCCGAACTCATGACGCTACCCTGAATCCACAATGGTGTTGACGAATTAAACTCGTCGGAAGCCGGGAAGGGAAGCACACCCAATGAATTAAGTAGTAGATGGTACTCAAAACGGGAGGGATCTTCAACCCAGAAGGCGGCCTGGCGCCGGGTTGAGACCACGGTCAGGGCTGCGCTGAGCCGCTCCAGGTCATTAATCCCGCGAGGGTGGTGCAGTGGTCCGGAGCCGGCCTGGCCGTTGGGACCGATCAGTAGCGAGAGATACCAGTCCAGAGCGGCGGCACGTGCTGCAGGCGTGAGCTGGCTGGCACAGGCCGGGGCGCCGCAGTCTGGCGTTTGGGCGTAGGCATAGGCATAGAGCAGATCGGCGCGCTGGTCAGCCAGCCCCCAACGGACCCAGGCTGGCTGAGCCTGGCTCAGGTAGCTGATTTCGGCCAGCATTTCCGCCCAGGTCCAGCCCATGGAAGGGAACGGTCGTTCGGTGAGCTCATAGGCCGCTTTGTCGTAAAAGATCACGGGCAGATAGGCGCCCTGCGGCACCAGCCAGAGCCGTTCCTGCCAGAGGCCGCCCTGCCAGATCTGCTCGTAAAAGTCGCCGGGCGCAAAGCTGGGATCGGAGAAAGCCAGATCGGTCAGGTCGACCACGGCGCCGGCTGCCAGCAGATCGGCTGTGAGCGTGAACGAAGGCTCCAGGATGTTGAGCGAATTATGCGGCGTGGTTGCCGCGCCATCGACCTGGGCCAGGAGCGCCAAAGGCTCGGTTGGGAGTTTGTCTAGCGTGATGAGCTCAACCTGTACCTGGCGCTGGCGCTGATGAAACTCGGCCGCGATGGATTCATAGAACTGCAACTGATACAGCGGCACAGCAAACGTGATAGTTGTTCGGCTCAGCGGCGCGCCCAGCCGTTCGGCGACCAATTCCCAGTAGTGCGGTGATGGCTCACCTGCCTCGGTCAGGCCGACCAGGCGCGGTGAGGGAATACGAATGTGGTTTTGCAGGGCGGTTGGCGCCAGGTCGGGGGCGATGGTGACGGTCAGGGGCGGGCAGGTGCTGCTACAAAGCTGGCCCCGCCGGTCCAGTTCGGCGGTGATGAAGCTGCTGATGACCGTTTCAAAAGCCGAGTCGGCCCGGGTGAGCGACAGGGTGCCCCAGGGCTGGGCGCTGTTGCGGCGCGGACCCCAGTAGGGGCCACCGGCCGGTGCCCGCTGCAACTGCGGGCCTTCATACTGAAAGAAAAGGAGACGATGATATCGTTCTGTCCCTTCCAGCCAATTTGCTTCGGCCCACAGTAGATTGCCCTGCTGTTCGGCCGTCGTAACGGTCTGTCCGCTGCGAATGATGGCCAGGTTGTCTGGGCTCAATTGGGCGGCGCGCCAGCCAGTGTCGCTGGCGTGCAGGGTGAAAAAGAGTTCGCCGTCGCCCGCGAGAAAGGCGCTGCGCTCGAGGTCGAGCAAGGCCTGTGTTTCCTGAATAAGGGCCGCTTCGACAATTTCCTGCCGGCGCAGATTCAGCAGCCAGCTACCCAGAATTAGCAGCGCCGATACGAAGAGAATGCCCAGTAGCCACCGGGTGGGCAACCTGGGTGGTTGGAAGCGACGCGGGGGTTCCGGGTGCTCCTCATCTGCCCAATCCAACTCTTCCCACTCATATCTGATTTTGCCCATCGCTTTACTTTAGCATAGGTAGAAGCTATCAGCACAGCGCTGGCGCGCCTTTTAGCTGTTAGCTATCAGTATGCTGCGCTTTCAGCTGTCAGTACGGGCCTGCGGCCCTTTCAGTGGTGGGTATCCACAGCTCACTGAAAGCGGCGGAGCCGCGTACTGACAGCTGAAAGGCGCGTCAGCGCCGGGCTGACAGCTAACAGCTAAAGCTCGGTAGCGACTTTCGCAATCCGCTCCACTGCGCGTTCCAGGTCGCTCATGGCGGTGGCGATGGAGAAGCGGAGGTGGCCTTCGCCGGAGGAGCCGAAGGCAATGCCCGGCGTGCCGGCGACGCCGGCTTTGTCCAGCAGGAAATCAGCCAGTTCGACGCTATTGCGCTGGGTGTGGGTGAATTTGGGAAAGAGATAGAAGGCGCCTTCAATGGAGGCACACTCAATGCCGGGCAGCTCGTTCAGGGCATCGACGACGAAGTCGCGCCGCTGGCGGTAGCTCTGGCACATTTCCGCCACGACATCCTGCGGCCCGTTCAGAGCGGCGACGGCGGCGTGCATGGTGAAGGTGGCGGCAGAGGTGACGGTCTGGCTGTGCATCTTGGCGGCCATTTTCATCACGGGCGTCGGGCCGGCCAGCCAGCCGAGGCGCCAGCCAGTCATGGCGTAAGCTTTGGAAAGGCCATTGACAGTGAGCGTGCGCTCGGCCATGCCGGGCTGGGCGCCGAGGGAGTAATGGACATGATCGTCGAAGACTAGCTTCTCGTATAGCTCGTCGGCGATGCAGTAGAGATCGTGTTTGAGGCAGACGGCGACGATATCAGCCATCTCTTCTTTGGTCATGACCCGGCCGGTCGGGTTGCTGGGCGTGGTCACCATGATCGCCTTGGTTTTTGGCGTGATCTTGGCTTCCAGGGCGGCAGCAGTGATGCGGAAATTGTCGTTGCCATCCAGGCTGACGGGGACGGCGACGCCGCCGGCCAGGGTGATCATGGGCGGGTAGGAGACCCAGACTGGTTCCAGGTAAAGTACTTCGTCGCCCGGGTTGATCATGGCGGCCAGGGCCAGGTAGAGCGCCCATTTGCCGCCGGGGGTGATGACGATGTCACTCTTTGGGTTGACGGTGATCCCATTTTCCCGCTCCATCTTGGCGGCGATGGCTTCGAGGGCGGGATGAATGCCCTTGGTCGGGGCGGGGTAATGGGTTTTGCCGTTGCGCATCGCCTCAATGGCCGCGTCGACGATATGTTTGGGGGTATCAAAATCGGGATCGCCTCCGGCAAGGGCGATAACGTCATGGCCGGCGGCGCGCATTGCACTGGCCTTGTCAGACACAGCCAGGGTGGCTGACGGGGGAATGCTGCCGAGAAGGGTGGATAGATCTTTCATGTGTAATACTCCAGGCCAGATCAAACATTGGCGCCGGGGATCTGACCGTTTTAAGATATGGGCTTGGGAACCGGCCGGTGGGCAGCGGCCAAAGCGTCGCTATTCTAGCACTGGTGAGAGGAGCTGTCAGCAAAGAGCTGTTAGCTGTTAGCTCGGGCCGGTGGCCCTTTGGCTGTCAGTACGCTGCGCTTTCAGCCATCAGTAGGCGGCTGCGCCGCTTTCAGTGATGACTGAGAGGCGCGCCAGCGCCGGGCTGACCGCTGAAAGTGCAGCGTACTAACAGCTAATAGCTATCAGCTAACAGCTCAAAAGGATCACCATGAACTGGCTTCAAAAAGAACTCACCCTCGCTCCTCGTCCGCGTGGTTTTCACCTGGTGACGGCTGAGATCGTACGGCAGTTGCCGGAGCTGGCGGACTTTAAGGTGGGGTTGGCGCATGTTTTTATTCAGCATACGTCGGCCTCGTTGGCGCTGAATGAAAACGCAGATCCGACGGTGCGTCAGGATATGGAGGCTCACTTCAATGTGCTGGCGCCGGAAAATGCGCCTTATTATCGGCACACTTATGAAGGGCCGGACGATATGCCGGCCCATCTGAAAGCGGTTATGCTGGGCAGTGGGCTGACGTTGCCCGTGCGCGACGGGCGTTTTCACCTGGGGACCTGGCAGGGCATTTATTTGTGCGAGCACCGCGACCACGGTGGGGCGTAGATGTCGCGGTCGGCTGGTGGTGATGGGTGTTGGCCCGTTATGACCAGAATGCCATTTATCACGGTTGGCGGTGGATGATTGTAAACGCGGCCAATAGCGCCATGAGAGGGTGGCGGCACGATTCACCGTGCGGCGGGCCGGATGACAGGGGGAAGAGGTGGTGTTGGGTAGATCGCCGGTCCGCCCGTAGAGACGCGCGGTGGCGCGTCGCCTGTTGGGCGTGATGGGCGAACTCTATGCCGGCGATCAGCACGGGAATCTGGATCCACCGGAGCCGAAGTGCTGCTGCCATCCGAGCGTTCCCGGTCGCTGGCGTTCATTCAGCTGGTGAGATAAGCGGACCAGCGGCGTTGTCGGCGGCGTCTGTACGACGTATTTTGCGGCGCAGGGCTGGGCGTGGGCTAGGTGGTGGAGGCGGGGCAGATGTCGTTGAGGGGGCAGGCGGGGCAGGCTGGTTTGCGGGCGGTGCAGATGCGGCGGCCGTGGAAGATGAGGAGGTGGGAGATGTCGAGCCAATCTTCTTTGGGGATGATGGTGGTCAGGTCGTTTTCGATTTTGACGGGGTCCTGCTCAGTGGTCCAGCCGAGCCGTTGGGAGAGGCGGCGGACGTGGGTGTCCACGACGATGCCGTTGGCGATGCGGAAACATTCGCCGAGGACGACATTGGCGGTTTTGCGTGCGACGCCCGGCAGGGTGAGCAGCTTATCCATTTCATTGGGGACTTCGCCGCCGTAGCGCTGCAGGATGAGCGCGGCGGTTTCCTGGATGTGCTGGGCCTTGCGCCGGTAAAAGCCGGTGGAGCGCACGATTTCCTCTAACTCGGCGCGATCGGCGCCGGCCAGAGCGGCGGCATCGGGATGGCGCGCAAATAGCACCGGCGTCACCTGGTTCACGCGCACGTCGGTGCATTGGGCGGACAAAATAGTCGCTACCAAAAGCTGCAGCGGGTTCCCATAATCCAACTCACAATGGGCATCTGGATGGCGCTCGCGGAGGCGGGCGATGGTGACAGGCACCGGGGCAGGTGGCTTTAGGGATGCTTTAGCTGACATTCCGCTATTGTACCAGACTGGTCAGTAGCCCGACCCTGCGATCAATGATCATGGATTAGGCTCGACCGCTGTGCCCATGTTTATCAGGATTGTGTGATAGCCGTAGCTTGTGCCTTGATGATCAAACTGTCGCTCCACCAGGCCAACGCCTTCACAAAACCAATCACGGGTCGGGCCGTTGTTAAAGCCTGTGAATAGGAGGAAGCAGTTGGCGAAGGTACCGGCCGGTACCACCATCACCCCGACCTCCTCAACCCTGCGCTGACCCACGAAGCCGGTAGCCCCCGCTTGGCGCTGTCCCGGATCGGGATACCAACTCGCATAGGCGTCCATCGGCAGTCTGTACTCCAGCCATGAGTTTTCGACCTCGCCGAGGTCCAGGGCCGATCTCTGGTGATACACATTGGGCAGATCAAAGATGTACCAATGATGAGGCACATCCAGTCCGGAAACGTCTGCTTCCTTCAATGTTCCTGCCACCGGTTGCCATTGGCGCGCCATCTCCGCGATCCAATATGCATCCCTGATTTCCAGGCTCATAACTGTTTCGGTGATAATGTAAGTACTGGTTGCTGTGCCGAAATACGCTGTATGCGAGTAAACCCAGGTAGCGCCTGGCTGAAGTGGAAATCCAGCTGTGATAGGTGCAATTGGCGTTGTCGATGGCGTGGGGCCACTTGTTGCTGTGGCGGATGCGACTGTTACTTCCGCGCCCATGGTTTCTGCAGGTAATGTGCCCTGGCCATTTTCTGCGCCCTGACACGCCGCCATGCAGCAAATGCAAATGATGAAGCCAACAATCAGGCCCCAATAGGTCTGCCCAAGAGTCTTTAACTTACCCGCCATGGCTCTGTCCCACTAGATCATAACTGGCAGCTTGTACTGACCGCTGAAAGCGCAGCGTACTAACAGCTAAAAGGGCCGCAGGCCCGTGCTCACAGCTACTCCCCCGCCACCAGATGAAAATGCAAATGCTTCACATCCTGAAATGCGCCGCCGTTGCTGATGAGGCGATAACCGGCCGGTGCCAACCCCAGCTCCGCCACTAAACTACCCGTCACCGCAAACAGATCCTGCATAAAGGCGACATCCGCCTCGCCCACGGCCGTGACGTCAGTCAGCTGCTTCTTGGCCACGATCAGGATGTGGACCGGGTAGCTGGGCTGGGGATGATGGAAGGCGACAAGGGTCGTTGTTTCCCGCAGCCGCCGGGCCGGGATGGCAAAGCTGAAGTAGGTGAAAGCCAGCCCGACCAGATACCCCGCCAGCGGCGTGCGCGCCAGTCGGAAGAGGAGGCGCAGCATCAACCAACCAGGCTGAGCAATAGCCCCAACGCCCGGTGATAAACGCGCTGGATCGCTTCCGGCCAGCCGTTACCCGGCAGCAGCGGCGGGAAGTTGCCCTGCGCCTCCGGCTCGTTGAAGGTGTTGCCGAAGCCGGTCCCATCCCACAACACGTCGCCGACCGGGATGCCCAGATCGCGCACAAAGGCGTCCGGGTCGTAGCCGTTGTTGTCGAAGACGTTGTTGTGGACGTAGTTGTATTCCGGCGTCGGGTCGATGTCCAGCTCGTTGAACATGCCGGTACTCTCCAGATTAAAGATGGCGATGCCGCTGGTTTTGTTGCCGGTCACGGTGTTGTTGTACACCTCGTTATGATCCGAAGAAAGCAACAGGATGCCCACGCCCGGTGGCAGCAGAGCTACCGTGGCGCCGGCCCGACCGAAGTTGTCGATGTTGTTGTCGCGCGAGACATTGTTGTACACCGTGGCCCCGCGTGACACTTTCGAGGTCAGGTTGGGCAGTAGCACGATGAAGATGCCGTTGGTGTTCTCGTAGGTGAGGTTGTCGTAGACCTCAGCGTTCAGCGTATTCTCGATCTCGATGCCGATAACGTTGCCGTAAGCGACGCTCTCGCGCACAACCACATTTTCACATTGGCCGGCGTAGATGCCCGCATCATGATTGCCGGTCACTTCGCTGCGCTCGATCAGGACGTCGGTGCTCTGCACAGGGTACAGGCCGTAAGTGCCGGTGTTCTCCGAGAAAATGTCGTACATGTGGACGCCGGTGACGCCTTCGACGAGGATGCCGTTGTCGATGTAATCACGCACATGGAGCTTGCCGACGGCGAAGTTGCTGCCGGAGGAGATGATGCCATCCGAGAGGACGCCGCGCCCATCCAGCACCGGCCGGGCGCCATCGTCGTTGGGAATCCCCTCGATGGTGATGTCGTTGAGATCGACGACCACCGTCTCATGGTAGATGCCATACTCGATCAGGATAGTGTCGCCGGCACGGGCCTGGTCGACGGCTGCCTGGATCGAGTCGCCGGGGGCGACGGTGAAGGTCTGCGCCGGCCGGTCCGCCAGCTCACCGCCCACGCCGATGACGCTGTTGGTCTCAGCGGCAAGGGCCCGGGCCGGGTTGTCCAGCCGGGTGACGACGGGCAGGCCGGAGGGGACGCTATTCGGCACTGATGGCAAAAGGCGTTCATCAGTCAGGGCGTAAAGGAAGGCGACGAGGTCGGCCTTCTCCTGTTCGGTGAGGGCAAAGCCGCGCACAAATGGGTCGATCTCTTCGTTGCCAAAGGCGCGCCCGCCGCCGTCGGCATAGAACTCGACGACGGCCTCAAGCGTCGCCAGAGAGCCATCGTGCATGTAGGGGGCGGTCAGGGCGATGTTGCGCAGGGTGGGGACGCGGAAGGCACCGGCCGGTGCGTCGCTGCTCACTCCATTGCGGCCCGGATCGTCGCTGGGTACGCCGACAACGCGGAAGGTGTCGCTGGCAAAGGTCGGTGCGGAATGGCATTCAAAGCAGCGGGTGGCGCCAGAGCGGAACAGGTTCAGACCGCGTCGTTGCTGCGCGGTCAGCGCTTCCACCTGGCCGGCGGCGTACCGGTCAAAGGGGCTGGCATTGCTCAGCAGACTGCGCTCAAAGGTGGCCAGCGCGCGCTGTAAATTTTCGTAAGTGACGGCATCAGCGCCGGCGCCGGCAAAGGCCTGGCCAAAGAGCTGCTGATACTGATCGATGGCGCGCAGCTCGGCCACCAGGCTGTCCGGATCAGCCGCCATTTCGTCTGGATGGGTCAGGGGTGTCACGACCTGCTCTTCCAGGCTGGCGGCGCGCCCATCCCAGAACAGGCTACCGGCGTAGGCGACGTTCCATAGGGTTGGCGTGTTGCGGTTGAGGGCAAAGCCGCCTGTTCGATCTGGTCCAGCCCCAGCCGCCCCAGCGCCCAGGCCGGTTGGCAAACCGTCGCTGAAGCCGAAGTCTGGATGGTGGCAATGGGCGCAGCTGATATCGTTTTCGGCGGAGAGGATGGGGTCGTAGAAGAGCAGCCGCCCCAGCGCCACTTTTGCTTCCGTGGTGGGGTTGTCAGCCGGACTGTTGATGGCCGGGAATTCCCGTTGCAGGCCGGTGTAGGAGGGCAGGATGGTGCGCGAGCCGGCGCCGGAATCCTCAGGCAGGATAAATGGATCGGTTTCGACAGGCAGAGCAGCAGCGACAACAAGTAGGGCCAGAAGCAGGGCGCCGATCCCGCCCAGAATGCGTAAAATCCACCTCTTCATCCTCTTCTCCTTGCGCTAGTTTTTTGCCGCAGATTGCGCAGATTTTGGGATGGTTATGTTCGCGTTCTTACTCTGACCGCGAAGTCCAAATCCCTTAATCTGCGCAATCTGCGGCGAAGAAACCTCATTCAGTCTGGGTCAACAGGAAAGCGATAACGGCATCCAGCTCTTCGCTGGTCAGATCGGTGCCCAGGGTCGTGGGCATCAGGTCATCAAAACCGGCGACGATGTAATCGGCCGGTGACAGGATCGAAACGAGCAGGTATTCAGCGGCATCCTGATTGGGGACGCGGCTCCCGGCCCGGTCGGCGACGCCATGCAAGGAAGGCCCGACAATGACTGTATCAGGCTCAAGCGAATGGCAGCGGGCACATTCCTGGCTAAAAACGGTGGCACCCAGCTTTTGCTCGGCGGAGCGGGTTGGGGTGACGTCGGTTGGGGCAGCCCCGCCGCAGGCCGTCAGGATCAGCAACAGGCAGCCGATGAAAAACCGGCCGGTTACCCCCAGCATCCGCATGCGAACCTCAGCTAGGGGCCGTACCGGTCAAGCACCGGCGCATAGTAAGCCCGGCAGCCCAACTCTTCTGAACAACCTTCCAGCGGCAGCTCCGGGACATCATCAAAATCATAGACGCCTTCAAACATCCGGCAGACCGGGCAGGCATCAGCCGGGACCAGGATACGCACCCTGGTAGCCAACCCTTCCTTGATTCGCGCCAGCGAAGCGGCGTGTTCTTCACGTGTAACCATGCAGGTCATTCTCCAATTCATGCAAGAATAAGCGGCATGATTTTAGTGGTAATGAGGGGGGATAGCAAACCATCATCACGATTGCCGCCGGCAAACAATCTGAATGTGATTGCCTTCCGGATCCATAAAAAAAGCCGCGCGCAAGGGCGGCGATTCCAGGAAGCTGTGCGGTTCGCTGATACAACGAACGCCTTTGGCCGTCAGCGCCTCATACACCGCGTCCACGTCATCCGCCCACAACACCAGCTCCGAGCGAGGCAGCCCGGGGTTCAAGGGCAGGAAATGCAACGATTTGGCGACTTCAATGTTGCCAAAGCCGATGAGAAAGTCGCCCAGCCGGACCTCGACTTTGAGCGGTTCACCTTCCTGGGGGATACGGAAGCTCTCGCGGAAACCGAAGTTGTCGCAGTAAAAGGCGGCCATGGCATTGACGTCGTGGACGTAGTAGTTAAGCATAGGTTCGCGGTAGATGATTGTCATATGTTGTTATCCGTAGATGATGGTCCCGTAGAGACGGGCCGCTGGCACGTCTCTTTTCGGGTGTAGACAGGCGCCGGCCACGTCAGCCGAGACGCGCCAGCGGCGCGTCTTTACGGGTGGGTTGTGAGCCAGCGCTGGAGGGCTGGCAGGATGTCGGTATCGAGGCCGAGGCCGTAGCCTTTGCCGGCGCCGGGTTGGCTGAGTTGGTCAAAGCCGCTGTGGCGTACGGTGACATGCGTCTGGTTGTCTTGGTGGCTGAAGGTTACCTCAACTGTGGTTTTGTGGGACCAGTCCGGGGCGCGCCAGCTGTAGACCAGGCGTTGCGGCGGCTGCCATTCCAGGATATGGCCGATGATGTATTCGCTACCGTCAGCGAAGCGCTCGTAGAGCCGGCCGCCAGGCACGGGCTCGAAATGGATTTCGGCGGGCGCCGTGCTGGCGGGCGCGAAGGTGTAGCGAAACAGACCCTGCCGTGGCCACCAGGCGTTGATCTGTTCGACGTAGGCGGCAAAGACCCGCTCTGGCGGCGCCGCGATGGCGATGGCGCGTTCGATGGCGGTCATTCGGCTTCCTCCACAAGTTGCTTGAGGGAGAGCAGCGCCTCATCCCAGAGCATTTCAAGCTCCGACAGCCAGTGGCTCATTTCCTGGAAACGGTCAGGGGCGAGGTGATAGAGACGTTCGCGGCCTTGTGTGTGGGCCGCGACCAGCCCCGCCTCGCGGAGGACACGGAGGTGGCGCGAGATCGCCGGCCGGCTGATGGCAAAGGGCTCGGCCAGGGCGCCGGCCGTTTGCGGGCCCCGGGCGAGGGTGAGCACGAGGGCCCGCCGGGCCGGGTCGGCCAGGGCGGCAAATGCGTGGTTGAGATCTGGTTGATTCATGTAACGTCCTTGTTACGCGACAATGTAACAGATGGGTTACGGGTTGTCAATGGGGCGGGAAAAGAGCCGGGCCGCGCAGGGTGTGCGCGGCCCGGGGGGGATGGTGTCGTGATGAGCGCTGTAGAGACGTGCCGGCGGCACGTCTTTACCTTATTCGGCGCGGATTTGATCGATCAGGGATTGGGCGCGGGCCGTCCAGTCAGCGGCGAGGTCGGGGCTGAGGAGGCCGTGCCATTCGTATTTTTCGACTTTGTAGATGAACGCCTCCAGGTAGAGGATCGCTTTGTCCGGCCGGTTGATCTGCAAGGCAAAGTAGCTGAACAACAGCTTCTGCTGGAGCAGCGCCCCGGCCAGCGGGTTCAGCGTGCCGTCGGCGATGCGGTCGCCGATCTCGTAGAAGAGGTCGGCCATCTGCGCTTCGATGCTGATGGTCGTGAATTGGGTTGTGACGCCAACCTGCTGGACCCCGCTGTCGCCGCCTGGCACGCCCACCGAGCTGGCGCCGGCGATAGTGACATCATAGGTTGTGCCCGGTTCCAGGGGAGCGGCCGGTGTGAAGGTCACGGTCTGGCCGGCCGCGTCGTAGGCGAAGCTGCCGGGGACGGTACCGGCCGGTCCGCTCACCACAAAGTCCGTGTCCGGCGCCATCGGAATGCTCCAGCTGACCGTCACGGGGCTGGTCAGCGGCACGCTTGTGCTACCGTCGGCCGGGCTGACCGCGGTCACCAGCGGGTCGCGCCAATATTGGACCGCTTTGGTTGAATCCGACCCAGCCCCCCAATCGGTCGCCGTCAGGTCGACAAGCTGGGTACCGTCGCTGCCATAGCTGATGTTCACGCTGCGATTGTTGATGTTGACGATGGAACCCCAAGATTCGACCGTGTCCCAGCTGCCCCGGGTGAACTTGAACTGCAGCGTTGTGCCGTCCAGAATGTCCAGGGTGTAGCTCCAGGTGGTCGCGTCTGCCTGGGTCATCGGCACCAGGCCCGGGTTCCAGGGGCCAAAGGCGTCGAGGTCGCCGACGATGAAGACTGTGCCCGGCGTGTAAGCCGGTACACCTACCCGGAAGGTCACGGTCACCATGCGTGGTTCCGCCGTCGCGTTCACAACGTCCGATGCCCCGGAGCGGTTGAAGCTGGTGTCGAAAGCGACCAGGTAATAGTTGTAGTTGGCGCCAGGCGTTACGGCTGTGTCGACGTAGCTTGTCGCTGCCGGATCGCTGATGGCCGCGATGAGGCTGTAGCCGGGCGCGGCCGTGTTCTCACGGTAAAGCTCAAAGCCAACCAGGTCGCCATCCGTATTGGGATGGGCGTCCCAGCTCAGGCTGACGTCGCTGGGGCTGCTGCCGGTTACGGCCAGGCCAGTCGGCGTGGCGGGCGCCGTCGTGTCGGCACTGGGCAGGACGGTCAGGACGCCGTAGGGGCCGGGGCAGGTCGCGTTGCCTTCGTCCGGGCCGTTGACGGCGTAGAACCAGCTGGCGCCGCCGTCGCCGCTGTAGCGGGTCGTGTAGCAGTAGGTGCCAAGAGCGGTTGGCAGCAGGCTGCCGGCGTATTCGTCGTTGTTGCCGGTGTCGGCGTTGAAGGCCAGCGGCGCCCAGCTCCAGCTGTCGGATGCGGTTGTGCCGACGGGGCCGTAGCCGACCTGGGCCAGTAGACCGGGTGTGGCGCCAGGAATGCTGGTGACGCCATCGATCCAGATCTGGCCGTAGACATTTTCGGTGCGGTTGACCGCGCTGATGGTGTGGTTCAGGGCCGGCGGCCATTGCAGATTGGCCCAGCCGATGCTGTAGGCGGGCGTCGCCGCCACTTCATTGGAGCTGCCGCCGACAAGCAAAGTGGCATCAGCCCGGCTGACGACGATGTAGTAGTAGGTTGTAGCGACGTCGAGACCCGTGTCGCTGTAGCTGGTGGCGGCCGTGTTGCCGATGAGGCTGTAGCCGCCGCCGCTGAGCGGGCTGCGGTAAACGTCGTAGCTGCTGGCGCCGGGGGCGGCGCTCCAGCTCAGGCTGACGCTGTCACTGTTGGCCGAGCTAACGACCAGATCGCTCACGGCAGCAGGCGGGGCGCTCAGGGCGGCATCCGCCACGAGCAAGGCGCCGCTCATACCGGGCACCGTCGGCACCGTGATCTGGCCGCTGCCGTCCACGGTGTAGCTGCCGCCGTTGAGGACGTCGCTGAAGCTTGCGCCGGCGGGCAGATAGCCATTCACATCTACTGTGACGCTCTGCGCCCCGGCAGCCCGGTTGACGATGACCACGGCTGCATCGCTGTAGTCAGCCATGAGGCGGCCGTAGACGTAGACGTTGGCGCTATCGTCGATGAGCAGGCTGTCGAAGCTGCCGGTGCGCAGGGCCGGGTGGGCGTTGCGGGCGGCGGTCAGCGCCTGGTAGTACGGCAGCAGGTCGGTGTGACCGGCGCCGCCCGCCTGCAGGTGGCTGTAGAACGGTGTGCCGCTCTCATCCGCCCAGGGGTAGGGCTGCCGGTTGTACGGGTCGTCTTCCCAGTTGCCGCCGTGGTAGTAGACGGGGCCGACCAGGCCGACTTCGTCGCCGTAGTAGATGGTCGGCGCGCCGGGCAGGGTCATTTGCAACAGGACTACGCCCTGGAGGCGGGTCATGGCGTCGGACCAGTCGTAGTTCGGGTCGCGCAGCGGTGTGTCGTCGGTGCCGGCGGTGGCGTTGTGGTCGAGCATGAAGAGGGCCCGGTTGGTGTCATGGCTGCCGAGCAGGTTCATCATGGCGTACAACGCTTCGGGCGGGTAACGCTCAATCCAGTTCTGGATGCGGGCATCAAACTGCGATGGCGTTAGTGGCGCCAGCACGCCGGCCGAACTGCCGGCGTTGTGGTCATTGTCGACGAACGTTGTGTCCCGCCAGAAGCTCAGCATGGCCGAGCTGTACTGGTAGTTCATGGTGGCGTCCATCTCGTCGCCCAGGAGCCACGGCGAGGCGTTGCCCCACTCTTCCAGAACCAGGTAGGTGTCTGGATTGGTCGCATGAGCGGCGGCGCGGAACCCTTCCCAATAATCGTTGTTGGGGTCGTTGGTCAGGCCGGGGTCGACATCGCCGCCGACGTCGAAGCGCCAGCCATCCACACCCTGGCCGAGCCAGAACTGGACGATGCTGTCGGTGCTGTCCCAGATGTAGGCGCGCACGTCGGGGTTCTGGGCGTTGAGCTTGGGCAGGCTGTCAAAGCCGAACCAGCTTTCGTAGACGGCGCCGTTCGGGCTGCCATCGGAGCCGGCGCAGGTGCCGGTGCCGGGCGCGACGTCGGTGAAGTAATACCAGTCGCGATAGGGGCTAGCCGGGCTTTCGCAGGCGCCGCTGCCATCGTTGGTGCCGATGCCGGCGCTGGTCTCGTTACCGGCGGCGTCAAAGCGGCTGTAGCGGTCGAAGTAACTGCTGTCCGAGGAGGTATGGTTGAAGACGCCGTCCAGGATGACATGCATGCCGCGGCTGTGGGCCTCGTCGATGAGCGCCTGGAAGACGGCCAGGTCGCCGAAATCCGCGGAGATAACGCTGTAATCAGCGGTGTCATATTTGTGGTTGGAGGGCGAGGCGAAGATCGGGTTGAAGTAGATCGCCGTCACGCCGAGGCTTTGCAAGTAGTCCAGCTCATCAGCCACGCCTTGCAGGTCGCCGCCGTAGAAGTTGAGGCTGTAGGTGCCAGGGCAGTCGGTCGCGTCGCGCGGGTCACAGACGGCGCTGTTCCAATCGCTGCTGTTGGAGCGAACGATGGTGCCGTCCAGCTCGTTGTAGAAGAAGCGACCGGCCGGTGGGTTATTCCCACTATCCCCATCCCGGAAGCGGTCCGGGAAGATTTGGTAGATAACGGCATTCTTGACCCAATCCGGTGTGGTGAAGGCCGGATCGTAAACGGTCAGCTGATAGCTGTTGTCCGGGCTGTCAGCGAACACCTGGCCCCAACCCATGTCGCGGGCGCCATCGTCTTCGTAATAGACGGTGGTGGCGCCATCGGTGACGATGAAGCGGTACCAGTAAAGCGTGGTGTTTGCCGCTGCCGGCAATGTGACTTCCCAATAGTCATACAGGTTGTCGCTGGCCGCTTTGGTCAGGGGCAGGATTTGCTGGGCGTTGACCCGGTCATCCCAGACGCGCAGGCTGACGCCGGTCAGGTCGTCACAGGCGCTGCGCAGGCGCAGGGTGACGGCGGTGCCGGTTGTGACCGGGCCGCCCGGGGTGCGGAAGAGCCCGTCCCGGCTGTTGTGGCCCAGTTCATTCCAGAAAACGTTGTTGTCGATAGCCGCGCCACTCTGGCAGCCGTCGCCCACGGGCGGTTCGCCGCCGGGCAATGTGAGGCTGGACAGGTAGTTCTGGGTGGTGGGGTCGTCCCAGCCGGTGGATTGATCATCGCTGGGGACGGTGTCATAAGCGCCCTTGCCGCCGCCACTTTGCGTGCCAAAGAATTGCAGGTTGATGGTGTCACCCGCGGCGACGTTGATGTCGCTGAAGGGGATGGTCAGGCGCAGACCTTCGCCGGCGCTCCAGGCCACCTTGGAGCCGGGCAGGCTGGGCTGACCGCTGTTGCCGATGCCGCCCCAGTCAGCGCCGCTGCCAGTGTCGAAGTTGCTGCCGTTCCAGCCCCGCAGTTCGGTCCAGCCATTTTCGGCGCCGAAGGCATCGGGGCCAAAGACGTTGCCGCGAATGATGTAATCGGGCAGGTTAGCCGCAGCGGTTGGCGTGCTGCCCAGGTTTTGGTTCGTGAACTGATAGTCGTAGCTGATGGCGTTGCCCCAGGGGTCAAAATTGCCACCGCCGGGGCCGGTGTCGATGGCCAGGCCGAGCTGGCCGCTGGAAACGGCCGGATCGTAGGCCGGACTATTAATGAAGAGATAGATGTTTTGGTCGTCGGCCCAGGCGTGGAGACGGCTCATGTCGGTCCAGGCGACGCCGACCCAGTCGGCC
>JACKBM010000031.1 GCA_020634575.1 Ardenticatenales bacterium | reverse complement strand
TTGGCCAGACACGTTTGCTCAGTTGGCGGCTGTCTGGCCTGATCCCGCCTGGTTGCGCTACCATGGCTACCCGTCCCTGACGGCCTGGCAACGGCAGAACCAACCTTAACTGAATGAATCGGAGCGATTTGCTCCAGAGGAGAATGATGATGCTCGAAATAGAGCTTGGGTCACTTCAAGCTGGCCCTCATGCGGAGTTGATTCACGCCATCGCCGAGCGCTGCGCGGCTGACGAAACCATTCAGGCGATCTGGGTAGGGGGCAGCCTGGCGGCAGGCAGCGGCGATGAATTTAGCGATGTGGATTTTCGGATAGCCGTGGCGCCGGGGCAGCTGGATGAGTGGGTCCAGCCTGATTGGAGACGGTTACTGCCTATGCCGGCGCCCGGCGGTGTTTTTATGCGCTTTGGCGAGCACGCCCTCCTGCATCACCTGGTGCTGGCGGACGGCACCATCATCGATTTTTACGTTCAGGATACGACCATCACAAATCGGGAGCCGCAGCTGGTGGTGCTGGCCTGCCGTGATGAAGCATTTGCCGAAGCGCTGGCCGGTTTTGCCACGGCGCCGGCGCCGCTGGTGCGGGCCATTGATGGCGCCGCTGTCCGCCAATTTCTTGTCGATTACTGGATCACCACCCACAAACAGCTCAAGGGGCTGGGACGGCGCTATGATTATTCCCAGTTTGCCGGTCTTTATTTTGAGCGCAATGCGTTGCTGCGCGCCTGGTACATGCTGGTTACCGGCCAGGATATCGAGGCGCGTATGACTATTCACGTGCTGGGCGCCATCCACAAGGGGCTGGCTGGCCAGCTAAACGATAGCCAGCGCGACCTCCTGGGGCTACCCTCGCGCACGCCGGCCGAGACCGTGGCAGCGGTCGATGCCATTCGCACCGAAATGGCCGACGTTGGCCGTGAATTAGCCCGGCGGCACCAGTTTGCCTATCCGCAGGAGCTGGAGACCGTGGTGCAGCGGATCTGGGCTGACCGCAAGGCTGAGCTGGCCCAGCGGTGATCTGGGCCGTCCATTGTGCCCGGCACTGATGTTGCCGGGAAGGTCCTGCCGATGAACGAAGCAGTCATTCGACCTTATCGTGAAGCAGACATTGAGGCGATGCTCGAAGCGTGGTATGAGGCGTCGCTGCTGGCCCATCCCTTTCTGCCGGCCGAATTCCTGGCGGACGAAGCGATCCGCATTCGTGATGTTTTCCTGCCGCGTTCGCAGGCGTGGGTTTATGAAGCGGATGGCCGGGTCTGGGGCTTTATTTCGCTGCTGGGCAACGAAGTTGGCGGCCTGTTTGTCCATCCAGCCCGGCAGCGGCAGGGAATTGGCCACGCCCTGATGGATCAGGTGGTTTCATTGCGCGGGACGATTGAGCTGGATGTGTTTGCCGCTAATCCCCTGGGGCGAGCCTTTTATGCTGCCTATGGCTTTGTTGAGGTGGACCGTTATGTGGATGAGGAGATTGGTCAGCTTCTGATCAGGCTGCGTTATGACGTTCATCAGCAGAAGAACTTGTCTGGGTAATAGATCCGGCCGGTGGCTCGTCATTAATACGTATTTGACAAAAGACAGCCTGACGCAAGCAAAGGATAAAAAATGACAGACTCTCCAGCAACCACTATCACCCTCTACGGCACCAACTGGTGCCCGGATTGCCACCGCTCCAAACAGTTCCTGGGCGACCAGCGCGTTCCCTACACCTATATCGACATCGAGAAAGACCCGGACGCGATGGCTTATGTGGAAAAGGTGAACAAGGGTTCCCGCAGCATCCCCACGATTGTCTTTGCGGATGGCGACATTCTGGTGGAACCAAGCAACGCGGAGCTGGCGGCCAAGCTGGGGTTGCAGACTGAAGCGAGCCGCAGTTTTTATGATGTGATTGTGGTGGGTGGGGGACCGGCCGGTCTGACCGCGGCCTTCTACATGGCGCGCGAAGGGATCGAGACGCTGGTCATCGAAAAGGGCGGTATGGGCGGCCAGGCCGGCATCACCAACATCCTGGACAACTTCCCCGGTTTCGACGAAGGCATCAGCGGCGCCGAATTTGCCGCCCGCCTGACCCGCCAGGCCCAGCGCTTCAATGCGGAGACTTTGCAGGCTCAGGAAGTCAGCCGCGTCCACTGGCAGGATGGTTACTGGTGCGTGGATACGACCAGCGGCCAGGAATACACGACCAAGGCGGTGCTGCTGGCCACCGGCGCCAAATACCGTCGCCTGGATGTGCCCGGCGAAAACGAACTGCTGGGCAAAAACATCCATTTCTGTGCTACCTGTGACGGCGCCTTCTACAAAGGCAAAAAGGTGCTGGTCATCGGCGGCGGCAACAGCGCGTATGAAGAGGGACTGTTCCTGACCAAATTTGCCGACCAGGTCGACATCGCCGTCCGCACCGCTGAACCCCGCGCCAGCCGCATCCTCCAGGAAAAGGTGGCGGGCATGGCAGGCGTGAACGTTCTCCTGAACCAGGCGGTGCAGGGTTTCAAAGGCGACAATGAGCTGGAAGCTGTCCTCCTCGAAGACCGTGAGAGCGGTGCGACCAGTGAGCAGGCTTACGATGGCGTCTTTGTCTTCATCGGCGTTTCACCCAACAACGAATTAGCGCAAGCGCTGACCGACACCGACGCGGCCGGCTTCGTCGTGACCGACAAAACCTTCATGACCAGCGCCCCCGGCCTATTTGTCGCCGGCGATCTGCGTGCTGGCTCCACCAAACAAGCGGCCACGGCGGCCGGCGAGGGCGCGGCGGCCGCGCTGATGATCCGGGCCTATTTGCAGGAGTTGGGGTGAGGAAGATTCAGTGAGAGTACGCGGCGTAAACGCCGTGCTGGCAGTGGAAGTCACAATGGGTTGCTGCCAACCGTTGTGCCCGTTCCGCCTGTATACTTTTCAGGCGGCGTTTTGGCGCCGCAGGCCCCCAGATTATCAACTGTGTAATCTGGCACGTCCATCGCTCCCTGCTTACTGGTCATACAACACAAACCCAGAAACCAAGATGAACTACCGGTTTGTCGCAAGTCGCTATTTACCCTCTGTTTCCCATTATTTTGTTGTGCTGGTCCAGCTGCGGTCAAACCAGGAAGAAGAGGTGACGAACTGTTTTGGAATCATCTGATAAATGGTCTTATCCTGAAAATGACCCCAAAATTCAGGACATTGCGGGACACAAGTTCGAATAGCCTCGTGAATTCAGCGAGAGGTGCGAGCACAGGTATCCATACCATTCCTGAAGCGTACTTCATATCATTGGCAGATCATGTTATCCTCACAAATCAGTATGGCACCGTAACTGGATGTGCAGCCTCTTGATTCTCGCACTTCATTGTGACGTAGAGCGCCTGTCTTGGTAGATCGTCCTAAATCTCCATTGCCAGAGATGCGCCAATTCTGTATTTTATTGCCAACGAGGATGCTGAAGGCTATCACATCTGCGGCAGCGCAGCGACTGGGGAGATGAGGAGGATCGCTGACAACCTCTATGCCGAGGATGTCGGTGAGCAAATTTAATATTTCAGGCGCAGGAAGCTGGTTGATGAAGTGCCTTAAGCCAACTCAGCGATGACCCAGAGCACCCTGGCCATCACCTTCTCCTCATCCCTTGCCGCCTGTCGCCTGCGACCCACCGGCGCGAACCCATCCACCAGCCGCGCCCGCCACGGCGATGTCACGCCCGGTTGCAGCACTTACGCTGCATTATTCCCTGCTTCCTCCGCGTCAGCCAGCTCGAACAGCATCAACGCGGGGCAATGCTCTCGCCACGCCGCCGGCAGAGATACCGTCACCCCACTGTCCCCTACCAATCATCACGACTGGCATCTTCGCCGTGATAACATCGCCAGCAGTCCTGCCGGAATCGCTGACGCTCAGGAAACTTTGCGCTCGCGAGATGCCCGGAACCTGCCCCGTACGTACCGGCCTGCGCTGAGGAAGCGGAAGGACGCCGATCAGCTTTTACTTATTCAGCGCGACAGCCCCTGACCCGGGACAATGCCATCATGCTCTTGCTCGACAACCTGGTTGTGCAGGACGGTGTTTACGTCTTCAAATCAGCCACCAACCACGGTTTGCACAGATTCTGCCAGGCTACCGTTTTCGGCGGATGACCCGATCGATGAGATCGGTTTGCTGTGACCAGACGCCGCCGAGATGTTAGGGGCGGAAGGCTTTACCATCATCCCGCCCCAGTACGCCTTGATAAAGCGACGCCAAGCTGCTAATTCGTTATTCATACAAACATCCAGAAGACAAATCAGGATGATACGCCACGCCCCCAAAAACAATGAGACGCAACCATGAGCATTGACCTTTACACCGGCCTCCTCCTCAACCAGGCCGCCAGCCTGACCACATCCCCGGAAGATGCCGACTTTTTTGAGTTCTACACGGGTCTGTTTGACCAGGTTGAGCTGGCGCTGGCGACTCAGGGGTTGCGCTACCAGGAGCCGCGCGATGTCGCCGGCCTTGAGGCCCGTTACTCGCGCATCACCCAAGAGCTGATCCCGTTTCGCGAGGCGGCCGAACAGCTTGGCCAGCTTCTGGGTCGTGATTTCCGTCACATCAACGACTGCTCCAACTATTCAACCATTTTTGTACCGCTCTGGTTGCCGGAACCCTTTTACCTGGAAGACACAGCCGTCTGTTCTGGCCTGGCCCTGGCGGCGCATTGTCAGACGGTCGCTGCTGCCCTGGGCATCCTGGACCTGGCCGATCCCTTTTGGGCGCCGCTGCCCGGGTTGGATGGGGCCGCGCTGGCCCAGGAACTGGCACGGGTCGAAACGCTGCTCACGGCCGGGCCGATCCTGCAGCTCAATGAGATTCAGCGCGAACTGGCGGCGGCAGGCTGTGAAAAAATCGTGGCAGCTTGTAGATTTTCCCTGGAGACCGGCAGTTCGATTGTTGTTTCCGGTTGATCCGGTAACATTTGGCCCAGGAATGTCCTGCCATTCGCGGTGCCGGGTTAATGGACTCGGCTGGTTAACTCGCCACCGAGTGCCATCTAGTTTCAAGATTGCCTACATGATCGTGACACCGCTTGCATCCGTTTCGCATCAAAGTTACTCCCTCAATCGCCCCGCCGAGCGTGCCGTGAGTGCAGTCGTCGCCCCACAACCGTCTGTCTCGTTGCTGGGCAATGTGAGCTTGGTGATGGTGACGGCAACCTGGTCTCCTCACCCGGACCAAGGCGCTGGCGTTGCTGGCCTTCCTTTGCGTCGAAGCTGGCCAATGGCAGTTCCGCGATACGCGCTGATTGCCTTTCTCTGGCCGAGCAAAGCGAAGAAAGCGGTCGCAATAACCTGCGCGTCACGATCCATCACCTGCGCAAAACAATTTGGCGCCCACGAACTGCTAGAAACGTCACGTACGGCTGCTCGGAATTGCTGACCCACCTCTGATCTGGCTGGATGTCGCCCAGTTTATGGCGCTTAGTGAGGCGATTGACAAACACGCGCATCATAACCTGGCTGAATGCCCAATGCCACGCCAACCCGCATCAGCTGGCAACCCTCTACCGCGGTGATTTTCTCAGCGGACTCTGTATATTGACGATTGCCAGCCTTTTGCCGAATGGCTGTTTGTCTGGCAGGGAGCGGCTTCAACATATGGCGCGCAAGCAGCTGGCGCGCCTGGCCGAAGTCGAGCTCCAACGTAGCTGACTGGGGCGCCGCGGAACAGATTGCCTGCCAGGAGCTGTTCATAGATTCGCTGAATGAGATGAGCCATTGTCACCTGATTGAAGCGCTTTCCGGCAGGGCAAACTGGCTGAAGCCCGGCAGCAATACACCATCTGCGCGACGCGTATGCAGGCGAACTCGGTATCCCGCCGGCGCCTGAGACGCAGGCTTTACTGGAGCGGTTAGGGTAATCAGGCGACCGCACTGCCCCAGGCAGCAGCCCAGTCCAGTTCGGTAGCAGAGACGGTTCATGTCCGGCACAATCTGCAGGCGCAGGAAGCCCCATTTTTGGTCGGGAAGAGGAGCTGGCTTTGCTCACGGAACGGCTAGAGGCTCGTGATTATCGCCTGCTCACCATCGCTGGAGCCAGGCGGCGTGGGAAGAGCCGTCTGGCGCGGCAGGCGGGCGGCAGTACTTAATGCATTTCGCGATGGCGTTTTTTATGTGCCTGCGCCGGCATTGATAGCGTTGCCGAGGTCCCCACACCATCGCCGAAACGATTGGCCTTCCCTGGCGATCAGCCTGGGGACGCCAGCCCAGCAGCTGATTGGTGCGCTGCGCTCGCGAGAGATGTTGCTGATAGTTGACAACATTGAACATATTATGGCAGATCGCCGATCGTTGCTGGAGATCATCCGGCAATGCCCGGTCAATGGTGTTGTTGGTGACATCACGCGAACAGATCAATGCCCAGGCCGAAGATCTTTCCCTCGCTGGGCTACCCTATCCCTGGGGACCCATTCAGTGCCGGCTGCGCACGGGGTGCGCCTGTTTGGAGATCGCGCCCATCGGCTCAATAAGCAGTTTTGGCTGAACGAAGATACCTTACCGGGCGAGGTGCGTTTGTGTATTCTGGTGGAAGGTTCCCTGGCCCTGGAGCTGGCTGCTACCTGGATTCGCGATTATACTGTGGACGAGATTGTTCAGATCGTCACGGCCGACCTGGCCAATCTGCAGGCCGATCTGCGCGATCTGCCCGCGCGCCATCGCAAATAACCTCAAGGCAATCTTCGATTATTCCTGGCAGTTACTGGGCGCTGATGCTCCAGACGTTGTTGGCCCAGCTTTCTGTCTTTCGCGCCGGCTTTGCTCGGACCGTGCGGCTCTCACCGTGACGGGTTGTTCACCTCTGGCGTTTAATCAACTGGATCTACAAATCATTTTTACGGCCTGAAGGGGATGGTCGTTTTAGCTTGCATGAACTTATCCGCCAATTTGCTGAGCGCGAACTCAAGCAAGATCCCATCTTGCACCAGGCTGTCGCCGAAAAGCACGGCCGTTATTACCTCGAACTGCTCCTGGCCAAGGGTGAGCAATTGTCACGGCGGTGGCAGGCACTCGCTGATCAACTGATGAGCGACATCGAAAATATTCGCCGCCTGGCAAAACGCCATCAGCCGGCAGGACGCTGCTCTGCTCTATGATGTCTGGTAACGATTTTGTCCTTCCATCGTTACGTCGGCCACGATGTGATGGGGCGGAACTTCGTCCGCCAGGCCCTGGCCCTGGATAGCCGTCATCTGGGGCCGCCGCTGCGGGAATGGTATCGACCTTACCTTCAGGTCCATCTTCTGGATCTGGCCTGGCAGTCGACTGGGCCAGAGAAGTTTGCAGCGATACGGCCGAGATAGAAGCCGCGCTGCAAAAGTTGAATTCGGGCCCAAGAGCCTATTGTCGAGACGCAGCTTTACTTGTTGCAGAGCGAATATAAACGCCGGGCCGAACACGGGCAGAAGCCGGTGCTGACCATTTATGAGGAAGGGCTGGCCCCTTCGGCCGGCAGCACGGTTTACCGCCGGAGCTGGTGGCTCGCCTGCACAACCATGCCGGCATGGTCAATGTGGGGATCGGCCGGTTTCAGGCTGGGGTGGACCATTTGCAGCAGGCGCGCGCCATCTAGTGAGCAGATGGACAACCATTATGACCTGGCTCTGCTGCAGAGCCGCATCAGCTATGCCTCCCCTTGGCCTCTACCGGATCCACGATGCTGAGCCAGCAATGAGGCGGCGGAGGCGCTCTGACCCAGAGCGGACGCCACGCCCAGCTGGCTGACGTCCATGAGAACCTTGGGCCAACCTACGTCGCTTGTGGCGCTTTAGAGCTGGCCAAACGGCGGCGAGCAGGCCAGGCAGCAATATCACCGGGCGGGGACCGACTGGTGTGGAATCGTTTAGCCTGTCATTATATGGGCATGTGCTGTTGCATGAGGTGATTTGGGCCGGGCGACTGACCATTTTGAGCATCTGGCTGCCAGCTTCCGGCGGGGATTATCCAGCGGTTACAGCGCGTTGATTGGCATATCTGGGGACCGTATTATTGGCATTGACCGGCGGTACGAACCGGCCCGCACGCTCCCTGGCCGAGGTCCTATCCAGCCTTGCCGAACGTTCCCAGCCGTATCGCCAGAGTGCTGCCCAGGTTTATACGGCCGCATCCTCCTGGCCGAGGGACAGGTGCAGGCGCAGCAGGCTCAGCCGGTTGGCCTGGCGCCAGCTGCAGGGCAGCGATGGCCTGAGCACCTTCCAGCCGCCTGACACCCCTCAACAGCATCTACCAGGTGCTGCTGCGACGGGACATCCTGACGCCAGCCTGCCGCTGGCCCTGGCCCGCAACACTGCTCTCCCGGGCTGCCGTAACCAATTGCCCACCAACGCCCAAAAAGCAGATCTCCTTGGTAATCTCATCGCCAACCGCGCTATCATGGAAGCTGAGTCGGCCTGAACGTGCCGGCTGTTTCCGGAGGTGTGTAAATGAGTGCATCGCCTGACAATTATCGGGCTAGCTATGATCGCGTGGCAGCTGACTACGCGCGGCAGTTTTACGATCGGAGATGGCGCGCAAGCCTTTTGACCGGCTTATGCTGGATTGGTTGGCCGCCAGAGTCGCTGATACTGGCACCATCTGTGACATGGGCTGCGGCCCGGGCCAGATCGCTCGCTACTTGCACGATCAGGGTGCGGCCGTGGGCGGCATTGACTTCTCGGGCGCGATGGTGCAGGAGGCGCAACGGCTGCACCCGCGATACCATTCCAGCAAGGCGATATGCTGCCGCTGACCGGTGTGGCGTCAGCCAGCTTTGCCGGGATCGCCGCCTTTTACAGCATCATCCATATCCCGCGCCCGCAGGTGGTCCAGGCGCTGCGCGAATTGCGACGGATTCTGTTACCCGGCGGCACGCTGCTGCTTACCTTCTCATATCGGACCGGATCGTGGTATGGCTGAATGGTACGGTCAGCCGGTTGACCTGGATTTCCTGGTTTTTTGAGCGGGAAGAGATGAAGGGTTACCTGGGGCGGCCGGCTTTATGCTCGACGAAGTGATTGAGCGTGATCCGTATGTGGGTGTTGAGGTTGAGACCCGCCGGCCTACATCTTTGGCCATAAACCGGCGGATCCGGTACTGAACCCGGTTCCCTGGAGGATTCAGATGACACCAGTGGTTGATCGCGCTGCCGCCATACGGCAGGGTCGGCGCTTGCGGCGCCTGCAAATGCTTCACTTCCGGCTGCGCTCGCTAAGCCGTCTATTTCGCAAAGGGCCAGCTCGAGAGGTACATATCGAAACCAGCGCCGGCCGAGTACGGACGCTCTGGTACGGCTTCGATAATCCATCCGTGGCGCCCCTATTCATTGACTTGCATGGCGGCGGCTTCATCCTTGGCAATCCAGAGATGGATGAGGCCATCAATTTGCAGTTTTGCGCACAAGTCGGCTGCAAAGTCATCAGCATCGACTATGCCAAGGCGCCCGAGCACCCGTTCCCGGCGGCGGTCGACCAGGTTTATGCGGTCGCTCAGCATCTCGTTGCCCATGCCGCGGAGTATGGCATCGATGCAGCCCGCATCGGGATTGGCGGCCATAGCGCCGGCGCCAATCTGGCCACCGTCGCCTGCCTGAAAGCGGCCCGGGAGGGGGATTTCCAGTTTGTTTGCCAGCTATTGGATTACCCGCCGCTGGATTTAGGCACCAGCCCCTTCGCTAAGCCCAATCCTCAGGGGGGCATCCCGCCTAAAGTGGCCCAGATGTTTGACAGCTGCTACGTCGACCCGGCTGAGGCCCGTCACCCCTACGTCTCGCCCGTCTATGCTGACCCGGCCGATCTGGCCCAGCTTCCGCCCGCCCTTCTCATCGTCGCCGGCCACGATTCCCTGCATGACGAAGGGGTGCGCTACGCCGAGATGCTACGCGCCGCCGGCGTCCCCGCCACCTGCCACGACTACCCAAACGCCGCCCACGGCTTCACCCTCAAACCCTCCGCCGACACAACCGACGCTTTGGCGAAGATGGTGGCGTTTTTGCGGGAGTATCTGGCCGACGTAAGGCCCCGCCAATAGGCGCGTGGCACTCACGCGCCACCCCTTCGACGCGCTCAGGGCGCGTCCGCTCGAAGCGGACTCGGCTCTCACAACAGCACTTGTCGTGAACAGAAAGTCTGTCTTCAGCAGACGCGGTCGTAGCGTGGCAGTTTACTGCCTCGTGTTGTGGGGCGGGAGATTAATACACCTCGGATCGCCTCCTATCGATGCAGGTTAGCACCTCGAGCCAAAAAGCCAGCCTTGACCGGCCGGTCCGCCTCTGCCAGACTATGACCATTGCCGTGCCGATTTGCCAGGCAACAAAGGATTCCCATGAATCGCGAGCAACGAATACAGCTGGCCACAGAGACCCTGGCTATTCTGAACGCAGGCGGCTACGACAACGGCCGGGACTGGGTCGATCTGGCGCCAGCTATGCAGACTGCTCTGGCCAGCTCAAGGCTGATCCGTCCGGAGGAGATGACCAGTATTGAGGCAAATGTTGACCGGCTGTTGGCTGTTCCTGCGCCGTATCGAATGACGATCGAGGTCGTTAATGAGACAACGCTGGCGGCAGCGGCCCGGCTGGCAACGGCCAATCCCCTGGTCCTTAACTTTGCCTCAGCCCGCAATCCGGGAGGCGGCTTTCAGCGAGGCAGCCAGGCGCAGGAAGAAAGCCTGGCTCGCGCGTCCGGCCTTTATCTGTGCCTGCAACAGCATCGCGAAATGTACGATTACAATAATCGCCATCGTTCTGCCTTTTATTCTGATCATATGATCTATACTCCGGCCGTCCCGGTCTTCCGGCATGATGATGGCTCGTTATTGCGTGAACCGTTCACGGCGGCGATCCTGACTGCGCCAGCGGTCAATGCCGGGGCGGTCAGGGCCAATGAGCCAGCGCAGGTTGGGCGAATTGTGCCGGTCATGCGAATGCGTGTGGCGCGCGTGCTGAGCGTCGCGTTGCAGATGGGGCATGCGCAGCTGGTTCTGGGTGCCTGGGGCTGCGGTGTCTTTCAGAATGATCCGGGGTCGATAGCGCGTTTGTTTGCTGAGCAGCTATTGGCAGGTGGGCGATTTAACGGCCGGTTCCACCACATCGTCTTCGCCATCCTGGACCGCCCGCCCTTTGCCACAATTAGCCCGTTCCAGGAATTATTCTCTGCCTGATCCAGCAGGATACGTTTGGGTGGGTGCCTAAATGGTTAAACAACAACACGCGCTACTTTTCCTCATCGTTCTTCTTTGCCTGGCGGCATGTCAGGGTCCCGCTACACCGACTCTAGAGGCAACCATCGCTCATACGAGCACACCGGCCGGTCTGGAACCGATCGCTACACAGCTCCCGACATCCATAGCTACCGCTCAACTGGTTTCAACACCCACTGCGCCATTGCCACCTACCGCTACGCCCGTTCCCTCCCTGACGCCAATCCCGTATATCACAACAGCGCCATTCCCCACCGTCACGCCGTTCGCTTTTTACACCACCAAGCCACTCTTGCTGCGTTTTGGGGCGCTTGGGGGGGATGGTGGTACAACCAGCGATCTCTATCGGGGTAGCGGTACGCCAGCCCTGGCGGTTTACGCCGACGGTCAGGTAATCGTCAGTCGTGGTAGCTGGCAGGACGGCTTCACTCTCTGGACAGGCCAATTGCCTGTAGCCGAGATGTGTAACATTTTGCGAACATTGCAGACAACCGGCATTTTTGAACCACCAGAAATGATATATGAGTTTGATGAGACCACTGAATACAGTGATGGCGCATCAAGCTATCTGATTCAAGTAAATGGTCCATTTAATCATAGCATATCGATCTATGGACCTTACACCGATTATCTGGTCGCGGAGGTTGAGGCCGGGTTTCAATTTCTCCAGAACTACGAGCCGCCGGTGGCATTGACCAATTATATGCCTGAGCACCTGGTGCTCTGGGTCGAACCCTTGACGGATGAGGATGCGAGCTCCCTGCAGGCCTGGCCAACCGAGTTGCCTGCTTTGGCAGAACTCAAGAGTGATCCGGTGAGTTCTCACGTCGTGATCGCGCCGGAATACATTGAGCCGCTGATGGCGTTGTTTGACCTCAAGATGTCGTCCCGGCTATTTCGCGAGGGTGACCAGGCCTATTATGTTATCCTGCGTCCCATCCTGCCCCATGAGACACCCAGTCAGTTCTGGGGCGCCACGCGGCAGCAATTTGAGCTGCCTTTCACCTGTGATGGGCTGACCGTGCCCCCGCTAAGCCAGACGCCCACGCCCGAACCATTGGTTGCCCCGGAGCAACCCGGTATGGCGGCGTTACAGGGCCGCCTCGTCTTTGCCACAGATCGCGATGGCAACTTCGAGATCTACACCATGTATGCCGATGGTACTGGCCTGACCCGTCTGACGAATTATCCTGGCAATGATTATCAGCCGGCCTGGTCGCCCGATGGCCAGCGTATTGCCTTCGTTTCTGACCGCGCCGGCCATGATGAAGTTTATCTCATGAATGCTGATGGCTCGGCTGTTGAGCGCCTCACCTACTCCCTATCCCCCAAAGAGTCGCCCGCCTGGTCACCGGATGGCCTGGCGATCGCTTATGTGGATACCCACAATGCAGATTTCCCCGAAAATGACAGTGAAATCCATATCCTGAATCTCACTGATGGCTTGATCACACAGCTGACAGATACCACTGATTCGATTCAAGATTTGCAGCCGGTCTGGCTGGACAGCGAGCGCATTATCTATGCTTCTGGCCGCTACCCGGCTTACAGGCTGTTCCTGAGAACGACCGACCGTACGGAGCGAATTCCCCTTGGCAATGGCTCGTTGCCTGCCTTATCGGCTAATAGCCAGCAGCTGGCGTTTATTTCCGGCCGGTCCCTCTTTATCGCCCAGGTGGACGAACTCATCGCCACAATGGGTAGCCGCCAGCCAATCCTCGATCTGGTGCAAAGTTATTCCGCCCCCAGCTGGTCCCCCGATGGCCAACACCTTCTCTATGTCTCGGAGGTCGATGGCAATGCGGAGCTGTATGTTCTGGAACTGGCCAGCGGCCAAACGATACGGCTGACCTATACCCTGGCCCAGGAAATTGATCCCGACTGGGCACCTTAGGGAACTGCTGGTTTGGCAGCATCTAGAATTGGTCTTGTTCTGGATTCAGGTTTGACGCACAGGTCATCCTTGGTCACACTGTCTCCCCAGATCGTGAGGAAAAAATGCATGCCTGAAAATATCCTTCTCAAACTGTTTGAACACAACCATTGGGCCAACATGCAAATCATGGCAGCCTGCGCCGACCTGAGCGACGCCCAACTGGATCATGAGCCTGATTCGGCGACCAAGGGCAGTATTCGCTTTACCCTCTGGCACCTGCTGGATGCCCAGGAGAGTTACCTGTCGCAGTTGCTTGGCATCGAGCATCGTTACAAATGGCCGGCAATTCCGCCTTTGGCTGAACTGGCCGCAGCCTTGCGTCTCACTGGCGAGGGGTTGAATGATCTGGCCCGAACGGCGCCGAGCGAGGCGCTGAGCGGGAACTTCCAATTTGATGGGTACACGATCGCCCCCTGGGTGGTGCTGGTGCAGGCAATTAATCATGCCACCGAACATCGGGAGCAGATCAAAAGTATGCTCACGGCCCTGGGGGCAGCGGCGCCCCGGATCGATGGCTGGTATTTTGGCCGGCTGCATGGGGCGTTGCTAGAAATCGCTGCCTGATCGTGCTATGCAAAGCCACCCTTTGAGTTAAAGCGCCAGCTTTTTTGCACCTGAGACCGGTTCGGGTATCGTTGCAGCGGCGGCGAGTATCCCCAGACTTATCGGCTCGCTGCCTGATTCCCAGCAGGAGGTAGAGCAAAATGGCTAAGGATGTAGCAGACAACATTGCCCGGCTCAGGCAGCTGGCCGTGGCCACCCTGTCGGATGGCTGCGACCAGATTGCCGGGCAGCGCGGCTACATGGATTTTGACATCAAGGGACGGGTCAATGCCCGCAAAATTGTGGGCTGCGCCGCCACAGTCCTGGAGGTGCCCAGCTCGGAGAAATTCAAACCGGAGCTGGCCTTTGACATGATCGATGCCGCCGCCCCCGGTGCCATCATTTGCATCGCCTCAGGCGCAAATGCCAATGTGGCCGTTTGGGGCGAACTGATGAACGCCGGCGCCGTGGTGCGCGGCCTGGAAGCGGCTGTGTTGGATGGTGGCACGCGCGATGTGGAGCTCATTCGCCGCCAGACCGACTTCCCCGTCTACGCCCGCTCCATCGTGCCAGCCAGCTCTGTGGGCCGCTTACAAACCATCGCCCGCGATGTGCCGGTCGAGGTCGGCGGCGTAATGGTTTACCCTGGCGACTACATCGTCGGCGATGAGGATGGCGTTGTGGTTGTACCGGCGGTGCACGCGGCCGCCATCATCGCCTTCGCCGAAGAGGCCGAGGCGGTGGAGGCTGAGATGGCGAAATTTATCCATGAATCGGGTTCGATGCGAGCCGCTGTCGACAAGTTTGGTCGGGCGTAGGAGGCACAGATGAGCAGCAAAACCGGTTTTCACGGCGTTTACCCCATCCTCTATAGCTTTTTCGACGAAAACGATCAGCTTGATCGTGAGGCGATGCGCCGCCAGGTTGAAGCCTGTATCGCTAACGGCGCCCACGGCATCGCCGTCATGGGGCTGGCGACCGAAGTGGGCAAGCTGAATGTCAATGAGCGCCGTCAGGTGATTGAGTGGGTTGGCGAGGACATAAACGGTCGCGTACCGTATGCCGTTACGGTTGGTGAGGGCAGCGTGCCCGGCCAGATCGAATTTGTGCGCGCTGCCCAGGCCGCCGGCGCGGATTGGGCCATCCTGCAGCCGCCGGCCATTACCGGTGTGCCCGAATCTGCCTACGTCCGCTTCCTCGGCGCCGTCGCTGACAAGGCCGAGCTCCCGCTGGCGGTGCAGAACGCGCCCGGCCTGATGGCGACCAGCCTTTCCAATAGCGGTCTGAAAGAGCTGAACCGGCAGCATCCCAATGTCTGCCTGCTGAAGGGCGAGGGGCCGGCCACCTACCTCAAGCAGCTGATGGAGGACACGGACGGCGCCTTCGACATATTCGGCGGTATGGCTGGCATCCAGTTCCCCGATTCGATGCGGGCCGGTTGCGTCGGCATGATCCCGGCGGCCGACCTGTTCGACCCCCAGGTCAAAATCTACGAGCTGATGCGCCAGGGCACGCCCGAGTCGATTGCCGAGGCGGAGCGGCTGCACCGGGAGCTGCTGCCGCTGCTCGTGTTTATGATGAGCTCAGTGGAGAACTTCATCGGCTACGGCAAACATCTGCTGGCCAACCGACTGGGGCTGCCCAGTGGCCGGGCCCGCCAGCCATCGGTGACGGTGACCGAGTTTGGGCTGGCGATCATGAGCCATTGGGCGGCGCTGTTGGGACCGCTGTAGGCATCGCACCACCGTCATTCCGACCACCATCCACCGGCCCGTCATTCCGACCGCTGCTGGCCGATGGAGGCGCCCAACCAGTCGCAGGGAGGAACCTCTACGTTCGTCGTGCGACGGTGCCGGTCGCAGCGGTCCCTCGCTGCGCCGTGAGGGTTGTAGGGAAGGGATAAGCGGGCTCGGGATGATAGGCGTAGAGGTCCCTCGCTGCGTCAGGAGGAGCGTATGAGTTGGGAACCGGCGCTCGGGATGACGGGCGTAGAGGTCCCTCGCTTCGTCACGGGAGGCGTATGAGTTGGTTAAAGGCGCTCGGGATGACGGCGGTGGGGGCGGGGGTGTTTGTGCCCGGCGAACGGCTGCGCTGGCGGGCGGAGACGGCGGCGGCGTTGGGTGTATTGCTGGGGCAGCTGCATGGTGTTGCTGTACCGGCCGGTACCCCCAACTCCTGGTACCATCCCCTCAACCATGTGGTCGATGAGGTCACAGCCTGGCTGGCGCCTTTCCCGGAGCTACAGGCCGCGCTGGCCAATGCCCGTCTGGTCACGCCCTGCCCGGTTACCGTGATCCACGCGGACCTCTGGCGTGGCAATATCATCGAAGGGCCCGACGGTGCCCTGACGTTGATCGATTGGGAATACGCCGGCCTGGGTCACGCTATCCTGGATCTGGCCGACGCGGCCGTGGATTGTGGCTCACTTGACTGGCTAAGAGCGTTGCTGACCAGCTACGAAACCATCCGCCCTCTCAGCCCGGCCGAACGGGTCGCCCTGGTGCCGGCCATGTCGCTGACCATCGCCATCCGGGTTGCCCGCAAGCTGGCCGCCGGGCGCCAGGACAGCATCCCGCGTGAGTTGGAGCGGCTTGCTTATGTGCAAGGCGTGGAGATTTGAACTCAAGAGAGTCTTACTGATTGGTCTCTTTCATATGCTCATAGGAATGTTTGACCAGACGCCGCAGCACTGCCTCATCCACATCGGCCAGTTTGTTGACGTAAAGACAAGCTTTGCCGATTTTGTGCTTGCCCAACTCGGCCAACATGCCTTCGTATTCGTCAAAGCCGGGCATGATGTACAGGGTCATGCTTTGCTTGCGCGGCGAGAAGCCGACCAGCGGCATGTCCCCTTCGCGCCCGCTTTCATATTTGTAGTGATAGCTGCCAAAACCGACGATGCTGCTGCCCCACATGACGGCGTCTTCGCCGGTGATTTCCTCCATCATCTTCAGCAGCGTCAAACCGTCTGTGCGGCGGGTTTTGTGCTCGACGCCGTTCAGAAACTCCATTACCTTTTGGTCAGTGGGGCGTGTCTTGTTTTCACTCATGCTTTTTCTCCAAATTGGGGCAATAAGGCCGGTTGCGGGCTGTCACGCGGTTCGGCTAGCCGGCCTGCTCGTAAGCTTGCTGAAGCCACTCTAGCAATTCGGCATCAATCTCATTCTGAGCGGTGAGCGCCACTTTGTGACTGCACATGCCGCTGAAAACCACGCCGCCCTGTAACCGCTCTGTGGCCTCAACGTCTTTTAGGTTGAGGCCCAGATCAACCCGGGTTTTGGTGGAAGGTTGGACAATGGCAAACTGCTTCTGGCGCCGTAAGCTGACATAGCTCTTTTTGGGCGCGACCTCGACATCCGGCCCGAACTCAGACACAACTGCCAGGATCGACTCATAAATGGGCTTCAACCCGGCCTTGGCGCCGGCGTATTGGGCGGCAACCAGGTCGGCCTCAGCTGGCGGCCCGCCGGCGGCCTGCTGCCGGTACAAGATCGTGATGGTGTTGGCGAAGCCGTGAGTGACGCCATGCTCACCCTTGAGCAGTTTCATGATCTCACCATGCTTTTCCAGCCCGGTCGCCGCGATGACCTTGAACCAGTCCGGTAGCGCTTTGCCTGTCTTTTCCGGCATGTTGTTGATCATCGTCTGCAATTGGGGGTCCAGGTCTGTACTCATCAGTACCTCCATATCATCGGCACAACTTTTTAGAACGATTGTTCTATTCTAAGCGGGACTATTCCAAATGTCAAACATCCTGACGCATTCAACTATAATATGCCCAAATCAGGCGAGAGGTCTGTCCCATGAATCATGAATTGTCTATGCCCCAAACTGCTGGCCGGCACCGTGTCGAGGTTACCAGCTCGCTGGATGGCAGCCGCCAGCCGGCTTATTTGATATTACCACCGGGTTATGATCCGGCCGGTCCCGCCCGCCCCCTCGTCGTCTCCCTGCACACCTGGAGCTTTGACCTGGAACAGCGCAATGAGGATCTGGAACAACTTGTCGCCGAGGCAGGCTGGCTCTATCTCTTCCCCAATTTTCGTGGCCGTAATGACCATCCGGAAGCGTGTGCGTCGCCGCTGGCCCGGCAGGATGTGATCGATGCGCTGGATTGGGTCCTGGCCCATTTTGCCGCTGATCCTGGCCGGGTTTACCTGACCGGCATCTCCGGCGGCGGCTACATGACGCTGGCCATGGTGACCAGCTTCCCCGAGCGCTGGCGCGCCGCCTCGGCCTGGGTGCCCCTTGCCGACCTGCGCGCCTGGTACGATTTCCATGCCCTCGACGAATACGGGGAGATGACGCAGGCCTGTATCGGCGGCGACCCGTTCGAGCAGCGCGATCTGCTGGCTGAACTGGCCCGCCGTTCCCCACTCCATGAGATGGCCAGGGCCCGTGACGTCGCCCTCGATATCGCCGCCGGCTGTGATGATGGCCACCTGGGCGAGCCGATACCAGTGTGGCACAGCCTGGCAGCCTTCAACGCCCTGGCTGTGGCGGTTGACGCCCCGCCCATTTCTGACAGCGAGATCGCTCAGCTCAGCCGGCATGAACCGCGGTTGGAGCACCCCCTGCCGTCTGACGAACTGTTTGACGAGGAATTTGGCCGGCAGATTTTGCTGCGCCGCCACGCCGGCCACGCCCGCGTCTCCATCTTTGCCGGCGCCCACGAGGGGATTGCGGGTGGGGCGATGGGCTGGTTCCAGGCCCATCCCTGAGCGCGATAACAGGACTGCAAGGCCATCGCGAGGCCGCTGCCAACTCCTTATACTTTTTCACGACCGGCCGGTTCCCCCCTGACCAGGCAACCGGCCGTTTTGGTGTTTTGCATAAGGAGTGTGTCTTGTGGTGAAAAAATGGTGGCTGGCTCTGCTTTTGCCGATTCTCGTGCTGACGGCCTGTGATGAGATAGCCGACGCCTACGACGAATATGATGAGGATGATGAGGCGTATTACGATGACGAGGCGGCCTATGATGAGGAGAATTTCGACGCGGAATTCTACGATGCGGCCGAAGCGCCGGCAGCCGGTTCTGATGAATGTCCCTTTGACGAACCAGATGATTATGATCTCACCTGCGGCTACCTGTCCGTGCCGGAGAATCGCGCCGTTTCTGGCTCCCGCCAGATCCAGATTGCCTATGTGATTGTCCATGCCGATGATGGTGACGAGCAGCCTCCCGTGGTCTATCTCGCCGGCGGCCCGGGCGGCAGCGCCATTGACGATTTTGTGGCCAACCCCGAAGGCTGGGAGTATCCGTTTACCGAGGAGCGCGACCTGGTCCTGGTCGACCAGCGTGGCACCGGCTATTCCTGGCCCACCCTGGATTGCCCCGAACTGTCTGAAGATGTCGAATTCAGCGACGAAAACCCGGAGGTTGTCTGCCATGACCGGCTCGTCGACGAGGGCATCGACCTGGCTGCTTACAACAGCGCTGAAAATGCGGCGGATATTGCTGCCCTACGCATTGAGTTGGGCTACGACAGCTGGGATCTGCTGGGCATCTCCTACGGCACGCGGCTGGCGCTGACCATCATGCGCGACCATCCCGAAGGCATCCGCAGCGTGGTCCTGGACTCTGTTTTCCCGCCCAACGCGGACACGCCCGGCGAGGAAGCGCTGGCGCCGTATAGTTCGCTGCAGCGGCTCTTCGCCGATTGTGCCGAAGACGATTATTGTGCCGACGAATATCCTGACCTTGAGACGGTTTTCCTGGAAACCGTGGCGGATATGAACGATGAGCCAGTTGATGGCGTATTTGGCGACGACCTCGTCTTCCTGGTAACCAATGCCCTGAATGACATGTCGCTCATTCCGCTGGTGCCTTACGTTATCTACGAGGTGTCGGCTGGCAACGTCGACGCCCTGGATGACCTGGAAGCGGCGCTGCCGGCTACCTTGCTGCTCCTGTTCCAGGACGAGGCGGATCGGAGCGACAGCGAAGGGATGTACAACTCCGTCATCTGCCATGACGAATATGTCTTCGGCAGCTTCGATGAGGCCGAAAATCGGGCTGTCGGCGCTATCCCGGAACCGCTGGAGGCGGCGCTGCTGCAGCCGGTGGCGGATCTGTTCCAGGTCTGTTCGTTCTGGGGGGCTGGTGCCGCTGGTTCGGTAGAGAATCAGGCTGTCCATAGCGACATCCCCACGTTGATTCTGGCTGGTCTTTACGACCACGCCACGCCGCCGGCCTGGGCTGACCTGACGGCGCAGACATTGGGCCACGCCTACCTGTTCAAGTTCCCCGATGGTGGCCATTCCCTGCTGAGCGACCACCAATGCGCCATCAGCATGACGGCTGATTTCCTGGATGAGCCGGATAGTGCGCCGGATGATAGCTGTCTGGACGAGATCGAGTGGCCAAATTTTGAGTAGAAACCGGCCGGAACAATAAGCCGCTTTGTGTTAACATCCTCATGATCCCGATGCGATCATGAGGATGTTTTTATGCAGCCGGATAATGAGGTAACCAGCCGCATCCTGGCCGCCCTGGCCCAGGCACCGCCCCGTTTACAGGCCGCCACGCGCGATCTGACGGCCGCCTCTTTAACCAGCCGGACTGAAGCGGAGCCCTGGTCGGTGCTTGATATTCTCACGCATTTACGCGCTTGCTCAGATTGCTGGGGTGCCAGCATTGTCGCCATGATCAACGAAGATAACCCGACCATGCGTTATCAGTCGCCGCGTGGCTGGATGAAAAAGCCCACATACCGCGATGCCGATTTTGCCACCGCCCTGGCCGCGTTCGTGCAGGAGCGGCGGGCGCTCATCGGGACGTTGACGGTGCTCCAGGCGGCTGACTGGCTCCGGCCCGGCACCTTCACGGGCACCTCGCCCCGCAACCGGGACCAGACCGTGCTAAGTTTCGCGGCGCGCATTGTTGACCACGAAGGGCCGCATTTGGCGCAGGTAGAGAAGCTGGTGGCTGAGCATGGCTGATGTGCCTGACACCCTGTCCTGTGCTAGCCGGGACGAATGGCGCCGCTGGTTGCATGAGAACCACGCGGCGTCCAGCGAGGCCTGGCTCAAAATTCGGCGCCAGCGGGCGCGAGGGCCTGGGATCAGCCTGGATGAGGCGGTTGAGGAAGCGCTGTGTTTTGGCTGGATCGATGGGCTGTTGCAGCCCATTGATGAGAATTGGTATGCCCTGCGCTTCTCGCCGCGCCAGGCGGACAGCCCCTGGTCGGCCCGTAACATTGGTCGGGTCGAACGGCTGCTGGCGGCAGGGTTGATGGCACCGGCCGGTCAAACCCAGATCGACCTGGCCAGAGCCAACGGCCAATGGGACGCTGCCCTGCGTCGCGAACAGGTCGATCGAATCCCGCCAGAACTTGAGACGGCCCTCAGCGAACAACCCGGCGCCCTGGCCGCCTACGCGGCGCTACCGGCATCGCGCAAAAAGCAGCTGCTCTATTGGCTGGACAGCGCCAAACGGCCGGCCACCAAAGTGAAGCGCATCCAGGCTATCGTGGCTGAACTGTCGCCAACCGACTGAGAAACCTGTCCGGCCGGTTGGCGTTTACTACGAACCTGGCTTCAACCAGGCCACAGGGGGCCGCGGCTTTTAGGAGGAAACAAATGCTGACCATCACCGCAACCGATGCCTGGCGTCAGGCCCACCCCGGCGGCACCATCGGGCTGTTGCAGCTCTCTGGTATCGACAACAGCCAGCCGGCGCCCGCGCTTGAAACGCAGAAGCGCATCATTGAAACCGCGCTGCGGACGCAGTATGGCGATTTTACCCGGGCGGATTTCCTGGAGCTGCCGGTTCTGGCAGCTTATAAGGATTATTACCGCCGCTTTGGCAAGACCTATCATGTGCAGCTGCAGCTGGAGTCAATTGCCCTCAAGGGAAAACCCTTGCCGGCCGTCTCGCCGCTTGTAGACGCCAACTTTGGTGCGGAAGTGGAAACCTTCATCCTGGCTGCCGGCCACGATGTGGCCCAACTCGAAGGACCGGTGGAGATGGATGTTTCAGGTGAGACGGACAGCATGATTCAGATGAACGGCCGCGACAAACTGCTGCCGCCGGGTGACATGATCATGCGGGATGCGGCCGGCGTCTGCTGCTCGATCATCTATGGTCAGGACAACCGCTCACCAATTACGCCGGCGACAACGGACGTGTTGTATGTGGCGTATGGACCGGCCGGTGTCTCTCGCGACGCTGTTGATCACCATTTGCGGCGCATCCAGGCCCATGTTCAGCTGTTCGCCCCGAACGCCGCCGTCGAACAGCACACCCTGATTCCCGCCTAAAAAGCCAGCCCCGCCTACCTCCGGGAGGCCCTACCGATATCGTCGAGACGTACGCCTACTGGGCCTCCCGGAGGTTAGCTGGTAATACACTCAACGTTGCCAGGCACGTTTTTCCGACACGAGTTTTGTGGCAAATTCCCCTGCCAGTAATTGCACCGCACGCCGGTTGCCCAAATTGCCCATTGCTTATGCAACACCTTTGTTGCATAATTTCCCCATGTCTGCCGCAGATGACGATTTGAACCGCCTGTTACGGGCGCTGGCTGATACCACCAGACGCTACATCATTGATGAGCTGGCTCGGCGCGAGCGCCAGTCGCTCTTCGAGATTTATACGCGCGTGATGAGCGCGTCTGATATCAGCCAGAGCCGGCAGGGCTTCTCGCGTCATCTGGCGGCCCTGGAGGAGGTTGGCATCATTGAGGTTGAATGGCAGGGGACCACCAAACTGCATACCCTGAACAAACAACCACTGGCCAGCCTGATGCAGCATGAATGGTTAAAACAATTTGAGGAGAAAACATGAGAATCTACATTACCAATGTCTTTGTCGACGATCAGAGTAAGGCGCTTGACTTTTATACCAACAAGCTCGGTTTTAAGCTGAAGCTGGACATCCCGATGGGTGAGCACCGCTGGCTGACGGTTGTGGATGAGGCCGATGGGGTGCAGCTGCTGCTGGAGCCGAGCGAGCACCCCGCCGTCGGCCCCTATAAGCAGGCGCTGGTGGCTGATGGCATCCCGGCGGCCTCGTTTATGGTCGACGATCTGGAGGCTGAGTGTGCGCGCTTGCAGGCGGAGGGCGTCGTTTTTGTGCAGCCGCTGACACCGGCCGGTCCGGTCAGCATGGCCGTCATCGACGACACCTGTGGCAACTTGCTGCAACTCATCCAGATGAACTAACAACTACCCGACGGTTACGGCACCCGACGGGTCCCCAACCCGTCGGGTCCCTACCAACCCGTCGGGTTGGGGGGAACCCCTCACCCACACACAGGTGTTTATGACTGCCACCCAAATGCACAAAAACGAAGTGCCGACCAGTGCCGCGTTAGTCCAACAGTTGCTCGCTGCCCAGTTCCCCCAATGGGCGGACCTGCCCATCCAGCGGGTGCCTTCTTCCGGCACGGACAATGCCCTGTACCGGGCTGGCGATGAGCTACTGGTTCGCCTGCCGCGCATCGATTGGGCCACCGAACAGGCTGACAAAGAGCGCTATTGGTTACCCCGGCTGGCGCCCCACTTGCCTCTGCGCCTGCCTGAGCAGCTGGCCATGGGCGAACCGGGCGCCGGTTATCCCTGGTCCTGGGCGATCTATCGTTGGTTGCCGGGCCAATCTGCCCGGCTGGATATCCTGGCTGAACCAAAGCAGGCGGCGACCGACCTGGCCCGCTTTATCCAGGCCCTGCAGGCGATCCCGACTGACGGTGGGCCGGACGCGGTAACGCACGAGCTGCGGGGCCAATCCTTGCAGTGGCGCGATGAAGACACCCGCGCCGCTATCGCGGAAATGGCTGGATTGATTGACACGGCTGCCGCCCTGCGAGTCTGGGAGGAGGCGCTGGCAGCGCCGGAATGGGCCGGTTCGCCGGTCTGGTTTCATGGCGATCTGCTCGCCGGCAACGTGCTGGTACATGATGGGCAGGTCAGCGCCATCATCGACTTTAGCGGCCTGGGGGTGGGCGACCCGGCGCCGGATATGCTGATCGCCTGGAATCTGTTTGCTGGCGCCAGCCGTGACTGGTTTCGTCGTGAACTGGCGGTAGACGAGGCAACCTGGGCGCGCGGCCGTGGCCAGGCGCTGGCCCAGGCGGCCATGTTCATTCCTTACTATTTGCATACAAATCCGGGCGGGGTGGCGGCGGCCCAACGAGCCCTGGCGCAACTGTTAGATGAGTAAAACGACACTGGCAAAGGCGGCCGTGCGCCAGTTTGCCATCAGCCAATGGGGTGCGCTGGCTGGCTTCCGCCCCTTGCAGGAAGGGTTGGCCTCCCAGGCTTTTGCTTTCACCCAGGCTGGCCAGCAACGCGTCCTGCGCGTCAACCGGCGGCTGGAGGGGTTCCAAAAAGATGCTTTTGTCAGCCAGCGGCTGACCGGTCCGGATTTGCCGGTGCCCGAAGTGCTGGCGGTGGGCCAGATCGATGCGGTCCACGCTTATTGTCTTTCCCGTCTTGCGGCAGGCGTCCGCCTGACTGACCTGATGCCCAGTCAGGTGGACAGATTGGTCGAGCAGCTGCTGACCCTGCTGATAACAGTCGCGAATACCGATCTGGCGGGCACCACTGGTTACGGCTGGTTCGATGGTGCCGGTCAGGGCCCCTATCGTCGCTGGGCTGACTTTTTGCGCGGTCTGCGTGACCCGTCCCGGTACGATTGGGCTGCGCTTGCTGACAAGTTGCCGCTGGCCGCTATCGAACCCCTCTTGGCTCAGATCGAGTGGCTGGCCCCGGCCTGTCCAGAAATCCGCCACCTCATCCATGGTGATCTGGGCGGCTATAACATCCTGACTGATGGCGAACAAATCACGGCGCTAATCGATTGGGATCGAGCCATGTATGGCGATCCGCTCTACGATGTGGCCGGGTTGTTGTTCTGGGAAGAGCAGGGTTTGATGCCGTTGCTGACCCGCCTGCGGGACGAGGTGACCACGCAGCCGGGCGGGCGTGAGCGGATCCGCTGCTACCAGCTCCGCCAGGGCCTGCAGGAAATCTACGAGGTTGCTGCCGGCCTGAATCCTATGGATGTAGATTGGCTGCTGGCTCGTTGCCAGACGCTGGCAGCCAGCTCCTAAGACCGGACTTCTCTCCTAGTCCGCAGGTCCTCTAAATTTGCTATGATGTCTCAAACGCGCCGGTCGACGGCCTGTTTGGTTTCAGACCCCCCCAGATGTGACGGAATATCCAAGCGCGTTTTTTACCTTGAGAGGGAAACATGGAACAGCAAGTATTACAGGATCTTATTCATCTAACCGGCTATACGGACGCCGATGCCCAAACTTTAAGCAGTGTCAGTGCGACCACGCAACAATGGAAAGAAGAGGTCACCCAGGCCTTCTACGACATGCTTTATGGCTACAGCTCGACCGCGAAGGTGTTCCGCGACGGCGAGCGGCCGGCCCGCGAAGATACGCTGCGCAACTGGTATGATTACGTTGCCGAAGGGCAGATTGATGAGCGTTTTTGGCAATGGCAATGGTTTGTCGGCCTGGTCCATATTCCTCGCGGCATCAGCAATCCGTTCATGATGGGGATGATGAGCCGGGTGCAGCAGCTGTTCCTGGCCAATTGCCTGGAAGCGTTCCCCCAGGAGCAGGCCATCGAGGTCTTTCATGCTTTTAAGCGTGTGACCGACGTCATTGCCGGCCTGATTGCTGAAGGCTATTTCCAGAGCTTCCTCGAGGCGATGGAGCGGGCGACCGGGCAAAGCAAGGCGCTGGTCTCCCGCCAGGTTGGCTTTGCCGTAGATGACATGCTGGCCGAAGCGCGCCAGGCAATGTAGCCCAGGCAAACGCGCCCGTCCGGGCGTTAGCGAATGAAACACGGCCGGCAGAGCGTCACTCTGCCGGGTAGATGGCAGGGCGACCGGCAACCGGCCGGTCGCCAGCCATGCTCAGTTCCCCACCGAAGTAATCCGCCACATCCCCGTTTCACCAGCAAACCACAACACGCATAGATGCCCGCCGCCTCACCATAGGCTAATATGGTGCTGTCTGCCGTTGTTTGCGGCCGGGAGAAAGGTGATGGTAACGAGTAAAGCAGCCTTATTGGCCGAAATTGCGGCGAGCTGGCAGCGGCTGGCGGCGCTATTGGACCGGCTGATCGACAGCCCAGAGAAAACAGCACCTGCCGAGGGCTGGAATGCGCGGGATCACCTGGTCCATTTGCTGCGCTGGGAGCGCTCGGTTGTCTTCATGTTGCAGGGAAAGCCGCGCCACCTGGGGTTGGGTGTCACGGAAACCACCTATGAAGAGGGCGGCGAGGACGAAGTCAATGCGGCGCTCTGGCAGCAAGCGCAGGCGATTTCCCTTACAGAAGCCATCGCCCAGCTGCGGGCGACCCATGCAGAACTTCTGCAACTGCTGGAACCGCTGACAGACGCCGATATGGCCCGCCCGTACAGCGCCTACCTGCCGGCTGAACCGGGCGTAGCTCCCGACTATCTCGCCATGGACAAGGTTTACAGCAATACGGTGCATCACTTTGGTGAACATCTGGCCGCTCTGGAAGCGCTCTTGGCGGTCTGACCGGGTAGCCTGGTCACGATATTCAAGTGAGCTAGGGGAAGAGCGATGAAGATTATGATTGTCGGCGGCGGCATTGGCGGTCTGACCACGGCTGTGGCCTTGCGGCAGGCCGGGTTTGCCCCGTTGGTGTATGAAGCAGCGCCCTCGCTGGAGCCGGTGGGCAAGGGGATCTGGTTGCCCACCAATGCGATGCTGGTGCTGGAGCGGTTGGGACTGGCTGAGGCTCTGGTGGCGCTAGGCATTGAGTTGACCGCCATTGAGGTTCATGACCGGGCAACCGGCCGGTTACAGGCCATCGACCTGGCCGCCGTCAAAGCCCATTTTGGCCGCACTACCACTTCCATCCTTCGCGCTGACCTCCAGGCCACGTTGGCCGCGGCCCTGCCGGCCGAGAGCATCCAACTGGGCAAACGCTGTGTGGCGGTCCAGCAAGCTGAAGCCGGCGTGACCGTCACATTTGCCGATGGCAGCACGGCCGCCGCCGATCTGCTCATTGGCGCCGATGGGTTGCGTTCTGTGGTGCGGGACCAGGTTGCCCCTGGTGTGCAGCTGCGTGATTCGGGTCAGCGCTGTTTTCTGGGGGTGGCGGATGTAAGGCTACCGGCCGGTCAGCACACCGTCGTTCGCGAAATCTGGGGTGGCATTTATCGCTTTGGCTACTCCCCGGTGACGCCAGACAAAGTCTACTGGTTCGCGCCCATCGCCGCGCCGGAGCCCATCTTCGGTGGCGCTGAACCGCTGGCGGCCCTGCAGCAGGCGTACGCTGCTTTCCCTGACCCCGTCGCTGATATCCTGGCGCACACGGATCCGGCCCAAATTATCCTGGTTCCCCTGAAGGACATCTTGCCGCAAAAGCGTTGGTACGCGGGCCGCGTCGTGCTTCTGGGCGACGCCGCCCACGCCATGACGCCCAACCTGGGCCAGGGCGGTGCCCAGGCGATTGAGGATGGTTACTTCCTGGCCCGGCTGCTGGCGGAGAAGCCGACGGTCGAGGCGGCGCTGGCGGCTTACCAGGCCGGCCGCCGGCCGCGCGCCCAGCGGATCGCCAGCCAGGCCTGGCGCATTGGCCAATTGGCTCACCTGACCTCGGCGCCGGCCCGCTTCTTGCGCAATACCGCTTTCCGCCTGGTCCCGGCCAGCCTGGGCCAGCGGCAGGCCGAGGCGCTGTACAAACTCGACTTTTGACGTCAACAAGACGGTTACAGGCAAAAAAAGAGGGAGCAACTGCTCCCTCTTTTTTTGCTGTTATCGCTTCAACCTAGCGACCACCCTTTTTGGCCGGGGTATTCCCCTTTTTGGTCTGGGTGGCTGCAGGTTGCTGCGCTACTGGTGCCGGTTTTGCTTTCGGTTTGGGCGCTTTTTTCTGCCCCTGACGGTTGGCCATTTTCTTTATCCTCGTTGGGTGAAATTCAGATTATCTGGGTTCGTCCTAAAGTCCGAACAGAAAGCATTATAGGCTTATGGTTTGCCCGTTTAATCCGTCAAATGACGTAATCTGTGGGCCGCCTTGCCCGCCCGTCAAAAGACGTAGCCAGCTACCTTCATTCGGCTGATCCCCGCGCCAACGGCATTTCTTATCATATTACCTGTGGGCATAGGGTGTGTCAGTTCCATCCTGCTCCTAAGGAGAAAAATGTCTCGTCACTATTTTAAATATGTGGGGCTGTCCCTGTTTCTTTTTTTACTGCTGACATTGGTACAGGCAGCGCCAGCGGCGGACAGTGCCTGGCAGGCGTCTTACTGGAACAACCGGACGCTGAGCGGCAACCCGGTTTTGACTCGTACGGAAACCAACCTGGACCATGATTGGGGCGACAATGCCCCTGACCCGGCCGTTCAGAAGGATGAGTTTTCCGCCCGCTGGACGCGAACCATCAATGTTCCGGCCGCTGCCACCTACCGTTTCACCGCCACCATGGATGATGGCCTACGTGTCTGGGTCGATGGCGCCCTGGTGATTGATTCCTGGACGGATAGCCAGGTGCATAGTCTGAGTGCTGACCGTTCCCTCACTGCCGGCGACCACAGCCTAAAAGTGGAGTATTACGAAGCCGGTGGCAAAGCTGTCGCGAAGCTGACATGGGCCCAGGTTGGCGGCTCCGCGCCGCCGCCCATCGCCAATTGGAAGGGCGAATATTTCAACAACATGACCCTGAGCGGCACGCCGGTGCTCGTGCGTGATGATGCCGCCATCAACTTTGACTGGGGGGTGGGCTCACCCGCAGCCCAGGTGCCCTCGGAGCACTTTTCGGTCCGGTGGACACGCACGGTGACGCTGGAAGGGGGCCGCTATCAACTGCTGGCCCAGGCGGATGACGGCATTCGGGTGCTGATCAACGGCCAACTCGCCATCAATGAATGGCACGAGGCGCAGGGGCAGTTCTATGAAGCGAATGTTGATCTACCGGCCGGTTCCAACACAATGCAAGTCGAGTTCTATGAGAACGTTGGCGGGGCCAAAGCGATGATGAGTTACCAGCGCACCGGCAGCAGCAGCGCTGGCAATTGGCATGGCGAATATTTCAACAACCGGACGCTTGCCGGCAATGCGGCGCTTGTGCGCGACGATGCCCAGCTCAACTTCAACTGGGGTAATGGCTCGCCGGCCACTGGTATTAACAGCGACAATTTCTCGGCCCGCTGGACGCGCAGCCAGAACTTCGCCGCCGGCAGCTACCGCTTCTCGGCGACGTCTGATGATGGCGTGCGGGTCTGGGTGAATAATCAGCTTCTGATTGACGCCTGGACCGACCATCCGCCCCAAACGTTTACCGGCGACATCACGCTGACGGCCGCCAACATCCCGCTCAAGGTGGAGTATTACGAGGCAACTGGCGGCGCCCAGGTCCAACTCAGCTGGACCCTACTGGCCGCGCCGCCCCCCGCACCATCGCCAACACCAGGGCCGGCGACTGGTACGGGCGTGGTTGTTAGCGCCCAGCTCAACATTCGCTGCGGCCCCGGCCTGAGTTACACCATCCTGACCACCGTGCCGCAGGGTACGGTGCTCAACCTGGCCGGTTATCGCTCGGCCAACAGTAGCTGGGTCATGGTGACCTACAACGGGGGCCAGGCCTGGGTGAGCGGTTTGCCGGCGTACCTGAACAGCGCTGTGGCGGTTGCGACCATGCCGATCTGGACCGGCAGTTACAGCTGCCCGGGCAGCAGCGGCGGCCCCAGCACCGGCACGCCCACGGCGGTTGTTTACAATGCTTATGCGGTGAATGTGCGCCAGGCGCCGGTGGTGGCTAACAATATTGTGACGGCTGTCACTTCTGGCACGGTGGTGCAGTTACTGGGCCGCAATAGCAACAGTAGTTGGGCCAAAGTTCGGCTGGCCAATGGCACGGAGGGCTGGATGAATGCTTACTTCCTCAACCCGTCGGTGTCGATCAGCAGCTTGCCGATTGTTAACTGATAAGTGAGCAAAATGATGTAGCGGCGCGAAAAGTGAGCCGGGTATTGCTGCAGGGCAATGCCCGGCTCCTGGTCGCCCTATCGCTGCCCGACCAGAGGCGCTTCCCCACCAGCGGATCCTGCCAGATGGCATGACTTTCTGTTACACCTGCCAGTAGCCATCCCCATTCTGACCCTCTAAGCTGGAAAAATGGAAGTAGGCTTACCAACCTGCGCCACATTTCTGCCCGTGTGCCTGGGTGCTGGTTGGGCAAGATGACCGGGAGGAACTGCGAATGTTGACTGTTATCCGCGAATGGCTGCTTAACCCGACGGTTGTCCGCCTGCTGGCTGTCCTGGCAGCCTTTGTTTTGCTGCGCCTTCTTGTCAATCTGCTGAATAGGAGCTGGAACCGCGGTATCAAAGACAAAGGGCTGCGCTACCAGGCGCGCAAGGTGACCAATTTTGTCAGCTATTTCCTGCTGATAGTTGTGGTCGCCTTTGTTTTCAGCGATCAGCTTTCCGGGCTGGCAGTGGCTTTTGGTGTGGCGACCGCCGGCATCGCTTTTGCGCTGCAGGAGGTGATCACCAGCTTCGCCGGCTGGCTGGCCATTCTGGCCGGCGACTTCTACAAGACGGGCGACCGGGTCCAGCTCGGCGGCATCACCGGTGACATCATCGATATCGGCGTCCTGCGCACAACCATTATGGAGACGGGCGGCTGGGTCAATGGCGACCTGTACAATGGGCGCACCGTTCGTGTAGCCAATAGCTTTGTCTTCAAAGAGCCGGTCTACAACTACTCCGGTGGGTTTCCTTTCCTCTGGGATGAGATTGTTGTCCCGATTCGTTATGGCAGCGATCGGGCCCTGGCGGAGCAGATCATGATTCGGGTGGCGAACGAGATCAGCGGCAATTACACCGAGTTCGCCCGCCAGACCTGGGCCGATATTCAGGGCCGCTTTTTCGTCGAGGATGCTGAGATTGCGCCTATGGTGACGATGGTGTTTAACGATAATTGGCTGGAATACACCATCCGCTATGTTGTGGAGTACAAACGCCGCCGTAGCACCAAAGATCTGATGTCACGCCAGATTCTCGATGCCATCGATGGGACCGGCGGCAAGGTCGCCATCGCGTCAACCACGATGCAGCTTGTGGAACCATCGAACCTGAACGTGGCGCTGACCGGTCGCTAGCGGCACAGCAGGACTGGCTGAGCCGTTTCGCGCAGTAGGTCGACCACGGTGCTGCCCAGGATGAGCTGGCGCACCGGGGTGGCGCCAAAAGCGCCCATGATGATGAGGTCGGCTGCTTCCCGCTCGGCCACGCGTAAAATCAGGTGGCCGGCTCGCTCGGGCTCGACGATAACCCGGACCTGGAGACCCTGTTCGGCCAGATAAGCCTGGGCTTGCTGGGCCAGGGGCTCGGCATCCTGCCGTTGCCCGGCGACCACCACCACCAGGTTTTCCAGCCAGCGGTGGGCGGCATACGCCGCGACATAGAGCGCTTCGTTGGCGCGCGGGCTGCCATCGTAGGCCAGAATGGCCCGTTTCATCGCCGAATCGGCAGCGGGCGGCACGGCCAGGACCGGCCGGGCCGTCCGGTTCAGGATGGTGCGCAGCCGGGTGGAGAGGCGGTGTGGGGTTGAGCTGGTCTGGTAGGGGGTGCTAGGCGTCAGGCTGACCACGAGCAGGTCAGCCCAACTGGAGCGGGACACGAGAACCCGGCCCACTGGCCCGGAATCAAACACCAGTTTGCCCTTGATGCCGGCACTGGCCAGCTTTTTGTTGAATATCTCGCGCAGGGCGGCCCGGGTGGCCTTGTTGGCGGTTGGCTGCCCGTCCTCGGCTACATGAATCCCCAGCAGCCGGCTTTCTTCTCGTTGAGCCAGGCGCAAGGCATGGGTGAGTAGATGGTCCTGGCCAGTGCTGCTGGCCAGCGCCACCAGGATATCGGCAAAAAGCCGGTCCTCCGGGCGCGGCGCTCGCCGTCGGGCTCGCCATTGGCCCGCCTCAGGACCACGCTCCAGCTCATCCGGCACGACGACATCATAGAGGCGTTCACTAACTCTATCCAGTAACTTGTCGGGGTGGCTGCTTTTGGCTTCAACCAGATCGACGATTACCTCGGGAGCGTCCACATCCCAGCCCAGACCTTCCTCAATTTCGCGCCGGTGCTCGGCGACGAGGGCGTAGAGGTCTGTCTCCGTCCGGTTGGGGAAGTAGTGCATGACGCCGAGTTCGTGGATGAGGTTGATGACCGGCCGGTACACCGCATCATACCAATGCGTCACCGCCTCCTCGTAGCTGATTTCCCGCTGAAAATCGATGCCCATGTAGTAACGGTGCACCTCGATATGTTCCAGCAGCAGCCGGTAATAGCCGGGCAGAGTCATGGTCAGGTCGGCATCGGGGCGCAGTTTGTCCAGGTTGGTCTGGAGCAGGAAGGCGGCGTAGCGGGCTTTGACGATGATCTCATCCGGCTGATCACTTTTGCCCAGAGGGACGCGGGTATGCACTTCGGTGACATGGGCTTCGATGGTGGGGTTGCCGAGCTGCCGGGCGACGGAGACACGATGGTTGCCGTCGCGCACGAAGTAGAGTTCGCCCAATTTGTAGAGGTCGACCGGCGGCAGGCCGGTGCCGCTGGTCATGGCGGCCTTGACCCGGGCCCAGCGTTCCTTATCGCTATCATGGCGGGGGAGAAAATCGCGGGTGAAATCGCCGTAGCGGCCCACGCTGCCGACGATGGCTTCCAGGGGCACTTCCTCGAGGCCGGCGCTGTGGACGTTGGTGATTTGCAGGTCCCGGGCGATATCGTTGTAGGGCAGGAGTTGGTTGGACCGGCCGGTCAGCCCACTCAGCAACTCATGCAGGCTTGCCCGCCGCCGTGCCTGCACAAAATCATGAATTGCCTGTCGATAAACCTGGCTATCCCGTATCTCCATAGGCCACCAATCGTTATAAATGCATGCGGCCCGAGCTCGGTTGGGTGAAAAATGTGCGCTCAGACATCTGCTTTTTTATCACTGTTGGACTGTGAACTCAAGGTCTGATTTGATTGCCCGCCAGGGCCGCATTGATTGCAGTTGCTATTCCCATTAGAATGTAGCCTGTCGATTGTAAAAACCTTGTCACGGCAATCTGCTTCGGCTTCAAGATGCTCTAGGCAAAAGCGAGACCCACATTAGCGATGGATGGATGGACAGAACAGCTGGCCGCGCTCTATGACGTGCTTTCGCTGACCAGTGATGTGGTCAGCGATCTGACCCTTGTGTTGCACCGGGCGCTGGGCCGCATCCTGGCGGTGACCGTCACCCGCAATGGCGCCATCCACATTCTGAATGAAGCGGCCACCCAGCTGGAGCTGGTGACCGAGATCGCGCTGCCGCCGACCCTTGTCGCGCAATGGCGTCAGATACCGGCCGATCAACCACCCTTCAAGGCAGCGTTGGCCAGCGAGCATTACATCACCCTCGACCTGTCACAGGAGCCAGCGCTGGCTGGCCTGACCGGCCTGGCTGGTGTGCAAACGCTGCTGAGCTTCCCCATTCGCAAAGGCGCCCGCAATCTGGGTACGCTGACCGCTGTGCTGGGCCGTGAAACGGTCGACGAGGGCGAGATGCGCCTGTTTGTCTCCCTGGCGGACCAGCTGGCTATCATCATTGAAAATGCGCAGTTGCGCCGGCGGGCTGAGCAGCTGGCGGTGGTGGAGGAACGCAACCGGCTGGCGCGTGAACTGCATGATTCGGTGACTCAATCGTTGTACAGCACCACCCTATTTGCCGAAGCGGCCCAGCGCCAGGCCCGCGCCGGTCACATTGAGATGGCGTTGCAGCACCTGGCCGAGGTCGCGGAGACGAGCCAGCAAGCGCTTAAAGAGATGCGGCTGTTGGTTCATAAGCTCCGGCCATCTGTCCTGGAAAAAGAAGGTCTGCTGGCGGCGCTGCGGAGCCGGCTGAAGGCAGTTGAGGGGCGGGCCGGCATCCAGCATGAGCTGTTGGCCGAGGGTGAGTTGCAGCTCTCCAGGGATCTGGAAGACACATCATATTACATTCTCCAGGAAGCGCTGAATAACGCCCTGAAACATTCGCGAGCTGCCAATGTGACTGTGGAAATAAGGCAAACGGATCACGAGTTGTGGTTGATAGCGCGAGACGATGGCCTGGGTTTTGATCAGACTGCCGCCCTGGCCGGTGGCGGCCAGGGGCTGAACAATATTCGCGAACGGGTCGAGCAGTTGGCCGGTACCTTGCAGATCTGTTCGGAAATTGGCCATGGGACGTCAGTGACCGTTATGCTGCCCGCCAAATGCCCCCAGGACTAAATGATGAGTGAAAAAATTCGTATTTTTCTGGCTGATGACCACGCTGTGGTGCGCCGGGGCCTGGAAGCTCTACTGGCCACCGAGATGGACATGGAAGTTGTGGGGACCGCCGCCAATGGGGGAGAGGCAGTGGAACGCATCATTCAGCTACAGCCAGGCGTGGTCCTGCTGGACCTGCAAATGCCGCAAAAAAGCGGCGTGGATGTGCTCAACGAGATCCGCCAGGGCGCTCGGGATACGCGTGTTTTGGTGTTGACCAGCTTTAGCGATCGGGAGACGATTTACGAGGCGATCAAGGCTGGCGCCATTGGCTATCTGCTGAAGGATAGCAGCCCGGAAGAGCTGGTTCAGGCGATTCGTAATACCCATGTTGGCAAATCAACGCTGTCGCCGGATGTGGCGCTGAAACTCATTGAAGAGATCAGCAAGCCGCCCCGGAGCAATGTGCCGCTAACAGAAGAGCCGCTCACTGAGCGCGAGGTTGAGATCCTGAAATATGTGGCCCGGGGCATGAATAATCAGGAAATTGCCGATCTGCTCTTTCTCAGTGAGCGGACCGTGCGCACTCACATCAGCAACATTCTCAGCAAACTCCACCTGGCCAACCGCACGCAGGCGACGCTTTATGCGCTGCGCGAAGGGATTGCCCGTCTGGACGATGACGCTATTTGACACCGTCATTTGTCGCAGGTCGTTGCCGCCTTTACGCCGATGAGGGAGGCGCTGCCGCTGGCTACAATGTGGCCATGGCCAATGAGCGCATAAGAGTCTTCATCCTGGAAAGGCATCCCGCCATTCGGGCCGGGCTGCGAGCCCTGCTTGAGTCGTCCCCGGAGATCGTTGTTGTCGGTGAAGCCGGGGATTCTGCCGGGATCCTGGCCCATATCATGGCAACACAGCCCGATATTGTTCTGCTGGACCCGGATTTGCCCGATGATGGGGGGCTGCCGCTACTCCGAGAATTAAGTGCAGCGCTGCCAGCCGCTTCTCTCCTGGTCCATACCGATGACGGTGCTTCCGCTAAAATGCAGGCAGCTTTTGCGGCCGGGGTACAGGGGTATCTGCTCAAGGGGCAGAGCTCTCAGAAGCTGGTGCAGACCATTCGTTTGTTATATGCGAGCCGGGTTGATCTGACGGCCAATCAGGATTTGCCTGACTGACCAGGCGCCATTGCCGCCCCTGAAGACTCATTCTGTTTGCGGCAGCCACCACAGCAAAAGAACCAGGGCAATCAGCGACATGCTGGCGCCGAATAGAAATGGGGCGGGCGCCCCAAATCCAGGCCATGAGCCGGCACCCTGCCAGAGCAGGCCGGCGATGATGCTGGCCGGTAGGGCAGCCAGGCCGATGGCGCCGTTGTACCAGCCGTAGGCGGTGCCGCGCTGCTGGACTGGTACCAGGTCGGCCACAAAGGATTTGGCCGCGCCGACCGTCAACGCATTGTACAGGCCGTAAAGCAGCATCAGCCCAATCACCTCACTGCTGTTGCGAGCCAGGGCAAAGCCGAGGTAGATGAGCGCATAAAGCAGCCAGCCGGCCAGCAGCAGCCGGCGCCGGCCGATTCTGTCCGATAGGGAACCGGCCGGTCCCGCCACCAGCGCATAAACCACGTTAAATGCCAGCAACATCCCCAGAACACCCAGCAAAGATAGCCCCCGTTCCTGGGCCCGCAGCACCAGAAAGGCATCCGCCGAGTTGCCCAGGGTAAAAACCAGGACGATCAGCAGGAAACGGCGGAAGTTGGCCGGCAGGGGCGTGGCCGCCGGCCGGTTTTGGGCTGCCCCGGCTGCCGGTCGGATCTCCTGGATGCCGAAGGCCAGCAGGATGACCGCCAGGAAAGCCGGGATGACGCTTAACCAGACAACGGTTGTGAAGGTGGCTTGCTGCAGGAGCAACGCCTGACCTTGCAGCCGCCAGATCACCAGAATGGCGACCACCAGACCCAGGGCCGCGCCGGCAGTATCGCCGGTGCGATGGACGCCGAAGGCGAAACCGCGCCGTTCGGCCGGGATACTGTCAGCCACCAGCGCGTCCCGCGGGGCGGCCCGGAGCCCCTTGCCGCTCCGTTCCAGAAAGCGGATGGTCAGGACGGCGGGCCAGCTATGCGCCAGGACCAGAAAAGGCTTGGCGAATGTGGAGAGGGCGTAGCCGGCTACGGTGAGCGATTTGCGCTGGCCGAGTTTGTCGGAGAACCGGCCGGACCACAGCTTCAGCAGGCTGGCCGTCGTCTCCGCCATCCCCTCAATCAGGCCGATGGTCACCGTACGCACACCCAGAACATTTGCCAGAAAAAGCGGTAGTAAATGGACGATCATCTCGCTGGAGATGTCGGTCAGCAGCGAGGAGACCGTCAGGACCCAGATGTTGCGTGGCAGGGCCCGTAACTGGCCCCAAATTGACTGAGAAGATGCCTGATTTTCTCCAGGTGTCATTTGCTTTCCTTTCGCGTCGCCGTCAATCTTCGGGTAAAGTTAGCACAAAGCATTGCCACCGCAATGCTTTAACTTTGCAATTATCAGGATTCATTTTTCATGTTGCGTCGCCTTCTATTTTTGGGCCTGGTCGTGGCCTTTGTCTGGGTTGTACACAGCCGCTTTGACGAGATACGGGATTTGACCGCTACTCTGCTGGCCGGTCGCTGGCCCTGGATCTTGTCGGCGATTTTGCTGCAGATTGTTTACTGGGTCAGCTACGCCCTGCTGTTCCGGGCCTCGTTTGCCGTTGTCGGTGTTCATAGCCCGCTGCGCAGTCTGATTCCGCTGGTTCTGGCCAGCGTCTTTGTCAACTCCGCTACCCCGTCGGGCGGCACCGGCGGCATCGCCCTGTTCGTGGATGACGCCCGCCGGCGTGGTCAATCGGCCGCTCGGGCTGCGGCTGGCATGTTGCTGGTCAATATCGCTGATTTTGGCTCGTTTCTGGTTGTCTTGACGGTTGGCCTGGTCATCCTGCTGCTCCTGCACGATCTCGTCGTCTACGAAATTGTGACGGCGTTTCTCATGTACACCTATGTAGGTGTGATGGTGGCCGTTTTGTTGCTGGGACTATGGCGACCTGATCGGCTTAGACGGCTGTTGCAGCGGGTGCAGCAAGGGGTCAATCGTGTCGGCGCCTGGCTGCGCTACCCCACCATCCTGGATGAGAATTGGTCGGACAACAACAGCCGGGAGTTTGAGGCTGCTGCCAATCAGATTGCGGCCCACCCTGATCGGTTGCTGGAAATGAGCGGCATCGGTCTGGTTGCCCACGTTATCAACATCTGTACCTTGTACTCGATCTTTCTGGCGTTCAACATCAAGGGATCGTTGGGTATCATCATCGCCGGGTACGCGATGACGCGGCTGTTCTGGATCATCTCGCCGACGCCGAATGGCATTGGCATTGTGGAGGCGCTGATGCCGGTTGTCTACACCTCGCTGGGGCTGGAAACGGCCGGCGCCACGATAATCACCGTCGCTTACCGGGGTATCTCCTTCTGGTTCCCGTTTGTGCTGGGCTTCTTCCTGCTGCGCCGCTCCCTGTTGCGGAACTCCGGGGATGAGGCGTTGCCGATCTAGAACTGATTCAGCCCGGCACCAACTCCTCAAGTTGAAAATCGATCTGCTCATCACTGCGCTCGCCCAGGAGTTGGGCCAGGCCGGCTTCCGCCACGGTCTCCTGGCTCAGGAGCATAGCGGCCAGGGCATCGAGCTGCTCCTGGTGGGCAGCCAACAAATCATGGACCAATTCATGTTGCTCAGTCAGCAGATCCTGAATGGCGGCGTCGATACGGGCGGCGGTGGCGTCGGCATAGGGTCGTCCCTGGGCCAGCTCATAGCCCAGGAACGGTTGGGCCTCATCCAGGTCGAATGTGGCCAGCCCGACCTCGCTCATGCCCCAGCGGGTGACCATGCGGCGGGCCAGCCGGGTCGCCTCGACCAGGTCATTTTCGGCCCCGGTGGTGATGTCGCCGATGGCGATCTCCTCAGCCGTACGCCCGCCGAGGAGCACTGCCAGCCGGGCCAGCAGGTAACGATTGCTCAAGTTGTACTGGTCTGCCTGGGGCCGTTGTTCCGTCACGCCCAGGGAGCGTCCTCTGGGGATGATGGTGACCTTGTGAACGGTGTCGGCCGCCGGCAGGAGCCAGGCGACGAGCGCGTGGCCAGCTTCGTGGTAAGCAACAACCCGGCGATCCTGCTCGTTTAGCAGCAGCGGCCGTTCGCCGCCGAGGGTGATCTTGTCCAGAGCGCGGTCAAAATCATGCATGTGGACCAGCGCCTGCTTGTTGGTGGCGGCGGCGAGGGCGGCCTCGTTACACAGGTTGGCCAGATCGGCGCCGCTCATGCCGACGGTGATCTGGGCCAGGCGGCTCAGGTCCACGTCCTCTGCCAGGGGAATTTTGCTGGCGTGCAGGCGCAGGATGCCCTCACGGCCGGGTTGGTCCGGCAGGTTGACGACGACCTGGCGATCAAAGCGACCGGGCCGCAGGAGGGCGGGGTCGAGGACATCCGGCCGGTTGGTCGCTGCCAGCAAAATCACGCCGGCGCGGGCATCAAAGCCATCCATTTCCACCAGGAGCTGATTCAGCGTCTGCTCCCGCTCGTCGTTGACGGCGCCCAGGCCGGCGCCGCGGCGCCGGCCCACCGCATCCAGCTCGTCGATAAAGACGATGGCCGGGGCTGTTTGCCGCGCCTGGTCGAACAGGTCGCGCACCCGGCTGGCGCCGACACCCACAAACATCTCCACAAATTCAGAGGCGCTCAGACTGAAGAAGGGCACGCCCGCCTCGCCGGCGACGGCCCGGGCCAGCAACGTCTTGCCTGTGCCCGGCAGTCCGACCAGCAGTACCCCGCGCGGGATGCGCGCCCCCAGCTGCAGGAACGCTTCCGGCCGTTGCAAGAACTCGACAATCTGCTGCAGCTCTGCCTTGGCTTCGTCAGCGCCGGCCACGTCGGCAAAGGTGACGGCCGGTGCCTCATCCGGCGTATGCGTCTTGGCCTGGCTGCGGCCGACGCCGAAGATGGTGCTTTGTTGCTGCGAAACCCGGCGCGTCATGAAAATGAAGTAGCCGAGCAGCAATATGATAGGCAAGCCATCCGTCAGGAGGATGGCAAACCAGGGCGTTGGCTCGGCCAGGACATTGATCTCGATCTGATTGGCTTCCAGGAGAGGCAGCAGATTGCTGTCACCCAGAGAATCCGGAAACATGGTGGTGAAATCGGTGTAGGCGCGCGGCTGGTCGTTGTTGTCGGTTGTGTCTGTGGCTGGCCAGGTGACCGGCCGGTTGAAGCTGCCCTGAATCTGGTTGCCAATGACGGTTACCGCCGCCACGTTCGCCGCCTCAACCTGCCCCAGAAAGGCGGAATAGGGCAGCTCAACCGCCGCGGTGCCCTGTGGCCAGATGGCCCACAATGTCCAGCACAGAAGCCCCAGAAGGACCAGCCAGCGGACAAAATTAGGCAGCCGAGGCAGCCCGGTCGCCAATTCTGGATTTTGTGACGAGTCATCGTTCATTGCACACCTGCCGGGTGATAGGTCTATTTTCCCTATTCAAATCATAAAACAATCCCGGCGGGTCCGAGTCCCATAAAGGCGTGACATAGCTATCCCCAACATGGGGGACAGAAACCAGCCAGGGCCAGCTAGAGGCCGATGATCAGGCCGGCGATTGTAAAGTAAATGAACAGACCGGTGGCATCCACCAGGGTGCTCATGGCCGGACCGGAGACGACGGTGGGATCGATCTTGAGGGCGCTGGCCGCCATCGGCAGCAGGGCGCCCAGGCTGTTGGCCCAGATGATGATCGCCAGGATGGAGATGGCCACGGCCAGGGCCAGGGCCGGTGAGGTGCCCCACAGCAGGGCGCGGCCATAGGCGATGGCGGCCATCACCACCGCCAGCAACAGCCCGATACGAAACTCATGCCAGAACGCCGTCAACGCATCGCGCCGGCGCACATCGCCGGTGGCCAGAGCGCGGATGATGGTGCTGGTGGATTGGGAGCCGGCGTTGCCGCCCGTGCCGATCAGCAGGGGAATAAAGAACGAGAGGGCCACGACGGCCTGAAGCTCATGTTCAAAAAGGCGCAGGACACTGCCGGTCAGGCTTTCGGTCAGGAAAAGGAGGAGCAGCCAGCCAATCCGCTTGCGGGCAATAGTCCAGGGGGTGGTATCCAGATACGGTCTTTCCAGCGGCTCAGCGCCACCGAACCGTTGAATATCTTCGGTCGCCTCTTCCTCCAGCACAAACAGGACATCGTCAATGGTGATGACGCCGACCAGCTGGTGCTGGCTGTTGACGACGGGTAAAGCGTAGAGCGAATAGCGGGCCAGGAGACGGGCCGCCTCTTCCTGGTCGATGCCGGCGGTCACCGAGAGCGGATCCGGGGTCATAAAATCGCCGACCAGGTCGCCCGGCTCCGCCATGACCAGTTGTCGCAGGGTCACCAGGCCGCACAGTTTGCCGTCCCGGTCGATCACAAAGAGGTCGGAAAGGGTGTCCGCTTTGGGTTGCCAGCTGCGGACGGCTGCCAGCGCTTCGGCGGCGGTGGTGCGCCGGCGCAGGGCCAGATATTCTGACGTCATGAGGCCGCCGGCGCTGTCATCCGGGTGCAGGAGGAGCGGCCGGATTTCGTCAGCATCTTCCAGTTGGTCCAGGATAGCGGCCGCATCGCCTGGTTCCATTTCGCCAAGGACGTCAGCCACTGCGTCCGGCGCCATCTCATCAATGATCCGCACGGCCGAAGCTTCCGGGAGAGCGGTTACCAGGCGGGCAGCCTGGGCTTCGTCCAGCTCTTCGAGAAGGTTGGCGGAATCTTCCGGGTCCATTTCCGGCAAAAGCTGCATCTGCTCGTCGATGTTCAGCTCGTCGAGCAGTTCGGCCTGGTCCGGGGCGGGGAAGCCATCCATCAGGGTCAGGGCGGCGGCCAGATCATCGGCTTCCAGGGCAGCCCGCAATTGCTGCAACCGGTCTGTAAAAAGGGTGATGTAATCCGCATTGCTCATCGGCAGACCTTCAGGCGTGAGGATGCCTGGACCGGCTCCGGCCGGTCCAGGCCCAAGATGGCTAAAGCAGTTTCACGTTCTACGGGCTGGCGTCCGGCAACGTGTCGCAGGGGCCGTTCAGGTTGGCCAGGGCGGGATCAAGCCAGCCGCTGCCGGTTAGGGCCAATGAGCTGTCGGCCAGGTCAAGCTGGAGCCAGTCTGAAGATGACCGGCCGGTCACCGCCGCGTACCCCCCGGCTGGAATGGTCGTCACCAGGTTGCCGCCGCTGTCAGGCAGATCCAGCACGGCCGCATCACTCAGCGCCATGAAATAGCAGGTCTGGGCGCCTATGGTAGGCGCCAGGGGCAGGGCGTCACAAGCGCCAGTAACTGTCACCGCCGCATCTGGGGGCAGCCAGCGGAGGCGGAAAACGCCGATATTGGCTGCCTGGGCCACGGCCGGGTCAAACCCCAGCCAGCCACTGTCCGATCGCATGGTGGGTGCAACCATTTCGCCGGCCGGCAGGGTGCCAAAGAGGTTGGCGTCCGTGGAAGGCCGTTGATAGATGGCTGTGTCTGCGGTTGCCGTGAGCTGGCACGCGGCCGGCATGCTGGTGGGCACCGGCGTTTCGGTTGGCGCTGGTGTGTTTGTTGCTACCGGCATTACGGTGGGCGCTGGCGTATCTGTGGGTGACGCTGCCGCGGTACTGGTCGGGGGTACGGGCGTTGGCGCGGCCGGCGTGGCCGTGTTCGTCGTGCAGGCGACCAGGGCGAAAATTATCAGGTTAAAAGCGAACCATTTGTACTTCATGGCAAACCTCCGCCCAGGCAGAGCAAGCTGCGCCTGTCTGGCTTTCCTAATTTTTGATCAGGCAACCGGGCTCCACCCTCAGCCAATTGACGGCACCGCCTACGTCAATCGGCCGATTCTGCTGGTTAGCCTGGCCTGATTGGGAGCCGGGCAACACCGGACAGGAGCAGATTGCGGGGAAAACCGGCCGGTTCCAGGCCATTCCTACCGGTCAGAAGGTATCAGTCAATTGGTCTATCGCCTTTTAGTCAATGGGCCGATCCCCTGCTGCCGGGGCAAGTATAGACTGCCTTTATCACGGCCCAGTTTTGAGCCGCAAGACAAAAGGAGTTTGCGATGAAAGACAGTGATAAACGTACCGTGGCGATTTTCAACGACCTGGATCAGGTTGAAGAATCCATTCAACTTCTGGTTGACGCCGGCATCAAGCGGCGCAAGATCTCGGTCATTACCCAGAATCTGACAACCGAATCAAAGATTCATGGCTATGTGACCCGCGGGGATGTGGCCTGGGAAGGTGTCGAAACGGGCGCCTGGACGGGCGGCATTTTTGGCGCGTTGATTGGGGCCGCCTTCCTCTGGGTGCCCGGTTTGGGGCCGCTGCTCGTGGCGGGGCCGTTGGCAGCGACGCTGGCGGCTGGCCTGGAAGGGGCCGTACTGGGGGCGGCCAGCGGCGGTCTGCTCGGGCAGTTGCTCGGCGCCGTGGTCGAAAAGCAGCATGTGCCGCTGTACGAGGAATCCATCAAGAGTGGGAGTTACCTGCTGGCTGTGAGCGGCAGCACGACAGATGTGGAACAGGCGCTGCGTATCCTGGAACGTCAGGGTGGCCAGATTGCCGAGCATGCGCTGTAGGTTGGGTGCAACAGGGGAGCAGCCTCTTTGGGCCGCTCCCCTGCCTAACCGGGATTGTGAACCGGCCGGTAAAACCCAAATGGGATGCATGATGAAATTAGTTCGTATCGCCGTCCTGGCGCTCCTGTTCGTAGGGCTGGCCGGTTGTGCCAAGCCACAAACCCAGCCTGACACCATCGTGGAAGAGATGATGCACACCTATGTGCGCGGCTTCAATGCTCACGATACCCAAGAGCTGTCAACCTACTTTGATTTGACAGATAGCGACGCCCAGCAAACGCTGGCGGCTGCCGAGAAGGCCATTCAAACGGCTGAGCCCGGGGTCACCATGCAGATCGACCAGATCATCATCCAGGATGTGCAAGTCCACGGCCAGGAGGCGGTAGTCAAATATCAACTGCAGCTGAAATCATTCCGGGACGGTACAGAAGTCAGCTCGGATATTGTGAGCCAGGACCTTGGCCTGAAGTTGATTAACGGGACCTGGAAGATTAGCGGCGGCGATCTACCCACCATCCAGACGGGTAATTAGGCCCGGAAATCCGATGGTGAGCTGTTTTGAACATATGTCGTACAGGAGTGCCGGAGGGCCATAAGTCATTTGTTGTATTTTTGTCCGTGGGCGTTGACAGTGACCGTCCATTTGTAAGACTCTGCCCAGAGACGAGAGAAGTAACCTGGTTCAAACTGCCCGTAGTTGTCACCACATTTGGCACCTTTCAACCCTGTCATTTGAACCATAGCTGACAGCGAATTCTGTCTGAGGAGGAAGATGATGTCGATTTCAGAACTCCCGGTCCAGCGACTGGTGAGACGGTACGGATCCGCCCAGGATCGTATCAGCACGGTGGGTCAATCTGTGACCGAACACAGTGACAGGGCAACCCTGATGTGGCTCTACAGCGCCATTGTCTGGCTCACCATTGTCGATCTTTTTGGCCTAATTCTGGCCCTGGAACTCATCAGCCCCAACCTGTTTGCCGGTGTCCCCTGGCTTCTCTTTGGCCGCGTCAGACCGCTGCATGTGAATGGTGTTATCTTTGCCTGGCTCTCCATGATGTATTGGGGGGCGCTTTTCTACATGATCCCGCGCCTGACCGGCCTGCGGGCCATCTGGAATGAGAAGCTGGCCATCTGGACCTGCTGGGGCTGGAACCTCTGGTTCTTGCTGGGCATCATCACCATTGCGATGGGGCTGACGCAGGGGCGTGAGTATGCGGAATTTATCTGGCCGCTGGACATTCTGCTCATTCTGCTCTGGACCAGCAACATCGTCAATATCATCATGACCGTGGCGCAGCGACGCATCAAGCCGCTGTACGTGACGACCTGGTGGGCGCTCGCCGCGCCGCTCTGGTTGGGCGCTGATTACATCATTGGCAATGTGATCTGGCGTCCGGGCGCCGTCTTTGGCAATGGCGTCAGCGGGGCGCTGCCAACCAGCATGGCTGACGGTATCCTCAACTGGTGGTACGCCCACAACCTGTTTGGCCTCTGGCTGACACCCATGTTGCTGGCCGGCCTTTATTACCTGGTGCCCCGCATCACCCGCACACCCCTTTATAGCCATACGCTTAGCCTGATCTCCTTCTGGGGGATGGCCTTTTTCTACACCGGAGTTGGGCATCACCATCTGTTGCAGACACCAACCCCTGGCTGGCTCAAGACAATTGCTATCCTGTCCAGCATCAGCCTGCTCATCCCCGTGTTTGCCTTCACCATCAACATCCTGATGACGATGCGGGGCAACTGGGAGAAATTCTTCACCAATCTGCCGCTGCGCTTTGGTCTGACCGGGTTTGTTTTCTATTTCCTGGTGAACGTCCAGGGTAGTTTTGAGGCGATTCAAAGCTTCAACCGGCTCACTCATTTCACCAATTTTGTGGTGGCCCACGCCCATCTGGCCCTCCTGGGCGCCTTTACCTTCCTGGGCATGGGGATGATCGATTACATCATCCCGCAGGTCCTCAAAAAGCCGCTTTACAGTGCCAAACTGGCGGAGTGGCAATATTGGCTGATTGTGATTGGCTTTCTGGGCTTTTTCTGGGCGCTGACAATTGCCGGCTTCATTCAGGGGCAGGCCTGGTTACGCGGCATACCGGAAGTCAATGTCATCCCCTTCCTGCGCCCCTACTACATGGGCCGGGCTATCTTCGGCGCCATGATCGTCTTTTCCGGCGCCATCCAGGCTTACAACATTTTCAAGACTGTGACGACCGATACGCGCCACAGCTTGCGGATGGAATTGCAGGCAGCCCTGCCTGAACTGGAGACAATCGCATGAGTTCCATACCTGAAATTCCCAGCGAACCAGTGCATCCTGAATCCTGGCCGCCCCATCCGCCCCGGAAGATGCTGATGGGACCCTATCTCATCACAATCGGCGGGCTGTTGGCGTTTTTCACTGTGGTGTTCATGGTTGTTGTCCTGCCCACGACCACCTTCGAGCCGGAACCCTCCGAGAACTGGCGGCCGCTGACGGCCCTGGAAACCGAGGGGCGGAATATCTTTCTGGCCAATGGTTGTATCTACTGCCACAGTGGTTTTACCCGGCCGCAGGATGTCTATGCCAGCCAATATTACGTGTACGGCCGCGTCTCTGAGCCGGGGGACTACATGGGCGAAGGCGAGACGCCCAATCTGTTCGGGACGATTCGGACGGGTCCGGATCTCTCCCAGGCCGGCGGCTATCACCCTGACGATTGGCATTACGCCCATTACACCAACGCCCGCTACACCACGCCATTGTCCATCATGCCCTCATTTGAGTTCCTGACCACGGATCAGATGGCGGCGCTGGTCGCCTTCACCCAGTCGCGTGGCGGGCATCTGGCCGACCTGCGCAACGAGCACCAGGAGACCGTCAAGGTAATGGAGATGGCGGCCGGCAATGTCGCCGCGCCAGGGGAGAACGGTGACCGGACCGATGGTTACCCCTCGGCCAACGCGATCAAAAATATGATGCTGATTGAAAGAGGCTATTGGTTTGCCAGCAATCCATTGCCGGTGACCAGCGAAAACCTCCTGCGCGGTCGTCAGATCTATGAAGAGCGCTGTATCGCCTGTCACGGCAGTCAGGGCGACGGCAACGGGCCCGGCGCTTTCTACCTGAACCCGCCCCCGGCCGCTTTTGATGTGGTGGATGACCAATTGCGCGGTTCGGACACCTCGCCCGGCACGTACTACTGGCGCATCCTGCGCGGCCTGCCCGGCACCGGCATGGAAAACTTCGGCACGCGCCTTTCGGTGGACGATATCTGGAAGGTCACCCTGTTCCTGAAGACCATCGCCAACGGCGGCCTGACGGCTGAAGTGCCCACACCTGACATGTACGTGCAATGGGAAGGCTTCCCCGGCCTCTTTGCCTGGGCAGACTGTTTTGCCCCGGACGCCAGCTACTTCCAGGCTGGGCCGCCGGCGCCAGGCGTTTATGAAGCGCCTGCCCCGGATCCGGCCCTGCCGACGCCGCTGGCCAGCACGATTATCACCAATACGACGGCACCGGCCGGTATCGGCGATGTCCCCGGCATCGTCGGCGAGGGCGACCTGAACGACACCTATGCCGTCGTTCTCTGGATGGCCAACAACAACGCCCGACCCTGCGGCACCCCCGGCTTTGAGTCGGTTACGCTGCAACAGATCCTGAACGAAGCGGCCGGTCGCACGGACGGGTACGCTCGCCAGGGCATCAACCAGCTGCAATTCATCCCGAACGCCCTGATCGACCCCAGCCAGCTGCCGCCGCAATGGTTGGATTCTGTCTGGGGCCAGCCCAATCCGGCGATTACCACAGGAGCAGGTAATGAATAAATTAACCCGACACACACGACGCACCCGGCCGCAGACTGCTTCCCAGCGGTCCAAATTCATCACCAGCCTGGTGATGACGCTGGTGGCGCTCTTCTGGCTGGTCCGGCCGGCGCTGGCGCACGAGGCGCCGGAAGGCAGTGAATGGGTGATGGCGGACTGGATGTTCCTCAGCTTCATCCTGTTCGCTGGCGCCGCCCTGGTTGTCTTCCTGCTGGCGCTCAAGGCCGGCCTGCTCAGTAACCTGGAGGACGCCAAATATTACATTCTCGATATTGAGGAAGAGGATTATTACACGCCTGAATGGGCCGAGACAGGAGGTGACGCATGAATCCGCAAGTTCCAACCGGCAGTAGTGGTGAGGTAGTTCGCGAATATTACCAGCACCTTTTCAGCCATTATCTGAACCAGTTCCGTCAGGCCTATACCATCCACGCCGATGTCCTGCTCTGGTTCTTGTTCTGGTTTGTCATTCTCACTGCCGGCTTTTTTGCCTACACCCGCTGGCAGCGCACCACCCGCGCCAGCCAGGAGCCTTACCCGGTTGAATCCTACGATGGCCACATCCAGGAAGGCAACGGACCGGTTGGCCCGTTCCTGACCATCTTTTTCATCGCCATGGCGATCTGGCTGATTATCGTGACTGTGCTGGATCTGCTGAACGGGCAGATCTACTAGAGGAGGGCCCATGAGTTCCGTAACTGCCTATTCACAAATGGTTCAGGCTGTTGTTGCCCGAGCTGCCTGGGACGAAGCTTACTTTTCCCTCCTCTCGTTGAAGATGCATTTACAGTCGCTGCCTGGCTGGCAGGGGTTTGATTTCTGGGCGCGCGACCTGGACGACGACACCATCAAACTGGTCGCTGTCACCAACTGGGATTATCCCGACCAGCTGGCGCTCTGGCTGGAGAATGGTGTCACGGTTGATGCCGTGCTCAGAGCGGTGCTGCCACCGCCCATCTCCCTGCAGGTTGACCTGTACGAAGAGATCGCCTGATAGCTTGTATCTTGCCAAATTGAGTGCGGTCCGCCGCCTGGCACTTCTTTGGAGAATATCATGAATGAGTTTCCCTCAAACAATCCTGATGAATCGGAGATCGTCGCTGCTGATTCCCAGGACCAAAGCTCGGCTGCCGAGCAAACCAGCTTGGAACGCGACGACGATCGCTGGCAGCACCAGCGTCGCGGCTGGCGCGATTGGTGGGTTCTGCTCCTGATGATCGCGACTTATCTGGTCTGGACAGGCCTCATTTATTTGCTGGAACCCGGCATTCGCTAACTGACCCTGAGGAGGAATGAGGCCATGTTTTTACTTGAATGGAGTGCCAATGATCTGTTGTTGATGGTTGTGGCGGCTGCGGCCATTATCGGGACGGTCCTCTGGCTGGTGCCAGGGGCCGTGGTTACGCACAAGGATAGCTACACAGAAGCAGAGATTCACGCCTACGATCAACATATTCCCCGCTACTTCCTGGCCGCGGCGCTGGCGTTGTTGCTGGGCGGTCTGCACATCATGGTCAAGAACCTGCCCGGGTTCTGGACCTGGCTCTGGCAGGCTGGTTACGGCGGCCATCTCTTCCGCGATCTGGCCAATTCACACATCATCATTGTGGGCGGTGGTACCGTGCTGCTGACCGGGCTGACCTGGTATCTGCTGCCCCGCTTTGTCAACCGGCCGCTCTACAGCACGGCGCTGGCCTCCGCCTCCCTCTGGTTTACAGTGATCGGCGTTTTTGGCTTTTACCTGGCCTGGCTGATTCTGGGCCTGGTTGAAGGTGCCATGGTGCGGCAGGGCTGGGAATACCAGGCGGCCAAGGAGGCCATCGGCTCCTGGCATACTGTGCCAACCCGGATTACCTCGACCATCATGGGAGTCGGCTACTGGACCTATGTGCTCAACGTGTTGCTAACCGCCTGGGTTGGCCGGCATGTCAGGGTAAAGCCATATGGGTATCTGACCAAATTCAGCGTTGTTTCGGCGCTGGCCCTGTTCATCGGCACGGTGCAGGGTGTTTTGCAGGTGTTGCCGGCTAATGCGGACTGGATCCATGCTGCCGGCAAATTCGGCCAATATGTCGATCCGATCAGCCACGCGCACATCAATCTGGTTACCGGCATGATGGTCTCCCTGGCCGCCTTTTTGCTTTACTTTGCTCCCCGCTTTGCCGGCAGGGAGCTGGCCCCTGACGCTGCGCGACGGCGCGCCAATAGCCTCTTTTGGACGCTGGTGCCGGGTTCGCTGTTCTTTTACCTGGTCTTCCTGTTGGGCGGCCTCTCCCTGGGCGGCTATGGTGGCCCGATGTGGCGACTGCTGGCCGGATTCATGGGCCGCCATCTGCGTTTGCTGCTGGCCCTGGCTGGCTCGACAATGTTTGCCGGCTTCTGGCTCTATTTCATCAACTTGTGGCGCTTGCTGGATTGGCGTTCGTCATTCCGGCAGTTCAAAGCTGCTACACCGGCCGCTTTCTGGTTCTTGTCTAGCGCGGCGCTGGTTGTGGGCACCTTGCAGGGTCTCTTGCAAGTGCTGCCAACGACCGCCTACTACCTGACGAACGCCGAAGAAGTGCCCAATATCCATGCCCAACTCAACATGATTGGCGGTGTGCTGCCGGCCCTGATGGGCGTTGTTTACTGGCTGCTGCCTGAGCTGGTCGGTAGGCAACCCGAGCCACGGCTGGTGAAACGAAGCCTGTATGGCATCGGCGGCGGCATCTTCGCCTATTACGTGACGACGCTGGTGCTGGGTCTGGTGCGGCTGGGTCTGATGCGGCAGGGGTTGAGCAGCGTGGCAGCGGCGGAACAGCTCGGCTGGCTGGCGCCCTGGCTCCTGATGATTTCGGCGTTGCCTCTAGTGCTCGGTTTCTTTGCTTTTGCCACGGCGGTTTATCGGGCGACGCCGGCTTACCGGACCCGGATGGCGGCGGAGATGGGGCAACTGCCCGGCCGCTTTGCCGGCCCGATGCCGGCGCGGTTGGGGCGTATTCCGCTGGCGTATGTCGTCGGTATGGAGTTGCTGGGTGGGCTGTTTGGCTGGCCTGGTTTGGGCTGGTTATTCAGCGGCCAGGCTCTGGTCGCCGTGGCCCTGATGTTGATCGGCCCGTCGATTGCCTGGGCGTTGCTGCCCATGTTGTTCTCACCGTTTACGGGCACGGTTTTTTCCCAATGGGGCTGGCATACCTTGCTGGTCTGGCTGCCGGTATCGGCCGGGTTGAGTGCGGGGTTGCTGGGGCTCTTTTTGCGGGCGCACCGGCCGGTTCCGCATCGTGTTACTCCATCCCCGGCCAGGACCCCATCAAAGCCCTCCCCAACACCCATTCCCCGCGGTCTCAAAATCGGCGCCGGCTTCCTGCTGCTGGTGCTCCTCAGCGTACCCCTCGTTCCTCTTTTGTCCGGGCTGCCGGCTGACCTCTCCAGCCCGCAACCTCTGGTTGATGAGCTGCCCGACCGGGCGGATGGCGCCTACCTGAATGTGGCGGATGCCACCGACCAGGGGCTGGTGAAGCTGTTTGCCTGGAGCTTTCCCGTCGACGACTTTCCGGCCGAATCTCCCGTGCTGAACCCGTCACATCTGCAGGGTTTCACCATCCGGCAAAAGGGGCTCGACAGCCCGGCTAGCTACCGGCTCTTCCACGCCGATGATGGCCATCTGATCCCGCTGGCAGCCCAGGAGACCTCATTTCAGCGTGAAATGGTCTTGCGACCGCTGGAGACCCTGGAACCGGGCGCCTACATGCTGGATGTGCCGACGGGCGGCATGTTTGCCGGCCGGGACTATTATTATTTCCGCGTTGATCCGGCCGTAACGGCGCTGCCCTTTGTGGCCCCGGCGGCGGTTGCGCCGGTCGTGCCGGCCGCTGGCGCCAGCCGTTGGCTGGAGATCTGGCCGCTGTCGGCCGCTCTGGTGAGTGCGCTTATGATGCTGCTGATGGCGCGGCGCCTGCGGCGGAAATGGCGCGCCCACGAAGCAGCCTGGACCGTCGCCTTTGCCATGTTCGCCGCCGCCGCCGGCAGCCAGTTTGTTGGCGACATCTGGGGCTGGACGCCCTTCCTGGCCCGCTTCTACTACATCTTTGGCGCGACATTGGTGGTTGGCTGGCTGGGTCTGGGCACCTGGCTGGTTGTCGTCCACAACCAGACGTTGCGCACGGCTGGGACCTGGCTGATGCTGGGCCTGTCCGGCTACGGCCTTGGGTTGATCAACCTGACCCCTGTCGATCCGGCGCTTCTGGCCGCCGAAGGGTGGGGCGCTCTGAGCAAACCGCTGCCGCTAACCATCTTAACAATTGGTTTGAATAGTCTGGGGACGCTCATCCTGGTAGGCGGCGCGCTCTGGTCCGCCTGGCAGTTCTGGCGGCAGGGCATCATGCGGTTGCGGATGGTTGGTCTGTTGCTGCTGGCCGGGGGGGCGATGGTGGTCGCTGCCGGCGGTAGCCTCACCCGCTTGGGCCACGAGCAATATCTTTATATCGCCATGACGCTTGGCGTGAGTCTGATGTTCTGGGGCTATCTCAAGACGATTCAGACGGCCGCAGCACCCGTTACAAGGCCAGCGCCGTTGACGACTCTGGAACCGTCATCCTCTGTTTCTTTGTAGAATGGCAGCAGGCGCGGCCATGTCTGCCGCGCCTGCTCTCTATTCGTCGAGGTCGGCGATGCCTTCACGGAGGGCGTAAAGGGTTGCCTGGGTTCGATTGGCCAGGTGCAGCTTGCCCAGGATGTTGCTGATGTGGGTACGGACGGTACGCTCGCTGACAAACAGCTCATCCGCGATCTCCTGGTTGCTCAGCCCCCGGGCCACCTGGCGCAAAATCTCTTCTTCGCGCTCTGTCAGCGGGTCTTCGGTCAACTCCGCCTGGGGATGGGCCGGCTTGTTCAGCTCCTGAATGACTTTCAGGGCGACGTCCGGCGAGAGCGTCGATTTACCTTCATGGGCATTGCGAATGGCCTGGGTCAGCTCATGGCCCTGCGCATCTTTAAGCAGATAACCCAGAGCCCCGGCTTTGATGGCGGAAAACACCATCTCGTCGTCGCTGAAACTGGTCAGCACCAGGACCCGTTGGTCGGGTTGAAGCGCCTTGATTTCCACCAGCGCTTCCAGGCCGGTTTTGATCGGCATCTTCATATCCAGCAGGACGACGTCGACCTGGAGCTGGCCCAACCGGCGCACCGCTTCAGCCCCATTCTCGGCAAAGCCAACAACCTCCATGTCCGGTTCTGACTCTATCAGGGCCTGCAAACCACGCCGCACAACATCATGGTCGTCGGCTAAAAATACACGAATCTTCCCACTCATCTCTATTCCTTCCGGTGACCTCAATTGTTGACCCTGACGACGGCGTCCGCCGTGGGCAAGGTCACCTGGACAAGCGTCCCTTCGCCGGGGGTGGAATTAATCGTCAATGTGCCCTGCTGGGCGGCGGCCCGCTCTTGCAAGGTCGTCAACCCATAGCCACCGCTGGCGCCGGCACCGGCCGGATCAAAACCCCGGCCATTGTCACGAATGGACATGGTAACAGCTTGTTCTGATTGTGCAATTTCCACCTGGATTACGGTGGCCTGGGCGTGTTTCAGGGCGTTATTTAGCGCCTCAGTTGCCATAAAATACAGCGTATCTTCGATGGCTGCCTCAAGCTGAAGCGGCCTGGCGATCGCCAGCTCATAGCTGATGCCGGAACGCTCTTCAACTGCCTTAAGCCGTTGTTCAATCGCTTGCGCCAGCCCCTCTTTTTCGACGGATGAAGGGCGCAATTTATGGATGAGCAACCGCATTTCCTTGAGCGCCTGGCGGCTTGATTCCAGGACTTCACTGATATACGCCTGTGATTTTTCCTGGTTCCCTAACTCGGCCTGTTTCAGGCTGGCTTCGGCAAATAGGGCGGCACTATAAAGCCCCTGGGTGACTGAATCATGTAGTTCACGGGCCAGCCGGTTGCGCTCGTCGAGGACGGCCAGCTGGTCGGCCTGCTGCCGCAGCCGTGTGTTTTCAATGACGATGGCCAGCTGGGCCGCCAGGGAGGTTAACAGGTCTGTCTCTTCTTGATCAATGAGCTCAAAATGGCTGGCATACACGATCATAATGCCCAGGTGGCGTTCGCTGAAGCGCAACGGGAGACAGAGCGCCGCCTTACGCGTTTCAGCCGGATCGCCGAGGAGTGGATTGGCATCGTAATCCAGCGGCGAGCGCTGCAAATAGGTGGTGCCCGCCAGGATCTCCTGGGCTAGAGGCTGGTCGCTGGGGACGGTTGTGTTCGGGGGCAGCGCCTGGCCAACCTGGGCGACGAGCTGCAGCATGGTCTCGTCCTGGCTGAGCAGAAAGACGCTGCCGGTATCGGCGCGGGCGGTGCGCAGGATCCGCTCCAGCGCTTGCTGCAACAACGCCGGCAGATCGCGCACCTCGCTTCGCATAGCCAGGATGTCGTAAAGGGCTGCCAGCTGATTGGTCCGTTGCCGGACGCGCGCTTCCAGGACGGTGTTAGCCTCGTGGAGCGATTGCTGTTGGGTGCGGAGGGTGGCGACCAGCACATTCAGCGAGCGCGACAGGCTGGCGACTTCATCTTTACCGGCGAAGGTAGGGATAATTTGTTCGTGACCGGTTCGGCGGATTGCTTCAGCTGCGGCGGAGATGGTTTTCAGGGGGTGGGCAATGCGCCCGGCAAAATACCAGGCCACGGCACCAAAGACAACCATGGCAATCAGGCCGGCAATCCACAAATGGCGCTGCAAATGGGCCACAGCCATATCGGGATCAAACGATTCTGATGCGGTGGTGATCTCCAGGGAAATGATCAGAATGAGCAGCAACAGCATGACGAGCAGGCTAAAGACCAATGTCATCCTTGCCTGCAAGCTGTTAAGCAAATCCGGCAGTCCTCTGCCTTTCATACCAGGAACTCGCATATTCTGGCCGCTACCCAGAGCTTGGCTAGCGGACTCCTGGGCTGGATTTTATCATATCTCGGCTGGTAGCGGACCGGTTCCAGCGCCGCTTTGGCCTGCTGTCAGGGCAGCCAATTGCTGGTGGATGGTTAACAACGCCGCATCCTGAGCGGCCAGATGATCCAGGACAGCCCGGATTTCCTCTTCGGCCTTCAGGTTAATCACAAAATCATTGTGGGCCTCCAGCCGGTCGCGGGCTGCCTGCCGGTTCTGGCTCATCATGATAACGGGGGCCGTAAAGGCTGCCTGCAGCGACATGAACAGGTTCATCAGGATAAACGGATACGGATCCCAATGTTTGATCAGGGCCGTCACATTCAAAATGACCCAGAGAATAAGGAGCAAGGTTTGCCCAATGATGAAGCGCCAGGAACCAACGGCCGTAGCGACCCAATCTGCCGCCCGTTCGCCCTGAGAGGCGCGCTCGTCGAGCAGCCGGTTGACATCCTGGACCGGCGAATGGTCATGAGTAAAGGGATGGGGAAAGGTTAATCGTTTCATAGCCTAGCCAATCAGCCGGGCCAGCAGGAACGCTGCGCCCGCCGCCAGCCCGCCGACCAGGATCGTTTGCCAGCCGCTGCGCCAGGGTGTGGCGCCGGTAAAGCGGCCCTTGAAGTAGCCAAAGAGAAAAAGCGCGACCAACGTCAGGCCGACTGACACCAGAAGCGCACTTTGCAGATCGTTCAGCAGGATATAGGGTGACAGGGGCACCAGGCCGCCGGCGATGTAGGACAGAGCGATCGTCAGGGCACTTTGGCGGGCCCGGGCCGGTTCTGGCGGTTCCAGCCCCAATTCAAAGCGCATCATGAACTCCACCCATTGTTCTTTGTCAGCACGAATGGCGGCGACGACCGGCCGGATCTGCTCCTCCGCCAAACCGTACCGCCGGAAAACGTCTGCCACCTCTGCGCTCTCGGCCGCCGGCATCGTCTCCGTTTCGGCGGTTTCGCGCCGGTACTCGGCCTGGTAATGCTCCGCATCGGAGCGCGCTGCCAGATAACCGCCCAGCCCCATGGCGATGGAGCCGGCCGCGATTTCGGCCAGCCCCGCCGTCACCACGACATTGGTGGCTGCAGCGGCGCCGGATAGGCCGGCGGCCAGCGCAAACGGCACCGTCAAACCATCCGACATGCCGATGACGATGTCGCGGACCGTATCGCTGGCCGTAAAGTGCTTTTCGATGTGAGCTGTGGTGGGCATCTTGTACCTCCTGGCTAGATGCCCATGTTACTCAGGGCCGCGCTGATCTGATTAAGCAGGCTAACAATGGTCGCATGGGTTGTGGTCAGCTCGGCCACGGCCGCTTCCAGCCGGCTGCTCAACGGCTCGTCAGGCTGGTCGGCCTGGGCCAGCGCCGCCTCGACGTGCTGGCTGAGATGGTTCAGGAGTTCCCGATCCCGGTCGGAGATCTGGTCGACATGCCGCAGCTCGTGATGGAGCTGGCGCAGCAGGGTATGTACCTGGGTTTGATGTTCTTTGTTGTCCATGGTCTTTCGCTATTGCGTATTCTCCAGTAAGGTGATGGCCTGAAGGAGCTGTTCATCCGGGTTGGCCTGCAACTCGGCGGCGCTGAGCTGTGCTTCCCGTTCCGGGCTGAGCAGGACGGTACCGGCCGGTAGATCCACCATCAGGTCCGGCTCCACCCCTTTGTGCCAGATGACGCGGCCGGCCGGTGTCAGCCACAGCTCCGTCGCCAGCAGCATGGCCGAGCCGTCGGACAGGGAGAATTCACGCAGCACGGTGCCGGTGCCAAAGGTGGTCATACCGACAAGCTGCGCCCGCTCAGCGTCCTGCAAGGCGCCGGCGACAATTTCGCTGGCGCTGGCGCTGCCCTGGTTGATCAACACGACGACCGGGATGGTAAGGGCGGCCCCATCGCCAATGGCCGTTTCCAGGCTGATCTCGCCCTGGGCATTCTGGCGCTGCAAGACAACACTATCTTCAGGCAGGAACTGGCTGGTTACGCCGACGGCCTCCGTCAGCAGGCCGCCCGGGTTGTTGCGCAGGTCCAGGACGACGCCAGTCAGGCCAGCGGCCTGGATCTCTTGCAGCGCTGCCACCAGGTCCTCACTGACGCCGTCGCTGAAGGCGGCGATGCGGACGTGGGCCAGTGTGGTTCCGGGTAGTTGCGCCCAGCGGACATTTTCCAGTTCAATTTTGGCCCGGGTGACGGTGACATCCCGGGTTGTCTCCGTTGCTGGTGTGAAAATGGTGAGGGTGACCTCGCTACCGGCCGGTCCCAACACCCGCCCGACTACCTCTGAGACCGGCATGTTGGTGACATCCTCGCCATCCACCGCCAGGATCATGTCGCCGGGCAACAGGCCGGCCGCCTGCGCCGGTGAGTTATCGATGGGCGACACAATCACCACGATGCCATCCTGACTTTCCACATAGGCGCCGATCCCCTCAAATTCGCCCGAGGTGTATTCATGTTGGGCGGCAACCATCGCCGGCGTCAGGAAGCGGCTGTGGCCCGTATCGCCCAGCGCCTGTACGATGCCGTCGATGGCGCCGTAGGTAAGAGTCTCGTCGGTCAGGACCGCCTGGTCCACATAGTTGTCCTGAATGGTCTGCCAGGCCTCGTCAATCAGCTGGCCGTCAGCACCGCTTTCCAGTTGCAAAGAGGGTTGGGCCATGGTTCGACCCAGGATCAGGCCGCCGGCCAGCCCTACCGTCACCAGGACGACGGCAGCCAGCAGCCCAAGAAAAATACGTGTTAGGCTCCGCATGTTCATAAACAGATCTCCTTCAGGCCATTTTGTCGCTGGCCCCTGGCTCCTGTATACCCTGCATCATGTGGAGCTACAAACATTCTGTGGGCAAGATGAGACTGCCGGGTCTGGCTGGGCATCTTTTTTCCTGTAAGTGTAGGGCAATCAGGGTTGAACCGGCCGGAAGCACGCCGCCAATCCGTCTCAGTGGCGTGGATCGTCTTCCACCGAATTGAGACCGACGGAAAGTTGCGATTCATGGTGATGCGACCAGTGGGCCAGCCCTTGCCAGAGCTGTTGCCAGGCTGTTGGCTTGCTCTGGGCTCGCCTGACTGCTTGATGAATAGCCGGCACGCTCTCCGGGCTGGGAAAGGCGATGTAGTACATAGGGTCCGGTTCATCACTGGCTGGCAATGTCAGCTGGGCGTACAGAGGGAGCGGCGCCTGTTCGAGCGGCGCTGTGCCAAAGCCGGCGGCCTGGTAATGGCTGATGTTGGCCGGGCGGATCTGGTAGAAGGCCGGTTGCCAGCCGTGGGCATGGCAATAATCGCGGAAGCTGATAATAGCGCCGGCAATATCCTCGGCCGGCCCCACCGGGTCACCCAGGCCGACAACATTCTGCGCGTAGCGGATGTAGCCAACAACTGAGCCGTGTGGTGAAAACCAGTATGTGCGACCTGGCTGTAATAGAAATTGGTCCATGGGTGTTCGTCCATAACGAGCGACGAAGTCGCTGATTTTCTGTTTTTCCCTTTGGCGCTCTGATTTTTGCCTGGCAAGCGACCGGAATAGGAGTTTAAGCAAAAAGAAGAGGGAAACAGCTGCCAGTAGGATGATTAAGCTGGTCAGGAACAGATTTGTCTTAAACATCAGCCGTTCCTGGCCCGATTCGGCCACAAATGTGTCGTTGTTGGTGAATCGCTCGCATCATCGTTACCAGATGTTCCCTGCCTGCTAAAGCATAACCGGACCTGGTTGCCGGGGAAACCGAGCTTTGACCGCAATTATTTACGGCAAATGGGCTACGCGATTCACGTTTATCTACGACAAATGACGCATTTGATGGTCATTGTTCATCTTCCAATCCCTCTGCCCGGGCTGGCGGCCCGACCGGTAAGGCAGTGTTCAGGCAGCCTGTAGCTGCCTTACTGGCCGACGGGTACGTCCGGCAGGGCGCGTACCTGATGCTTGTTCAGCTTGAGGTAGACGGTGTCGGTGCCGATACGCTCGATTTCAGCTACCGGGACCGTGACTTCATGGCGGTTCCACAGGTAACCGGTTCGCAAGACCAGGTGGCTGATATGGTTGTTCTCCGGATTGATGATGAACTCGTTGACATGGCCGATGGCGCCGTCGGTGGCCTGCACGGTTGCGCCGCGGTGAATGCCCAACTCGCCCGCCGGGATCTGCTCTTCGCCCAGATTAATGGCCCGTGGATCGGCCGGAACGTAGGGCCAGAGCAGGCTACCGGCCGGATCGTAAGCCAATTCGGACGCCAAATACGAATCATATTCCGGGTCTTTGGGGCCGATAAAATGGGTCCGCACAAAAGGTTCCATTTCGACCAGTTCTGCACTGGTACAGGTCAGCTCAATCCTTTCGGGGCTGCTGTGGCGCACAAAGGCCAGCGGCACCAGATAAGCTTGCCCGACCAGCCCGCCAGTTCCGATGGCCAGATGGGTAATTCGGTCGTTAATCGGGTTGAGGATGATGCATTCCAGGCGACCCCGGGTGCCGTCCTGGCAAACAACTTCGGCTTGAAGGCTGATATCCATTTCTGTTTCCTCGCTCGTTCGCAATCTGCGTTTAACAAGACAGCCTAAGCTTAGGCCTGTTGGCTTGAACGAGGATCGGTGCATCAGCCGAAATGGCCGGGCGGAATGTTCCGTTTTCAGCCCCGACCATACGTCAAATGTCTGACGGGATTGGGCTGTTTGGATTTAGAGATGGTGACAGAAACAGGTCAGGGGATGTTCAAATCGTACGGCGTCAGGATTTCCGGCCCGGATGCCGTGACCAGCACAGCATGTTCCAGGCGTACGCCGGTTTCCCCGGGGTAATAGATGCCCGGTTCCAGCATGATGACCATGCCCGCCTGCAGCCGTTCGTCGCTGTGCGGCGTCACCCGCGGCGCCTCGTGGCCGATAACGCCGATACCGTGGCCGGTGTGGTGCGGATAGGTTGGGTAACCCTGGTCAAGCAGCTGTTGGCGCACGGCCTGGTCAATGTCGCGGCAGCGGGCGCCCGGTTTGGCCAGCGAGATAGCCAGCTCCAGCGCCTCAGCCACGGCCCGATGCATGGCAACCTGCTGCGGCGATGGCGCCGTCGCGTAATAGGTTACACAACTATCACTCCAGTAACCCCGCCAGATGGTGCTGAGGTCGACGATAAACGAGTCCGTTGGCAGGATTTCGACCGGCTGAGGCGGCCCACCCATTCGCCGGCCGACAGTGCAGTCGTTGCCCAGAGGCAGGGTCATCCCAGCGGCTTGCTGCAGGGCGGTGTGCGCCGCATGCCACACAGCCAGCTCCGTGTTACCCGGCCGAATCGCGGCGGGGCAAGCGGCCTGGGCCTCGGCGATCAGGGCAAAATTGGCGCGCATCCGGGCCAGCTCTTCGTTGGTGCGGATGAGGCGCAGCGGGGCCAACCAGCCGTCGATGGGGGTGAAGATGGTGTCTGGCGGCTGTTGGCTGGTGAGGATATCCAGCAAAGCGACGGGCAAATGGCCGCTTTCGATGCCAATCGGGCCGCCGCGGCTGGAGCGGATCAGCGCGGCCAATGTTGCCTGCAAGTTTTGGGCACCGGCCGGTTGCCGTTCATAAGCGTACCCTTCATAAGTTTGAACGGCGCAGCCCGGCTGGGCGGCAAATTCCGCCGCCTCGCCATCGTGGCCGGCCATCAGGATCAGGGTAAACTGGCCCGCCTCATACCAGAGTAGCGGTGGCCCGCCGGCGTAAAGAAAGGCGCCGGCTCGCCAGGGGAGGGGCACGCCGGTCAGCCAGGTGATGTTGGCCGGGTCGGCAAACAGAGCGCGGCTCAGGCCGCGCTCCCGGAGTAGCTGTTGGGTTTGGTCGCGCTGCGGCTGGTTCATCACACTCTTATACCGTCTGCTATCATCTCCGGCAACCGGCTGAGGGGTTGCCCAACCCGTCGGGTCCGCCAACCCGTCGGGTTGATTTGTCATAACGCGGTTGGGAGAAAGGCAGCTGAGTCTTATTCATGATCGCCTCTATGACCTTCGCGCGGGCGTGATTGTGGTGGAAGGGGGTATTGTCAGCCGGGAATAGCTGATTTAGTTCACCTGCGGTTGGTCAGATGCACCAGCCCGTCGCCGGCCTGTACCCGTTGTAAGCGGCGCAGCATGATGACGATACCGCTCTGCTCGGCCTGGAGCGTGGCCAATGGCTGACCCAGCAGGTCGTAGATGGTGCCCAGCTGGTCGCCGGCCTTTACCTCATCCAGCAAGCTGACCTCAGGCTGGAAGAAGCCACCGGCCGGTGCCGCCAGCACCCGGTCCAGGTCGCCGCTGCCCAGCAGGTCATGGGTAACGGCTGCTTTCTCGATGGCGCCTGGCAAGATGCCCAGATGGCGCATGACATTCTGGACGCCCCGCCCAAAACAGGCCACATCGGCCGGCCGGGCAAAGCCGCCGCCCGGCGCCTCGGTGTACAACGAGGGGATGCCCAGCGCCGTTGCCGAGCTGATGGTCCGGCCGGGTGGATGGGGCAGCGGATGGCCCCAGAGCACCGGCGCGCCAAATGCCTCAGCCGCCGTCCGAGATGCCTGCCCCAGAGCATCATCCCCCACGCCATAGCCGATCAACGTCGGGATGTCATACGCAACCCCGCCGCTGTGCAGGTCGATGTAGAAGTCAGCTTCGGGCAGGAAATGGTGGTGCATCCAGGCGGCGATGCGCTGGGTGAGCGTGCCGCCGCTGTCCCCGGGGAAGACGCGGGCCAGGTTCAGCCCATCCACCGGACTATTGCGCGTGCCGGCCTCAAAAGCCGGCCCATTGCAGACCGGGATCATGAGCAGGCGGCCGCTGAGCTGGTTTGGCGCCAGACCGTCGTAAAGGGTCCGAATCGCCGCGATCCCTTCGTATTCGTCGCCATGGACGCCGGCGCTGACGGCCAGTGTTGGCCCTGGCCGGGCGCCCTGGATGATGAGCAGAGGCAGCTGCCATTGACCGCCGCCGCTGCGGGGCGCCAGGGGAACCCAGGTGGCCTGTTTCTGACCGGCCGGTAAGGAAAACAGCGTCATTTTGCCTACCAGCCCGCGCGCAGCGAATGCAGCAGCAGCAGCAAATACTCCGGGTGTTCGATGTCGTAGCTGACGAGATGTTCCAAACAGGCCTCCTGAATATGCTGGGTGTTGCCGTCGGCGCGGGTTTGGGCCTGTTTGATCAGGGCTTCATGCAGCAAGGTCGCGCCAGCGGCCAGCCGGTTTTCGGCGAAGGCGGTGCTGCTGCGGCGCAGGGTTTGCTCTATGGTGGCTGCGTCGGGCCAACCGGCCGGTACCTTGCCAGCCAGACCGCGTACCTCCTGGGCACTGGTTGTAGCGGCGTCATTGCGGAAGCGGCGCAGCAGGTTGATGAAGTTGGGCTCGTCGCCGATGATGCGGGCCAGGGAAAGCGCCAGCTCAAGGCGGGCGCCGGGGTTGGCCGTCGTTTGCAGCATGTTGAGGAGCTGACTGGTGGCCTCGTGCATCTGCAAATTGCCCAGCGCCGAGGCGTAAGCCATCTGTAGCCCCTTGTCCTCTTCTTCGCCCAGTCGCGCCAGCAGTAACGGGCCGACCTGTTTGTCACCCAGGGCGCCCAGGGCGCGGGCGGCATGGGCCCGGATGGACTTATAGTCCGAATCCAGGCCACCCCGCAACGTCTTGAGCGCATGCTCATCGCCGATGCGGCCCAACGCCCAGGCAGCGACCACGCTCAGGGAAAGCTCCGTCCCTTCCATGATTTTGCGCAGGGCGGTGATCAGGCGGGGATCCGGTCGCATACGGGCGATGGCGATGATCGCCTCAAAGCGAACATTGAAGCGGGGGTCCACCAGAGCATCCAGCAGCTCTTCGACGGTCAGGTGACTCTGGGATTGGCCCAGCCGGGCGGTCATGTCCACGGCCCGGGCCTCATCTTTGGCCCAGTAGTAGCGGGGCAGGGTGGTCAGGGCCAGAAACGGATTGCCGTGAATGAATAAACCGGCAAATTCGCTGAATGAGAAGCGGCTATCCGCATCAACCCGGCTAAAAAGGAATAGGCTGATGAGCGGCACAAATAAACCGAACAGGAACAGGGGGACATGAGGGTTCAGGGGGAAGAAAAGAAGTTCGCCCTGTAGACCGCCGAACAGATCCAGTAGCCGGCCGCCCAACAACTGGCTGACGCCGCCAAACAGACCCACTGCGGCCGAGTAGAGCGCCGTATATTCGACCCGCTTTTCCGGGGGCACGATGCTGACGTAGAGCAAGCGGGAGGAGCCAAGGGCCCAGCCGATGTCAGTGGCGCCCTGCAGGATGGCGATGCCCAGGGCAATTGGCAGGCTGAGCGGACCGGCCAATGGCAGCCAGAGCCAACCCAGCGGCAACAAAAGGCGCGCAACCAGCCCGGTAATCATCACCGGTTTGCCGCCATAGCGGTCGGACGCCCAGCCCCAGAGATAAGTTGAGGCCAGGCCGCCGATCAACGTGGCCGTCTGCAGCCAGACAATTTCCCCGGAATTGAGGCCAATCTCATTTTCCATGAAGACCGGGATGAAGGAGACCATCGGGACGGTCGCCAGGGTGATCAGGCCAAATCCAATGAGGAAATTACGTAGATTGCGGTCGGCCCAGGAACTGCGCAGGCCGGCCAGGGAGAGGGAGGCATCCGCGGACGGCTCCAGTGGCGCCCCGCCCGGGCGAAAGGAGGCCGCCCAGACAGAAATGAGCCCGGCAATGACGCCAATGCCGATCAACACCATGAAGCGTCCCAACCCCAACGAGGCGCCGATGATCGCGCCGGCGATTGAGGTCGCGATGACACCGGTCAGGTTGGAAACAATGCTGTTTGTCGCGCTGTATTTGCCCCGGATGGCGTTGGGGACGTATTCCTGGGCCCAGGGAATCCAGGCCGTTTCGGCTACGGCCCGGCACAGGGCCACCAGGATGACGATCAGCATCACAAAATAGAGCGTTAATTGCGGGCCGCCCCATTGGGCCAGCATGGGCGTGAACAATAGCAGCGCTGTGATGATCTTCCGGGTGCCGAAAAAGGTCAGGAAGGTCCGCTTGTAGCCATAACGGGCAACACGGGGTGCGATGAAAATAGCGATAAGACCAAAGAAGGGAAAAAATGAGAGCAGTAGACCGATCTGGGCATTGTTCAGCTGCAACTCATTTAGAAAGAGGACAAAAGCCGAGCCAAAAAAGGTGTAATGGACAAACACCGTATTGGCCGCGTTAGACGCAATGCTCCAGGGGAGCAAACGTATCTTTTCCGCGTTGGTCGGCTCAGCGATGTGAGCGGCACTCATCGGGATTCCTTATGATTGGTTGGCCGTCCCGGCGGGCGCTTGTCAATTGTGGAGGATTGAGCTGCCAGCCGAACGTTACCATGCGTCACTGGTTCTATTAGAGTACCAGTATGGCATACTGCTTTGAGACCGTCAAAAGTTGCTGGTATCTGGAGGGTGGTGGTGATTCCACCAGATGCCAAGCAGCAAGACGGCGACGCCCAACAGGGGCACAAAGGTCAGGGTGGAAAGCGCAAAGGTGAGCGAGCTACGGTCAGCAATCAGGCCGACGACCCAGGCGCCCAGGCTGGAGGGCAACCAGGCGACCCCCATCACCAGTGACGAGGCCAGACCGATGGCATCGGGCCAGGCATCCTGAGCCATCACCAGGTAACAGGGCGTGGTGGCGCCGACGGTGATGCCGATCAGGGCCAGGGCGACGAACTGCAGCAGGCCGGTCAGATGGATTAAGCCCCAGAAGAAGAGCGGGAGCAGGATCATGCAGGTGATGACGACCTGTTCATTGCCGAGGCGATCCGCAATGCGACCGCCGGCGATATTGCCGATGCTGGTCATGATGAGCATCAGGGAGAAGGCGCCGCTGGCCAGGGCCAGAGAGTTGCCCTGACTGGCAAACCATTCCGGCAAATAGGTATTCAGCGTCCCAGAGGTCCAGGAGTTGGTGCCGACCAGGAAGACAATGGGCAGGAGCGCCATGAGCGGGCCGCGCTTACCGCCCCGTTTACCCTCTCTGGTAGCTACTTTGGTCAGCGGGATGCGGCCCAGGGGAGACCAGAGCAAAGCAGCCAGGAGCAGCCCGGTGGGCAGAAGGACCAGCGTGCCGGGTAACCCCCAATGGCCCAGGGCCAGCCCCATGAGTAAGGGGCACAGCGCCGAGCCCAGGCTGCCGCCGACGGAAAAGTACGAGAAAGATTTGCCTTTTGATTGGCTGCTGGCGAAATTGGTCAGAGCGGCACCGGCCGGATGGTAAGCGGCCGAAGCAAGCTTGGCTAAACTGACAATCACTATCAGCCAGCCTATCGACCCCACCATCCCCACGATCCCCATCCCCACGCCCATCCAGGCAATGCTCAGGATCGCCTGTTTGCGCGCATCCCAACGGTCCACCAGCGCCCCGAAGAAGAGCTGGGTAATTGAACCGCAGAGGCCGCCGATGAGAGCGATGGTGCCGATCTGCCCATAGTCAAAACCGCGCTGGGCAATCAGCAGAGGATAGACCAACGGGAGGATATTGCCGAGAAGCTCGAGCGAAAAATGGCTTGCCGCCACGGTCAGGGGCTGGGCCGGCAGGCGATGCAGAGGTAAGTTGACGATCATAATTTGGGAGCTCGTGGAATGGGGGCTGGCCTGGCTGTCTGGCCTGACCGACGCCAAAAAATGAGACCAAAAACGACGGTGCCCAGCACGGTGAGCGCCGACCCAAACAGAAACAGCTCCCGATAACCCAGCCAGGCAATCAGGTAGCCGCCGATGAACGAGGAGATGGCAAAACCGGCGCCAATCGCCATTTCGTTGGTGCCAGAGATCAGGCTGCGCTGTTTGTCGGAGACAAGCGCCATCGTAAAGCCGATGAAGGAAAGGTAGCGGACGGAACCCATGCTGCTGATGCCAATGACGGCCAGGGCGGCGACGGGCCAGTAGGGCACTAGCGCCAACGGCACGATCAGCAAGGCTATCAGCCCCAGCGACAGGTGCACCAGCTTGAAATTGCCAAAGCGGCTGACCAGCCAGGGCACAGTCAGCGACATCGGCACACCCAACAGCCGGCCGAAGCCCGTGATCAGGCCAATCCGGCTTGTGGGCACCATGAGCGCTTCGTCCAGATAGACGTTAGTGAACGTCATCACCACGCCGATGCCGCCGGATTGCAGGGCGCGCACCAGCAGGATCACCGCCAGCAGGCCGGCCAATGGTTTCCAACCGGCGGCGAGCGTGCCGTGGTTTGTTTCTTCGGCGGGCGTTTCTTCGCCGACCGGCCGGTCCGGCAGTAATCTGATGGCGATCATGGCCGGGATGAGGAGCAGCGCGGCGGTGAACATGGTCAGCTGATACGGCTGTGGGTCCGTGAGCGGCAGCGTCAACAGACCGCCGAAGAAGCCGGGCAGCATCCCCCCGATCCAGCTGCCGAGAAAGGCCGCCAGCGAGAAGAACGCCATCGTCAGCGAGAGGGCGCGGGCGTGCCAGGCCGGGCGGGTGATCTCCATCACCAGGGGGACCTGATGGACGAAGTAGGTGGACAGGCCAATTGAGGCCACGACGCGGAAACCAATCAGGAACAGCGCCTGGCCCTCGTTGACGTAAAGCGCCAGTGGGACGCCGAGGAGGCCAATCAGGGAGAGAAATTGGCCCAACTGCATCATCTGGCGGCTGCTGTACCGCTGTACGGCGCCGATCGGCAGACTGACCAGCGCAAAGACCAGGGTGCCAATGGAATTGATCGTGCCGATAAAGGTTGTGTCGTAGCCCAGTCTTAGTAGATAGAGGTTGAGCAGCACCGAGAGGATGCCGTCAATCACCATGCCATAAGCCAGCACATTGAGCAGAAACAGCCGCATATTTCGGGGGATGCTTTGCCCCCGCTGCCACAAACGCGTGATCATCTGACCTCTAGCGATTGGCGGCCGACAGACTGACCTTGGAAGGCCCGATCTTGAATACCTCCAGGTACATGTTGATGCGGGTCCGGGTCACGCCGGCGATGGGGTAAATAAATTCGGTGACAAATTCGGTCAGATGTTTGATATCGCGGGCGTTGACATCGACAAAAAGGTCATATTCCCCGCTCATCATCGCCACAAAGCGCGCTTCCGGCAGATCGACCAACTGCAAGGCCACCTCGCGGATTCGGGCCGGCGGCTCGACGGCGATCTGGATGTTGGCCGGCAGCCTGTAGCCCACCGCCTGGGGATTCACCCAGCCGATGATTTTGAGCAGCTGTTCTTCCTGCAGCCGGTTGACCCGATTACGGATCGTGCCGTGCGAGACCTGGAGTTTAGTGGCGATATCAGTGAAGGCGGCCCGCCCATCCTGTTGGAGTTCCCGTAAAATCGCGATGTCAAGATCGTCTAGTTGCATCCGGGAAGTTTAGCGCCGGCTGCCGCAGGTGGCAATGGCTAAATTGTCATTTTATGCGCTTTGGGTCTGGTAGTTCTACCTAATTGATAACGGGAACGGCTGTCCAGTATCAATTTCATAATACCCTTGTGATGTCAGAGCGGGTGTCGGCCGCTACAAAAAAAGCAAGGATGGTACGGATCTGTCATCACAAGATCCATGCCATCCTTGCTTTTCTGCAAAATGAACCTTGGCGCCAATTCGCGTCATTCGCGGCGAATTCTGCCTAAAACGAAGGTGAGGACGGCGCCAATCACGAGGGCAGCCAGGATGATGGCGACCAGGGCGGGGTAGCTCAGGCTGAGGGCACCGGCCGGTTCTGCCTGCGCCGGGACCGCTGTGGGCGTCGCGGCAGCAGGGCTGGCCAGGTTGGCGGCGGCCGGGGCGCCAACCAATTCGCCGGCCAGGACCCCATCGATCCATGCCTGGGCTCTGGCAAGACTGGTATAGGTGTCAAAGATGCCGTAATGGCCCGGTCCAGGCGCCGGCTGTTCCAGGCTGAGACTAAACGAAGCGACCCCGACCACGAACAGCTCGCCATCCTTCTCGAGTAAAGCCGGCCCGCCGCTGTCCCCGGGTCCCGCCACACCCTCTAACTCTGTCACATGTTCATTGTCCGGCGCGTCGAAGCGGAGCCAGAGGCTACCAGATTCTTCCCGTTCTACCCGATTGGTGGCCGCGCGTAGCTGGCCATCTGCCCCCAAAGCGCCGTTTTCGCCGTCGCCATAGTCACCGCGACCCAGCAGCGAGACGATCTGGCCAACTTCATCCTCGGACCGGTAAATGGGCAGGGGGGCCACAGCGCTGACTGGCGGGCTGAGCTGAACCAGGGCCACATCGTGAAAATGAACGCCGCTCCACTCCGGATGGGTGACGACCTGGACAACCTGGTACGTCCCGGCACCGATTTGCACTTCATGCGAGCCATCCGGCGGGATCGCCTGGGCCACATGGGCGGCGGTGACGGCCCATTCGGGCGCGATGAGTGTGGCGGCGCCGTTACCGGGGAAGATGTCGAAGACGGCTGGGTGGGCACCGGCCGGTTGCAAATACGATTCTGCGGCCACATCATGCCGGCCGATGATGGCATAGGCCGGCGTGGCCGGCAGCAGGAACAGCAGCAGCAGCGCAAGCGGAACGAGAAGGCGGCTGGGTCTAATCATGGCATCCTCCGATTTTTCTCACTGTAACGTCGCCTGGTTTCAGCCCGGTTCCAATCAGGTTACACTTTCGTAATCTGCCGCCGCCGCTGGCCATTTTCGGCCATTTCGCCCCCGACCTGACAGGTTAGCCGACCCGTCGGGTTGGCGAACCCCTCAACTTCGGCATAAACTGTAGGCATGAGTAAGAAGAGGATCATCCTGGTCCGGCATGGCCAGGAAAATGTGGCGGCGCGGCGTGGGGAGTTGGGTGGCGAACTGACGGAGCTGGGTGTGCGCCAGGCCCGGTTAACAGGCGAACGGTTGTCGCGGCTGGCGGTGGATCGCATCGTTGCCAGCTCATTGCCCCGGGCAGCGCAAACGGCGGCCCTGATTGCCGACATTGTGCAGATCGGACCGATTGAACAGAGTGAGCTTCTCTGGGAGGCTTTGCCCTCCATTCCCGCAGGCTACGAACATCTCTTTGTCGGTCTCGCTGAATCCGGCCAGGTGGCACAGGATCTCCGGCGCGCATCTGCTGCCTATGAGCATTACATCCTGCAAATGGATGATGATTCTCGCTGTCAGCTTGTCGTCTGCCACGGCAACATCATTCGCTATTTTGTGACGCGGGTACGCGGTCTGCCTGTCGACCATTGGCATGAGATGCATATTGGCAATTGCAGCGTCACCATCCTGGATTTTGACGACGACCAGCAGCCCCGCCTACATAGCTTCAACGACCTGGACCATCTGCCCGAATCCCTGCAAACCTATGTCTGAGGCCCTGGCAGCGGCATGATGGTCGCGTCATCAGACTCGAGAATAACCGGTTCGATGGTGCCGTTGGCGGCTTCCGCCAGTTCGGCGGCAAAATCGTCCAGGTGGGCCTGGTGAAAACGGACGGTCAGCGTGATCTCAGCCAGAAAGCTCTCATCCAGGATTTCGCCGTTGTGGGCAGCGACCAGGCGTCGTGCCCGTTCCAGAAAGCTGTAAGGCATCTCGATACCTACCGTGTGCGTGGGTACTTTCTCCGCCAGCGGCAGGATCGCCAGCACGGCTTTGACCGCATCGCCATAAGCCCGTACCAGACCGCCGGTGCCCAGTTTGGTGCCGCCAAAATAGCGCGTCACCACCACGGCGATGTCGCCCAGGCCGCTGCCCTGCAACACCGCCAGCGCCGGCCGGCCCGCCGTGCCGGATGGCTCGCCATCATCGCTGCAATGCGCCGTCACCGAGGGGCCGTAGCCGACGAGGAAGGCAGGGACGTTGTGCGAGGCATCGGCAAACTCGTCCTTCACACTGTTGACGAAGTCGCGCGCCTCGTCTACGGAGAAGACCGGCGCGGCGGTGGCGATGAAGCGGGAACGCAGCACCTCAATCTCCGTGCGCGTCCGCCGGGCCGGTATCGGATATTGTTTCATGAGTCGAGTATACCGTAGCCGACGGTTGGACAAAACATGGTAGAATATGGCCCATGGATGCCATAATCGAAGCTGTCACCCTTGGATTACATCAGATCGGTGCGGTCAAATTTGGTCGCTTTACCCTGGCCAGCGGGCAAACCTCCCCCATCTACATGGATCTGCGTCTGCTCATCTCGGCGCCTTCGCTGCTGCAGCAGGTGGCTGAGCTTTATGCCCGGCGCCTGGAAACGCTGGAGTTTGACCTGTTGGGCGCCATCCCCTACGCGGGCTTGCCGATTGGTGTTGCCGTCAGCCTGGTTATGAACCGGCCGCTCATTTTCCCGCGCAAGGAAGCCAAGACCTACGGCACCGGTAAGCGCATTGAGGGGCAATTCCAGGTGGGCCAGACCGTGGCGGTAGTGGAAGATCTGGTGACGTCGGCCGGCAGTGTGCTGCGGGGCATCGCGCTGCTCAAGGCGGCCGGTTTACACGTTCAGGATGTGGTCGTTTTGCTTGACAGAGGGCAGGGCGGCCGGCAGAATTTGCAGGAAAATGGTTACACGCTGCACAGCGTCCTCTCGCTGGCGGAAATGCTGACGATTTTGGAACAGCATGGCCGTATCACCGCCCGCCAGGAAGCGGATGTGCTGGCAGCCCTGAGTTGACAGTTAGCCCTTTCGCCATTTGTTGTCGTAAGTGGGGAAAGGATTCATTGTCAGCCAATTACAGGATTTAATGATGGATTGGTTGGTCTACGCAATTGGTGTTCTGACGCTGCTGGGTACCCTGGTGGCCTTCCGTTTCTTGCCCCGCTGGCTGCGCCGCGGCGAAGTCATCTGGCTCTTGATTGTCGCTGGTCTGCTGGCGGCCTCAGGCAGTTTCCTTCTTGCCCTCTTCCCGAACATCACCCGCATTAACTACGAAGATCGGGCCGTGTTTATGCTGTTCTGGGCGGGGGTGCTGGTGGCTCTGAACGGCACCATCGTGCTGAAGCTACCCAGCGGCCGTCTCGCGCCGGAAGCCGTCGACGAAGATTAACGCCGCCTGGGCCGCCGAATTGGCGTAAAACGCGTCAAGTTCTTTCGGTTCAAATCGCTTCTGATCGTAATAAAAAATCAGATCACGTGCCGCCCCTTCGATGCTCGGGCCGGGGTTTTCGGCCAGGTTGGCGACCAGGGCGGGGTTGAAGAGCGTTGGCATCAGCGCTGCTTGTGGGCTGCTGAGTTGGTACAGGTCGGCCAGGTCCGGGTGGAGGGTGAGCTGGGTCTGTTTGGCCTTCTCCTTGTCCAGATAGCCTAATTCGCGCATGACGGCAGGTAGCAGACCGGCCGGTTGCAACCTGAACTGCGGCAAATCCATTTCCTCGCGCTGAAAATAAATCACCGTCTGATAGCGCCGGTTATGGCGAAAACGACCGGGAATCCGGTAGCTGTATTCAAACAACCAAACACCATCCCCACGCATCACATTGACAGCCTTGCCGTCCTGCCCCAGCTTGAACAGGGCAAAATCCGCCAGCTTGAGCGGAAGTTGCTCAGGATCATCGGCAGTGTAGGTGAGTCCCAGCCGTTCAGCAGCCTTGCGCAATGCTGCCAGCCGCTGCCGTTTGGTGAACATGTCAAACAGGATCAGCGGTGTGTAAGCCAGTAACGAGCCAACGATCAGGTAGAGAAGCGGTTCCATGCTTCAAGGATAGCGCAGATTGTGGCATGTGCTACTGGCCTTGGCCTGACTTTCCGGCAGATTCGTCAAAATAGGGGGCGTTGCCCGCAAAAATAGGTGCGATGGCCCGATGAGGCTGGCCCGGAGTACATTTATAGTGGTCGCCAGATAGTAAGTCTGTGAGGCACCGGCCGGTTCAGCCGCCGGACTCAGGGAGGAATTTCTGATGGCGACACCGGCCGGCAAACAGCCGTCTGTAGGGCATAGCCATATCCAGCAGCCCGCCCCAACGGAAAAAACCAGCACCGAACCGTCCCCAACTCATTTCCCGGCGATATTGCCAGCTGGAAATTTAGAGGAATTGCCGACGCTCAGGCGACAGCAACACGTCCAACAGCTTGGGCGTGATCGCGGCAATCAGTTTGTTCTGCGCTACCTTGCCGGCCGGCCGAGCACCGTCGCCCGCAGCGAAGATGAGGCGCCCACCGGGGGTGACGGACCGGTGCCCGAGGAAAAGCCAGAGGCCGCTACGCCGGTAGCAAGCGAAGAACCTGAGGGCGGAGACGCTGTGACCCCAGATGAAACGCCAGCGCCCACGCCAGTTGGTGGTGAAGAACCTGAGGGTACCAAGGAAAGCGGCGACGCTGTGACCCCTGGTGACGCGCCGGAGGCCGAAACGCCAGTAGAAAGCGAAGAATCTGACGGCAAGACGGAAAGCGACAACGCTGTGACCCCAGATGAAACACCAGCCCCCACGCCAGTGCCGGAGCTGGCTGAAGGCGTAGTCATCGACAATGTCTCAGTCGGTACGCTCATTGACACTGTTCTGGCCAGCAGCGTCTTGCTAAAGCCCTATATTGGCGACAAACTCAAAGACAAGGCCATCGCAGATGCCAGTAAGCTGATCATCCATAAAAATGATCAACGGTTCGAGTATGAATACATGAAACTGGCAGATAAATGGGAGCTACGGGACACGGACAAGGGGAAACAAGAACTTGCTGCCAAGCATGGATTTTACCATGGTAAGAGTGACACGATTCATCTGCGATCAGACTCCACTAATCAGGAGATGCTGCACGAGTCGATTCACAAACTTGCAGATGGTCACTTTGGCATCTTCGGCGAATTTGGCAACGAGGGTGCCACACAGTATTTCACCAAACGGGTTATCGAGGAAATGGGTCAGACCGCCCCAAAAAACATCTATCCTGAACAGGTTGCGTTTGCCGAAAAACTGATTAATTATTTGACGGAGCCTGTTGCTGCGGAGCACTTCTTTAACAAGCACCCAACAACTGAACTCCTTACCCTGGTCAAAGTGAGTTTGGATGATTATAGGGCCAAGTATCAAGCCGGGGATGCAGCCAAAGAAGCGTTTAAGGAATATCTGGAGACGCTTTTCTAGATGGAGGTGTCTGGGGACTGACCGTTACAGGCCATACAGCCACCGCCGTAAGGTGAACCAGGCTCCTTCCCAAACTTCATGCCGTCAGCCAATTTATTTTGTTATGGTCAACTTTGTAGTATCCTGTACCCTATCGTTCGCCAGAACGGCGTTTAGCCAATGTTTACGGGTTCATGGACGCTGTCGATCTTCACCTTGAACTGATCAAATTGCAGGGCCAGCAATATCTGCTGCGTTTGTCGCTGCATGACTCGGCCATCAGCGCTCCGATTGATCTGCTCAATGGGCAACGGCTGCCGGTTACTATCGACCCGGCCGATCCCCGCCTGCAACAATTTTCCCTGGCAGAGTATGGTGAGGCGCTGGGCCAGATCGTCTTTGGGGCGCCGGTGGCCCTGGCGGCGCTGGAAAAGGGGCTGGCGACGGCGGCGCAGAAGGACAAGCCGGTCCGTCTGCGGCTGCAGCTCGAAGACGAACTTCATGTCCTGCCCTGGGAGACGCTGAGCCTGCCCGGGCTGGGGCCGCTGGCGCTGCGGGAGCGGTTGCGCTTTTCCCGCTTTTTGTCGGGGGGCGAGCACCGGCCGGTCCCCCGCATCCCACCTGAAAAGCTGCGCGCCCTCGTCGCCGTGGCCGCCCCCGACGGGCTGGATGCCTACGATCTACCCCAACCCGACCGTGCTCTCTTCACCGCTGCCGCCCAGGACAACCTGGCCGGCGCCGAGGTCACCATTGTGCCCGGACGCCTGGATGCCATCCGTGACGGCCTGCGCGCCGGCGCCGAGATCCTCTACCTGGTTGCCCACGGCCGTTATCTGGCCAACACGCCCACGCTGTTCCTGGAGGATGATGCCGGTCAAGTTGCCGTCACCCTGGGCGCGGACCTGGCCACGGCCCTCAGCGGCCTGCGGACCATGCCCCGGCTGGTCGTGCTGGTCTCCTGCGGCGGCGCCGGCAATGGCGTGTTTACCCGGGAAAGCAATGCCCTGAATGCGACGGGGCCGCTGCTGCTGCGGGCCGGTACACCCGCTGTCGTTGCCATGCAGGGCAACTTCAGCGTCGCGACGGCCGCCGCCTTCGTGCCCCGTTTTTTCCGCGAACTGCTGGTTGATGGCTTCATCGACCGGGCGCTGGCGGCTACCCGTTTTGCGCTGCGGGAGCGGGACGATGTCTGGATGCCGGTCCTGCTGCAGCGGCTGAGTGACGGTCGCTTGTGGGATCCGGCGGCCGGGCAGCCGGGCGAGTCCACCGTCAGCCCGGCGCCGCTGCCGGTCTGGGAGGAGTATCACAAATCTCGTTTTGTCGACCGGGAGCGGCAGCTTCGTGGCTTTGCCAAGGTCCTGGAACCGGGCGATCCGTATGTGGGGATGCAGATTCATGCACCGGCCGGTATGGGCAAAACCTGGCTCATCCATCGCCTCCATGACTTCTGCCGTGAGGATGTGCCCGTCACCGGCGATATTCTGGTGCCGGTCGTCAAAATCGACTTTTCTGTAGCTCGCGATATCCAGGATTTCCTGAGCCTCATTCGCTTCATGCGCGACCGGCTTGGCTCCCAGCATGACTTTGGCCGGCTAAATGAAACCATTGACCGCTGGGCCACGGGCAAGAACCTCACCCTGGCTGAAAGCATGCGCCAGGCTTTTGCTGAGGAGGAGCTTAGTCAGCTCAGCCGCGAGGTATTGGGGGTTGACCCGATCCTGTGGGGCAGTGGTAAACTGAGTGAACGCATTGGGGCGTTGATCAGCCATTTTCAGCGGCGGCGCGAGCTGCCCCGGCTGATGGCCGTCTTGCGGCAGCAACGCCCCAATTACGTGTGGGAGTTTGGCGATCGGCTGCGGGCGCAGGGCCCTGATGAGCTCACCCGCGCCGTCGATCAGATTTCCCGGGCATTTCTGGCGCGGCTGGAAGCGATTGTGGCCGATTTGCAGCCCATTGTCTTCTTTTTTGATTCCTACAATCATCACCTGGCGGCGGCAGATACCCGGGAATGGATCCGGACCCGTTTTATGCCCTGGCTGGCAACACCGGCGGCTGATGGTGTGGTTGCCGTGGTGACCGAAGAAGCGTTGCCCGGCGAGCTACAGACCCAGTTCCGGCTGGGCGCCCGCCTGGTCCCGACTGAGCTGCATGACCTGACCGAACGGGATATTCGCCAATATCTCACCCAGATCCGGCTGCTAACGCCCAGTGAGGCGGAATGGCAGGAGGCGCTGACCTTTGGGAAGAAACCGGCCACCCTGGCAACCATCGCCGACGTGATTGAGCGACGCACTGTTCAGGACAGCGCGCCCGGTCCGCCTGGCGACAGCTTCTGGGATAACCTTTGATGGCTGAGACGACGACCCTTCCGCCAGAAGCGTATATCGACGATCTGTTGACCCGGCTGTTGGGCCAGGTTCATCCGCGCCTGCGCACCACCTTTTTTCAGCTGGCTGTCCCCTTCTGGTTCAACCAGGTTCTGGTGGCCCAGCTGGCCGGTACGAGCCTGGAAAATGCGGCCGGTGTCATCGAGCGGGTTGCTTCTTACTCGATGGTCTCAGCCCTGGCGGAACGCGGCGGCGGTGCCCAGGCTTACCTGATTAACAGCGCTGAACGGGATAGTCTGCAGCGGCTGGCCATCGCGGAAGAGCCCGATCTTTACCGCGCCGCCCACCTGGCAGCGCTTGATTATTGGCAGGCTGAGCCCGAACAAAATGGCTTCGTGCAGGAGCGCATGACGATGTACCATGCGCTTTTTGTTGATTCGCAAGCCGGTCTGGACCTGCTCACCCGCGCCTATACAGGTTATATCGACGACGGTCAGCTGGCGTTTGCCGAACAGCTTGTGGCCACGGCCGAGGATGCTTTCCCGTACCTGCGACTGCTGGGTCAGGATGCCGATTTTTTGCGCGAACTGAAGGGGCGCATCGACCTCATGTACGCCCGCAATGCGGTCGAGCGGCGGGAATGGGATGAGGTGCTGGGCATCCTCAACGCCATCGAGCCAGATTTGCCGGCGGAACTGCTGGGCTACCTCGCCTCACTGCGTGGCCTGGTGGCGGCTGGCGACCGGCGCGAAGGGCCACCCCGTTTTGGCCAGGCAGTTGATTACTTCCGTGATGCGATCGACCGGATTGAGCAATATCCAACCGGCACGCAGACTGAGCAGGTCCTCAAAGGGCAGACCTACCTGGCCCTTGGCGATGCCTATG
>JACKBM010000030.1 GCA_020634575.1 Ardenticatenales bacterium | reverse complement strand
GAAGATTGTGTGGCGGCGATGGAACGGCGGGCACCGGCCGGTGACTTTCGCGCCAACCTGCACCTCGGTGGCAGCGCCGTGCCCATAGAGTTGGATGAGGCCACACGCGCTCTGGCGGTCAAAGCAGCCCAGGTCCATTCCCTGCACGTCGCCGGCGTCGACCTGATCAAGGCCAGGGATGGTTATCGTATCCTGGAAATTAACTCTTCGCCTGGTTTGGAAGGGATAGAAGGGGTAACCAGCGTCGACGTGGCCGGCGCGATCATTCGCTTTCTGGAACTTCGTCTGCAGGGCAGCCGGCGCCCACGCCCGAAGAAAAAAGGGCGCCGCAGCAGCCGCAGCCGCCGGCGCACACATTAATCAGTCGCCGGCTGTCTCATCGTCCGAGGGAAACAGCCCTTTGGCGCGCGCCTCCTCCAGGGTCAGCCCCTTCCCCAGTGGGCCTGTATCGCTCTTGTTGACGACCTCTTTCCAGAAATCATCAGCCTCCGCTACTTCGTCATCAGCCAGCGCTTCGCCCAGATCAAAATCGAATGCATTCTCATCCAGCGGCACGTCACCAAACAGGTCAAGTTCGTCCAGGCCAAACATCTCAGCCGTTTCTTCAGCCTCGGCAACCATCTCTGGTGCTTCTTCGGCTGCCACCAGCTCCTCGAGTGGCATCTCCTCAAGGCGGCCGGCATCCAGAGGCGCCGTCGGCACAAACCGGTCTTCCAGCGGGCTGGTAACCACATGCCGGGCCGGGTCAGCCTTCTCGGTCGGCAGACTGCCCAGGGATGCAGTACGCGGCGAGGCCGGATACGGTTTTTCCTGGCTGGCAGCCTTGGCCTCAGCAATCAGATTGAGCAAATCATTGGCTGCTCGCTGCAGGAAGACCCAGACGGTGCCGATGCGGGCGCGGCGTGACAGCCCTTCAAATAGCACCATGACGAAGTAATCTGTGCCGATATTGGCCACGTAGAGATCAACGGCGGCGCCCGCATAATATTGGATGGTGCTGGGATCATCACCGCCGAGATGTTCGGCAACGAAGCTGGTATTGCCCAGATTGTGGCTGAGCGTGGCCGCCAGCGGCCCCAACTCAATGCCGCAATCCTGGCCATCTTCAATCAGGATGTTACCGTCCCCATCGATCAGCAAGATTTGCAGGGCGGCGGTCTCCTGCCGCAAGGCTGCCAGCCGCTGGGCCACGTTGCTAAGCGTGTCCTTGACGGACGGCTCGACTTGCGGCCTGGCCTGGCCAATCCCAACCATCGTTTCACCCAGCGCCATCTGCACGGCGCTCATCAGATCGTCGGTATTGACGATCGGCTTTTCAAAGTAGCGGAGCACGCCCAGTTCGCGCGCTTCCTGCCGCCCCTGCGGTGTACCGTAGGCGGTTATCATGATGACCGGCAAATCACCTTGCAGCTGGCGGGCGCGCCGGATCAGGTCCAGACCACTCATGCCCGGCAGGCGCAAATCAGTCATCATCAGGGAAAATGAGCGGCGGCGCAGTTCCAGCCAGCCTTCCTCAGCAGAGGGAACGGCGATGACATCATAGTTGCGGCCCGATAGTTCCAACATCGAGCGCAGGAAATCTTGCATCTCAAAATGATCGTCAACCACCAGAATCTGTTTCGTCTCGCTCATACTCATCATCCTGAATCTGCGGAAGGGGGACCGGCCGGTCCCCCTTCCGCCCATTATCACGGGGCAGTGATATCCAGCTCGTACAGGTTCCACAGCTCCGACGGCTGGGTCGGGTTTAGTTGCACACCCTCAACGCCGATCCGCGACGCCGCCACATTCACATACGGAAACAATGGCAGGATGGGCAAGTTCTCGGCCAGAATACGTAGCGCCGCCTGGTGATTGGTCTGATAAGAGTCCGATCCCCAGATGGCGGCTTCGCCGGCCTGGCACGCTTCATCATAAAGCGCGTTGCTGAAACCTGTGTTGTTGTTCCCCTGCCAGTTTGTGGCCTCCGTCGGAATCTGCGCCGTTGTGTAGAGATCACAGGGTGGCGTCAGCCCGCTCAGCCAGGGAAATGCCGCCATATCAAAGCGGCGACCAAATAAGGGTCCGCTCGCATCATACAGCTCTGGAGCCGGCATTTCAATCAGATTCACCGCTATGCCGCACTGAAACAGATTCTCACGAAGCACGCCCAACACCTGGTTCCGGACTTCACTGCCGCTGGCGTATATCAAATTCAATTCCAAGGGAGTACGGACCCGCGGCTCCTCACGAATACCATCCCCGTCAGTGTCAAGCATGTTGGCGTCATCCATCAAGGAGTTGCCTAACTCGACATCGTAATCATAAACGGTAATGCCATCGGGGTAAAGGGGATGGGACGATGGTACGATGGTATGGGCCACCTCAGACAAACCGTAGAAAAAGGCGTCAACCATCAACTGCCGGTCAATACAGTGCGCGATCCCCTGGCGCACCCGAAGGTCACTGAACCAGGCCGGCCGCGTTTCGGCAAAGCCCGGTGCCGGGGCGAGCGCAAAATCAAGGTGCTCAAACACCGGTGTCAGCGCAAAGTGAGGCTGCAGCAAGCCAGTTGCCTGGGCCTCCTGCAGTAACGGAGCCAGGGTGATGTCCAGTCCATCCTGTGTCGCTATGTCACATTGGCCGGAAAGCAGTCTGGCCAGTAGCTGTTCGCTGTTGGCGACAAACTTGAAAATGACTTCTCCCAGCCGCGGCAAGCCCTCGCTTTGCCGATAATAGTTGGGATTAGCCGTCATCGTGATCTGCTCTCCCTCCGTCCATTCCGTTATCACAAACGGCCCATGGCTGAGCGGGAACCGATTTGCCTCATCTGCTGCCAGAATTTCGCTGGCACTCAGTTGCCCAAGCTGATGGCGGGGCAGAGGCAACCAGATATTGGTGAAATAGGTTGGATCGATCCAGCCCGGCAAACCAGTCCAGCGCAACGTACGCTCCCCGGTCGCTTCATAGACGGCTGTCCGGCTGGTCGGCTCTTTATCAACCGGTGTTATGGGGTCCGCAGCCAACTGAAAACTGAAGACGGAATCGTCTGCCGTGACCGGCGTGCCATCAGACCAGACGAGCGGTTCTAGCTCAAAGTTAGCCGTCAACTGATTCATATTCAGGCTGCCGCCTTCATAGGTAATCAACTCGCCGGCCGCATTAACAATGGTCAGACCCGGGCTCAGCGTGACAACCTGGCCGTCCGCGTTAACGACAAGGTCGCCCTCGGTCACGGCCACAGCCTCAATCACCGCATCACCCTCGTCCAGACTGGGCAACCTGACAATACCGCGGGGTTGGTAGCCATAATCCAGCGTGGTGAACATGTTTTCGTAGACGCCGTGCTGGACCGCCTGGGCCGAAAGGATTGCCGGCCCAAAATTAAGTGAACTATACGGGTAAAGGGATTGCGGCTCACGCAACAGACAGACAGTCAGGGATTTGTTAATCGGGCTGCTGGTAGGCGTGGGCGATTGGACCGGTGCAGCGGTCACCTCCACCACTTCCTCAACGACCCGGGTCACCTCCACGGTGCTGGCCGGTACGGTCACCACCTCGGTCACGACCCGGGTCACCTCGACCGGCTCCGGTGTCTCAGCCGGTTCATCCTGGCAGGCCACCACGACAAGAAGCACTAGAAGCATCAGTAACATACGATAGAACGAACGCATAGGTGCGGTATCTCCGATTTTGCTAAACGGGTAAATCAGGCTTTCCCCATTGAAAGTGCACCGGCGATTATACTGCCGGGCGGGCTGAGTAAAAAGGCGACCTCGGCCATTACCGTGGGGTCTGAAAGTTTGCTATATTACGCGGGTTACGCATGGAGCAAAATATGAAAAAATCCTGGGGCCTGGCCCTTTTATGGCTAATTTTGCTGGTGAGCGGTTGCTCCCAGCCGGCGGCGCTGACCACGTCAGACGCATTTGCAAACGATCCGTATATCCCTTATGTCACGGCTCTGGAAACGGTTGTGCTCAAGGCGATGTATCCGCGTGCCTGGCATCATTTTGGCTCGGGCAGCGGCGCCATCTTCTCCTCCAGCCAGGCTTTTGTGGAATCTGGTCAGGTTGGCGACCTCGACAATGAGGCCGGGATCATCCTGGAAACGGCCGGGGCCTCGGTTTTCGGCAATGGTTCACCCACTGAGATCCTGAACGCCTTGCTCGCCCAGCAGAATGATCTACAACGCGCCACTGTCGCCTCGCCCCTCACTGTGGCCGGCTATCCCGGCGCCACCGCCATCGCCCACCAGCTCGCGAATGACAAAGATTACCTCGTCATATTCACCTTTATTGTTGTCGACGAGCGCATTATTTTGCTCTTAAGCACAGGTCCGGGTAATGACCAGGAAGCCATCATCAATACGAACCAGCTTTTTGTCGATTCCATCAAGATCTACACGCTGGCTGAGATCAATTATATTGACCAAGAAATCACCTACGGCCAGAGCGTAACCACTGTAGTGCAAGCAGGTGAACTGGCGGGCGTCTATTTCAACGGCACAGCCGGTGAAGTTGTCGATCTAAGCGTGGTGGCGACCGAAGAAGAGATGGACCTGACTGTCAGCATTTTCGGTAGCGATGGAGCGCCGGTCACGCCAACGCTCTTCGGCGGCGTCACAGCCATCGAGGGTCTGCAGCTGCGAGAAACAACACCCTACTTCGTGGGCATCGAAAATCTAGGTGACGTCGCCGGTCAAATCCAATTCAAGGTGACATTGCAGGGCCAGTAAGGGACTGCCCTATTCCTGACACCAGTCCAGCTTGATCGTGTTAAGGCCGCGGAATTGACAGCGCACCGAATAGTCGCTCTCGCTGGAACTGATGCGCAGCCAGACAAAATTACCCTGCATTAGCTCACGAGTGATGGTGGGATTGGCGCCGAGCTGATCCTGACGGCGATGGAGCCAGCCACGCCAATCGAAGCTATCACGGAAGGTACAGTTGAGGCAATCGGCCGGCGGCTCGCCAGCGATGGCCGCCGCGGTCTCAGCGAAATATATCGGGGCAGCATCAAAGCAGTAGTTCAAATTGCCGGCGAGAATACGACATATAATCCAGGCGCCGTTGTCAAAATCGGCGACAACCACAGTGGTGGCGATCTCCGGCAGGATCTCGCCGAGATGAAGCGTGTAGCGCCCACCTATCTGGTCGCGAATGCTGGCAACAGCGTTGTAATTCACCCCTTCTTGCCGGCTAAGCTCAAACAGATCACCCTGATAATCCCGACCAACCTGAATGGCGTGGTCGACGAGATAGGGCGCTCGCCAGATCTGTTCCCCGCCGGTGACGTGGGTTGCCAGGGTCATCAACAAGACAACGGGAAGCGGCGCCAGCAGCAACAACCAGGTGCGGCGGCCCGGCCGTTTATTCTGACCCAGCGTTGCCTGAAGCCCCTCGAGGCGGAACTCCTGTAACAGGGCCAGTACAATAATCACGATATGGGTTAACAGGCCGGCCACGACCAGTGCGCCCCAGGCGGCGCCGGCAAAAGGGAAGATATCTGTGCCCCAAAACTCAGGTGCACGCAGCCAGGCATACCAGGTATAGGCTCTGTAGGGCAGATGCCCGGCCAAATATGCCCACAGCCCGGTGAGTGCCAGCCACGATAGAATGGTGACCAAAGCTTTGTTCAGGCGAGCGGTCAGCCAGCCAATGATAGCCCCTAGCAGGCCAAAGGTGAGCAGCCCCAACAGCACGGGCACAAAGCGACCGGCGAAGGGGACGCCGAGCAGGGCGACCAGCTCTGTGCCCCAGATGCCCAGGGCCACAGCAACGCCAATCAACAGGCCATTTAAAAAGCCCAGTCTGGCCCGGGCAGCCTCCCATTGACGATCCGGTGCTTGAAATAGCTGGAACGGCGCCGGGGGCGTTTTTTCTTCTTCTATTGGCGCATCTGACGCCATAAGGCTACGCCTCCCAGTATCAGGAACATCGTGATCACACTGCCCGCCAGGATTGTGCTGCGCCCATTCGCAGGGATGGCTGGCGCCGTTTCAGCTGGCGGCGGGGTTACCGCGGGTTCAGCCTGACGCAACGGTAGCTCGTGGGCGCGTAGCCCATCCAGCGGAACACCATCCCAAACCTCATGAGCCTGAGCCAAAAAAGCGGCAACCGCCAGATACTCCTCGTCGCTGAGGACGGCGGGATATTCATAAGGCATGGTCACCCGAATATATTCATACAGATCGCCCACTGTGGCAAAACGAAGCAGGCTGTCCGTCCCGACGATAGCCGGTACGGCGCGCGGCAGGGTGAAGCCATCTTCATATGGCTGCGCGCCATGGCAACCAGAAGCCCAGCAATTCCGTTCTTCTTGCGGGTATTGGGCGCGCCACTCGTCGGTGAGTCCCTGGCCCTGATCACCGTGACAGGGCTGGCACCAGAGCCAATAGAGCTGGGCGCCATCGTCTGCCTGGGTGGGGGCGGCGACGGTGGGCGGAGCTGCCAGGCGGTCGATGGTGGGGCTGGGGCTGGGCGCCGGGCTGGTGGGCGTAGGGGTGGTTTGACCGGCCGGTAACCCCTGCGCTGGCGCCGCCGTCAACAGGAGCAGCGCCAGCAGAGCCACAAACAACCCCCAACCCATCAGCCCCCCAGGAGCCAACTGCTTCATACGTTATCCAGGGCCCATACAGAACAAAAAGGGGCTGTGGCCCTAACGCCGCCAGCCCCTGAGTACATTATCACAAAGCGAACGCTATTTGCCGCGTAGCTTGGGATCCAGAATGTCGCGCAGCGCATCGCCAACCAGGTTCCAGGACAGGCCGTACAACAGCAGGGCCAGACCTGGATAGACCACGATGTACCAATGGGTCTGCAACGTGGGAATCCAGTCGCGCGCCCGGCTGACAATCTGCCCCCAGTCGGCATACCCTTCCTGCACACCAATGCCCAGGAAGCTGAGTGCCGCAAAGCTGAGCACAATCGAGCCCATGTCCAGCGACAAAACCACCAGAGTAGGGAAAATTGCGTTCGGTAACACGTGGCGCATGATCAGGCGGATGTCCGAGGCGCCGCTGGCCCGGGCCGCCATCACATAATCACGCTCTTTGGTGGCCAGAATGTCGCCACGCAGCAGGCGCGCGTAGCCGGTCCAACCAAACACAATGAGCGCGATCGATGAAGGCCAGATACTTCGCCCCATGACCGGGATCAGGATGGAGGCCAGGATCATGGCGGCGATGAGGAAGGGGAAGACGATAAAGATCTCCACCACCCGCATCAGCACTTCATCCACCCAGCCACCATAGAAGCCGGCTATAGCGCCTACTGTTATCCCGATCGCCGCCGATGAAGCGACAACGAGGCCGCCAATGACCAGCGCCGTGCGGGTGCCCCAAATGACGCCATAAAAGATGTCATATTGACCACTTGTCGTGCCCCAGACATGGACCCAACTGTCATTACCGGTTAATGGTTTGTACCAGAACGGCATGGTCTCCGGCGCATTGCGGGCCCACTCAGTGCCCGGCGGTTTGGGGTCAGCCCGGAAGCCGTCACGCGGAATCAGCGTTCGATCCCAGTTGGCGGTCGGTGGCGGAGCGATGACATAGGCAAAGGTGCCAACCAGAATGAAGAGCGCGATGAGTAACAGCCCTACGATTGAAAGGGGATTGGTCACCAACCCTTTCAGAATCCGGTAAGCTTCGGGGCCGAGGGCTCTCTCTATGCGTCCTTGCTGGCGGAGTTCAAATTCACCAGCCCCAATCGAACCGGCTGATGGTGTTTGTGTCGTCATAACAATCCTGTCCTCGCAATCATATCTTGCGTATCAAACCCGTTTTCAGGACGCATCAGCCGAGGCGGATGCGCGGATCCAGGAGACCGTAAAGGACATCAACCACCAGGAAAATGCCCACAAAAAGGAAGCCGTTAAAGAGCGCAAAGCCCAACATGGTTAACACATCCAGGCTAACCGCCGCCGCAGCAGCAGCCGAACCCAGGCCAGGATAATTGAAAATGGTCTCAGTGATAACCACCCCATTCAACAGACCAGCCAGGACACCGGCCGATACCGTCGTCACCGGAATCAAGGCATTGGGCCGGACATGCCGGCTAATCACGGTCTTTTCCGGCAAACCCTTGGCCCGGGCTGTCATCACATAATCCTGCCGCAAAGATTCAAGCATGGAGGAGCGTGTTACCTTCAGCAGCAAAGCCCAGGAAAGATAGGAGAGCGTGACGATGGGCAAGACCATATGGCGCAAAGCATCTATGAAGATGTCAAAACGGCCATTCAGCAGCGCATCAATTGTGACAAGCTGAGTAAACTGATTGTATCCTGGTCGTAGGATCTCTTGTCCGAACTGAGTTGATAACCTCCCAGGTGGGAACCAATCCAGATTAGCATAAAAAATCATCAACACCAGTAGTCCAAACACAAAGGTCGGGAACGAATAGCCTAGAATACTGAATACGCGAGATATCTGATCTATAAACTTGTTGTGGTTGATTGCAGCCTTGATGCCCATCCATATCCCGATAAGAACAATGGGGGCGGCGCTCCAGATAGCTAATTCAAGCGTAGCCGGGAACCGCCGCTTTAGTAGATCAATGACCGGCTCGCGTCCGGTACGAGAAAAACCAAGGTCACCGCGCAAAATGCCGCCGACACGTTCGCCTGTCTCTGGATCTTTTAGCCCGACCATCCAGTTCCAGTACTGAACCAGAAAGGGTTTGTCAAGGCCATAACGACGAATGACACCCTCAATCTGCCCTTCCGTCTTGGGAATGTCACGGATATAAAGGGCAGAACGTTCCACCGGCCCCATTGTCTGCAGCATGGCAAAGATCAGTACTGTAACCCCTATCATAATCAGGGGCATGATGAGCAAACGGCGGATGACGTATGCAAGCATTTGACTACCTCAATTCCTATTATTGGCCATAGGTAACCGATTATATCGTCGCATAATCGGTTGCCTATAACAAGTAACGGAAAAGGTGACTGCCACCAAGATGGTGGCAGTCACCGAAGTTATTGAAAAATTACTCGCCGCCAGCCAGGCCGTAAGCGTAGTAATAGGAACCGAACTGACCAACGCGGAAGAACCAATCTTGCATCCAGCGCTGCTCAAAGCGATACGACGTCCTCTGCAACAAGGTAACCTGGATCGCTTCATCATGATGCAGTTGCTGTAACTGGAAGTAGATCTGCTCGCGCTCAGAAGGCGAGGCGGCCAGGACGCCAGCCGTAACCAGCTCCTGGAATTGGTCAACGAGGTCTTGAGGAAGTGCCTGACGTCCAGCGTAGGTACCAACCGTAAACGGCTGCGCCCAGTTGTGCGGGTCATGGATATCTTCGATCCAACCACTCACAATTACCGGGATCTGCCGCGCCCGGAAGGCACGCAGGAAGGTAGGCCAGGGCAGACCGACGATCTCGACCTGGTATAGCTCGTTCACCGAGGCCAAATTCGCCTGGAAGATCTCACCCACAGACTGGCGGCTTGTGCTGCCAGTGTTGAAGGCGATCTGGAAACGGAAACCGGTCTCCGGCAAAACACCATCCCAAGCCTGGGCAAATTCGTCAGCACAGGCATCGAGGTCGTACTCATACATCGCGCCATCCGGATTGTAGCCCAGCATGCCGAGAATGATCGGACCATTGTTGCGGACACCCTTACCCAGATAAACTTCCTCATTGAAGAGGTCATAATCAAAGCAATAGTTCATGGCCTTGCGGACATGGATGTCGGAGAAGAAGTTCGCCGGAATACCATTGCCGTCCAGCTGACCACTACCGATATATGGGTTGTTGCCGTTTTCATCAGTGGCGATATCAAATACCATGAAGACGTCGTCACGAGAGACACTCGGCAGCAGATCCCACTTGCGTAGCTGACCGTTCGGATTAGCGTCATTGGGCGTACATTCGAGTGTTTGCCAGTCACAGAATTCGCCTACCAGGGGATCAACCTGGGTTTCATTTGCCGATGGCACACTAACTGTTTCCGCGTCACCAGCTTGCAGCGCGGCAAAACGGGTACCCCATTCACTTACGCTCTGAACAATGACGGTCTTGATACGGGCTTCGCCACTCGGGCCACCTTCCCAGATGGGTTCGGTGCGCCAATAGTTCGGGTTGGCGGTCAGGACATACTCCTCACCAGGAGTCCAGTGATCAAGCATGTAGGGACCGGTACCATTGATGATACTGGAGAGTTCGTCGTTCTCCGACCCGGGCGCGTAATAATTCTGCCAGGTCTCGCAGCTGCCATCCCAGGCGCCGTTGGCGACGGCCCATTCCATGTCAAATGTCGAACCCCAGGACTGAGCCAGGGTGGCCAGGAACGGCCCCCAGGGCAGGGACAGGTTGAAGGTCAACGTGCCGGCGTCATCATCAGCGACAACAGCAGCCTGGACTTTCTCACAGACAGCCAACAGTTCTTCCGCAGATGCGTTTGCACGCAGAGACTCAGCATCACCAGCGTATTCGCCACCGGCGATCTCTTCGGTCACATCACCTGAGCTATAACCCAGAATCGGCTCAAGCAGCAGCCACTGCGGTCCATTCGGGTCCGATTGCAGAAGACCACGCTGGAAACTATAAGCGAAGTCATGGGGTTCCAAGGTTCCACCATCGTGGAAGGTCACGCCCTCGCGGATGTTGAACACATAGGTCAAACCATCGGCCGAGATGCCGCCATTTTCCTCAGTAGGTACTTCAGTGGCCAGCTGGGGAATATAACTGGTGCCATCCGTATGGTTATAGTAGATTAACCCTTCCATTACGTTTTCGATGAGGCTGCCGCTGGCTGTATCATAGGCCAGGTTCGGGTCCATCGTGTCGATATCCCCAATGGTCATTGAGGTATAAGTGGTCGGGTCCGGCGCCTGGTCGAAAGACATCATCTCTTCGCCTTCAGGGGCGGCGGTGACGACGACTTCTTCGACAACCGTCTCGGTGACGACACGGGTTACTTCAACCGCCTCGCCTTCAACCATTTCGGTTTCGGTAACCACGCGGGTTACCTCTTTCTCTACCTCGACCACAGAGGTGACCACAACCTCTTCCGGCTGGCAGGCAACTGCCAGCAGCGAAAGAAGGAGCAGCCCTACTAAAGCCAAGGCTTTTTTGTTGCTAAACATAATGCTTCTCCTGTTATGAGCAAACTAACACAAACTTAGCAATGGTCCGGCATCCCGAGCAGGCAGTCCCTGTCACATCGGCCGGCACAATTGGAAACAATTTCTGATCTTTTTGCCTCTTCACCTCCCGAACAAGACGTTAAAGATTGAAACCTTTACAGAAAATCTTCAGCATGGTGGCAGGCCACCCAATGCTGGGTGTCCCCCGTGCTCAATTCACGAAACAGCGGATCTTCCTGCTGGCATACTTCGGTCGCGAAGCGGCAGCGGGGGTGAAAACGACAGCCAGACGGCGGGTTTGCCGGGCTGGGGACATCGCCCTCCAGAATAATCCGCTTTCTTTCTAACTCGATATCCGGGTCCGCGACCGGGATAGCCGAGAGTAGAGCCTGAGAATAGGGGTGTAGCGGATGATCATAAACCTCATCCCGAAAACCCAGTTCAACAATACGCCCAAGATACATGACCGCAACCCGGTCGCTGATGTAACGCACCATCGAAAGATCGTGGGCGATAAACAGATAGGTCAGACCAAGGTCTTTCTTCAAGTCGTCCAGCAGGTTCACCACCTGGGCCTGTACCGAGACGTCCAGCGCCGAGATGGGCTCATCAGCCACGATAAAGGTCGGGTTAGTGGACAGGGCGCGAGCGATACCGATACGCTGCCGTTGCCCGCCGGAAAATTCGTGAGGGAAACGGCGCACATAGCGCGGGTTCAGGCCAACCAGTTCCAACAACTCTTTGACCCGCTCACGGCGACTGGTGTAATCGCCAATGCCTTGAATCGCCAGAGGTTCGCTGATAATCTGGCCAATGGTCATTCGCGGGTTCAGCGACGCATAGGGATCCTGAAAGATCATCTGCATGTGGCGCCGGGCCTCACGCAACTTGGCACGAGGCATCCCGATCAGATTTTCATCGCCAAAATAAACATTGCCATCAGTTGGTGTTAGCAACTGCAAAATGGCCCGGCCAGTTGTGGATTTGCCACAACCACTCTCTCCTACCAGCCCCAGCGTCTCGCCACGGAAAATATCAAACGAGACACCATCAACTGCCTGAATTGCCCCAACCTGCCGCTTGAACACGCCGCGACGAATCGGAAAGTGCATTTTCAAGTCTCTAACTTTGACGAGGGCTTCTTTGCCTTCCTGTTTACTCATTGATCCTAATCCCTGCTTCTCTTCCACATGTTACCCGGTCGCCAGACAGCACAGCCAGCCTTTTTCTACGCCACTCTATCAGCCCAGTTTGGCGCCGCGCACTTCCGCCGTCCTGAAGCAGGCGGCAGTATGCCCCTCACCCACCTCAATCAAAGTTGGTAATTCTTGCCAGCACTTTTCAATAGCAAAAGGACAGCGGGGCGCATAAGGACAGAAGGTCGGCTCACTCAAAAGATCCGGCGGCAGCCCCTTGATGGGTACCAGCCGTTGACGATCACGGGCATTTACTTTCGGCAATGATTGCAGCAAGCCCAGTGTGTAGGGATGGCTTGTGTCCTTGTAAATATCACGGACATTGGCCATCTCCACGATGAAGCCAGCGTACATGACGATCACTTTTTCTACCAGACCGGCGACAACGCCCAGGTCATGGGTAATCCAGATGACCGCCATACCCATCTTCTCTTTAAGCTGAGTCACCAACTCCGTAATCTGTGCCTGAATGGTGACATCCAGGGCGGTTGTCGGCTCATCAGCAATGAGGATGGAGGGGTTACAGGCGAGAGCCATCGCGATCATGATGCGCTGGCGCTGGCCACCGGAGAACTGGTGCGGATAGTCGCTCAAGCGGTCCAGGGGATTGGCAATACCAACCAGGGCCAGCATCTCAGCGGAGCGCTCCCGGGCTTGTTCCTTATTCATCCCCAGGTGGTATTCCAGACCGTCGCGCATCTGACGTTCAATGGTCAGCACCGGGTTAAGCGAGGTCATCGGATCCTGGAAAATCATGGCGATTTCCCGCCCCCGAACGCTGCGCATCTCTTCTTCAGAGACCTGGAGCAGGTCTCGGCCAGCGTAAAAAACTTCGCCGCCGGCGATACGGCCAGGCGGCGAAGGGATAAGACGCAATACGGATAGAACGCCTACAGATTTACCGCAACCGCTCTCCCCCACGATGGCGACAGATTCGCCTTCATCCAGGGTGTAGGAGATGCCGTTTACGGCATGAACAGTACCCTCTTCTGTGTAAAAGCGGGTGACTAGATTGTTTACCTCGAGTAGATGCGCCATTCTCCTTAACTCCGCTGGGCAGTTAAACCGGCCGGAACCAGCTTCCCGCCGCTCTGGCAGTTGCCCAACCAACCTTCATGTCTGGCCGCGGCATTAGCAATACCTGTAAAGCCTGGTTCATTCTTCATGCCCTACCGCCAGAACCTACGCTCGGCCCTACCGATAGGCGCCAAAACCTCTGCCCCTGTTTCAGGCGACTCGCAAGCAATGGCGTCCTGGCATGGTTAGATAGTGGGTGACGATCATACAGACGGTCGTGAAGGTGTCGTTCAACAGGCATACTAACACGCCCTTTTACTGAGCGTGGTTCGCACAGAAACCAGGGTGCCGACACCGGCACCGTCAAGATCAACTTGTTTGAGTGAACCAAAATTGTAACAACCTTGGGGATCGGCAAAAACGGCAAGCGACGAACATGATTGTTCATCACGGCTGCCATGTAGTAACCTCTCCTCATAAACTGCAGGAGTGCCAGGCACCCCACCCCAACTGATTCGCCTGCTGCGAACTTCCAGGCCAAACAAAGGGCAAATAGGCTAACACCTATTTTGGCGCAATTATACACAGGGCCTCAGAGGTGTCAATGAAGTGTAAACCGCCGTGAAGACGGGGTCACCTCCTGTAATAGCCCGGGAAATCTATGACTTTTTAATGACAAATCAGGGTCAGGACAGCATTATTTTCGGGCACGGGCTGACCGCTTGAATTGTAGTTCGTAACTCGTATGGGCAGGTTTATTCGCCTCAATCATACGTTCAATCAAGTTGCGATTCACACTGTCCTCGGCAACGGGCAAGTTCACCGTGAAAATGAAGGAATCTTGTTCTGACTGCAAATCCTCGATTTCTGGCTTGTCGCCCGTATAGATCTCGAGCAGACGGCTGAGCGAATATTTGGTGCCCCGCCGGGCAAAAAGCTGGTGCGCCTCAGTCAGGAGCAGACGTTTCTGTGGTTCTGACCAGGTGGAATCAAATTCCAGGTCAAACCAGCTGGCCAGCCAGGGAATAAAACCGGCCGGTGTCGTCCGCGGGCTCAGATACATGTCAAAATTGTTTGCCCCCCACTCAATTGGCCCCAGAATCGACTCAAACAAGGCCAAAAAGCGAGCCATAAAATCGTTCTGATAACTGCTGGGCAAATAATCCAGGTAGCGGCTGTCGGTCATCGACAAACCGGGCGGCGCCTTATCATATTCCGGCTGGAACGCAGGCTCGATGAAAAAGGAGGGCGGCGGCGCTGGCGCAACTTCTTTGGGTGGCGCCTTTTTCTCAACCTTGACCTTGGGTTCAACTTCTTGCTTGGGGGGTTCCGGCGGCGGTTCCGGAGCAGCAACCGGCCGGGCAATCGGGATCTGCTCGTAGGTCAGGCGGAACGGACCGATCTCCAGCACATCACCGTGGCTTAAGGTCATGGGCACCTTGCCGGTCAATGCCTGGCCGTTGAGGACGGTGCCATTGGCGCTTTCCAGGTCGGTGACCGTGCAACCACTGTCCGTCACATCAAACTGGGCGTGACGTCGCGAAATCATCGGGCTGGGCAAAGGGATATCAGCCTCGCGCTGCCGGCCAACCACGGAACTGCCCACGGGCAGCGCCATCGTCTCCGACATGTCCGGACCTTCTATCTTAAGTTGAATGATGAAATCCTGGGCCATACTCCCCTCGCTGTTTCTCCGTTTAATTCTACTCGGGAATCGAGCTAACTTCCAGCTATTTGGCCCTGCTGCCGCAACTGCCTGATTCTGATGGGCACACTGGCGGTAACGACCACCAGGGATCAGCGTGTTGCCGCCTTAGCCGGGCAGATGGACATCCACTACTAACCCCGGCTCCAGCTGAATCAGCTTCAGGCTGGCAATGGCGCCTTCCAGGTTGGCGATGTAGATCGTCGCTGCCTGGCCATCCTCGCTGGCGACCAGCAGGAATTGGCTCTCGGTCAGCCAATAGCCCGCCCGGAATGCGCCCAATCCGGTAAAGTAGGCATCCACATTCCCATCCTGATCAGCGATCCGGAAATTCAAATCGGCGTCGGCCCAACTGCCATCCCCACTCTCAGCATACAGGAGCCGCTCACCGGCCGGACTCCAGCCAAATAGCTGCAACTGGGTACCACTGTCATATTCTAGCAGAGCATCAGCCGGCCCGAAGTAAAGCAGGTTGATATCCGGGTCATCCTGGGGCTGCTGAACATAGGCCAGCGCACCAGTGGCAGACAGTAGATAATGATCGGCCAGCGTGAAGCTGCTGTTGAGGATGGTGCCAGCCAGCTCTGCTGCACCACCGGCCGGTATCTGCCACAAATCCACAAATGGATTGTCAGCCAGCGGATCACTGCTTGGCAAGACCAGATACGCCATCTCCCCATCCGCTGTCCAGACCGGCTGCGGCTGGTAAACATATTCCGAATAGGTAACCACCGGGACAAAGGACAACAATGTTTCATTGAAGCTACGGGTCAGGTCGGTACGGAATAGTTCGCTATCCGTGGCGATCAATAGTTCGCCCTTGGCGGATATGGCAAATGCGCCGGCTTCAAATGGGGCAAATAGCTCAGTCAGCTCTCCGTCCAGCGTGACCGTCCACAGATCTGATTGCGGCACCGCACCAAACTGGAAGTTGCCAACGGTGTTGAACAGAATGGTCTCGCCATCCGGTGCCCAGGCGATCTGCTGGATCGTGCGGGTAACACCTTCTTCAGGCGGGTCAAAGTCGCCGGTGTAGAGATCGGCCGGCGCCACCAGGCTACTAAAGCTGGAGCCGTCGCTGGAGACCACCGCCAGCTCGTATTGCTGGAAAAAGACATTCAGGACGGCTACATAGGCGCCATCGGGCGATATGGCCGCGGCCACGGTGTTGTTACCATTGGTCAACTGCCGTTCATCCAGGACCTCGTACAACTCACCACCAGCGCTACCCAACACCATGAAATAGAGGTTGCCATCGTCGATGTAGGCAACTTCAGCCGGAATAGCCGCCGGCGGCGGCCCGGGCGGCGGGATGTTGGAAGTGGCCGTCATGGTCGGCGACGGCGTTGCCGTTGGCGTATCGGTCGGTGTGGCTGTGTTGGGCGCCGGCGTATTCGTGGGCGGGTCAGGAATGGGTGTGGGAGTCAGTGTGGGGGCCTGGCCCGGGTCCGGGTCTTCGCCATCATCCAGACCATCGCCATCTGTATCCGCCTTGGTTGGGTCCGTGCCGCCCAGCACTTCTTCTCCGTCGCCAATACCATCACCATCTGAATCGACACGCTTCGGGTCAGTGCCACGCGCCAACTCGTCACCGTCATTCAGGCCGTCATCATCGCCATCCGGGTCGTTGGGATCAAGACCGGCCGCCACCTCGGCACCATCGTCGACGCCATCGTTGTCGCTATCCGCGACGTCAGGGTTGGTATTGAGGCGGGTTTCTTCCGCAAAGGTGAGGCCATCGCCGTCAACATCGCTTTCCTGAGTCAGGGAAATATCAGCCACGAAGGCGGCGGTTGCCGTCAGACTGGCCGTATTGGTCCGTTCGTTAAAGAAGACGGAGGCGCCGATGGCGATCAAGCAGAGAAATATGAGCAGACCGATACCAACGGGCAGCAGCCAGCGCGGCAGCCGCGGCCGCACATCCAGCAAACCAGGCAAGGATTGACCACTCTGCAGCTCTGCCGCATCGCCAATGGGCAACACATGGAGGGAAAAAGGTAGCTGCTGCTGCCGGCCAAACAGGGGCTGCTGCCGGCCGTTGATCTGAATATCAACAACACGCCGTTCGCCGGGCAGGACGGAGACTTTCTCCTCTGCAGCCATGAACAAGATTTGCTCACTTGGATCACGCCCGACGATGCTGTAATTGGCCGGGGCGTTGCCATTATTCTGCACCACCAGCTGAGCCACACTGCCATGGGGCAGTTGCGCGGGCCGCAAGTCGGTAGAAAATTCGGCAAAAGGCGATATCTCCACCTGTCCGGTCACAGCCGCTGACTCCAGCGTATTGCTGGTTGAACGGACCTCAATCTGATAGCGATGCTTGCCTACGCCGGCGCTGGGGCTGCGTGGCGGATGGATAGTGAACGAGAGGGTCGCATGGGAACCCGGCATCAGCTGGATAGAGTCCTGGGCCAGGGTAAACCATTCGCCGGGCAGCTCAGTTATCACCACCTTAAAATGATCAACGGCGGAACCCTGGTTGAATAGTTCCAGGTTGACGTCAGCTCGCTCACCTGGCGTTACTTTGACCAGGTTTGGCTCCAGGATCAGGCTGAGGCGGCCGGATTGGCTAAAGATTTGCGACGCCTCATTGCTGAGCGCAGCACGCCGATTGGCCAGGTAGGTGGAGCTGTTTTCGCGACCGTTGCTGGCCGGTGCTATCTCCGCCGGCCCCGTCTCGCGCCAGGTCATGAAAAAGGGACCAATCCGTACCGGTGTCCCTTCTTCCCACAATTCCGGAATACCAGATAGCAATTTCTGCCGATCCAGAAAAGTTCCGTTGGTGCTGCCCAGGTCGGTAATCTGCCAACCGGCCGGTGTCCGTTCCACCCGGGCATGCTGCCGGGAAATGCCGGACTGCGTCAGCACAACCTGGTTATCATTGGTACGCCCGATATGGATCGTATCGCCGCTCATTTCGATGCGGCGCGGCTTTTCCCCTTTGCGGGCGACGATAAGCTGGCATTTACCCGGTGGCAAGGTCAACTCATCACCCATCTGCGTGGGGATGGGGGCTGCCTCGTGCTGGAGTTCCGTCACCAGGCTGGAGATTGGACCAACAGCGCTGAAGCGGGTAACTTCGTTGGCCGTCAATTTGCCGGCGGCGGCGCGCAGAACACGCGACATGTGACCACCGGTGGCAAAACGCTGGGCCGGGTCACGGGCGATTGCCTTGAGGATGACAGCTTCAATCACCGACGGCAGCTGCGGATTGGCTTCCCGCGGCGGCAGCGGTTCCGATTCCATATGTTTGACGACGGCATCGGTGGGGGTGCGGATGTCAAAGGGTAACCGGCCGGTAGTCAGCTCATACAACATCACGCCCAGCGAATACAGATCGGAACGCCCATCCAGCTCCTGCCCCAGACATTGCTCCGGCGACATGTAGGGCAGCGTGCCCATAAATGTCCCCGTCGCCGTGATTTGTTCGCCTTCAACCAGTCTGGCCAGGCCAAAATCTGTCACCTTGGCGCGTAAGGGGATCTCACTTTCCTCATCCGGCTCGTCAAGGCGGGCGAGCAAAATATTATCTGGCTTGATATCCCGATGGACGACACCTTGCCGGTGCGCGTAGCCGAGGGCGTCAGCCACCTGGGCCAGCATGAGCAGCGTCTCGCGCAGCTCAATGACCTGGCCACTCTGATGCAGCCGGCGAATGTAGGCGCCCAGGCTCAAGCCCTGCACATACTCCATCACCATGTAGAGCATGCCCAGCTGATTGCCGAAATGATAGATATCGACGATTGAAGGATGCTTGAGGCGAGCCGCAGCTCGAGCCTCCGTCATAAAGCGGCGCTGAAATTGACGTTGCTGGGCCAGGTGCGAATGCATCACCTTGACGGCGACTGTACGCGCCAGGTTGATGTCATAAGCCCGGTATACGGCTCCCATACCCCCTTCGCCCAGCAACGAATCCAGACGATATTGGTCCAATTGGGTCCCGATCAAATTTGGCATAAGCAAATTGTATCAGCATCCCACCGGCAGCAGAGCAGAAAGGGCGTGAATTTTACGGCAGGGGGACCAGCCTACTATTCCCCCTGCCGCCTGCCTACGGATGTGTCAATGTCATAGTTGCCGTCAGGCTGTCTATGACGCTAAAGGTGGTCAGACTAACCCGCCAGTAATCACCGGCCGAAAAGTCAGACGCAGTCACCGTGTAATTTACAGAAACCGGGCTGTCGCTATCCTGGCGCGCATAAGCGTTAACCTGCCCCGGGCCATTGACGATCAGCGCCAGGCTGTTGGGATCACCGTTCCACTCGGCCTCAGCCTCGATGGGGCCGGCATCATTTAAGACCAGCACCTTCACCGCTGAACCTGAACTGGGCACCACGACAAAGGTCGTTTCAAAGGCACCATCGGTCGAACCGCTGGGGTACGAAATCGTAATCGTGCCATCGGCCCGGTCGCTGCCGAAGCTGGCCACCGTCACCCGCCATTCATCACCATCATCGAAGTCATCCGCCGTGACCTGGTAGCTCACCGACAGCTCGCTGGAGCCATCCTGGCGGGCGTAGAATCCTTGCTGACCCGGCCCGTTGATAAGCAAGCTCAACTGGCTTTGCGCACCTGTCCAGGAAGCATTGACGGTGATAAGCCCCGGCTCGGTCAGCCGAATGTAGTAGATGGTCCGGTTATTGACCACCGAAACTTCGCTGCTGCGGTCCTGCTCAAGAGGCTCGGTTGCCGTCGCCGTCGGCGTTACGGTGGCGGTTGGTGTCGGCGTGAATTCGGTTGTCGGCGTGGGTGTGAACGTCTCCGTCGGTTCTGTCGTTGGCGTCGGCGTTCCGGTCGGTGTATCGGTTGGAATGGGCGTGGCCAATGGCTGATCGTCCAGGCCGTCGGGCACACCATCGCCGTCGGAGTCCGGGTTGATGGGGCTGGTCCCCGCTTCCACCTCGGCGCCATCTACCAGACCATCACCATCGGTGTCGATGTTCTTGGGCTGGGTGCCGTACCGGTTGACCTCTTCACCATCGGAGAGACCATCGCCATCGGTATCGGGATTGTCCGGCTGGGTGCCGAGGGCCGCTTCCTGGTTGTTGCTGAGACCGTCGTTGTCATCATCCCCTTCCGCCTGGGCGGTGAGGTAGAGGGCGGTGGCGGTCGCATTTTGCGCCTGTTCTTCCTGAGCCGCGACTTGCTGCTCCTCAAACTGGCGCGTCAGCACATCAGCGGTCGCCAGGTTGATGTTAGCGACAAACTCAGCCGTCAGCGTGGCATTGTCATTCTGCAGGTTACGGTAGAAATTGATGCCAAACAGAGAAATGGCACAGAGGCCAATCAGGAAGAAGGCCGCCAGGGGAATAATCCAGGTCGGCAGGATCGGCCGGATCTGCAGCTGCCCCTGCTGGGCCTTTTGGGCACCGTCCCCGGCCGCTAGCTCCACCGAGAATGGCTGGGTGGTGGTACTGCCGATGAAGGGGCGTTTGGCGGCGGAGACGCGGATATCCGCCGTCTGCCGCTCACCCGGCTGCACTTCCAGCCGGCGATTGTTGCCCTCAAACTGAATGGTGTCCGACGGATCGCGGGCGATGGCCACATAGCTCATCGGCGCATTCCCCGTGTTCTGCACCAGGAGGCGCACATTGCGGCCGCTGCGCACCGTCGCCGGCCGCATATCGGTGCGGAAATCGTGGAAAGCGCCAACCGTCAACCGGCCGGTCACCGACGCCGATTCGTTGGGCCGGGACTGCGAACGCGCCACAATCTCATAATCATAGTCACCCGCCCGGGTGCTGCTCTGGCGTGGCGGGTGGAAAGTAACGGATACCATCGACGAGGCGCCAGGCATCAGATGGACCGCATTGCCCGGCTCTGTGTACCAATCAGCCGGGATGCCGTGAACGTTGACCATAAAATGGTCCACCGTTGCCCCGGTATTGAGCAGGTCTACCTGGATGATCTGGCGACCGCCCGGCTCAACCTTGACATTGGTCGGGTTGATGGTGAGGCTCATTTCACCGCTGCGGCTCAGCATCTGGGTGGCGCCGACAGGGACGGGGCGGCTGGGACCGGCCGGTTGTGTCGCCGCGTAAGTGCCCTGGCCCTGACCTGGCGAGTAAGTTGGCGCCTCGGCAATCGGCGGCTTCTGAACCGGCAGTTGGCCCGGCGAGATCGCGCCCGCCGCCGGGGCTGCCCCGGCGCCACGGCGCCAGCTCAGGAAGTAGGAGCCAATCCGCAACATCCGGCCACTATCCCAGGGCTCCGGGATGCCGGGCAGTAACTTCTGGTCGTCCAGAAACGAGCCGTTGGTGCTGTTGAGGTCCGTTACCGTGAAGCCGGCACCGCTCCGTTCGATCTTGGCATGTTGGCGTGAGACGCCGGACACGTTCAGGACAATGTCATTTTCCTGGGTTCGGCCAATCGTGAAAGATTCACGGTCCAGCGGATAGGAGCGCGGCTCCTGCCCTTTGCGGGTGATGATCAGTTGCTCGGAACCGGGGGGCGCCGTCAGGTCCGCGCCCATGCGGCTGGGCATGGGGGCCGCGGAACCCGTATCCAACTGGGTCATGAGGCTCATGACGGTGTTGCCGGCGGCAAATTGGGTCACATCGGCTGAGGTCAGCTCGCCCATCACGCTCCGCATGGCCCGGGCAAACTCGCTGCCCGTGGCGTAGCGGTCGCCGGGGCTTTTGGCCAGCGACTGCTCAATCACCCGCTCTACCGGGCGCGGCAGGCCGGGGTTAATGGTCCGCGGCGCGGGCGGCGCCTCTTTCATATGTTTCATGACCGCTTCGGTGGGTGTGCGGATATCAAATGGCAACCGGCCGGTCGCCATCTGGAACAACATCACTCCCAGCGAGTAGAGGTCAGAACGACCATCCAGCTCCTGGCCCAGGCATTGTTCCGGGGACATGTACGGCAGCGTACCCATAAAGGTACCTGTCGCCGTCTCCAGCCCGCCTTCCAACAGTTTGGCCAGACCAAAATCCGTCACCTTGGCGCGGATTGGCGGCTGGCCCGGTTGCTCCGGGTCATCCAGCTTGCGCAGCAGCACATTGTCCGGCTTGATATCCCGGTGAACCACCCCCTGCCGGTGCGCGTAACCCAGCGCCTCAGCGACCTGAGCCAGGATGAACAGCGTCTCCCGCAGCTCAATAACCTGACCGGACCGCTGTAACTGGCGGATATAAGCGCCCAGGCTGGCGCCTTCGACAAACTCCATCACCATGTAGAGCATGTCGCGATAGGTGCCAAAATGGTAGATATCGACAATGGAAGGATGTTTCAACCGGGCCGCCGCGCGCGCTTCCTGCATGAAGCGTTGTTGGAACTGCGGCTGGCGGGCCAGCTGGGGATGCGTCACTTTCAGCGCCACAATGCGCGCCAGGTTCAGATCATAGGCTTGATAGACCGATCCCATCCCGCCTTCGCCGAGAAGCTTCTGGATCTGATATTGTTCTATCTGTTGGCCAACAAGGTTAGACATGAAAAATCGTCCTACAATTCAGGGTCGCCCCTGTGCTCTCCCTGATAAACGAGCCGCCAGGCGACATTCCGCCATGCTGGCGGCCAGCTCATCAGGGTAAAACATTCAGGCAGCCCCGGGCGGACAAATGGATGATCGATTCATCCGCCGCCATGTGGGCCACCTGCCATTCGTATTCAACCACACCACTCACATAAAAACTGGTCACTTGCAGACGCTGGAACCAGTTTTCGCCATTAGCCAGTGACAGCGGTAGCTGGCCACCGACAATGGGTAACGGGTCGCGACCGGCCGGTCCGACCCGAATTTCAACATATTCACCCGGCGCCAGACTGTCTGTCCAACGCCATTCAAAACCGACCTGGTCACCTGGGCGAAACTCAGCGATCTGGCCGGGATTGCAGTTCGTCAGATTGCGCAGAAAAAGCGTCTGGCTGCCCGAACCAGATTGCACCGGCTGCGTGGCGGTTGGCAAAATGGCCAACGTCGGCCGCAGAATCGGCGTTTCCTTGGGATTATCTGTCCCCGGAATGGCGGTCGGGTTCGCTTCGCTCGCGCCGACCGTGGCCGCCACATTACTACTGCGCGTCGGCGCCTCGACCGCTTCATCGTCTACGCCGGCAGCCGGTTCGGTGGGCTCCGGTAGCGCCGTGCTGGTTGCCGGCAAACTGGTCGCTGTCGCGTCAGTCGTCAGCCAGCCCTGGGAATAGGCCATGTAGCCACCGCCACCACACAGGGCGACCAGCAGAATCAGGCCGACGAAGCCGAAAAGTGCCAGCAGCGGGGTCCGCCGTTTGGGCGGGCTGGATGCGGCAGGCGTAGCAGGAGGCTGAGGCGTTGTACCGGCCGGTGCTTGCACCACCACAGGCTGCGCCGGGCGCGACTTCTGCCGCAAATCCTCGATCATCTCCGTGGCGGAGACATAGCGATCCTCGCGATCCTTGGCAATCGCCTTTTCGATGACCTGCCGGTAGCCTTCCGGCAAACCGGGATTATGCTCCAGGATATTAGGAATCGGGAACTGGGCATGGCGCATGATGATCGCCAGCGGCGTCAGCGGTGTCTTGTCCTCGTAGGGCCGCTTGCCCGTCAACATCTCAAACAGGACAACGCCCAGGGAATAAACATCGCTGCGCGCATCCAGATCATCACCGCGAGCCTGTTCAGGCGACATATAGTGAGGCGTACCGACCAGCAACTTGTCACCGCTCAATACCGTCACGCTTTCGCCATTGATCGCCGCCACCCCGGCCTGGCTAAGCAACGCAATGCCAAAATCCGTCAGGTGCGGGTGATCTTCAGCGCTGTAGAGGATATTGCCCGGCTTGATATCACGATGAATAACATCCAGGCTATGGGCATAATCCAGCGCCCGGCCGATTCGCTGCATCACTTTCAGGACCTCATTCACCTGCATCGGTCCCTTGATGCGATCTTTTAAAGAGCCACGGGGCATATAGCCCATCACCAGAAAAGGCAGCCGTTCTGCACCAAATTCCCCATAATCGTACAGAGGCACGATGGTGGGATGGCTCAATTTGGCAATGGTCTGCGCTTCCCGGTTGAAACGAACGCGCAAATTGGCATTATCCAGATGGCGCCGCAACATGATCTTGATAGCCACATCGCGCCGATAATGAGTGTCATACGCCTTGTAGACACGCGCCATTCCCCCTTCACCAGCTTTCTCTTTGATTTCGTAATGTGCTATCCTGTCTGGCAACATTGCTTTGGCCCGCCTGGTTCCGGTGGTTTCGTGCTTACATTATATACAACGAATGACGTTTACCGCAGTTACGCCGGCAATTTGCCAAAAATAACAGCATCTGTCCGCCGGCACAGCGGCAGACAGATGCTGTTCTGATTCCTCGATAATATCCGGGTTTTTGCTACACGAACTCAACGACATGTAAGCCAGAGGCGACAACGCCGTGCGCCACAATATCAATCTGCTCCAGCGGCTTGCCGGCAGCAGCCCCACCGGGCTGGGCGGCATACATCTCTACCCCGCGGATAAACTGTACATTGGGCGTTCCCTGCAAACATTGATAGACATCAGAAACAAACAGGTCACGGCCAAAGGGCCAACCCTTGCCATCGGTCCCACCGGTCAGCGGGTTGAGGAAGGCGTAGAGACGACGCAGGATTTCGTTTTCCAGAGCACGCGGGTCGGCGCCGGGAGCGGGACGGAGCATCGCTTTGACAGCCACCCAGGTGTAGGCCGGCTCGCGCACGCTGACGCGTGTCGTCAGCAGCCGGCGCTCATCCATAAAAGCTGACAGCAGATCCATATCATCTTTCTTCAGTTCCAGCTGATTAGGATCCAGGTAATCAGAGGGCCGCGGCACCTTGGGCACAACCAGTACGTAAATCTGGCCCGGCACCACCCGGCCTTCGTCAGCCGGCCGCGGCTGCAAACATTTGACGCGGCCAATGGAGGCCGGCAGCGCCTGCATCGCCAGGAATTCGAAGTCGCTTTCCGTCACTGCCCGGTCGCGAGAGCGGAGCAGCAAAGGCGCCCGCATCATCGCCGATTCCAGGCTCTCAGCGTCCATGCCGCCCCAGGCCGGCCGGCGATTACTGACGCGGGAGATGTAGGGGATGGCGGTCTTCAGCGTGTTGATGACGCCGCGCTGCACATTGCCATCCTGCCCGCCGCCAAAGCTGTACCGTTCAAAAATCAGGTTGGCGCCCCGTGGTGGAATGTTGCCATACAGCTTGATGGTCCCATCTGGCTGGCGAATAGCCGGGCCAAAACGGATTTCGCCAGTGGCGCTGTCCAGCATGTAATGATTGTCTGTAGAACGGGATTCAGCAAAATCCCTGACCTCCTGCCAGATCTCACGGCCGCGCCCTTCGACGTGGACCAACAATTGCTCACCCGGCTTGCGGTCCAGCAGCGGCGTTGATTGCAGGTAAAAACGTTGGCCGGCGGAGCCATCACTGCGGCCCAGGAACTCGTCCTTGGCTTGCTGCCGATGGGTGGCCATCGTGGTGCCACCCCAGGAGGCGACGGCTGCCTGGCGCAGCTTGGGGCTGACCTGATAGGGCGCCATCCCTTCCGTCTCTTCACGCGGTGTGATGTCCTTGACGCGGGCCCGAATCCAGTAATAGTTTTCCTCGTTGACACTGAGTTTAGCCATGCGGGGCAGGTGCAACATGATGCGCCCGGCGGAGTTCATGCCTTTGGTTGTATCCATCTCCAGCTCGCACGGTTCCCAACGAATCCCTTTCTGGGCACTGGATGCTTCCCAGGTGTAGGGAGGTAGTGTCGGGTCAATACCGGCGCCGCCGGCCTGGTCATAATCGAGATCCAGGCCAATGAGGTGATGGCTCATATCCTCTTTGAAGCCGAAATAAAGGGCGTCATCGATCTGAGGAACGCGTGAATAGATCTCAAACCCTTCAAAACCGGAAGCAAGCCGGCGCAGGTTATGGGTGTTGTACTGCTTCTTGCCCGGTTCGCGCGTCGCCACGCGAGTAATGACTGCCGTCAGGTCAGCGGGATGGACGATGAAGTTCTCGTCAGTGGTAAACACGATGGAGGCTTCGTTTTCTGTCTGGGTGGAGGCAACTTCGGTACCGGCCGGTATCAACGCCTTCGTCTCTTGTGGCGCCGACAGCCAGAACGTTACCGGCGCTCGGGCCGGCACCGGCTCACGCAGCCGAATGCCCAGCATCTCCATAAATTTGATGTAATGCCGATCCGGCACCTGGTTCAAACGGTACAAAATCATGTCCGTCATCCAGGCAAACAGCTCGATTAAGGTGACGCCCGGATCGCTGACGTTATGATCCGTCCACTCTTCACAGTAATGAGGGATGCGCTTTTTAGCCTCGTCGACAATGTCCTGAAAATGGCGGTCGTCCAAGCGTGGAGCCGGTAGTGCCATGGGCTGTTACTCCTCGGGAATCAGATAGAAAGGATGGACAAGGCTGCGTTTATCATGCGTCGCCTTGATCTCGTAGCGAATTTCAATTGACAACCGTTCCGGCCCATTGGGATCCGGCCGGGCAAAGACGTCAATCAGACGGATGCGCGGCTCCCACATCGCCAGGGCCTCTTCGACAAAGGTGACCGCACGCGACGCCGTGTTCGCGTCATTGGGGGCAAAAACCAGCTCATGCAGCCGGCAGCCAAATGTGGGCCGCATCACCCGTTCACCCGGCGAGGTTGTCAAAATGATATAGATTGCCTGATCAATTTCGCTGCGTTCGCTGGTCAGAGAAATCCCACCCTGCGGGCCAATTTTGGGCGGAAATGTCCAACCGCGACCAACAATATCTTTTGGCATGAAAGTTCCTTCAGCTATTAGCTATCAGCTATTAGCTAATTAATATTCACCATTGAGCCCTTGATGTTCACCATACCATTGGCCTGAATATCAATGTTGGCGCTTGCCTCCAGCTTCATATTCATCGCCGCCTTGACCTGAACATCACCGATACTCTCTACCGACGCTTTGCGACCATTATCGTCCAGGACAATCTTATGGCCGCCGGAGCTTGTAATCTCGATCTTTTTACCCTGGTCGTCAATGACCATCTTATGGCCACCAGAGCTATTGATTTCGATCATCTTATTCTGGTCATCAAAAACCATGATGTGGCCGCTGACGGTTACTATCTCGATTTTGTCATCGGCGTTGTCATACATGGCAATCCAATGGCCCTTGAGTGTCTGCCAGGTACGCACCTTGGGCTTTTCACCCTGACCAGCGCCGGCCGTTGGCGGCGGGATGGCGTTTTTGCCGTTCCAGAGACCGCCGACGATGATCGGCTGGTTAAAATCCCCATGTTCAAAGACGACCAGCACCTCATCATCCACTTCAGGGATATTGATGAAGCCAGCCTCTGGCCCAGCACCCGGACCCGCCAGACGTGCCCACCAGCTCTCGGCGTCATCCGTCATCCAGGGGTATTTAACCTTGACGCGCCCCCAATCTTCCGGATCGTCGGTGTTGGTTACAATGGCCACCACGGCGCCCGGCCAACGATTGAGTGGACGCTGGTGCAGCATTTCATCAGCCATCAGGCCGGTGCGGGCCCCCTTCACGGAAAAGGTCGTATACAAACCTTCTTTGTTAAGGCGATGCTGCGCCCGGGTCACCAGGTATTTGCCGCTGAAGCGACTGCCAACGTTCTTGATCTCGACAAAAGCGCCAGCCAGTATGTCGGGTCGCCTGAAAGCTTTGCCCTCGGCCTCAACCTCAGCACCAGAGATTTCATCCAGCCGCGCCTGGGCAATTTTGTCTGCTTCCGCCTGGGAAACGACAGGCACGTCCACCAATATATGTTTGCCGGTACCAAAACTGCTCGCCCAGCTGCCTACCTTAGAATCCCCAATCTGCGGGTAAAGCGTACCTTTGGTCGCCTTACCCAGGATCGCTTCCTTTTTCTGTGGGTCCCAACCCTTAACCTGAACCTCATCAACTTGTTCAGCCAGCGTCAAACGGGGGCGAAACTCAATCAACTCCTGCCCCCAGCTCATAGCTGCAGCATTCCCGCTGGAGGGTGGTTTACGAAAATAGAGTTTACCGTCCTGGACAAAACACTCATAACCAATGCGCCAGGCGCGTTGCCGCAGAAAAGCAATATCTGTCTGGTTATCCTGGTAGATATGGTCGTAAACCGTCGTCGTCGCATCTATTTGAGACGACAAACCCGCATTGCTGGCAATCTGCGAGGCCAGGTCACTGTCCTTAATATTTAGAAAGGCCTGGCTCTTGCTCTCGCGATACAGCCGGTGCGATTTGTCATAACCGGAAATGATCGTGTGCGCGATCATTCCTTCCTGGAACATTGGCTCAATGGCCGTAATTTCACCTTTGACCAGAACAGCCCGGCTGCCATCTTCCTTGAAACCGGCTATTTCGACCTCTTTCGTCAGATCAAACGCCTTTTTACCATTAGCATATTCAAATTTTTCGTCATATACCGTTATCTGAAAATAGGCAGGCAGATGAGTATGCTGTTCAACCAGGACATCCATTACATTGGCTTCCTGGTCCGCCGCCAGCGCCGTGCCAGCTACCTTAATCTCAAACTGACTGGCCAGATTGCCAGATTGCGCTTGTTCTGACATAAAAACTTATCAATCCTGTGGCGGAATACTTAACTCACTGCCCGGCCGTAGCCGGAACGGATCTTCAATTTTGTTGTATTCCGCAATATTGCGCCAGAGCGTCGCATCGCCGTAGACATCAGCGGAGATGTAATCCAGCCGGTCGCCGGCTTTTACGCGCCAGACACGCTCCAGTGGCCCGCCGCCGGAGGTCGGGTTCTGGCCAGGCCAGTTATCCCGGTTGGTGAACTGCTCAAAACTGACATCCACCATCGCCCGCACCGGCACACCCTCCTGGGTGAACAGGGTGAAGTTCTGGGTAACGCTGGTGATAACCGAGACAAAGCGGAACGAGCCCCATTCAAAAGCGACGTAACGGGCCGTGGGTTTGGCGTCGTCGCCGCCACCCTCGGGCGGCACCGGCTTCATCAGGTCCCAGAGCAACTTGGTGATCAACGTCACATCGGTGCCCAAATCATACGTATCAAAGACTAGCTGTTTCAGCGTCAGCTTCTGATAGCCGGCGCTGCTCAACTCAACTTTGGCGTTGGCGTCACCGGTCTCCGCTTTGGAGTAGCTGTTCTGCTGTGTAACTGAATATTCTTTTGGGTTGAACATGAAGGAGACAGCCAGCCCCCCTTTGGGGTTACCGCTATCATCAACTTCGTAGATTCTCGCCGCGACGAGACCGCTTTTTGTCATTGGCATGGCGATTTACCTGATCTCATGCATCAACGGAAACGACCATGGGCACGTTCCCACTCCAGACGCAGGCGCCGCTTTAGCTCAGCGTAGACCTGCTCGGCTATTTTCTCAATATCGGGCTCGGCTGCCCCCTCTTCCGCCGCCTGCTCCTCATCAGCCGGGCTTTGCTCTACGCGCGTATTGACTTCATCAATTTCGACCGCACGCTGAATTTGCGGCGGCATGACGTCGCCCATTTCCCGACCGGCCGGTTGCGCCCTATCAAAAAAGCGCATCAAATCATTGCTGCTGTGCTGCGTCGCCTGGGTGTCAATCGGCGCTCTTTCACCCAGGTAACCCCAGAGGTCAGACGGCAAAGCGCCCACTTCAGTTTGTACCAGCTCCGAGCGGGCCGGCGCTTCCGCCTGGTCTACCGCGCGTTGTATCGTGACAGGCGCGGCTGGCGCCAGCGTGGGCGCAGCGGCACCAGGCGCCGGGAAATGGTTCTCCGGCTGCTGCCGGGGCGCTGGTGGCGGCGGCGAGGCATCGGGCGTCCGCTGAGGACGGCCACGACGGGGCAGTTGCAAATCAACCTTGGCCCGGGTCCCCTCACCGGGCTGGACATCAGCCAGTGCCCGGCGAATCACATCTTTTTCCTGGTCCAACCGCAGCGCCGGTGGCTGGGGTGGCGGCGGCTTGTAATCGTCATCTTCATCCGGCCCATCAATGCGTTCGACAGGCCAGATCGATTCAAGCGACGGGCGGTTATCGGCCGGCGCCTCAGCCCGGGCCGGTGGTGCGGCCACCGATGGCGCGGCTGGTGTCTGTGGCACCCGCTGCACGATAGTGTCCAACTCAGATAAGTCGGCTGTGGGCTGGTGGGGCGCAGTTGGCTCAGGCGAAGCTGCTGGGCTGGCCATTGGCCGGCCAGCGACTGGCGGTTCAGCGGGCGAAGCCGGCTGGTTCGCAAGCGGCGCAGGCCCGACCGGCGGCGCCGTCACCTCAGCCTGCCGGCTCACCTGGGGCATAGGTGCTGCCGTGATCGGCGTCGTTGGCGCTTGCTCCGCAGCCGGCAGAACAGGCGGTACGTCATTCACAAACTCAGGTTGAGCCACAGTCGCTGGTTGGGGCGGACTGTCTACCGCCCGCTGGATGGCGATTGGCGGCGTCGTTGCAGCCTGCTCCGCGGCCGGCATGGGTTCAGTTCCGGCCGGTTCCGCCTGCCGTTGCAGCGGCGCCGTTGTGGCCCGAACAACGGGCAGATCTGAAACTTCAGCAGATGGCGTCTCCGCCAATGGTGCCGCCGTAGACAATGCCGCAGTGGTCGCCGGCGGTGCTGTTTCTGTCTGCTCAGTTGGCCAACTCGCGCCCGAAGTTGGCGCGGCAGCCACCTGGCGGGCAATGACCGTGGTCTCGCCCGCAGCCTGAGGCGGAAGCGGCGCGGCCACTGGTGTATTCGGTTCGCTAGCTGCCCGCTCGGGCGCGGGGGTCCGCTGCACAGCGCCGGGTGTCCCGGACGCTGCCGGCGCTGCCGCTTCGGGCCTGCTCGGCGCCGCAGGCGCGAGCCCACTTGCCGGCGCAGCGGGACCTGCCGGCGTCGTTACGCCCGGCATATCCGTCGCCGGGCTGGCTTCGGCCCGGGCGATGGCCGCGCTCACACCGGGCGCTGCGCCTGGCGGGGCAGCCGTCACATCCGGCTGGCGCTGAATCTGCTCTGACACGTCTGCAGCCGGGCTAGCGGGTTGCTCAGCGGGCTCAATAGTATGTTCAGGCTCACTGACTGTAGGGCTACCGGCAAGGGCCGATTGACCTGGCTCAGCCTGGCGTTGTATGGTCACAGTCTGGCCCGTTACGGGTGTCGGCAGACCCGGTTCACCGGCCGGTGTGTTGGCGGCCACTTCAGCCGGCTGACGCTGCACAGCCGCTGTCGGAGACGGCGCGTCAGGCGCAGGCGCACTTTCAGCCGCCGCAATAGCCGCGGCGGCGTCTTGCGAGCTCGCGTCGCCAGATGTCACAGGTGTCGCCATCAGGCCATCGGCTTCTGTTTCAGCAGGCCCCGCTGACTCCGGCTCTGCCTGGCGCTGTATTTGGGTTGCGGGCGATTCCGCGGCAACGGCGCCTGGCGCTGCTGGCCCCTCTGTAGTTGGTGTTTGTTGTGGCTCGACCAGACGTTGTACCGGCGGCGCTGCCTGGTCTGGCGTGGCCGCCAACGGCGCCGCAGTCTCCAAGCCCTCAGCCACAGCCGGCGGCGTTTCGCTCGGCGACTCGTCTGGCGCAGCCGGCTGTTCCTCCGGCTGGCGCTGTAGCGGCGTGCTGGCCGCTGGTGTGCCCGGCAAACCCGGGAGCGGCGGTGTGGCGCCGGGTGGCTGGCCGGTCAAATAGGTAAATTCAGAACGGCGCGGGCCGCGCGGCTGCACAGGCCGCTCGATCTCGCGTTGCACGTCAGCGGAACGCTCAGACGGCGCCTTACGGCGCGGCGTCCGTTGCATCCGTTCCTGATGATCTTCTACCGCCCGCTGCAACCAGGGCGCTTCCGGCTTGGCCCTGCGAGTTGGCGCATCGGCCGGCTGTTCCTGGTGTTTGCGCATGATGTTGGAGAGCCGGCTCCAGACGTTGGGATCTTCGATGGTGGCGTTCGGATCTTCAACCGGCATCATGTTGTAGGGATCCGGCCGGTACGGCGCGGCCGACGCGGGCGCATCCACCGAAGGTGCCGGTGGTGCAGCAGCCGGTGGCGTCCCAGCCACATCCGCCTGACGCTGGACTGGCGCCGCCGCCTGGGGCGGTTGGGCCGGATCGCGGGGCTGCGGCCCTGGCGCTGGCTGGGCTGGCGTGATCGGCGCTGCCGGCACAGCGGGTTGTGTTGCCAATGATTGCTCGGAAATGGGTGTCACCATTGGCGACGACACGGCTGGTTGTCCAACTGGCGGCTGCGCCGCTGGCGGTTGGACGGGGCTACGCTGAATGGCCGGTCCGCTCGTGGCCGGCGTTGACGCGGGCGCAACGCTGGCAGCCGGGGCGCTCAGGCCCGGCAGCTGCTGCGGATCGCGGACCAGCGGTGACTCAGCGCGCTGAATTGGCGCCGCTGTAGCCTGCACAGCTGTACGCTGGATTGGCGCCGCTACGGCTGGCATAGCTGTTGGCGCGGCAGCCGCCGGCGTCGGGGCAGTTGGTGCAGATGGCACCGGCGGTGTCACCGGGGCGAATGCCGGGGGCGACGCTGGGGTTGCCGGAGCTATCGGTGTACTGATACCGGGCAACTGGCCCGGCGGGCGTACCAATGGTGATTCTGCCCGTTGTAACGGCGGCGTGATAGCGGGACCGGCCGGGGCAACAGGGCTAAATTGCTCTGCCTGGGCGATCTGGCGTTGAATGGCCTCGTCTGCTGACGCCTGCGCCACCGGGGCAGCATACGCGCTTGCGGGCGCCACCATCTCGGCTGGCATCGTCTCACCAAATGGCAGCTGCCCGGCTGGCTGGCCATTCACAAAGTCTGGCAACGTCGTCGCCCGTACCCGCGGTCCGCCCACATTCGAGGCTGACGCCACCCCGGCTGTACGAGGTGCTCCTGCCCGGCGAAATAATACCGAGAGGTTGGCATGGCGCTGTACACGCTGCAGGAGTCGATTGGTTCGTCCAGCCATAAGTCAACTCAAAACAGATCAGCTGATCTGCTAAATATCCCAACTCACTTCACCGCAAGCCAGCTCAAGGGTCTGGATGGCGATGACATTCTCATCCGGCTTCAAAGCGGGGCCGGTCCATTTGACCGGCACACAACGCTCGATGCCCATTAACATCACCTGCGTGCCGTATTCATCCATCAATTTGATAGTGACAGAACGGGTAGGTGCTGGCTGCCACTTTTCTGTGAGGGCATCCTTGTACCATCGCAGCATATCTGGCGCCAGGGCGATACCACTCTTCAGCGTCAGCGTCGCTTTCTTGCGCCGGCCAGGCAGGCTGTGGACGAACCGATTTTGGCCGCCCTCTTCCACATCCAGAATATCCCATTCCAGAGACGGCATAGTGCATTCCGTAAACGCCCCGACCGCCTTGCCGTTGATCTCGACAATAAAGCGAAAGGTGGGATAAGCTCTGTGGGAAACTGGCATCACCACCCTCCTGGTCGCCTGGTCTGCGCCGTGATTTTGTCACTGAAACGCTGGCGCTCAGATTCGATGCGTAGTTCGCGCATCATCATCTCATACACCCTTTCAGTTACCTTGCGCACGAGTTCCTGCTCTTGCTTTGCCGGGGTACTCTGCTCATTTGAACTGCTGTTCCGGGCCATTAATCTATTCCTGGCCTAGCCCAACGGGGCCACTTCCAGCTGGAACTGTTGTTGGCAGTGCGGACAAACCGCGCCGACCACCACAGATTCACTGCTGTTGATGCGTTGATAGAGATCTTCCAGATAGGCCAGGTCCGAGGCAAAAAGCCCTTCGATCACGCGCGGCGTCACTGCAGGCAGATTGCCGAGCCGGGTCACGACGCGGGCCAGCAGCAGGACTGGCAAGTAGGCTTCATTAGCCCGAACCCGTGGATCCTGGGCCGGTTCCACTTCATCCAGGGTGGTGGCCAGGCGCATGCGCCCTTCGCGGTGCAATTGGCCTGTCGCATCCACATAGCCCCGTGGCAGGACAAAATCAAATTCCATCTGAAAGCTCATAGTTGATCCGCCGCGGCAGGAGGCAGGCCGGCATTTTCATGCCGGCCTGCCTTGCCATTCAATTTATGCCAAACGCTCAATGAACTCGTGGGCGATGGTCAATTCCTCAACCCCGATTTCATTGCCGTCTGATTTGACGGAAGGACCGGTCACCTTGACGGGCCACGCGTTTTCAAAGTTCCAACGGGCGACCTCAGCCAGGGTCTGGTCATACATGACGACGGAACCGTTCTGGCGAGCGCCAGCGACGTCACCGTCTTCAACCATTTTACGCCATTCCCAGATGTCCATGTTGCTGGTGATACCGCGCTTCAGCACGATATTCTCCCACTTCAGGCGGCCCGGGATCTTGAGAACAACTTCGACGCCTTTCTCGTTGACGACCTTGTGTTCGATCACTTCATTTTCGGAACCCAGACCGGAGCATTCGGTGAAATAACCGGACACCATGCCCTGGATCTCAACGGCGAAATGGAACCCAACAAGCGGGTCTTCACGAGCGGTATCTACCATATTATGAGCAGCAGGCATTTTGTACCTCCAAGATTATGCTCTTCATGTTAAGTTTAGCCAGCGTTCGGACCAGCCCACTGGCTAATCCGGAAGATGACGAATTCGGCCGGTTTCACCGGGCAGACACCTGCCTCGATGATCAACATACCCAGGTCGCGGACTTCAGACGGATTGAGTTCTTCGTCCACCTTCACATAGAAGGCTTCATCCTCAGTCCGGCCGAAGAGCGCGCCACTGCGCCAGACCATCCGCAGGAAGGTCGTGACGTCGCGGCGAACCCGCTGCCAGAGGTCATAGTCGTTCGGCTCGAAGACCACCCATTGCAGACCCTGATCCATCGACGCCTCAATCATGATGAAGAGACGGCGGACGTTGATGTAACGCCAGGATGTGTCGCTGCTGAGCGTACGAGCGCCCCAGATGCGGATGCCCCGGCCGGTGAAGGCACGGATGCAGTTCACACCAATCGGGTTGAGCGTATCCTGCTCACCACGGGAGAGGTTCAGCTCCAGGTCGATGGCGCCGCGGACGATTTCGTTGGCCGGGGCCTTGTGAACGCCGCGCTCGGAGTCCGTCCGGTTGTAGACGCCAACCACATAACCGCTGGGCGGAATGTTACGGCTGGTGCTGTCGCTGCCGGTCAGATCCGGAACCGTGATCCAGGGATAGTACATCGCCGCATAGGACGTGTCATAGTTGCAATAGTTGCGCCATTCTTTGGCTTGCTGGGCATTCATCCCGGGCGGGGTATCCAGCAGGGCAAAGCGGTAGCCCATCAATTCGCAATGGGTAATCATCGCGGTCTGAATGGATTTAACGCGCTCTTTTGCCTTGTCGGAGCCATCGTAGCCGGAGAAGATATCCGGGCAGGCCAACAGGCTGACGTCATCCAGCGCTTCGAGGCCGGCCAGGCCGGTACGCTCGAGGGCATCACCAACGAAATCGGCCACATCCAGCGGGGGCATACCACCACCGGAGAGGTTGTAGGTGCCATCATCCGGGGCGGCCGTGCCGGTCACGCCACTGATCGAGGCGGCGGCAAATTCAGCATCGCCAACATGACCGTCGCCTTTCTTCATCGCCAGACCCGCTTTGGTCTCGCCGCCGATGGTCAGGGAGAAGGTGCCAGTGGGCTTACCATCTTTGTCGACGTCATTCTTGACGGTGACCGAGAGGTTGTTGCCGCTCTCGCCGGCGGTGGTCGCCGTAACGGTGAACGCTTTCTTGCCACCAGCCGTCACGTCAACCGAAGCTGATTTGGCGTTGGAAGCATCTTCTGCGACGGCCCGTAAACTGACGACGTAGCAGGGGCCACCACCGTTGTTGTAGAAACCATAGACAGCATCCGGCAGATAGGCATCAGCCAGGAAGCCACCAAAGGTATCCACGTATTGGGTCCAGCTGGTGACCAGGGTGGCCTTGTTAAGACGGGATTCAACCGGTTCGCGGGCCCCGGTTTCGGGGTTCAGCGCCTTCCGGCTCGCCTCAGCTGTGATGCCGACGAACGCCGTAATGGATGTCCCTACGGCCGCGATTGGTTTAACCGCGCTTTGGAGTTCCTCGACATAGACACCTGGGGCCTTAGTCTGGTAACTTGTAGCCATGTTTCTCTCCTTAAGAATTAATACACAGGCTCATTTTTGCACCAAAAATGGTGGAGTTAACGAAAAACGAGTGGTCGGTCAGGGGCACCGGCCGGTCATGGGGGTTCATGAACTCGCGGCGGGGCGCGCGTCTGACCGTCAGTTGTTCTGCTCATCACATCTCCTGCAGTGACCTCGCCGCGCCGGGGAGTGCCACCCTACTCAAACTACATTTCCAAATCAAAGTCGCTGCCTGGGACATCGACCTTCTTCTCAATCGGTTTACCCTTCTCTGGCCAGGCCACCAGGGTATGTTCGCCATCCAACAGGGGGCCGAGCGTAAACTGGCCGTCGCCGTCTGTCGTGGCAAAAAAGCCAGTTCCCTTGACCGCGACCTGGACACCGCCCAGCGGCTCCTTATCTTTGCTCTTGGAACGCACGGTGCCGCCGACGTAATGTTTGTCGGCCAGGCGGCCATCCTCGTCCAGTTCCTGGTAATCCGGTAAGCGGGAGGCGCGGCCGGTGCGAATAGTGAAGTTGCGCACCACCGGCCCCTCGATCTCGGTCCAGGGATCCAGCGCCAGCGTGACGATGTAGGAGACACTGGGGCGAATCTCATTATCCAGGGCGCTCCACACTTCGGCCGGATTGGTCAGCTTGTCATGGCTGGCCAGCTTGGAACGCAACTCGTAGGGCTGCTGGTCCAATGAGCCGGCCATCATTGGTTTAGGCAGGACGGGGTGGCGGAAGAGGGCCAGCATGCTACGTGTCAGCAAGCGGTGTTCATCTTCCGGCTCCGAAGCCCAGACCGTCATCATGTAAAAACAATCCACCCGCAGCGGTGTCCGCTTCATCTCAGCAATGTTGAGCTTGCCATTTTTCGGTGGCATGCGCTCCCACTGGTGGGTACGCAACACATTGTTTTCCCGCACATCATACAGATAAAGATTGATGGTCGGTTTGTTGAGCCGGGCGCTCCATTCCCGCTTGGGCTGGTCAAATTTGACGTCGATCTCCCCGTTTTTGATAGGAAGCTCTGCCCGGAGAATGTTGCGAATGGTCTCGTCAAGATCGGTAATCATAAGAAATCCGGTTAGCTAAACGCCGTTCTAGAGATCGTGCTCCTCGTGGCGCTGAATATCGGCTTTACCTTGAACCATCTCGTCTTCTTCCATGGCATCGCGCTGCACATCCGCCTTGCCCTGGAGCAGTTCATCTTCTTCCTGACGCTGCACCTCTTGCTTGCCCTGGAGCAATTCGTCTTCTTCCTGGCGTTGCACCTCTTGCTTGCCCTGAAGCAGCTCATCTTCTTCCTGGCGCTGGACATCCGCTTTGCCCTGGACCATCTCGTCTTCTTCCATGGCATCTCGTTGCACGTCAGCCTTGCCCTGGACCATTTCGTCTTCGTCCATCTTCATGACCGAATCCGCCACGGAATCCGCCTCTTTTTCAAAGGCGTCGTTGGGGTCATTAACGGTCATCTTGCCCTGGACATTGGGTGTGCTGGCCCCTTGCTGCACCACGTGGGTCAGTTCATGGGCAATGAGGTGCTGACCACTGGCCGTGCTCGGGCTGTATTCACCTTGCTTGAAGAAGACATCATTGCCCACGGTGAACGCCTTGGCGTTGACGGCCCGGCTGAGATTGTCAGCCTGGCTATCCGTGTGCACGTTGACATTGCTAAAATCCTGGCCCATAGCTGCACCGGCTTTGGCGGCCATCCCTTCATCAAGCTGGCCACCCTGGCCGCGCCGGTTGTTGATGGCGCTGCTGGTCTCGTCGTCCAGCTCGGACGCGCCCTCGCCACCACTGCGCTGGGCGATGAGCCGCTGCACAGCCTGGTTGCCCAACGTCTGCTGCATCCGGTTCAGGGTATTGGGCTTTAACTGTCCCTTGACCTCAGACATGGTCAGCGGCGGATTGCTTTTTTGAGGGGCAGCCGCCTCCTCCGCTTTCGGTCTTACATTCCCTTTGTCGTCAAATGAAAAATCAGTTGCCATGGCGGACTCCTCTGGAATCTGGCTCGCTATGTTTCAGCCGGCCCGGAAGGCGCCTTTTCCCGGACCAACCAGCGCGCCATTGTGCACTATTCATTCCAGCTAAATAACGATTCCTCGATCAAACGGCCCATCTTCTGATATTCCCGGCGAGCGGCATGGAGCAGATGGACCATGCTCACCGCATTTTCGTTCTCGGCTGCCAGGAAGGCGGCAGCCAGGATGATGTTTTTGATGTTGCCACCGGCCAGGCGGAAGCGCTGCGACAGCACCTTGAAATCCACATCTTCCCCAATCGGTGTCTTTTTGGGGAAGGTCACGCGCCAGATGCGCTCCCGATCCACCGGTTCGGGGAACGGGAATTCGATGGCGAAGTGCAACCGGCGGGTAAAGGCCTCATCCAAATTGGCTCGCAGATTGGTGGCCAGGATCACCACACCATCGTAGGTCTCCATCCGCTGCAGCAGATAGCTGACTTCGATGTTGGCGTAACGATCATGGGCATCCTTGACCTCGGAGCGCTTGCCAAAGATCGCATCCGCCTCGTCAAAGAAGAGGATGGCGTTGCTGGTGGCTGCCTCGGAGAAGATCTTATCCAGGTTCTTCTCCGTCTCGCCGATATATTTGCTGACCAGAGTCGAAAGGTCGACCTTGTACAGGTCCAGCCCCAGCTCATTGGCCATGATTTCGGCGGACATCGTTTTGCCGGTGCCCGGTTCACCGGCGAAGAGGGCGTGAAGCCCCTTGCCGAGAGCCAGCTTGGCGTCAAAGCCCCATTGGCCGTAGACGATATGTTTGCGAGCCACGGTATTGACCATCTCGTGCAGCTGCTGGAAGGTGTCACCCGGCAGGATGATGTCGTTCCAGGTGTAGCGCGGCCGGATTTTGGTGGCCAGGGTCGCCAGCTTCTGATTGGAATGGATGCGGCTGGCCTCAAAAAGATGGGCTTCAGCCAGTGGTTCATCTTCCCAGCGCGCCAGGTCCTGGGCGGTGGCGATGGCGTCTTCGATCTGGCCAGGTGAGAAGCGAAAATGATTGGCCACCTGAGAGAGATCCAGCTCGCGCTCGCCGAGATAATGTTCCCAGACCGAGAGACGATTCTCAAAATTGGGTACATCAAAATGGACCTGGAAGATATGGCGCCGGCGCAGGCCGTCGGTGCTGTAGTCACGACCGGCCGGTTGCCAATCCTGCTCACCCGTCAAAATGACCAGTTCCGGGTAAGCCAATAACTGGCGCAAGGTGCTTTCCGGCGAGCGATCATCCTTTAACAGGGAATCCCAGCCGGTCAGATATAGGATGGCGCTGTGTAAACGGCCATCGCGCAGCGCCAACGCCAGACCGCCGCCCAGACCCAGGTTACTGGCCCCTAACGCTTCCAGATCCAGGGTCAGCAATGGCCGACCGAGCTGGTGCGCCAGGCAAAGGGCCGTTTCTTCGCGGCCCACACCGTAGCTGCCGCGGAACGAGAGCAACGGCTTTTCCGCGGCTACCGAGGCCAATTTCTCGACCAGGTCATATTGGACCCGCGGCGAGGGCCGGAATTGGCGGCTGTCGCTGAGGCGAGCATAACCACCCAACTGCTCATCCAGCCCGTGCTGGCCGAGGAGGAAGGCGATGACGTTACCGGCCGGTCGCAAATAATGGGCCAGTAACGTCGCTTCGCGCGCCCCGCTATCGGCAAATATGTTCACCAGTTGGGAGCCGAGCAGCGTGCCGTGCGGCGCAAACAGTTCGCGCAACGAAAGCTTTTCGCTAAATGAGCCAGTCAGCAGGTTCAGGACCAGGTCAACACTGGGCCGTTTGCGGGTGACATCGTCCTGGAGGTAGGCAAAGAGCCGTTCATAGCGTGGGTCCAGCTCCGGCGCCAGGACCATGAGCAGGGCATCCGTTTCGGCCGGGGTCAGGCAGAAGGTCTCAACCAGCTGATCCAGCAACATCGGGATGCCGGCCTGGCGCGAGACCTCAGTCTGCGCCTGCCAGTTGGCCCGGGCTTGCTGCAACATGGCCGGGCCATCCACGCCCGGCAGCGTGCCATTGCCGTTAGCAGCCCAGAGCGTCGAGCCAACCCCGCTATTCAGCAGCGTGTCAACCTGTTCATCAGAAATGTAAAGACCACGAAACTCATCTTCCGGATTAAGCCCATGGGCCCGCGCCCGGGCAACGGCCCATTTGACGCAAAGGTCAATATAAGCCAGGGCCGCCATCAGCTGTTCGCGGCTATTCTGAAAAGGTTGAACCTGAGTGCTGACCTTAGCCATCAATCTTCCTCATGAGGAGCTTGAATCGGTTCAAACAGTTGATCTTTAGCACGCTCTTGTTGGTCTTCCAGGAAATTCCCGACAATCTGCTTGATATCGCTAAAATCGCGAAAATAAAAGCGCTGGCCAGATTGGACATGTTCCACCCAGCCGCGCCACTCACTGTCCGCGGGGTTGCTGTCGCCATGCTCTTGCCAGAGACGCATCACAAAGGAGTGCGACTCCGATTCAAAAAGAGACATCATGTCTTGAGATTGGTCAGCCATAAATACTCCCATTGGCAAAGGCAGGCTGATATGCGAAAGAGAATGGTCGCCTCAATTTGGCTCGGACGATGTTATCAGGCTGCTGTGACCCAGGGTGCGGCACAGTCAGGGAGCAGCGGTAAACATTGAACAAGTAACATTCTAGCTCTTGTTATCACAAAACTCTCACAGCAAAATTGGACTCTTGTGATTGGCTGTGAGAAAAACAAGCCGGACCCTGCACCGGCGGGCTAATCACTCCGTTTGATGAGTCTCCAGATCAATAAGCATTCGGCTCAACCGCTGGCCGGCCATCTGAAATTCGGCAAAGGCATGTTGCAATTGGACGTGGGCCGGATCATCCACATCGGCTTCAGTCTGGCTGGTGGCAAAGCGGTCGGTCATGATTTGCTGGTAGAGATCAACCGTAGCCTGACGCGGGAGGATACGCAGCTCATTCATGAGCAGTTCGGCACAGGTTTGATACTGTTCAGTGGCATAAGTGAATTGCCCTAGCTGCCAGTAACAGTACATCAAGGCCCGGTGAACCTCTTCGCGCAGGGGGTCATGTTCCAGGATAGAATGGCCGTAGGTCAGGGCTTCTTCATAGGCTTTGCGGCGCATGAGCAGGAGCATCAGCTGGCCAGCGGCGCGCAGGTAGAGGCGGGCCAGGCGTTCCCGTTCCAGCAGGCACCAGTTGGCGTAAAGGCCATCGAACAACTCACCGCGATAGCTGGCGACGACGCGCAGCAGGATCTGCTCGCGTTCGCGATCATCTTCCTGGCGGCGCAGGCATTGCAGGGCATCCTGGAATTCCTGCACGTCGAAGGACCAATCGGCCGGGGGCAGGAAACAGAGCGCTTGCCGGCTAACCTCGAGGCAGTCATCCGCCTCCAGACCAATGCTGTCCAGAGAGCGCCGCAAGCGCCAGAGCACAGTCGAAAAGCGCGCCCGTACATTGACGCGGCTGGCATGGGGCCAGAGCATTTCGATCAGTTTTTCGCGGTTGTGATGCTGTTGGGGATGGAGTAGCAGGAAACCCAGCAATTCCTCCACGTGGCGCGTGGGAAAAGCTGTCAACTCTGCACCATTGAATTGCATGCGGAGCTTGCCAAAAGCATTCACACGCAAACAGTCCATGCAGAAATCCCTCCAAGATTCCAGGGCCGCACTGTCAACGATAGTACCTGAAGTAATTGCCGGCCCATCCGCAGTAGTGGCAAATAGTCAATTGAGACAGGCTCCGTCACGGCAAATCAGGCTACCGGCCACCCTTTGGGCGGGGATGGCAACTACTTTGTATCATCTTTACCGGACCAGCGCAATCACGAATTTTTCACAGCCAGCGTATCAGCCCAGACAGATCACCCCGGCAGCCACACCAACTAAAGGAATAAACGCACCCCAGCGCAAAATTTCGCCAAATGGACCCGTCGGGTGGGGGACCCGTCGGGTGGGGGACCCGTCGGGTGGGGGACCCGTCGGGTGGGGGACCCGTCGGGTGGGGGGGACCCCCGTCGGGTGGGGGACCCGTCGGGTGGGGGACCCGTCGGGTGGGGGACCCGTCGGGGCGCTCACGCGCCCCTCGTCAGCCCAACGGCAAACGGGGCTGGTCAGAACGCAGCGCCGCGATAATTTGCAGGTCAGTTTTGGCGAAGGCGTATTGGTCGACATCCGCCAGGGTCACCCAGCGATGGTCGGCTACGCCGAGGTGTTGCGGAGCGCCGCCCAGGTAGTCAACGTGGTAGGCGTGAAGGGTTATGCGGAAGTGGGTATAGGCGTGCTTGATGGAGGTCAGGTAACCACGCACGCGGACCGTGAGCGCCAGCTCTTCCTGGATTTCCCGCACCAAAGCGACTGGCTGGGTTTCACCAGCCTCAAGCTTGCCGCCCGGGAACTCCCATAAGCCGCCCAGCAGGCCATCCAGCGGTCGCTGGGCGATGAGAAAAGTGCTGGCGTCGCGCCAGATGATGGCGGCAACAACGTCATAATGGGGCGTCTGGCGGCGGGGCGGGCGCACCGGCCGCTCCATCTGGGTCCCCCGCGCCCGCGCCAGGCAAAGGTCGGCCAGGGGACAATCGTGACAGCGCGGCGCCCGGGGCAAGCAGATTGTTTGGCCAAGCTCCATCAGCGCCTGGTTGTAGGCGCCCGGCCGGTCCGGCGCCACCAGCTGCTCAGCCAGCGCCCACAGTTTATTTTTTGTCGCCGTTGTCGTGGTATCGTCGGGCAAATCGGTGAGGCGGCTCAGGACGCGGATGACGTTACCGTCCAGCACCGGCGCCGGCTCGCCAAAGGCAATAGAGGCGATAGCGCCCGCCGTGTAGCGCCCAATCCCCTTGAGCTTTTGCAGCCCGGCCGCCGTCTGCGGAAACTGGCCATCATACTCAGCCACCACCGTTTGCGCCGCCGCATGGAGATTGCGGGCCCGGCTGTAATACCCCAACCCTTCCCAGAGCTTTAGCACATCAGCCAGGGGCGCCGCGGCCAGCGCCTGCACCGTGGGAAAGCGATCCAGCCAGCGTTCATAATAAGGAATCACCGTGGCGATCTGGGTCTGCTGCAGCATGATCTCGGAGATCCAGATGGCATACGGGTCTTTGGTGCGCCGCCAGGGCAGATCGGCGTGGCCGGCGTCCCACCAGGCCAGCAGGGCCTTATTGACTGGTTGGCGCAGTATCAGATCATTATTACCCATCAACATCAAACACCATGCGACAGGATATCGGGGCAAAGCGCCAGGATTTGTCCGGTAGGTAATGATAGAGGAAGATAGCGTCCCTTTCGTTTAGCTCCATCAACCACAACGTTGCCCGAACATCAGGTGGCAATTCCGTTTTTACTTTGTCACCAACTGTCATTTCGGTACCGGCAACCGTTACGCGAGCAGGATCCTTTTCGACCTTTGGGTAAAGGTACATCGGTACGTTAAGGGCCTTACAATCCTCAGCCCGACTGAGTTCCTGTCGAATAAGCCGAAACTCCATTTTAGGCCAGGCCAGCCAAATCAAAATAGCCAGAAATAAACTGAAAGCCATCAGCCCAAGTAGGATTTTTCTTAGAAGTGACATTAGCTCGATCCAGCCAACTAACAAAGCGAATCAAGTGTGTGACCAGAGCTTAATCCTCATACCCATTCGGATTACCTGACTGCCAGCGCCAGACATCCACGCACATGTCCATGATATTCTTCTCAGCCTGCCAGCCCAGGAGTTCCCTGGCTTTGGAAGCGTCTGCATAGAGCGCCGGCACGTCGCCGGGGCGGCGAGCAACGACTTCGTAGGGAATCGGCCGGTTGGATGCTTCCTCAAACGCTTCAATCACATCCAGGACAGAATACCCTTGCCCAGTCCCCAGGTTGAATGCCTCCACACCCGGGTTTTGCGTCAGACGATCCAGCGCCCGCACATGCCCTTTGGCCAGGTCCACCACATGGATGTAGTCGCGCACACCGGTGCCGTCCGGCGTCGGATAATCGTCGCCAAAGACGCGCAACTTATCCAGCTTGCCAACCGCAACCTGCGCCAGGTAAGGGACCAGGTTGTTAGGAATGCCATTGGGCATCTCGCCAATCCGGCCGCTGGGATGGGCGCCAATCGGATTGAAATAACGGAGCAGGGCGACATTCCACGCTTCATCGGAGTGATGCAAATCAGTCAGAATCTGCTCGATCATCAGCTTGGTGCGGCCGTACGGATTGGTGGCGCTCAGCGGCGCGTCCTCGCGGATGGGCATCTTCTCCGGCTCGCCATACACCGTGGCCGACGAGCTGAAGACGAAGTTCTTGACCCCGTGCGCCACCATCACTTCGCACAAAACCAGCGTGCTGAGTAGATTGTTGTGATAGTAGGCCAGCGGTTTGGCCACGGATTCACCCACCGCTTTTAACGCCGCGAAGTGAATAACGGCATCGATCTCATGGACCTGGAAAATCGCCTCAAGGCCAACCTTATCGCGCAGATCCAGCTGATAGAATGGGCAACGTTGACCGCTGATTTCTTCAACCCGATTCAGCGCCTCACGCTGGCTGTTGACCAGACTGTCCACAACAATCACTTCATGGCCAGAGGCCAGCAACTCGATGCAGGTATGGCTGCCGATATAGCCGGCGCCGCCTGTAACCAGAACTTTCATAAGATTCGCATGCTCCCCTCATCGGTCTGGTTTGGCGAGCGTTTATTCACCATCCAGCCGGAAAATTCGCGAATAAAGGTCTGAAAAATGGGCAGATGCTGGGCCGGGAAATTGTATTTGGCCGGTGCTTCTGCCAGCACACGCTCAAAACAATCGACCCAGATCTCGCGCGCCTCTTCATTAATAGGAAAAGGCGTATGACGGGCGCGCAGCATCGGCGAGCCATATTTCTGCTGATAAAGCGGCGGACCGCCCAACAAGCCGACAAAAAACATAGCCGATTTGCGCGAGGCGCGTTCCATATCATTGGGGAACATGCTCCGAATCGGTGAGTTGGCCAGTTCGGCATAAAAATCGGCCAACATGCGAAAGATATTCTCTTCACCCATCAAGGCATAGATATCCCGGCTGGGCGGGGCGACCTGAGGTGGGCCGCCAGGGGGAACGTAAAAATCACTGTTCATAAGATCCAATAAAGCAGCCTCTGGTCCTATCAATTGTCCGCTAATGCGCCGCAATGTAGCGAATAACAGGATGAGGCGTCCGCTCGATTTCCTCCAGGTTCACGGCGATCAGTTCACCGCGCTGGTAAAGGTATTCAACATGAGCGCCAGCCTCTTCCAGAGCAAGCAACACATGATAACTGGATACAGCACCAAACAGCATTTTGCTCACTTCCGCTGTCGTGCGCGGCTCAGCGCAGATCTCCATGACCCGATTGAGACGAACGTCGTGGGCCGCCTTGATCTCGTCGATGCGACTGTATACATCCGGCATTGGCGCTTCATGGTTGCCCAGCCCCAGCCGAATGCCGGGGACCTTCTTTATCTTGTCCAGGGCATCGAGATAATGCCCCAGCCCCATATTGCGGGTGATGATCTCCGGCGCCTGGTGCGGCGTGATGCGCGACAGAACATGGTCCGCCGTCAACATCACATCGTCTATCATGAGGCAGACCTGACCGGGGCAATGGCCGGGCGTGTGATAGGGGATCACGCCGCCATACAGCGGCTCGCCTTCCTCAATCAGGAATTGAGTGGGCGTCGAATGATAGAAATTTTTGGAATAGAGATACATCTGCATCAGATTCTGGCGCTGCTCTTCGGCGATGCCGGCCCCTTCCAGAAACTCGTCCAGCCAGCGCGAAGCGACCACACGCCGCTCCTCATGATTAGAGATGACGCGCCGGTCCAGAACATGGACGCCAATCGGCGCCTGGCTGAACTGGCGTACGAAAGGAAGGCCACCAAAATGGTCGATATGGCCATGCGTGATCCAGATTTCGTCGATGCCGGCGAGCGTGACAGATTCACCAAACTGTTCGCTGATGCGCGTGATGCCGGCCAGGAGCTGCTCATTGGATTCCTGCCGGCCGGAGCCGCTATCTACGAGGATCAATTTAGTGCCGTCGCTGATGACGTAAACAATCGAGACCAGTTCGGGGAAGCTCTGCACGGGAATGCCGTAGATGCGGCGGCCGTCAGATGTCAGATGTCGGGAAATATCCATCATATCGTATGCTCATTGCGGGACCCGTGGCGCGGCGGCGCCCGGGAAGCCGAGTCTAACTATACTACCCAACCTGTCGGGTTCGCCAACCTGTCGGGTTCGCCAACCTGTCAGGTCCCACCAACCTGTCAGGTCCCACCAACCTGTCAGGTCCCACCAACCTCTCCCCTTTGTTTTCACAAAGGATCAACCCGTTCTTCACGCCGCCGCGGCCAAAGCGTGTCATAATGGGCGCGCTCACGATGAATTTGTGGCTGCTTCGAGGAGTCAATATGCGTTCCGTGTTACAGCGTAATAATTTGCGGCACCGGCCGGTTTTACCGTGGCGCTATCTGTCCCTTTTTGCCCTGCTGATGGCGCTGACCTACTTCCTGGCTGCTGACAAACTGGCCGCGCAGGAGGATGCTAGCGAAGGTCTTGAAGGCGGCTCGGCAATCTATCTGCCGACGATTTTCCGGGCCGAACCGCCCCCCCCGCCGGCCATGCAGGAGTTGCGCGGCCTCTGGGTGACCCGGTTTGACTGGACCAGCTTCGGCCAACCCGCCAGCCCCAGTAAGATCGACGAAATCGTCGACAATGCCGACTTTGCCGGCTTTAACGCCATCTTCTTCCAGGTCCGCGGCACCGCTGATGCCTACTATGCACCGGGCCTGGAGCCATGGGCGCAGCGGGTCAGCGGCGGTAGCCTGGGCCAGGCGCCCAATCCATTCTGGGATCCGCTGGCCTACTTTGTGCAAAAAGCACATGCGGCTGGTATCGAACTGCACGCCTACATCAATGTCTACCCGGTCTGGGATTGTGGCTCGGCCCCAGCCAGCAACACCTCGCCGCGCCATTTCTACTGGGATCTGCGGGACATCCACGGCACCACCAACGGTTTGCTCAACGGGCTGCAATGGAACACAAGCTATCAACTGTCCTGCTCCGGCTACCAGCGGGCCACCCCCGCCTCAATCGACGTCGACAATCACCTGATTGCCGTCGGCCAGGACCTGGTCAATCGCTATGACATCGATGGCATCCATCTGGACCATATTCGCTACGGCGCCTCCAACGCCTCCTGTGACCCCGTCAGCGAATCACGCTGGGGCGGCGATTGCTTCACCTCAGGCTATGCTGATTGGCAGCGCGCCCAGGTCAGCGGCACCGTCAATCGCTTTTATGATGACATCATTCTGGCCAACTCGGGCCTGGCCCTTTCCGCCGCCGTCTGGCCCATTTACATTGATTATTGGGGTTGGGGCGGCCTGCAGGGCTACCACACCTATTATCAGGATTCCAAAGCCTGGGTCGCCGGCGGCTACATCGACATCATTTCGCCGATGATCTATCCCAGCACCTTTAACTGCCCGGACAACAGCTTCTGGACCTTCAGCCGCTGGCAGACCCTGGTCGCCGACTTCCAGTCCGATGCGAATGGACGTTATGTGGTCCCGGGGATTGGGACAGGGTATTGCACCTTCAGCGAGATCGAGAATCGGATTGAAGCAGCCCGGGCTATCGGTACAGCCGGTCACGCTCTGTTCTCCTACAGCAGCCTGCTTTCGCATGGTTACTTCGATGATCTGGCCAATGGGCCCTATGCTGAACCCGCAGTGGTACCGCCTATCAATTGGCATAACTAGGTGAGTCCGTATAATTCTCAGGCGGCTCGGTAGCGCCGCTGACGCAATCAACTTATACGGATGCAGGTGTTTCATGAAGAATAAGCGCGTTTTGTCGATACTGGTCCTGCTGCTGCTCGCAGTACCGACCCTGCTGCTCTCCAGCCGGTATTTTCTGCCGGTCCAGACGGTCACCGGCAAATCACCGGCCGTTCCCCTGGAAACAGAGCTCAGCGAAGCCCAGCTGGCCGCCCAGGAGCTGGCCCTGACCGACCCCCGCGTCCAGGCCCACACGCAAGGCAAGCGCTCCGAGGTGATGGGTATCAGCACCGTCGGGATGCATTTTCCTGAAGGCAGCGAGGTGTGCGCGACGGCAACCTGCTGGCAGGTCGAAATTTACAACTGGAATGAGGATGCCGGCATCACCGCGCTCGTAAACACTGATGCTAACGAGGTAGTCGAAGTCCTCTATCAACCGGGCATCCGGCCGGGCCTTAACCAGCGCAATATCGACCTGGCGCTGGAAATTGCGATGGCTGCGCCGGAGGTACGCGAGGTGCTCGGCTTCCGGCCGGTTGCCGTCGACATGGCGCCCGTCCCCAGTGACTTCGTCGGCACCATCTGCGATGAAGGGCATTATTGCGTCGGCCCGACAATTAACCTGGAACGCCGCGTACTCTGGATGATTGTGGACCTGACTGACCAGAAATTCGTCGGCCTCAACTACACCGACTTTCCGCCACAGACCGAGCCGGTAACCTGGGTCCCGGATGGCGGTTGCCCGGAAGGCGGCACCATCAACCAGGATGGCTGGGTGGTTAACCACGAAGTCACCAACCATGATGGCCTGCGCGTTTATGATGTGACTTACAATGGGCTGACCATCCTCAACTCCAGCAAAGTAGTCGAGTGGCACGCCGACTACGGTTCATCCGGCTTTCGCGATGAAACCGGCTGCACCGGCGGCGGGGGCGGCTTCTCTATCTTCCCCTTCGGCGATACGGTCCAGAATACGCTCTTTGAAGGGCCCGACCCGGTCGGCTTTGAAATCGTCCAGGATTTCCGGATGGGTAACTGGGGCGCCAACTGTAATTATCGTTATGAACAGCACTATCAATTCTTCACGGATGGCCGCTTCCGCGTCGTGACCGGCGCTTATGGGCGGGGCTGCGGCAGCAATGCGCTGTACCGGCCGGTTGTCCGCATCGACATCGCCCTCAATGGCCAGGAAAATGACTCGCTCTCTTACTGGGACGGTAGCACCTGGGCCAGTGTGGATACCGAGCGCTGGTTCCTGCCCACCGACCTGCAATATTTCTCCGGCCTCTATGCTCTGACTGTGCGGGATGGTGGCCTGGGCTACTTCATCGAACCAAGCCAGGGCCAGTTTGCTGATGGCGGCCGTGGCGATAATCCCTTTGTCTATGTCACCCAGTACAAAGCCGCCGAAGGAGCCACCGACCTGGGCGTCATTGGCAGCTGCTGTAACGATGACCACCAGCAGGGTCCGGATCAGTTCGTCGACGGGGAAAACGTGGCGGGCGAAAACATCGTCCTCTGGTACGTTTCGCAAGCCCTGACCGACACTTCAAGCGGCAACATGTATTGCTGGACAGTCACGGGCGAACCGACTCCTGAGACTTACCCCTGCTTCACCGGGCCGATGTTCTCCCCTGCCTTCGAGCTGAACAACTTGATCCACCTCCCCACCGTGCGCGAATAGTCGGGTTGGGGACATTCAGTTGAATTGGGAATGGGGTGACCAGTGGCATTGGTCACCCCATTTTTTGTGTTACGGGTGGGTCACAATCGGCAGATGCTGGAACTGATCGCGCACCGGCGTGGCCGTCGCGGTCGGTGATGGGCCGACAGTAGGCGTATGGGTTGCCGTGGCGGTTGGCCCGACCGGTGTGGCCGTATTTGTTGGCGTCGCGGTGTTTGTCGCTGTGGCGGTGTTTGTCGCTGTGGCGGTTGGCCCGACCGGTGTGGCGGTGTTTGTCGCCGTGGCTGTATTTGTCGGCGTCGGCAGAACCGTACTTTCCTGGATCTGATAAACGTTGCCGCTGAGAGTAGCCAGGTAAAGCTCACCGCTGCTGTCCTCGCCAAAGGTCGTGGGACCGCCACTTACGCTCAGGTTGCCGAGGGAAGTGACGGTCCAGCCGCCGCCACCGGCCGGTGACAACGTCCAGTACGTGCCAAACGTAAAATCACCAAAGAAGTAGTAACCGTTAATAACCGGATAACTGCTCCCTCGATAAACATACCCCCCCGTAATCGAGGTACCCGCACTATGGTTGTACTCATGAATCGGCGGCGTGTGGTTAATGGCGCCCGGGCAGCCAAAACCATTCACGTTTAGCGTCCCTTCATAGCAGGGCCAGCCATAATTTTGCCCACCAACACTGCCGGCCACCTGACGATTCACCTCTTCCCGTGAATCATCGCCGACATCAGCAATCCAGAGGGCGCCGTTCTGGCGGTCGAAGCTCCAGCGCCACGGGTTGCGCAGCCCCAACGCCCAGATTTCGTCGTCGGTGCCAGACACGCCCACAAATGGATTGTTCCCCGGAATGGCATAGGTCGCTTCGCCAACCACATCGATGCGCAGCATCTTACCCAACAGATTGCTGCCGGTCTGCGAATTGCCAGCGGCGCCATCATCGCCAGTGCCAATGTACAGATAACCATCCGGGCCAAAGGCCAGGTGACCACCGTTATGGTAATTCTGGTTCTGCGGAATCACCAGGACGGTCTCGGCGCTACCCGCATTGGCCACATTGGGGTCGCCGCTGACGGTGTAGCGGGCAATCACGATGTCGCCATCGCTACTGCGGGTGTAATACACGTAGAACTCGCCGCTCGTGGCGTGGTCAGGTGAAAAAGCCAGCCCCAGCAGCCCTCGCTCACTTGAGGAATCGACCAGACTGGTGATGTTGAGGAAGGGGGTAGCCAGAATGGTGCCATTGGCCGGGTCAGAGATGATGCGAATAATGCCCCCTTTCTGGGCGACAAAGAGGCGATCATCGCCATTGATGCCGGTGCTGGCCAGGTCAGTTGGGGTGTTGAAACCGCTGGCGACCAGGTCGGCGCTGATGTTGGGGCTACCGGCCGGTGCCAAGCCCCCTGACTCAGCCCGCACCAGGGGCTGGACCAGAAAGTATCCCGCTGCGCCCAGGGCGAGCAGGATGAACAAAATAGGCAGCGCTGCATTGCGCCGCAGGTTGGTGGTGGGCATATTTTCTCCTTGCGAAACTGTTGTTACAGAACGGGAATGTCCCGGGCGCTGCGCTGCGCTCATGCCACCGCAGCGCAGCGCCCGGAAACGGGAAAGCGTTAAGGCTTACTGATTAGCGGCAAATAGACAAACTCGGTTGGCGTAAAGCTTGTGCCAACCAGGTGATATACCGAGCCGCCAAAGGTTGCGATATACAGCTCGTTTGCGCTGTCTTCGCCAAAGCTGGTCGGGCTACCTGGAATACCCAGGTTGCCCAGGGGCGTATGGCTCAGACCGGGCGACAACATCCCGTAGTTGCCCGAGTTGAAGTCGCCATAAAAGTACCAACCCTGCATGTTGGCATAGCGGCTGCCCCGGTAGACATAGCCGCCGGTGATGGAGCCGTTGCCACCCGTATGGGCGTAATCAAAGACGGGCGGCGTGTGGTTGATGGTGCCTGGACAGCCAAACCCATTGACATTCAAGGTCCCCTCAAAGCAAGGCCAGCCATAGTTTTCGCCACCAGGGCTGGAAGCCAGCTGTCGGTTCACCTCTTCGCGCGTGTCATCGCCGACGTCGGCGATCCACAGATTGCCGTTGTTGGCATCGAAGCTCCAGCGCCACGGGTTACGCAAACCCAGCGCCCAGATTTCATCGGCGGTGCCGGCTACACCAACAAAAGGATTGTTCGCCGGAATGACATAGGTCGTCTCCCCAACCACGTCGAGGCGCAGCATCTTGCCAACCAGGACGTTACCGTCCTGCGCATTGCCGGCGGCACCATCGTCGCCGGTGCCGATGTACAGGTAGCCATCCGGCCCGAAAGCAAGATGGCCGCCGTTGTGGAAGTTCTGGTTCTGCGGGATCGTCAGGACGATCTCGGCGCTGCCAGCATCCGCCACATTCGGGTTGCCGCTGACAGTATAACGGGCAATGACGATGTGGCCATCACCGGTACGGGTATAGTAAAGATAGAATTCGCCGCTGCTGGCATAGTCTGGCGAGAAGGCCAGCCCCAGCAATCCGCGCTCGGAATTAGAATCAACCAGGCTGGTGATGTTCAGAAAAGGGGTCGCCAGCACATTGCCCGTATCCACATCGGCGATAATCTTGATGATGCCCGCTTTTTCGACAACAAACAGCCGATCGTCGTTGTTGCTGCCTGTGCTGGCCAGGGCGGTTGGGGCGGTAAAGCCATTGGCGACCAGTTCGGCGCTGATGTCGTTACCGGCCGGTGCCTTCTCTCCCGCACCGGTCTGAGCCGCCACAGGCGTCGCTACCAGCAACAACCCGGCTGCACCCAGCACAATAGCAAGCATTCCAGCAACCGCCAGAAGCTTCTTCACTTTATTCATAATGGAATTTCCTCCAGACGTCCGTCTCAGGGCGTCGTGACCAGGGGCAAATAGACGCGCGGCGTTAGCCCCGCATTGCCGTTGGTCTCAGTAATCTCGAACAGGGAACCGTTGTGACTCAAAAGGTAAAGCTCACCGTTGACGCCCTCGCCAAAAGAGCTCGGATTGACAATGCTGGGCGAATATTCCGTCAGATGCCAGCCCGTGCCGTTCCAATTGAGCGTCCACAGTTTGCTGAATGAAAAATCGGCAAAGAAATAGTACCCACCCATCCGTGGATACTCCGTGCCCCGATAGACATATCCGCCGGTAATGGCGTGGCCAACTGAATGCGAGTATTCATGAATGGGCGGCGTATGGTTGATGCCTGGCGAACACAGGGGGCCGGCCAGCGGAAATACATGAGTGCCCTCAAAACAGTTCCAGCCATAATTGCGACCGCTGCTGCCGTAGGGAACGTAGTTGACCTCTTCCCAGCTACCCTGGCCCACGTCGCCAATCCACATCGCGCCCGTGCCGCGGTCAAAGCTCCAGCGCCACGGATTGCGCAAGCCGAACGCCCAAATCTCATCCAGGACGTCAGGGTTATTTACGTAGGGATTGTCAGGTGGGATGGCATAGGTCGCCTGGCCAGTCACGTCAATGCGCAGGATCTTGCCTTTGAGTGAGGCGCCATCCTGGGCATGGCCCAGCGGGTCATTCTGATTGCCGCCATCACCCATACCAATGTAGAGATAGCCATCCGGGCCAAAGTGCATATCGCCGCCGTTGTGGTTGGTGGCATCTTGCTGAATGATCAGCACCGTCTCTTCAGTGCGGCTGGCGACATTGGGATTGGCTGTGACATGATAACGGGCGATGCGGGTATGCAGCGAACTGCCGTCAAAAAAAGTGTAGTTCACGTAAAAGGCGCCGCTGGTGGCATAGTCTGGGGCAAAGACCAGGCCCAATAACCCCATTTCGCCGCCGAAGGCCACCCGATCATTGATATCCAGGAACGGCGTACCCAACAGCACCCCATTTTGCACAATCTGAATGACGCCCGGCTGTTCAACCACAAAAAGCCGTTCATCACCGGCATGGGTCACCGCCACCGGCGCAAAAAGACCATTAACCACAAAGTCCAGGCTGATGGATGGCGCTTCCGGGGCGGATTCGGGCGTCTCGTCACGCAGCTGGGTAGCGTAGAGCTGGTTGGCTGTCAGGAAAACCAGGGCCAGTACCAGGACAGGCAGCCAGAAAAACCGGCCGGTACGGGGGCGATCAGCATTCATCTCAGTCCTCATTCAAAACGGCAAGCGTTTACTCTAGAAGGTCAGGTGACGGGCAGCAGTGCCAGGCGTTACCTGGGGACAGTAAAGTTCATCACATTCAGAGATTGACGCTGCTGCCTAACCGGCCGGTTCAATGCGGAACAACGTGTCCGTACCCCGGTCGCCGACATAAAGATTGCCGGCGGCATCAGCAGCGAAGACCACCGAGCTGACCCATTGCGGCTGCACCGCCCGCACGCTCCAGGTGCCATCCCCGTTAGACACCATCGCCCAGATGCTGCCCAGGCAAAGATCACCAAAGAAGTAGTTGCCCTGCATCTGCGGGTACTCGTCGCCCCGGTAGATAGCGCCGCCGGTGATGGAACAGGCGCCAATATCATGGTTATATTCGTGAATGGGCAGGGTCAGGCCGGTCTCGTCGCAATTCTCCGCCCCATAACAATGGGTCGCTTCCAGGATATTCCAGCCATAATTCTGGCCGCCGACACCGGCCGGTTGCCAGTTCACCTCTTCCCACAGATCCTGCCCCACATCGGCAAAATAGAGGTCGCCGGTCAAACTGTCGAATTGCAGCCCCCAGGGGTTGCGCACGCCATAAGCCCAGATCTCGTTGCGGACATTATCGTCATTGACAAACGGGTTATCGGCCGGGATGGCGTAAGGTGAGGCGCTGTCCACGTCGATACGCAGGATGGCGCCCAACAGCGTCTGGGGGTTCTGGCCATTGCCCTCCGTATCCCCCTGATTGCCGCCATCCCCGAACCCAATGTAGAGATAGCCGTCCGGCCCAAATTCGATCTGACCGCCATTGTGGTTGTTGTAGGGCTGCTGCACCTGCAAAATAATTGACTCGCTGTTCGGGTCCGCCCGATTCGGGTCATCGCTGACCTGCCAGCGCGAGACCACAGAGTGGCCGTTCAGATCGGTGTAGTTGATGTAGAAATAGCCGTTTTCGCTGTAATCAGGGTGGAAAGCGATATCCAGCAGACCGCGCTCAGTCGCATCCGTCAGGTCAGTCAAGCTGCTGACGTCCAGAAACGGCTCACCGAGCACGGCGCCATTCTCGATGATCCAGACCTGGCCCCCCTGGCCAGTCACAAAAATGCGCTCGTCGCCGGCATGAGCCATATTGGTCATGTTCCAGAGCCCGGAGGCGACCGGTACCAGGCGGATGGCGCCAATCAAATTGGCTGCTGCGGGGAAGGCTGGCATCACGATGGCCGGTTCTTCAGTTGGCAGATCGGCCGGGGCCTCAGTGGCCGTCACAACGTCGCCGCTTTCGGCTGCAGCCGTGGGTTCGGTCGAGTCAATGACGATCACCACGGAAGTTGGTGATTCAGCCGGAGCCGCGGTCGCCACCGCTTCACCGGCCGGTTCCGGCGTATTGGCCGGGGCGATGGGTGGCGTCACAACGGTTTCAGTTTCGCCATTGCAGCCGAATAGCAGCAAGGCCAGCAGAAGCAACAAGACAGGACGAAAGAAGGACATCGTATACCTCTTGAAACAGGCCGGGGGCAAGACCGGGAACAGTAGAAAAAAAGAGCAGAAGCAGGCTAAATGCCCGCTTCTGCCAACGATACTGAAATGTGCATTTGTTGCCAAGCCGCCATCAGTTATCGGGCCTGGCTAATAATTTTGCTCTTACTTTGCGTCAGCTATCTTGCCTAGCGCTCACTCACGGGCACGTAGGTCAGATCACGCGGCCCAACGTAGTTGGCGCGCGGGCGAATCAGCCGGTTGTTGGCCAGCTGCTCGAGAATGTTGGCCGTCCAGCCGGCGATCCGGCTCATGGCAAACAGACAGGTGAACTGGTCCGTGGGCAGACCAATCATATAGAGGACAACGGCTGAGTAATAATCCACATTGGCGAAGAGATTCCGCTCGACGAAGTAATCATCCTGCCGGGTCAGCTGCTCAATGGTCTGGGCGACACTAAACCAATCACCCTGACCATCCGCGCCCGCCAGACGTTGGGCCATGGGGCGCAAAATCTTGGCCCGCGGATCTTCCACCTTGTAAACGCGGTGGCCGATACCCATCACCCGCCGGCCGGATTCCCGGGCCGCATGATACCAGGCCGTCACATCGCCGCTCTCGGCGGCTTCAATGAACTGCTCCATGGCTCGCTGCGTGGCGCCACCGTGGGCCGGCCCCTTCAACGTGCCCAGACCACTCACAACCGCTGAATAAACATCGGCCAGGGTCCCGGTCGTGACGCGAGTGGCGAAGGTTGAGGCGTTGAAGCCATGATCCGCCAGCAGGACCAGGTAAGCGTCAATCGCTTCAGCCGCTTCCGCAGAAGGTGCGGCGCCGCTGAGCATATAAAGGAAGTTGGCGGCATGGTCCAGATCAGCCCGTGGTTCGATGGGCTCCTGGCCCTTGCGAATCCGCTCCCAGGCCGCCACCATCGTCGGCATAATGGCGGTCAGTAGCAGGGCTTTTTCTTGTGCCCCTTCAGGGGTAATGTCGTCGGCCGTCTCATCAAACAGGCTGAGCGCCGAAACGGCTGTCCGCAACACGGCCATCGGCTGGGCGCTGGCGGGCAGGCTTTTGAGCAGTTGCAGTAGCTGCGCCGGCAACGCGCGCCGAGCGCTGAGCGCTCCCTTCAACTCATCCAGCTGAGCCTGATTCGGCAAGGCGCCATGCCAGAGCAGGTAAACGACCTCTTCAAAGCTGGCCTTAGCCCCCAATTCAGCGATGTCGTAGCCACGATAAATGAGTTCGCCCTTTTCTCCGTCAACCATACTCAGGGCGGTGTCGGCGACGACGGCGCCCGCTAGTCCTTGGCTCATAAATCTTCTTCTCCTTCAATGCAATTCTTCGTTCAAAAAACTCATTCAGGCAAGTGACCTGATGTATTACTGGTCCTGGCGCAGGCGATCACCGTATTGCGCCTCGTAGTAGGCGGCGAATTCCTCATTCTTGACTCGACGCCACCACCATTCATTATCGCGATACCAGCTGACGGCCTCAATGATGGCCTCTTCCGGCGTATGACGGGGCGTCCAGCCCAGGGCACGAATCTTTTCGATGTTCATGCTGTAGCGGCGGTCATGCCCCGGCCGGTCCGTCACCCGCCGGACCAGGCTTTGCGGCTTGCCCAGCGTCTCCAGCAGCAGCTCCACCATGCGCAGGTTGGTCACTTCCACGCCGGTACCCACGTTGTAAATCTCGCCGAGCTGGCCCTGATGCAGGATCAGGTCGATGGCTTCACAATGATCCACAACGTATTGGTATTCGCGCATCTGCCCGCCATCGCCATAAAGCGGCAGCGGCTTATTTTCGAGCGCATTGGTGGTAAACAGCGGCACCACCTTTTCCAGATGCTGGTATGGGCCGATGTTGTTGGAGCCGCGGGAAATGGTGACCGGCAGCTCATAGGTGGTGAAGTAGGAACCAACCAGCAAGTCACCGCTGGCCTTGCTGGCCGAATAGGGGCTGCGCGGGCGCAGGGGGTCTGATTCGACGGAAGAGTAACCGGCCGGTATATCCCCATAAACCTCATCCGTGGAGATTTGATGGTACCGCTCCAGGCCAAACTCGCGCGCGGCCTCGAGCATCACATAGGTGCCATACACCCCAGTCTGGATAAACGCATCCGGGTCCATAATCGAGCGATCAACATGGGTCTCAGCCGCAAAATTGACGATCGTATCGATGTTGTGCGCCTGAATCGTCTGGCGCACCGTGGCGGGGTCACAAATGTCCCCTTTGGTGAAGCTGAACCGCGGCTCGTCTGAGACGGGCAACAGATTATCCATGTTGCCCGCATAGGTCAGCTTGTCATAGACCACGATCCGGTAATCCGGATATTTTTCCAGCATATAAATGACAAAATTGGCGCCAATAAAGCCGGCGCCGCCGGTGACAAGTATGTTCTTCACAATAAATTCCCTGGTTCAGGTAAACCAATCCGGCCTGGGCGGCCCGGTCGCAGACGGTAGCGCCTGAGCTGGCGCCAATGTTACCGCTAACAAACGGGGATTTTAACGCAACGGCGGCCAGACTGCTAGGTACGACACGCTGCGTTAGGCCATCGCCAGCCTGATGATTGGGCCACGGCCGGCCGGCCAAAAGTTGAACATTTGTGCTTGTATTATCTGCCTGAATCCATTACAATGCAGCCCTTCGTAGCGGATTATGACAACCAACTGGAACCAGTCTGATCTGGCGCCAGCCAACATCCCGGCATCATACGAAGGGGCCGCATGCTCTCGCATTTTGCATCCAACAATTCATTTATGAAGCAGAAGCCGAAACTGGTGGACCGGCCCAACGCCTTCTGGGCCTGGGCAACGGCGCCGGACAAAATGATTGATGTCTCCGGGAGTGGCCGCTGGGCCTGGGTTCTGGTCAGTCTGTGGACCGGGATATTAATCGCCTGGTTTTTGTATCGGGGGTTGATCCGGCCGGTCTGGGTCGACCACATTTCCGACGGCCTTTATGAGCTCATGACGCTCCTCGAGGCCGGCAGCGTCTTCACCCTCGTCTTCCTCTGGAGCCTGCTCATGTACCGGCAGGCCCGCCCCGCCCAGCCCAAACGAGCCGATGGCCCCTACCCAATGGCCGCCCTCACCGCCGACGAGATGTACCTGCTGAGCCCAGCCGATTTCGAGAAATACTCTGCGGCTCTCTTCCGCCAGAAAGGGTACCAGGTCAAGGTCCGCGGTCGCAGCGGTGACAGCGGTGTTGACCTCGATATCCGCAGCGCTGATGGCCGCAAAGCCGTGGCCCAATGCAAGCGTTACAACAAGACCGTCGGCGCCGAGATCGTGCGCGAACTGTTCGGCACCATGATCCACGAACGGGCCTCTCATGCCTTCCTGATCACCACCGCCGGCATCTCCCCGGCCGCGCGCGAATGGGCCCACGGCAAGCCGATCACCCTGATCGACGGCCAGACCCTGGAACAGATCGCCGCCACCATCGAAGCCCGCAGCTGACAACCCCGTCCCTGCAGATAATCAGAAGTTTCTAAGGTAATCTGCAGATTTTCTTCAAACTGTTGTGTTATTCTCCCTAACATTGACAAAAATGCGTCGTGTGAGCAGCAGCGACACTGACGGAGGTACACATTTATGAAAGACGGGTCATCCCGGCGCAAAAAGATTCTCGGTTTAATTGGTGTGGTTATTCTGGCCCTCGGTGCCTTTTCGGTCGTTGCCTTTGGGGCGCGCATGTTGGCCGGTCATTTTGCCGGCAACAGCCAGCAGATGGCCATTGCCGCAGTGGAACCGGAAACGGGTGAGTTGGTGACGGTTGAAGTTCAACGCTTTGACCGGGTACACGGTGATATGTTTGGCAACGGTGAAGTTGTCGTCCGCCAGGACTTTCATCGCCCACCCCGTGATTTCCACCACCACAGCCATCGTGGCTTCTTCCTGGGCGCCATCTTCGGTGGCATGATTCATCTAGCGATTCTGGCCCTGGCCGGTTACGGCGCTTTTGCCCTCTTCCAGCGCATGCGCCGGCCCGCAGCCGCCGCCCCGGAAGCGCGCGTCATCAATGAAGATGATGAGTTTGACGAGCCGGAGATAAAAGTCGGCTAGACAACAGTTTGAACGCGGCGAATCAGCCTCGATTCACCTGATAATTCTTCTTAGCCAACCTACAGAGAAAGAACCCGCCTCCAGCCGGAGACGGGTTCTTTTCGTTTTATGGACTACTGGTCGGGGTAGGCGTCGGACAGGGCGGATTTTCAAAATAATCCACCCGCACCGATTGCCCATCCGACGAATCAACCCGGAAACTGCCCGGGTTGCCGCGGCAAGCGCCCCACTCATAGGTGAAATTCGGGCCGGGAACAACCAGGTCGTCGTGGTAATAGGTGTAAACGCCGCTGCCACCATTAGCGGTCAGGGTGACTGACGCAATCGCTTTAAATGGGTCCGCGGGTGAAAGGGACCAACTCACCTGGTAATCCAACGACAGCGGCCCGCCACTGCCGGCGGTTTTTGTCGCGGTGGCTGTGGCGCTGCGCGGGGTGCTGGTGGCTCGCGGCGTGCTGGAGGGCAACGCTGTTGGTGAATTGGCCAGGGTGGGCTGTTGGATGGGTGTGAAGGTGGGCCGCGGCGTGGCGGTATCGCCGGGAGCAGTCGCGGCGGGCGCCGTTTCGTCGGAACCGGCCGGTTCCGTAGTCGCTTCAGCACTTGCCGGCGTGGCTGTTGCCGTCGGACTGGCTGGTGTTTCCCCCGCAGCCGTGGCCGCCAGCGTCGGCGGCGCCAGCACCGTCGGCTCGGCGAACGGCGCGTTGCAGGCCAGCGCCAGGAACAGCCCCAGCAGAATCCCGCCCAAACCAATGCGTCGCATAAGCAACTCCTACCTGCCCCTGCTTACCGGCCGGTTCAACCCAACTGCCCGCGCACGTAGCGCAGGGCCGTTTCCGCCATAATAGCCGCGCCAATCGGCAGGCAATTCTCGTCGATATCAAACTCCGGATGATGGACAAAACGGGGCGGCCCATCCGGCCGTTTCACGCCGATGCTCATCATCGCCCCCCGGCTCGCCTGGGCCATGTAGGCAAAATCCTCGCCAGCCATCACCAGGCTGCCCGTTTTGACATTTTCTTCGCCAAGCAGATCCGTCGCCGTCTGCCGAATCCAGCCGGAAACGGCCGGATCGTTATAAAGCGCCGGGTAGCCACGGGTGATCTTAATCTCGTAATCACCACCCAGAGAACGGGCGATGGAGAGCGCCGCCTCCACTTCCTTGAGCAACTGCTCGCGCACACCGCTATCCGCGCTGCGCAGCGTCAGCATTAACTCAGCCTCGTTGGGGATGACGTTATGCACCGTCCCGGCAGCCACCTTGCCGACCGTCACAACGGCCGGCTCAATCGGGCTCACCCAGCGCGAAACAATGCCGTGCAGCGCCGTCAACACTGGCGCCAGCATAAAAATCGGGTCCCGCGAGGCGTGGGGCGCCGCCCCGTGGCCGCCCTTGCCGATGATTTTGGCGTCGACGGTGTCCACATTGGCCAGCGAATACCCCTCGCGCAGACTGACCTGGCCACAATCCAGCGATCCCGAGACATGCAGCGACAGCACCGCATCCAACCCATCGATCGCCGCATCGTCGATCATGCGCATCGCGCCGCTTTTGCCCTCTTTGTCCTGGGCTTCCTCGCTCGGCTGGAACAGCAGGCGAATCTCGCCATCAAACTGCTCCTGGCTGAGCAGCATGGCCGCGCCCAGCAACATCGTCGTGTGGGCGTCATGGCCGCAGGCATGCATCTTGCCCGGCACCTGGGATTTGTAAGGGACGTCGTTGGCCTCCTGAATCGGCAGGGCGTCCATATCGGCGCGAATGCCGATGACCGGCCCATTGCCATTGCCCAACCGGGCTACGACGCCGGTGATGCCCACCCCATTCTGATGCTCAACACCTAGCTCAGACAACGTCTCCGAGACCAGCGCCGCTGTCTTGAACTCGGTAAAACTGGTTTCCGGGTTCATGTGGATGGTCCGGCGAATCTGGACCAACTTTTCCTTCAGTTCTTCAGCGCGTTCCAGCATGACAAAACTCCTCGGTTCTCACAAAAACAGATCAGCCGTCCTGGGCGTAGCGCACGCCAATTTCGGCGCGCCATTGGTCCAGAGCCCCCATATTGCCCAGTGTATCAGCCCAGCTCATCGCCGGCGCCTGGCGGGCGGCGATGTGGTTCGCCACCATGTCCGCCTCATAGGTGAACAAGTCGCGATCGGCCGGTACCGTGATCGTTTCCCGGTTGCCACCGCGAGTTAGCTGGATGGTGGCAGCAGGGAATGTTGTTTCGGGCGGCAACGGCTCCCGTGCACTTCGGCACGGCGACGAGGGCAGCCAGGGATTGTCGATACTGAGCGTCCCCTCGCTGCCAAAGACCGTCACCTCACCCGGGATGTTGCAGCCGACAGCGGTTGACACCTCGGCGATGATATCGCCGGGGAAAGCCATGGTGGCGGCGGTGTAATGGTCCACGCCAGTCGGCGCCAGGACGCCATGGGCCTTGAACGAGGTCGGGTCGGCGAACGGTTGCCCCTGGGCCGCGCCCGCCAGCCAGCGCGCCGCCGAAATCGGGTAACAGCCCACATCCAAAATGCCGCCGCCGCCCAGGGATTGATTCAGGGCACGGCCATCGTAGTTCGAGCCGGCGTTGTAACCAAAAGCGGAGCGGATCAGCCGCACCTGGCCGATGGCGCCGCTCGCGATCAGCTCGGTGGCGCGGGCGATCTGCGGGTGGCAGCGGTACATAAACGCTTCCATGAGGAAGACATCATGCTGCTCGGCGGCGGCGATCATCTGGGCGGCTTCCGGCCGGTTCAGCCCAATTGGCTTCTCCACCAGGATATGCTTGCCCGCCTCCGCCGCCTTCACCACCCATTCCAGGTGCGCCGGATGGATGTTGGCGACATAGACCGCATCGACGTCCGGATCAGCCAGCAGCGCGTCATAGCTATCATAAACCTTGGGAATCCCAAACGGCCCGGCCAGTGCCTCCGCCCGCGCCCGATCCCGGCTGGCCACGGCCACCGCCTGGCCACTATCCGTAAAACGCAACCCATTACAAAACACCCGGGCGATACTCCCCGGCCCCAAAATGCCCCAGCGCAACATGGCAAACTCCTCAAACTGAAAATAATGCGCGTGTTATACGTTGAATCCAGGGGAAAGGCAACGACGAGGGTTGGGGGACCTGTCGGGTGGTTAGGGGTGACCTTGCTCGGGTTGGCGTACTGTCAGGTTGGGACCCTGTCCATCTGGGTTGGGGGACCTGTCGGGTTGAAGTGTTGGGGGGTACTCCGGGTTGGCGTACCTGTCGGGTTGGCGGCTGTCAGTCGGGTTGGGGACCTGTCAGCGTTGTCGGTTGGAGTACCTGTCTCGGGTGGGGAGTTTCCTCCAGAGTTGGCGCGCCGCTGACGCGACGCGGCCAACCCTAATCAACAACAGCCAACGCCTCCACCTCAACCAGAAACGCCGGGTCCGCCAGCGACATCACCCCGATCCAGGTTGTCGCCGGTGGTTCCTGCGGGAAAAACTCGCGCAGGCCAGCCCCAATCCCGCTCAGGTCATCGCGCAGTCGGTCGAGGAAGTAGATACGCAACGAGACGACATCTGCCAGTGTCGCCCCGGCCGCCTGCAACGCTATCGCAACATTGCGCAACGAAGCCCGCATCTGGACGCCCAGGTCGCCGGCCCCCTCAATTTCCTCATCCGCATTCCAGGCCACCTGGCCGGAGAGGTGGATGGTTTTCCGGCCGGTGCTCACCACCCCTTGTGAAAACCCATATTGCAGGCTGTTGAATAGCTCCGGCGGATTAATTGTCTCTTTGCTCATTTCGCCCCCTAAACCTCAATCACCACCGGCTCATTCACCACCCGGTAGCGCAAATCCACACTGCTCGCATTCACATAGGTCGTCGCCCCATGTGTTTCCTGGCCAGCGGCCTCGTGAATGTGGCCAAACACATGGTAACGGGGCGCCAGCTCGGCTACCACATCCGCCAACTCCACACAGCCAGCCCGGTCGCCCGAGACGGTCCAGTCCAGGATGCCTTTGGGCGGGCCGTGGGTGATGAGGATATCGGTACCGGCCGGTATCCGCTCCCAAACTGCCCCCAGCTCCGGACCGCGCGGCTTCTGAAAGGCCCAGTCGAAATGTTCCGGCGTCCAGGGCGAGCCGTAAAACCGGACGCCCTCAATCGTCACCGCCTCATCAACCAGATAGTTGAACTCCGCCAAAACGTCTCGCGCCGCCTCGGGCTGGCGCTCGCAGCAGAAATCATGGTTGCCGGCGATGAGCAATTTGTGCCGGTGCGGCAGGGGCCGCAGCCAAGCGGCAAACGCCTCAAGCTCGCTTAACGTCCCTGTTCGGGTCAGATCGCCGGCGTGGATCAGGACGTCACCGGCCGGTACCACCAGATCCTCATGCGACCCATGCGTGTCGCTGATCAACACAATTTTCAGCGCCATCTTAAATCACCAACCCGGCGATCTTGGTCTCCAGATACTCTTTCAACCCCTCACGCGCCCCTTCCCGGCCCAGCCCGCTCGCCTTCATGCCGCCAAACGGCACCGCCGCGCTGGTTGGGTTAATGTCGTTGATGCCAACGATGCCAAACTCCAGCGCCTCAAACGTCCGCAGCGCCCGGCTGATGTTCTGGGTATAAACGTAGGCCGCCAGCCCGTAATGGGTGTCGTTGGCCATCGCAATCACGTCATCGTCGTCGTCAAAGGGGATGATGCCGGCCACCGGGCCAAAGGTCTCTTCCCGGTAAATCAACATCTCCGGCGTAACGTCTCCCAGCACCGTCGGTGCATAAAAATGGCCCTGAGCCAGCCCGTTCTCCGTGAGCCGCTGGCCGCCCAGATGCAGGGTCGCCCCATGCGCTACCGCATCCTCGACCTGGTTGGCGACCTTGGCGACCGCCGCCTCATTGACCAGCGGCCCGACCTGCACCCCCGGCGTCAACCCATTGCCGGCCACCAGCCGGCCGACCCGCTCCGTAAACGTCGCCACGAACGGCTCCATTAAACGACGATGCACGTAAATCCGGTTGGGGCAGATACACGCCTGGCCGGTGTTCAGGAATTTGACGAGAGCCGCCCCCTTGGCCGCATGGACCGGGTCGGCGTCGTCGTAAACGATAAACGGCGCGTGGCCGCCCAGCTCCATCGAGACGCGCAGCAACTGCGGCGCCGCGTCCTGGGCCAGCTTCTGACCGACGGCGGTGGAGCCGGTAAAGGTCAGTTTACGCACCAGCGGATTGGTGCAGAACTCCTCGCCAATCGGGCGCGGGTCAGCCACGGTGATCAGGTTGATGACGCCGTCCGGTGCCCCCGCCTCAACCAGAATTTTGAAAACAGCCATCGCACAAAGCGGCGTCGCTTCGGCCGGTTTCAACACGACGGTGCAGCCAGCCGCCAATGCCGGCGCCACCTTGCGGGTGATCATCGAAATGGGATAGTTCCACGGCGTGATGGCCGCCACCACCCCCACCGGCTGATATTGCACCAGAAAACGGTGGTTCGCCCGGTTCGATGGGATGGTTTCGCCATAAACGCGCTTCGCTTCCTCGGCAAACCAGAGCAGAAAATCAGCCCCGTACTGGACCTCGATCTGGGCAGTGCGTAGCGGCTTGCCCTGCTCTTTGGTCATCAGCTCAGCCAATTCTGCCTTGCGCGCCAGCATCAATTCGTAGGCCCGGTAGAGGATGGCGGCGCGCTCGTAGGCCGTCGTCTGCCGCCAGCCCGCAAACGCCTCGTGGGCGGCCTGAATCGCCCGCGCCGCGTCAGCCCGGCTAGCATCAGCCACCTCGGCCAGCAACTCGCCGGTGGCCGGGTTGTAGACGGGAAAAGTCCGCTCGCCATCGAGCCATTCACCATTAATAAACATACTTAATCCTCGAAAACGACCTCGACCAGGGGCGCGTGGGCGATGAAATCAGCTACAGAGGCTGAGTTTTGATGGTACCAATCCATGACCGGGGCGTTGAGGATACGCTGGCGCTCGGCAGGATCCAGCACCGGCCGGACCGTGGCCGGCAGATCCGCTCGCACACTTTCCTTGAGATGAAAAATGATCTCCGGCCGGGCCAGCATGTTGGCATACCAGCTGCGCGGCCCCGGCGTCCCGGTGATGTAGGTGCGCCCACCCACCCGCTTAAACCAGATCTCCACCCGCCGCGGCTCACCCGATTTGCGGCCATAGGTGGTAATGTCGATCGTCAAATCCCTATCCAAAGCCTGTTTAATCTCGCTATCCATAAGTCTCACATCCTGTTCGCGACTGCCAGCCGCCATTATAACCCGTGTCCCGCCCCGGCGAGGGGTTGGGGACCCGTCGGGTGGTGGACCCGTCGGGTGGTGGACCCGTCGGGTTGGTAGGGACCCGTCGGGTTGGTGGGGACCCCTCACCAACCCCTTGACTCTGACACTGTGTCAACCTTTATCCTCCCCACAAATGACCTGAAAGGAGTATCGCAATGTCCGCAACAACCCCCTACATCATTCTCGGCACCGGCCCGCTGGGGCTGGCCATCATGGATGAACTGGCCGCCCAGAAGCTGCCCATCACGCTGGTAAACCGCTCCGGCCGGTTACACGAACCATTACCCGCCCACACCCGGCTCGTCGCTGCTGATGTCACCGACAGCGCCGCCCTGACCAAAATCTGCCAGGGCGCCGGCCACGTTTTCTGGTGCACCCAGCCCGCTTACCATCGCTGGCCCCAGGAATTCCCCGCCATGACCGAGGCGGTCATCAACGGCGTCGCCCCGACCGGCGCCCGCCTGATCTTCGGCAGCAACACCTACATGTACGGCCGGCCGAACGGGCGTCCGCTTACCGAGCAATCGCCATACGCCGCCCACACGCGCAAGGGCAAAGTGCGCGCCCAGATGGCCGACATGCTCCTCAACGCTCATGCCGCCGGCCAGCTCCCGGTCGTGATCGGCCGGGCCTCAGACTTTTATGGGCCACGTGTCCGTCAATCGGCGCTGGGGGAGATGGTGTTCGCCGCCGCCCTGCAGGGCAAGGCAGCAAACCTGGCCGGCGACCTCGACCAGCCGCACAGTTACACCTACATCCGCGACTTCGCCCGTGCCCTGGTCCAGCTGGCCCACGATGACGACGCCTACGGCCGCGCCTGGCATGTGCCCAACGCACCGGCCGGTTCCACCCGCGACTTTATCCGCCTGCTCGAAGCCGAGCTGGGTCAACCTGTCAAGGTCCGCCTGGCCGGCCCCCTTCTCCTGCGCCTCGTCGGCCTCTTCTCACCCGGCGCCGGCGAAACGGTGGAGATGTTGTATGAGTTTACCGAGCCTTATGTGGTGGATAGCAGCGCGTACACCAGTCGTTTCGGGACGCAAGCGACGCCCCACACTGCCGGGATTCGCGAGACGGTGGCCTGGTACCGGCAGACGATAGCTTCAAATTACTGAGACCCATTCTGACATGTCCCTTCACCGTGCGGTCGCAAACAAGCAGCCTCAATCCCGACGTCATCCCCGCCCCAAAGGGGTAAACTCCCGCGGGGATCCATACGGTACCCATCAGCGCCAAACCCCCGCCGTGGCCAGACAGTGGATCCCCGCCTGCGCGGGGATGACGTCATTTTGGATGTTTTGGTGATAGGTTAAAGGTGGCGAATTCCTTTGTCTCGCTTGCCTGTCAGCCCTTAAGACGCGGCAAATGGCGGGCCGCGGCGGCGATCAGGTCGTGGACGGCGGGGGTCGCCAGCTGTGCCGCGGTAGTAATTTTGATGTGGCGCATCAGGGCGCCGCTGCCTTCGAGGAGACCGGCCGGATCCGGCAGATCCGCCCCGTAGTAAAAGCCGAGGTTGATTCGCTCGGCAAAGAGGGCCAGATAACAGTATTGCTCCGACATCTTGCGCGGCCCCACACCGTAGCCGGCGATATTCTGGCGCGGCCAGACAACCTCCACCACCACCGGCAACGACTCCGCCAGTAACGCCCGCGCCGCCCGGGCCACGCTCTGCACCTGAGGCGAGGCCGCCACCAGCATATCGGCAAAGGCGCCTTCATCCATCTCTCGAATCATCTGCATGTCTCCTCTTGAAGTTCAGGCCGCGGCCGGTAGCGTCGGGGGCGCCGCCCGCTGAATCGGGACCAGCAGCTCAGTCACAGGCACCTTCTCGTCGCCTTGATTCTCATGGGCCGGGCCGCTCAAATGGATCTCGCGCAGCGGCCCGGCCACCGTGTGACCCTGCCGCCCAATCCAGCCCAGCAACGCCAGCACTGCCGCCGTCAGATCGGCATACGGTCCCTCGTAAATCAGCGAGGCGACCATCGCGTGGCCGGGCAGGTGGCGAAAGCCCAGCGGGCTGTCTGGCTCAGCCGGTGCCCAATGCGCTTCGTCGACGCCGAGCGCCGCTTCTACCGGCAAATCCGTTTCGCGGTATTCGCCGCTGTGGTAGAGGACAATTTCCGGCTGAACCGGCCGGATCCCGCGCCGCCCCAGCTCAGCATACAACTGGGCAAATAAATGCTGGCAATAAAAACTCATCTCGGTCACGTGCGGCACCACCATGCGAATGGTCGCGGCCGGCTGGGGCGCCATCGTTTTGACCACGATTTCGTAGGGGGATGGCTGCTCAGCCCCTTCCAGCTCCTGCAGCCGGGCCTGCACACTTTGCAGCCGCCACAACCCCTCAGCCAGCTCGCGCCTGAGCTCGTTCTGCTTCAACCGCAACATGCCGCGCAGCTGTTCAGCCGGCAAGTTTTCCTCGCCAGCCAACAGTTCGCCAATCTGAGCCAGGGTCAGCCCCAGATCCTTGAGGGCGATGATTCGGTGCAACTGCGCCAGCTGGTCGATGGTGTAATAGCGGTAACCTGTCCAGGCGTCATTATGTTTGGGCACCAATAGCCCCAGCTTATCGTAATGCCGCAACATGCGGGGGGAAACCTGGCCGAGTTGGGAAAATTCGCCAATCTTGAACATCGTTTCAACCTGGGCGCAGACCAGCCTGAAACTGGTGTGGCGCCGGCGGGATCGTTACCAGTGGGCGAGATAGCCGCCATCGACGGCCAGCACCTGCCCGGTGATATAGGAAGCGGCCGGTGAGGCCAGAAAGACCACGGCCCCGGCGACTTCCTCCGGCCGGCCCCAGCGGCCCAGGCTGGTGCGCATCTGCAGCCATTCCGTGTGCTCGGGCAGCGCGGCCAGCGGCGCATTGGTTTCGGTGGCAAAGTAGCCGGGCGCAATGCCGTTGGCCGTGATGCCGAATTTGCCCAAATCGACGGCGAGCACCCGGGTCATCGCGTCCAGCCCCGCCTTGGCCAGGGAGTAGATGGCGTCATCCGGCCGGGCGATCTGGCCGGAGATGGAGCTGATATTGACGATGCGACCATAACCATTGTCAATCATCATCTGACCAGCCAGCTGGGAAAGGGCAAAGGGGGCGACCAGATTCACATCCAGCAAGCGGCGCACATCGTCCCGAACAAAGGCCATCACGCCACGCCGGTCCCGGTTACCCACATTGTTTACCAGGATCTCCAGCCGGCCGTACCGGTCCTTAATCTGGGCAAAGGCGGCGGCTGTCGCGACCTCATCGGTGATATCAAAGGGCAGCGCCTCGGCCTGGCCGCCGGCCGCCGTGATGGTAGCCACGGCGCTCGCCAGTTGGGCCTCATCCCGGCCGTTCAACAGCACTGTGGCGCCAGCCGCCGCCAGCCCCTGGCCGATGGCCAATCCCAGCCCCCGGCCCCCACCGGTCACCATCGCGATCTGCCCCGTCAAGGAAAACATAGCCTACACCAACTCGATCTCTTTCCAGCGGCCGGCCCGGAAACGTAAGAAGTAGACAATGGCCAGCCCGCCCAGATAAATCAATGCGCCCAGCCAGGCGCCCCAGATGCCGCTGTTCAGCGGGAAAATCAGCAGCCAGGAGAGCGGGATGAAAAAGCCCCAGGCCAGCAGCGACTTCGTCCACATCGTGAAGCGGGTGTCGCCCGCCCCATTCAGCGAGCTGGCCATCACGATGCCGACCGCATCAATCACCTGGTACAGCGCCACCAGCCGCAGCACAGAAACGCCCGCGGCAATCACGGTAGGCTCGTCGCTGAATAGCCCCATCAACGTAGTCGGCGCGATCAGATAGCTCAAACCGATTAGGCCCATACCGACAACGGCCAGGATCGCGGCCCGATAAGCTGCTTTCTCAGCCAGCTCCGGCTCGCGCGCCCCCAGGTATTGCGAAACCAGGCTGGAGGCCGCCATGCCAAAGGCAACTCCGAAAGTAAAGGAAACGCTCATATATTGCAAGGCGATCTGATTCGCTGCCAGGATGTCCGTACCCAGGCGGGCGATCAAAGCAAAAAACATGCTGAAGGAGGCGATTTCAATAAAATCCCCCATCCCCATCGGCAGGCCGATGGCCAGGCCGGCTTTAATTTCCGGCCAGGAAGCGCGGCGGGCGCTGCCCGTGCCAAAGCGCTCCCGATTGGGCTTGCGCCAGAGGATGATGGCGCTCATCAGCACGTTGGCGCCGTTGGCCATCACGGTTGCGTACGCAGCTCCGGTAACGCCCATGGCCGGCAAACCGAGGTTGCCCAGGACCAGCAGCCAGTCAAGGCCTATATTGAGCAACACCGTCAGCCAGGCCAGGATCATCGGCGTGCGCGAATCGCCGCGCCCCACCAGGAAGCCCCAGACCACAGCGCTGAACATCACCAGCGGGATCTCGAAAGCACGAATCTGCAGGTAGCGCGTGCCGAGTTCACGTACCGCGCTGCCATCGTCCGGCGCCGCCACCGACATCACGGCACTAAAAAGAAAAGGCAGGACGAGGACGATGAGCGACAGCCAGCCAATCATGTTCAGGCTACGCCAGACCGCCTGGCCCACCTTGGCATCATCCCGCTCGCCGTGGGCGCGGCCGACAAAGACAACCGTGCTATTGGCGGTGCTGCGGAACAGCATCAGCACCGCAAAAAACATGACACTGGCGAGTCCGACCGCCGCTACCGAATCTGTGCTAATACGGGAAACGAAGAAGGTGTCGACCACGCCAAGAAGTGTTTGCGAAAGGTTTTGCAGCACCAGCGGGCCAGCCAGCGTGGCCACCTGCCAGGTCAGACTGACGCGGGCAGAGCGCTTCAGAATTGTATCCGTCATAATGTACCGTTTTTGCTTATCGGAGGCTGGGGAGGCAGCTGTGACGCGGCTGCCCAGAGGTACCGGCCGGTTGGCCCTAGATGTTCTGGCTAATCAGGCGTGCCGCTGCCCCTGAACCCATTCATGCATAATGCTGAATAGTTCCTCGCGATTCGTCTCATTAAAGTTCTCGTGATAATTGTCCGGGTAGGAATGGACGGTCACCAGTTCAGGGGAAATGCGGGCCAGAAGCCGCTCCGTTGCCTGACTGTCTGCCAGCTTATCTTGGCCGGCGATGAACGTCAATAGGGAATGTGACCAGCGTCCGATGTTCTCAGGGATGTAGCTCTGCGCATTCAACAGCTCCCGGGCAAAACGAGCCGAGACTTCCGTGGCGCGCAGATTGTCGGCGGCATCCTGCTTGTGGCGGGCGGTGATGGCGGGGTCGTGGGTCAGCTCGTCGGTAAAATCAGCAATCGGCACCGCCATACCGGGCGTCACCGCTGAGAGGAGGCCGGACAACTGCTCCATGATCCACGGCACCTTAATCGCGTTGACGTAGTAAGGCGAGGATTGGATGAAGCCCAGAATCTGGGCGTCCGGCTGCGTCAACCGGCGCAGGCCGTAATGGGTCACGATGAGGCCGCCCATGGAGTGGCCCAGCAGGATAATCGGTTTGCCGGGGTATTGCTGCTTGGTCCAGCTAATCAGCAGGGCCAGGTCGTCGAGGAAAATGTCGAAGCTGGGGATGAACACCCGTTTCTGACCATCATGGCCGTGCTGGTCCAGGGCAACCGTCGCGTAGCCCAACGGCTTGAAATATTGGCCGACCTGCACCCAGTCACCAGCATGGGCCATGCCGCCGTGGACGGCAACAAACACCGCGTCGACGACGTCGCCCTGCCAGATATGAACCGGCCGGTTTACCCCATCCGTACAGACCAATTCCTGAATCGCATCTTCGGCAAAACGCATGATACTCTCCTGAACCCTACCAACCGCAGCTCCGCCGATTGTAGCGCCGTTCCGCCCATTAACCAGCCGCCAACACCCCATGCCGGCCAACACTGTCTATAATACCTTTGTGAGCAAATTAGCCGCGATTACTCTGGCCATTGCTCCCTGACCCCTTCAGCTGGCCTTTCTACCATCAGCTATTTTCGAGGATATGAACATGACCACTCTGATCACTACCCTTGGCCCCAAACAGCTCGACGAGCTGGGCCTGATCCTGCCTCACGAACATATTTTTGTCGATTTACGCACCTGGGATCAGCCGGGCTACGCCGAAGCTGACCCGGCCGACGTCATTCGCCTGATGACGCCGGAAATCGAGCGCGCCCGGGCAGCCGGGGTAACCGCCATCGTTGAATGTAGCCCGGTCGGCGTTGGTCGGCGCGCTGACATTGATCGCGCTGTCTCCGAAGCGACCGGTATGCCCATCGTGGTGCCCACCGGCATCTACCGCGAGCCCTGGATTCCTGATTGGGCCCAGGCCGCCTCTGAGGCAGAAATCGTCGACTGGATGCTGGCTGAGCTTGAAGATGAGATTGAGGCCAGTGGCGTCCGGGCCGCCTGGATCAAGCTGAGCGCCGGCGATGATGGGCTGACCCCCTGTGAGCGCAAAATCCTGCGCGCTGCAGCGCAGGCTGGGCGCCAGACGAACGCCATCATCGGCAGTCATACCATTCGGGGTCGGGTGGTGCGGGAGCAGCTCGACATCATCGAAAGCGCGGGGTATACCGCGGAACGTTTTATCTGGATTCACACCCAGGCAGAACCTGATTTTGCGCTGCATCTGGAAATCGGACGACGCGGCGCCTGGCTGGAATATGATGCGATTGGCAACCAGGCGTTTGTGACCGACGAGACCTACATCCAGCATATTCAGCAATTGCTGGCGGCCGGATTCGAGAAGCAACTGTTGCTGAGCCATGATCGGGGCTGGTACGATCCGGCCCAACCCGGTGGCGGTGTCCCCCAACCCTACACCTATCTGTCGAACCAATTTCTGCCCAAATTGAGAGCAGCCGGCATCGCTGAAAAGACCATCAGCCAATTAACCCATGTCAATCCGTTCAACGCCTATGCCCGCTGAGCCAGCCGCCGCAGACAACCGGCCAGCGCCCTGGCACGCCGTTGGCTACGGCACGATCGGGGCGACGGTGCCGTAGTGGGCACTGATCAGCCGCTGGCCCGCCGGCGACTGCAACCAGGCCACATAGGCGCGCAGCTCGGCCGTCGCCGCCGTGGTTGTCTCAGGCGTACCGGCCGGTTCCGCCAGGCTCACAAAATAGAGGGGCACCGTCAACGGATAACGCTGCTGGGTCACGGTTGCCGTCGTCGCCGCGATGCCGGCGATGGTGACCGGCCGGTTGGCCCCCACAGCGCCCATCATCCCGTAACTGATGCCGCCGGGCGTTGCCGCCAGCTCACTCAGCAACAGCTCGTAGGTCGCCGGCACCGGCGCGTTGATGGTCACCGGCAGCTCCACCATCACCCGCTGCTGGAAAATCTCCCGATTACCCGAACCACGCGCTCGCGACAGCGGCTGCACGGGCATATCCGTGCCAGTCAGTACCGACCAATTGCTGATCTGGCCGCTAAACAGCGCCCGTACCTGGGCCATGGTCAGCTCCGTCACCGGGCTGTCCGGCGGCACCAAAATGACCAGCCCATCCACCGCCACCGGCGTGAAATAGCCATCGAATTCGGGCGGCACCCGGTGGACAAAGATGCCATCCAGATTGCCCTGAGCCAGATCGTCGTAGAGAGTGGCGGTGTTGCCGGGAATAAACTGCACGCGCGCGGCTGCTTCATGAGGCCAGCTTTCAGCGGTGATGAGGTCGGCAAACGGGGCGGCGCTGCTGGTGATACCCAGACGCAGGATGAGCGGCGGTGGGGTGACGGTGGGACCGGCCGGTATCGTCACCGGCGCCTCTTGCTGGCAACCCAGCAAACCGAGCAGCAAAAGCAGAATGACCGCCCAATAGCGCTTCATAAAAAGAGGCTACCAGCCTTCTACGCCAACCAGACCAGAAAAAAGATAGACGCCAGCACGCAGTAGATGGCAAAACCATACAACCGGTAACGACGCACCAGGCGCAGCAGCCAGACAATACAAACGTAGCCAACCGCAAACGAGACCAGCAGGACGGTCAGGTAAACCAGCAACGGCGTCGTGTCGCCGCTACCGATCAGGTCCAGCAACGACAATAAACCGCCGCCCAGAATGGCCGGGATGCCCAGGAGGAAGCTATAACGCGCTGCCAGCTCCCGATTCAGGCCGCGAAAAAGACCGGCCATGATGGTTGAACCACTTCGCGAGATGCCGGGGAACAGCGCCAGCGCCTGCAACAAGCCAATCCAGACGGCGTCGGTGGCGTTCATATCTGCCAGCTGTTTGCGCCCGGACAGGAGCCGTTCGCCCACCACCAGGATCAGCGCCGTGCCCAGCAGCAGCGCGGCGACAACACGCGGCTGGTCGGTCAGGGCATCGAAAAAATCCTTGAACAGGAAGCCGATGATAACTGCCGGGATGGTGCCGATGGTGATCCAGGCCGCCAGACGAAAGTCGGCGCTTTGCCAGAGGGTGCGCCGTTGCACAGCCTGCCAGCTGCCGAGGATGATCTTGGCCAGGTCGGCGCGAAAATAGAGTAGTACCGCCCCCAAGGTGCCCAGATGAGCGATAGCGACCGCTCCCAGCGAGGGTGTATCCAGGTTAAAAAGGAGCGGAACCAGCACGGAGTGACCGGAGCTGGAGACCGGCAAAAACTCGGTCGCTCCCTGAATAATGCCTAACAAGATTGCTTCCCAAATGGTCATGAAGATTCGCTCTGTCCCGGCGCCATGGGCACGGGGTAATGGCTCAGATAATCCTGGGCAAACTGGGAGAACCGGCCGGTCGCAATTGCCACCCGCATCTTACCCATCAGGTTAATTAGAAAATGAACGTTGTGCCAGCTCAACAGCATGTGGCCGAGGATCTCGTTGGCCCGCACCAGGTGGTGGAGATAGGCCCGGCTGAACTTGCGGCAGGTGTAACAGTCACAATCCGCTACCAAGGATGTCTCATCTCGCTTAAATTGCGCGTTACGAAGATTTAACCGCCCGCCCAGGGTAAAAGCGCTGTTGTGGCGGGCCAACCGGGTTGGCAACACGCAGTCAAAAATATCGATGCCGCGCATCACCCCGTTCACCAGATCCTCCGGCGTGCCGACGCCCATCAGGTAACGGGGCTTATCGGCCGGCAACACCGGCTGCAGCCAATCCAGAACCTGGTGCATCTCCCATTTGCTCTCACCTACAGCCAACCCGCCGACGGCATAGCCCGGAAAGGGCCGATCCAGCAGAAAAGCAGCGCTTTCCAGCCGCAGATCCTCAAAAATACCGCCCTGGACGATGCCAAACAGCGCCTGATCCGGCCGGTTTTTGGCCGCCAGGCAACGGTCAGCCCAGGCGTGGGTGCGGACCAGCGACCGCTTCACATACTCGTAATCGGTCGGCGGCGGGCATTCATCAAAGGCCATGATGAT
>JACKBM010000003.1 GCA_020634575.1 Ardenticatenales bacterium | reverse complement strand
GGCAGCGGGAAACCCAGGAACGTATCAAGAAACTGGACCGGGAGGTGGTCAGCACCACCATCGCGCCGCAATTCCATGAGTTACAGGCGCGTTATCAGGCTCAGCCGGCTGTGCTTGCCTATCTCGAGGCCGTAGAGCAGGACGTGACCGAACGGCTGAACGAGTTTGCCAAAGATGGCGATGAGCCCAGCCTGGCCAAAATCGTGGGCGAAAGCAGTACCGATGGCAGCAAGCAAAAGCGGCCATCTCGCTACGAGGTCAACGTCATCGTAGACCATAGCGGCACTGACGGCGCCCCGATCATCGTGGCGGAACAACCCCGCTATGCGAATCTGATCGGCCGTATCGAGCATATGCAGCAGATGGGCGCACTGCTCACCGACTTCACCCTCATCAAACCAGGCCTGCTGCACAAAGCAAATGGCGGTTATCTCGTCATCGATGCCCGCAAATTGCTGCAACAACCCTATGCCTGGGAGGGGCTGAAGCAAGCTCTGCGCACCAAAGAGATTTGTATCGAATCGCTGGGGCAGGCCTACAGCCTGGTCAGCACGGTGTCGCTGGAGCCGGAGCCAATCCCGCTTCAGGTCAAGGTCATTCTGTTGGGCGAGCGGATGCTTTATCACCTGCTCTGCTACTATGACCCGGACTTCAATGAGCTGTTCAAGGTCACCGCCGACTTTGAAGACGATATGCGCCGGGACGACACCAACACGTCTACTTTTGCCGGGTTGATCGCCGCTCTGGCCCGCAAGGATGGCTTACGCCCCTTTGATCGCACTGCGGTCGCCCGCGTCATTGAGCGGGCCGCCCGCCTGGCAGGCGACGCCGACAAGCTCACCACCCACATGCAATCGATCGCCGACCTCCTGCGCGAAGCCGATTTCTGGGCTGGCGAAAATGGCCACGACCTGGTCGTCGCGGCTGATGTCCAGCAGGCGCTCAACGCTCAGATCCAGCGGGCCAGCCGCATGCGTGAGCGGATGCAGGAAGCGATGCTGGAAGAGACGATCCTCATCGACACGGACGGCAGCCGCGTTGGCCAGATCAACGGGCTCTCAGTCTATCAGCTGGGCAACTTCGCCTTCGGCCGGCCGAGCCGTATCACTGCTCGGGTACGCCTGGGCAAAGGGGAAATCATCGACATCGAGCGGCAGGTGGAGCTGGGTGGGCCGCTCCATTCCAAGGGGGTCATGATCCTCGCCGGCTTCCTCGGCGCGCGCTACGCCGGGGACCGCCCGTTCTCGCTCTCCGCTTCCCTGGTCTTTGAACAATCCTATGGCGGTGTCGACGGCGACAGCGCATCCTCCGCCGAGCTGTATACCTTGATCTCCGCCCTGGCTGATCTGCCTATCAAACAGTCGCTGGCTGTGACCGGATCGGTCAACCAGCATGGCCAGGTGCAGGCCATCGGCGGCGTGAACGAGAAAATTGAGGGGTTCTTCGATCTGTGCCAGGCGCGTGGTTTGACAGGTGAACAGGGGGTTCTCATCCCTGCCGCCAACGTCCGCCACCTGATGTTGCGCGAAGACGTCGTGGCTGCCGTCGAGGCGGGCCAGTTCACCATTTACGCGGTCGATACAATCGACGAGGGGATCGAGATTTTGACCGGGTTACCGGCCGGTCAACGCGACAAAGAAGGCAGTTATCCAGTCGACAGTGTGAATGGCCGGGTGGTCGCCCGGCTGGCGGCGCTGGCCGAAAAGCAGCGAGCCTTTGCCGCCCCGGCCTCCAGCAACGGTCACAGTGCAGGAGTCAGCCATGAAACCCAATCGTCGTGAACCGATCATGCGCCGCATCCTGGTGGCGCTGGATGCGACCCCGCACAGTCAGGCCGCCCTCGAAGCCGCTGCCGAACTCGCCGCCAGCCTGGGCGCCGAGTTGGTCGGCGTCTACGTCGAGGATGTCAATCTGCTACGCCTGGCGCAGCTCCCCTTTGCTCGCGAGACCCGCTTCCCCGCCGCCGCCACCGCCCGTCTGGAGTTGCCCGAAGTGGAACAGCGCCTGCGTGAACAGGCGCGCCGCGCCCAGGCGGAACTGGCTCGGCTAGCTGAGCGCAAGGCGCTGCGCTATTCCTTCCAGGTCCGGCGGGGGCAGGTAGGCAATACACTCATCGAATTTGAAGCTGATTTACTGGTCCTGGGCCGGGTCAGCCACGCCCTGACCGGGGCCGCGCGGCTCGGCTCCACGGCCCGGGCAGCCCTGGTCAGCAGTGGCCAGGCGGTTCTACTCACCGACCAGAGCACATTACAGGGAGGGCCGATCACGTTACTGTTCGATGGCTCCGCAGCCGCCGAGCGGGCGCTCGCGGTGGCTGAGGTGCTGGCGGAACCGGCCGGTCCCCTCCATCTCCTGCTCTGGTGCGGCGGTGAGCGAAGTGCGGGCCAGCTGCAAACTCAGGTTCGGGAACTGCTGTCGACGGCAAGTCGCGTAGAAGTGACTTACCATGCCGTCACTGAGGCAAACCTGTTGCCCGTCTTGCTGGGGGAAACAGCCGGGTTGCTTATTCTGGCTGACCCGGGCGGCAAGGTCACCGACGAGGAGTTGGAACTGCTGCTGAATCGCTTGGACCGGCCGGTGCTCATCCTGCGCTAGCCCGGCCTCAATCCGCGCCCGGTGAGGCGACCTGCTCTGTGGGGACGGCCGGCTCAGATGGTATCGCCTCGCCGGCGATCATCTGGCTGGCCGCCGCCTCATCCGCCAGCCGGTCCGCCTCCATCTGGGCGATGCTGCCGCGGGGGGCCAACGTCGAGACGGCCAGTGCCGCCGCCGCGCCGACAAGCGCCACGACAAAGACGCTGCGGATCGCATCAGACAGGGCCGCTTCCGCTTCAGCGCTGATCTCAACTTCGGCCGCGCTCTCGCTGTCCAGCAGCGCATTGGTATCCACGCTGTCCGGGTCGATGCCAACTGCCGTCAGGTTAGCCGCCAGCGTCAGCGCCAGCACCACACCCATCACGCTCACCCCAATCGCGCCGCCCATGTTGCGGCTGAACTGGATGGTCGCCGTCGCCGTCCCCATCTGGCGGCGCCGCACCGCGGACTGCACCGCAATCAGGAAGGCCGGTACCGAAGCACCCATGCCCAGCCCCATCATCGCCAGGTAACTGATCAGGGCCACCTGGCTGGTGGTGGCATCCACCCGGGTCATCATAAACGCCCCGATCGTCAGCAGCACCACACCCACCAGCACCAGCGTCCGGTAGCCGATCTTCAGCAGCAACCGGCCGCCAATGGTGCTGGCAGTCACCCAGCCGATGATGACTGGCGTGAGCATCGCGCCAGCCGCCGTGGCCGAAGCGCCCCGTTCAACCTGGACAAACAACGGGATAAACGAGATGCTGCCAAACATGGCGCCACCCGAAAGCAGGCCATGTAGACAGGCAGTCGTAAACAGCCGATTACGGAACAGCGGCAGCGGCAATATCGGATCTTCCACCCGCTGCTCGACCCAGATGAGGGCCGCCAGCATCAGCATGGCCACGGCCAACATCGCCCAACCCTGGGCGGTGCCCAGGGCAAACAAGCCCAGGAGCAACAACACGACACCGGCAAACAGCAAGGCCGCCCCGACATAGTCGATACGCACTCGCTTCTCGCCAGCCACCAGCCCCGTATCGCGCCAGGCCAACCAGATGACGACACCCGCGACCAGCCCTGGCAGCACGTTGACGTAAAACACCCAACGCCAGGAAATCTGGTCGACCAGGAAACCCCCTAACAAAGGGCCCACAACCGAAGACACACCCCAGATGCTGGAGAAGACACCCTGCATTTTGGCCCGCTGCTCAAAGCTGAACATGTCACCGATCATGGTGAACGCCAGCGGCATCAGACCGCCGGCGCCGAAACCCTGCAGCGTCCGGAAAATAATCAACTGCTCCATGCTGCGGGCCTGGCCGCTCAACATCGAGCCAGCCAGGAACATGATCATGGCGACGGCATAAATCGTGCGCCGGCCATACAGGTCGGCCAGCTTGCCGTAAATCGGCACCGTCGTCGTGGAGGCCAGCATGTAGGCCGAAAAGGCCCAGCTATAAATCTCCAGCCCCCCCAACTGCGCGATAATCGTCGGCATCGCCGTAGCGACGACCGTGGACTCCATGGAGGCCATAAACAGGCCCGACATGATGCCTATCGTGATCACAATCGTACGTTTGCGCGAAAATTCCATAAGCTCCAGCCAGGTGAAAATGCAGCTATCTGTGCAAGCGAGGTCAACGCTGTCATAATACGCATCAACAAACAGCGCAGCCCGTATGATAGACCGCCCCCACCACCCCGTCAACGGCGACCTGCCTCCCGTAAAGACGCGCCGCTGGCGCGTCTCCTATGGCGCCCATCATCCCAGGCCCACGCTGGGCAGCGCCACCAGGCGCGTCTCCACCGGCGCCCATCATCCCAGGCCCACGCTGGGCACAGCAGGGCGCTACCATACCTCGTACACAGTCACGGGGCGCATCCGCTACCAGCAGGCTCACAACGGGCAACGTCTGACGCATGGCCGGTGCTGCGCTTGATACACGTGGGCGACGCGCCGCGGCGCGTCTCTACGGGGTACATTTACGGACGAACATATGATTGATTACACCATTTCCTTCAGCAGCCGCCGCTCCAATATCAGCGGGCGGCATGGGGCGGTGGCGACCAGCCAGCCGCTGGCGGCGCAGGCCGGGTTGGCGGTCCTGCGCGCCGGGGGCAACGCGATTGACGCGGCGGTGGCGACGGCGGCGGCGCTCTGTGTGGTCGAGCCAGGCATGACGGGGCTGGGCGCGGATGCGTTTGCCCTGATCTGGTCAGCAGCCGATCAGAAACTGTACGGGCTGAATGCCAGTGGGCCGGCGCCGGCCGCGCTAACGGCGGACCATGTGCGTACGCTGGGGCACACCAGCTATCCGCGCCATGGTGGGCTGGCGGTGACTGTGCCGGGGGCACCGGCCGGTTGGGCCACCGCCCTGGACCGCTTCGGCACTCTCCCCCTCCCCCAACTCCTGGCCAGCGCCATCGACTACGCCGAAAACGGCTTTCCCGTCTCCGAATGTTTCGCCGCGGACTGGGCCGGCGGCGTAGCGCTCCTGGGCCGCCAGGCTGAAAGTCGCCGCATCTGGCTGCGAGACAATGGCCAGCGCGCCCCACGTACTGGTGAACTGTTCCGCAATCCCGACCTCGCCGCCACTCTGAAAACACTGGCAGCCGAGGGAACGACCGCTTTCTACCACGGCGCCATCGCCCAGCAGATCTGTAAGACGGTTGGGGCCGATGGCGGGCTGCTGACGACGACGGATTTGGCAGGCTACCAACCCGAGTGGGTTGAGCCGCTGGCCATCAGCTACCGCCCCGGCGTCACCTTCCACGAGATCCCGCCCAATGGCCAGGGGCTGACCGCCCTGTTGGCCCAAAACATCGTCAAAGGGCATGACCTGGCCGCGCTGGGCCACGGCAGCTACGAGTACACCCACCTGCTGATGGAGGCGATCAAGCTCGCCTTTGCCGACGCCGCCACCTACATCGCCGACCCGCGCCAGGCGGAGATCCCCCTGGCCGGCCTGCTCAGCGACAGCTACACAGCCGCCCGGCGCCGCCTCATCAGCAGTCACAGCGCCCTGATCCCAACGCCCGGCCAGCCCCAGCAGCACGAAGACACGGTCTACCTCACCGTCGCCGACGAGGCGGGCAACATGGTGAGCTGGATTCAAAGCTTGTGCGGCCTTTTCGGCAGCGGCCTGACGGCGGAGGGGACCGGTGTGTTGCTGCAAAATCGCGCCAGCAACTTCTCGCTTGAGCCCGGCCATCGGAACGAAGCGGCCGGAGGCAAGCGCCCCTACCACACCATCATCCCCGGCTTCATCTGCCGGGACGGCCAGCCCTGGGCCAGCTTTGGCGTGATGGGCGGTTTTATGCAACCGCAGGGGCACCTACAAGTCGGCAGCAACCTGGTCGACTTCAACATGAGCCCCCAGGCCGCCCTGGATGCGCCCCGTTTCCGCTGGCAGCAGGGCAAGCTCTTTGCCCTGGAAGAAAGCGTTCGGCCCGGCGATGTTCGAGAGATGCGCCGGCGCGGGCATGAGATCATGTCGCCAATTGCCGCCCGGGACATGCATTATGGCGGCGGTCAGGTGATTTTGCGGGATCTGGAGAGCGGCGTGTATGTAGCCGGGTCAGAGAAGCGCAATGATGGGGTGGCGGTGGCGTTTTAGGGGCCTGTGCCGCCTTGCAACACTCGTTCCGGGGCTCCGCCCCAGGTTGTCGCTCCTGAGGATACCGAGGGGCTGGGCGCTCTGCGCCCTACTCACGCACCGTCTCACGTATCAGATCGGGCTGCGTAGACAAAAGCCTGAACAGCTCGCCAATATCCCGGCTGGTCAGCAGGCCGAGGAAGCGATCTGCCTCGACCACGGGCAAGGCATCCAGATTCTCCTCAGCCATCCGTTCCTGGACGGCAATGATTTCTTCGGCGGGGGAGACCGGCCGGATATCGCGCCGCATCACCTGCACCACCGGCACATCCGGCCCCAGTTCGTTCAGCGCCTCCAGCAGGCGGCTTTGCGACAACAGCCCCAACAACTGCTCCCCTTCACAAATCGGAAAATCAGCCTGGAAACTGCGCAAGGTGAGGGCAACGGCGTCGCGCAGGGTGGCACTGGGCGGTAAGGTCAGCGCTTGCCGTGAGTAAGCCTGACGCACGGTCAGATTACCCAGGACGTGGCGCAACTGGACCGCCTGCCCCTCCTGCCCGGCGCCGATGTAGACAAAAAAGGCGATCAAAATCAGCATCAGCCCGCCGCCCAGGAAACCCCAGAGCCCAAAGAGCCAGGCCATGCCCTGGCCAATCATCACCGCAATCCGGGTGGCCCGCACATAATTCAGCCTTGTCGCCAACAGGGCACGCAGGATACGCCCGCCGTCCATCGGAAAAGCGGGCAGCAGGTTGAACACACCCAGAAACAGATTGGAGACAAAAATGTAGTTGAAGATCGCCGCGAAACTCAGATCCACCGTCAGCAGGCTGGCCGTATCCAGCGACGTTGTCAGGCTGATGACCAGGCTCAGCAAAAACATCAGCCCGGCCAGGACAAAATTGACCATCGGGCCAGCGATAGCGATGACAAACTCCTGCACCGGCTTCTCCGGGATACGTCCCAACTGGGCTACGCCGCCCAGCGGCATCAGTACGATCTGCGTCACCGGCACGCCGTAATACAGCGCCGCAAAGCTATGGCCCAGCTCATGCAAGACGACGATGGCGAACAATAGCAGGGTGACGATGACGCCAAACACAGCGCCGGTCAGCCCTTCGCCGGCCAGAAAACCAAACTGAATGGCTCCCCAGATCAGGATGAGGGGAAAGGTGATATGCATGCGGATGCTGATGCCGCGCACGGTGAATAAGGGAAGCGAACCACCCATGATAACCCCCTACTACTCTTCCTCTTCGCTGGCGGCACTGGCCAGCCAGCCGGTGACAAAAGCGCGCTCGCCGGCCTCGTCGGCGATCTCACCATCCAGCCGGGCCGCCAGAAGCGCAGCCAGCAGGTCGCCAATCTGCGGTCCACGGGGGACGCCCAGCGCCTGGAGGGCCCGACCATCCAGTTCGGTGTGCACATCAACCCATTCTGTCTGATAACGGTCGATGAGGGCGGCGAGGACCGGCTGGTCGTTGATTGCGGCGTGGATGTGGCAGGCGGCGAGGAGGCGGAACCGGCCGGTCAACGGCGCCAACAACGCGCTGACCTCACTGGGCCGCGGTTCAGGCGGCAGCTCACCCAGACGCCGCCACAACCGGCCGGCGCCCAGCACATCCTCCCGCGTTGTGCGCCGCACCCGCAGCCAGCTCATGATGCGCCGCTGGCCCGCCGCCGGCAACGGCAGTAGCCAGAGGATAAAGCGCATCACCAGCCCATCATTGGGTCCGATGGGCGCGTCCCAATACGGCGCCTCAAGATAAGCCGTTACCTGGCGAAACCCAAGCGCCAATCGCTCATCCCAATGCAAATCCGGGTGCAGATGGCGCAGCACGCCCAGCTCATCCAACCGCCGCAACACGGCCGCCACCTCGGGCTCGTTCAGCGCCAGCTCAATTTCGTGCCTGATCCGCTCGCCCGTGGTGCGCCCTAACATGTTGAGGGCATCGCCAATCAGCTCCTCAGTGCGTGGTTCGATGGCAAACTTCAGCCGTTGCTCCAGCCGCACTGCCCGCAAAATGCGTGTTGGATCATCGATGAAGCTCAGGCTATGCAGGACGCGAATAAGCCCATTTTCCAGGTCACGCTGCCCGCCATAATAATCCAGGAGCTGGCCCAGATGGGCGCCATCCAACCGGATCGCCAGGGCGTTGATGGTGAAATCCCGCCGCAGCAGGTCCAGCTTGATCGACCCTTCTTTGACTTCGGGCAGCGCCGAGGGGCGCTCGTAAAATTCGCTGCGGGCGGTGACGAAGTCCAGCGCGTCCGGCAGTTCAGCGGCCGGGGTGCCGCCATTCAGCCGGCAGCGGACCTCGTCGTCGAGCAGCCATTTGGCGGTGCCAAAGCGGCGATGGCTGCGCACCCGGCCGCCAAATTCATCCCGCAGCGTTTCGGCCAGGGCGATGGCATCCCCCTCGACCACCAGGTCGATGTCATTGGGCCGCGTTTTCAGGAGCATGTCGCGGACAATGCCGCCGACGAAGTACAGCGGAAAGCCATGGGCAACGGCGCTGGTGCTGATTTGCTGTAAAAGGCGCCAGACAGCCGGCGCCAGCATCTCTTCCATCAGCTCACGCAGATTGGATTTGCCGGCTGCGGCCGGTTTGAACATATGATTGATGAGGTCAGTGCGGGTGACGACGCCCAGGATGCGCGATTCGGTAGCCACATCCACCACCGGGATTTGCCCCCAGCCGGACTCAATCATGCGTTGCTGGACCAGTTCCAGGCTGTCTTCCGGCGTGACGCTGATCCGGCCGGCCCGCATCACCTGGCGGATCTCGAGGTGTTCCAGCTCATGGCTGAGCGCCCGGTCCACCGCGCGGCGGGTCAGCAGGCCAACCAGTTCGCCACTATCCGCCAGCACCGGGTAGCCTTCGTGGCCCAGCCGCTGGATGGTCTGGGCCGCGCTGGCGACCGTCGCCCCGGCCAGCATCGTCTGCACCCCGGCTGACATCACCTCGCGCACCTTGACCTCTGGCTGCACCAGCTGGTTCAGCAAGGTTCGCAACCTTTCCACGACTGCCGCCAAGCCCTGGTGGGTAATGAGCGCGGCGGCAGCCTTGGCGTGGCCACCGCCGCCCAGGCTACGGGCCATTTCGCCCACGTCGAGGCGATCGGTGGCGCTGCGCAGGACCACCTGGACGTTGTGGCCAATCTGCACCGCGAGCAGCAGCACATCCGGCACCAGCGCATTGCGCATCCGGTGGGCGACGCTGGAGATTTCGTCTGTAAATTCCGCGGTCATCTCCGCCTGGGCCAGGATGATGGTCTGCTCCTGCACCGTGAACCATTCACTGCGATCCTGCAATTCCTGATATAACGTTTGCTGGTCCGGCGTCAGCGGGATCTCGAGGAACTGGCGCACCAGGGGCAGGCGAGCGCCCAGCGAAAGCAGCCAGGCTGCCATGGCCGCATCCCGCGAGCCGGTGGCGTCATAGGTCAGGCTGCCGGTGTCTTCGTAGATGCCGAGCAGGGCCAGGGTGGCCTCGAGCTCATTGAGGGTGCCGCCGGCCGCGCGAATTTGCTCCAGCAGGATGGTCGCCGTCGCCCCCGTCGCCTCCTGGTGCAGGGCCCAGTTGTCGGGCAGCGGCTCATCGTCTTCGGCCAGCAGATGGTGGTCGATGACCTGAACGGGGCTGTCCTTGCGCACACCGCGGACATTGGGCAATGAATGGGTATCAACAAGGATAATTTGCTCGACCGGCTCACGTTGCCAATCCTGGGGTCGGATGTAGGGCAGCATATCCCAATACAGCGTCAAAAAGCCATTGACGTTGCGGTTAACCCGGCGCGAGAGCATGGGCAGGGCGGCCGGGTATAGCTTGTGGGCCAGCATTTGCGAGGCCACCGCGTCAAAGTCAGAATTCTCATGCGTCAGGATCAGCTGCATGCCTTCATTGTAGGCGAAAAGGGGGCTGGCAGAAAGAAGGAGTTAGTGGGTCTGGCGGCTGGTCATTGGCCGCCTACTGATTTTGCTCAAAAACACGTCCATGCCAGACAACTAGCACTTTTTCCGAGGCTATTTGGCGTTTTTAGCGAAGCCCTGGATAGGCAAAGTGACATATAGTTCAAAGGAGTCAGACTCAGAGTGATTAATGTCCTCTTTTTTCGGGTTTTGCTATACTCGGGACGTGAGGGATTCTGGATTCAGGCGACAACAAAGAACAAGCTACCTCTTTGTGTCCCCACCAACAAGTACAAACGGCTTCAATCCAGAATTGCTGGTTCAGTCCTGAGAAAAATAGCAAAAGCGAATAGGAGGCAGTCTATTTGAGAACTAAACTGGCATTTCTAACTTATCCTGGCATCAAGGAGAATGTCAAATGAAATACAAATTATGGCTACTCGGTCTGTTTGTATCTTCTTTGCTGCTATTTGCCGCCTGCGCTGGTGAGCAAGGTGCGGCGGGTCCAGCGGGCCCTGCCGGTCCGGAAGGGCCTGCTGGCCCAGCGGGTCCGGAAGGTCCAGCGGGTCCGGCCGGTGAGCAAGGCCCGGCGGGTCCAGCGGGTCCGGCCGGTGAGGCTGGCGCTATGGCCGTCATGACAGCAGAAGATCTTTCCTGTACTGAATGTCACAATGACACCACCGTTATCTGGTCCAAAGAAGCGCAGTTCCGCGAAAGTTCGGTCCATGGTACCGGTGAATCCTTCATCCGTGGCGAAGGTACGAACTGTGCTGGCTGCCATGGCCATGAGGGCGCTGAAGCCCGCATCGCCGCTGGTCTGCCCCCGCATGACGCTTCAGTTGAAGGTATTGTGAACGTTTCGCCGTTCACCTGCCGCACCTGTCATGAAATCCACGTGACCTACACCTCGGCAGACTGGGCCATCACCGGCGCCAACGCCCCGGTTCAGATGGAATATACCGCCAGCGTGTTTGATGGCGGTGCCGGCAATCTGTGTGCTAACTGTCACCAGATCCGGAACGAAGCCCCGGTTGTGGCTGATGGCAACATCGAAGTGACCTCCAGCCGCTTCGGTACACATCATGGTAACGAAGCCCAGATGCTGCTCGGTGAGGGCGGTCTCGGCGTTGAGGACAGTGTTAGCGGTCATTACGAAAATGTCGAGAACACCTGCGTCAACTGCCATATGGGCGAGAATGACAACCACACCTACGAGCCCGAAGTGGAGCGCTGCACCGAATGTCATGAGGATGCAGAGAGCTTCGACATCGAAGGTGTCCAGACTGAAGTTCAGGCAATGCTTGACGAACTCACGCAGCTGTTCCTGGATCAGGGCATCATGAACCCGGACAACGGTCTGTGGGTCACCGGCACCTATCCGGAAGCGGTCGCCAACGCGATGTGGAACTACTCATTCGTGGTCGAAGACCAGAGCATGGGTGTCCACAATGCCGAGTACACCATGGCCATGCTGCAGCAGGCCCTGGAAGCGATGCGTTAGAACGTAACCGCCAGTCTTTCTGACTTACTCAGAGCGGCGTCGAGGCAACTCGGCGCCGCTTTTTTGTTGCCGGTCAGTCAGTACGAAGAGCGCTGACTGATAACGACCGCCCCCTACATTTCAGTACGTTTTTGTAGCTGTCGACTTTGGCTTGACCCATGCCCCAGGGGCAGCATGTGACAATGAAAGGGCAAGCGGCAGGGCTGCCTCTCGACTGGCATTCGATCCCGGTTGGCACCTTGGCCCGGAGCAATTGCCAATCACCCGTCCTGAGTGGCGAGCTCAAAATCGTCTTGTTTCTTGGCAGGCTTCGCATACATGTTGAGCCCTCCTCGTCACGAAGTTTCACGCAGCGAAGCGTTCAATGAGGCAAAACAGGCTGCGGTCAGCAGGGCCAGAACGCCCAAAGAGGAACGACGTCATCGCGAGAAGCGTCACTACAGAGTAACCAGCTGGCAATTGAGGTAAGGCGCTGGCAAGATCTCACCGCTATCTGGTTCTGGGGCTCCGCCCGGAGTTTGTCCCCGTGCGCGCTCTGCGCCCAGTTGCGTCGATAAGGCGAGACGACGGGCCGTAGGGCTGCGCCTGGAAATGCTATCGCCATTACTCAACCTGACCGTACCAGGCGCCTCGCCGTTTCACGCACATCACTCGGCTAATATGTGTTTTACCGGGCGGCGCGAGAGACCCTTTCTTCGGGCGCCGCAAGGACCGGCCGGTAGCTGGCCAAACAAAGGCGGACTGCCATACCGTCCACCAGCCATCAAGGCCAACACTCCTGGAGAGGTGACGCTCTCTTGATGTGGGTATTGCCCCATGAACGAAGCTCAGGGTGACGTACGGGCAAATGGCGGCATTCACTACCGAGCCTCTTCATGACCCATACCTGACGTGGCGCAGCCCTCTGCGTTTCGGGCTGCGGTCAAAACGGTTTCCTATTAGCAGCGTCACTCGCACAGGCCAGCGTGCCAGCAGGCCCCTGCAAAAAGATTGCAGGGGGCCACTCTGCACTATGAGCCTCACTAAAGAGGCATGTTCAGCCGTTCAGCTTATTCAGTGACCGGCCGGGTGTAGGCGCTAACGTCGCCACCCAATGCCTCAATGCTGTCATACAGGACTTGCAGAACGTAGAGCCCGTTGTGGGCAAAGGCGCCCGGATCCTTGGATACGTATTGGTAGTTATAGGCGGCCCGGAGCAGATTAGGCGTCCAGGTACCGTACCGATTACCAAAATTGACCTCATCCGGCGTCCCGACCCCGTCACCATTCAGATCGATGAAGAAGTAGGGGTAGCTGGCCGGCGAGTACAGGATGGTCGTACCAATTGTGTCAGTCGAATAGGCCACCATCGTCGCGTACAGCGCTTCCTGCAACGTGGCGATTTCCTGAGCCATACCTTCGGTGACGTCGCCATCACCGTCGAAATCAGTTTCGGAAACGCGGATCGTGTGCAGGTCGCCCGTCTCTTCCAGAACCTCATGACACTCGGTGCACTCTTCGATCACGACCTCGAGCGCATGGGTATCATGACACTCGGTGCAGGAATCAAATTCGCCGACGTGATCATTGCGGCTCAGGTAAGCCTTACCTTCATATTCATACGCGCCTTGGGCTTCCGTCCCAAAGACGGTCGCGCCGGCGGCAAAGTAGTGAACGTTGATGAAGTTCAACCCTTCAACCACCTCGTTATCCGCTGCATCACCAACGGCGCCATCCACGCTGGCGCGAGATTCCCGCCCCTGGTGACAGTTGATACAGAGGTTGCTGGGGATGTCATTCTCCTCAAAGCTGACCACCAACCCGCTGGGGAAGGCGACAGATTCAGGCGCATGAACGTCGAAGGTCTCCAGATCGACATGGCAGGTGTCACAACGGAAGCCATTGGCTGTAGGCTGGGTAATCGAGACGCCTTCATTGACGTAGAGCGGCAGACCGTTCGCGGAATGGCAACGGCTACAGCTACCAGGCACAGCGCCTTCCTCATCCCAGTGGCGGAACGCCTCTTCCGAGCCGGCAAAGTGGCCATGGTCGATCCGGCGCAGGCCGGAAACGTCCATTGGTGTGTCCAGGGCGCCGTTCAAATCCATGATCGAATCATAGATGAGCTGGATGATGTATTTACCGCCATGAGCGAAGCGGCCAGGGTCTTTCAGGGAAACCTGATAATTGTAGGCCGCCCGGGTCAGGCGCGGTGTCCAGGCATTGTAGGCATTCGGGAAGACAGCCTCTTCCTCACTGAGAGAGCCATCACCATCGGTATCGATGAAGAAGTAAGGGTAGGCCTCAACGTTGTAACCAATCGGCGTACCTGACACCTCATTGGCATAAGCCTGCATCACATCATAAAGGATGGCCCGCATGTCCTCGATTTCGTAGTAGACGCCTTCCGTCATGTCCCCGTCGCCGTCATAGTCAACCAGCGAACCGGGCATCCGGACATTTACCAGATCGTCGGCGCTTTCCAGGTCGGTGTGACAGGCCACACATTCGTCATATTTGACTTCCAGTGTATGGGAATCATGGCAAGAGGTGCAGGTATTGTAACCGGCTACGTGCTCGTAACGAGAATCGTAGCTCATGCCAGCATATTCGTATCCACCCATCGTCACCGTACCAAATTGCGTGGCGGCGGCGGCGTAATAATGGATATTTGTGAATCCCAGGTCTTCGGCGACGGTATCTTCATCCCCCTCACCCAGACCAGCATCGACGATCTTCTGGTCCACGCTGACGGTGGATTCACGGCCCTGATGGCATTGCATACAGCGAGCTTCCGGCCCCAGGTTTGTGACCTCAACACCGGAGGGGAAGACGACGCTTGTCATGTCGACAGTAACATCGTTGTGACAGGCTTCACAGGTAATGACTGTGCCAATTGGCGCGGCAGCATCAACCGCCCCTGCGGATGAGCCATCAGCGCCGATGTAGTCCAGGTAACCTGGTGTACTGTGGCAGCGAGCGCAAGAAGTGGGCACTTCCGCCGGATCGTCTTCATCCCAATGGACGAAGGCTTCAGCAGAAGCGTCGGCGTGGGCTGAGCCCAACCATTGCATCTCAAATGGCACAGTCTCCACGGCCGCCGGTTCTGGTTCTGGGCAGGTGAGTGGCTCAGCCTCGGCACACTCCGCCGGAACCTCGACCTCGACGATACGGGTAACCTGTACTTCTTCAGTCACTATCTCTGGAGCGGAAGTAACAACAACAGGGGTGGCACCCTCATCTTCGCTACAAGCGGCCACGACTATAGCCAGCAGCGAAACCAGTGCCAGAAGGAAGTGAAGTGGTTTAACTTTCATGGGCGACCTCACTTGTCTGCTCCAATTAGAATGAATCGTTGTCCTGTAATATCAAACTGATCAGTTCGTCAGCACGGGTGAGATATTGTTCACGGTGTTGATAAAGATTCAGCTTGTTATCGTTCAGGTTCATCACAATGACACGAACGTTGGGCGCACAGGAACGAAGAAGATCCATGACACCATTCAGGTGATCGTCGCCCACGTCCTCAATGACGATAGTATCCGGGCATGTGGCCGCGATTTCGCTCAGCGCCGCCTTCTGGTCACTGGTATCACCAACCCAGACAAAATCTGGATGGGTCGAACTCAGGCGAACAACTTCACGAAAGAGAGGGTGCGTCCAGATGAGAAACACACGATGCGTGGCCATCTTTCTCTCCATACACAGGCCCACTATCTCTGAGGATTAGAATATAAGATTGTGACTTTGTTCACTATCGGGGAGAGCGCCAGCTTCAGTTGAGAAGGCTCTAAACAGTTGGCGAAAAACGCCAGAGGATTTGGCGTTTTTCGCGGACAGATTGGCGCTTAGTAAATACCATGCTCGTGGGCGTACTGGACCAGCGCCCGGCGGCTATCCAGACCCAGCTTACTCATCAGGTTGCTACGGTGCGAGTGAACCGTGCTCTGGCTGATGACCAGCCGGTCGGCAATCTCTTTACTGCTATACCCACGAGCCAACAGGTGGAGCACTTCCGACTCGCGCGAACTGAGCTGAGGACCTGTGTCGGTCGCTTTCTGCGTCTGTTTCAGATAGGCCTGGACCAATTTACCGGCGACGGATGGGTAGAGAAAGACCTGCCCCTGGCCCACCACTCGGATCGCCTCCAACAATTCCGCTGGGTCCGCCCCTTTGACAATATAGCCAGAGGCGCCGGCTTCCAGCATTTCAAAGAAATATTCATCCTCCCGATGCATGGTCAGCGCCAGGATGCGGGTATCCGGCCGGTTACCCGTTATCAAACGCGTCGCCGTCAACCCATCCATACCCGGCATCGAGATGTCCATCAACACCACATCAGGCCTTAAGGCCTCAACCAGATCAACCGCTTCCTGGCCATGCAACGCCTCAGCCACGACCTCCATGTCAGGCTCTGCCTCTAATAACATCCGCACCCCGGTGCGCACAATGGTGTGGTCGTCAGCGATCAGTACCCGAATCATCTTACTCATACAGTTCCTCAGACATTGTCTGCATCATCTCTGTCAACGGGACCTCGATTTCCACAACCGTCCCCTCACCTGGCTGCGACCGAACCGTGACCTGGCCGCAGCATTGGCCAACGCGCTCTTTCATGCCCAAAAGCCCCAGACCGCGCGGTTTGCTACCGTTCAGCTCCAAACTTTCTGGCTCAAAGCCACACCCATTGTCAACAATTCTCCCTCGGAGACAATCTGGTTCCAATTCAATTGAAAGCTGAATATGTGTGGCGCCTGAATGGCGCACAATGTTGTTCAGGGCCTCCTGAAACGTTCGGTAAAGAGCGGTTTCTACGGCTGCCGGCAACCGTTCCTGCAGCGGGCAGCTATTCAGCTCATAGCTGATATTGGTCCCTGCCAGGACCCGTTCAATCAGATTGCGCAAGGCCGGCACCAGACCCAGATCATCCAGCTCCGAAGGCCGCAAGGCTATTATAACCTCATACATTTTGTCTACGCCGAGCGCGACATGCTCCTGCACCGTGGAGAGTAACATCGCACCGCGTGCCGGATCGCGCTCCACCGTCCGTTTGATCGCCTCCAGCTGCATGGTGACACCGGTCAGCACCTGCCCCAACTCATCATGGAGCTCAGCGGCGATGCGCTTGCGCTCATTTTCCTGGGCGTCGATCATGCGCTTCAGTAGCTCCGCCCGCTGCTCATTTTCCTGACTCAGCTGCGCCGTCAGCATCTCGTTTTCCTGCTCATGCTGCTGGACGGATAGGGCCATGTCGTTGAATGAATGGTACAGATCGGCAATTTCGTCAGACTCGCCATCATCTGACAGCGGCGCAAACGAATGGGGATCAAATGTGTTCATCGACCAGGCCAGGTTGGCCAACCGGCTGACAATCTGGCGATCCAGGACGACAAAGACGCCCAGGAAGACGGCGCCGAAGCTGGCAAACCACCAGAATAAATTCGCCCTCAGATTACTGGCAAAGCGATCTTGCAGCGGAGCCAGCGGCACGTCGGTAATAAGCATCCCCAAAGTTGCCTGCCCGGTGCCATGGCAGGTGGCACATTCGGCCGCGTTTTCCAGCGGATAGGCAGCTCGGAGCATCTGCGCGCCGCTTTCGTCCTTGATCACAATACTGGTGGGCCGGATGGCAAAGCGGGCAGGATGGCAGCTCTGGCAATCCGGCGAATCATAGGAGAGAAACCGGCCGGTCATATCAGCAGAGGAATTCAGGACCGCGCCAGACTCATTTAGCAGATACACGTTCTGCAACTCGCCAGACTGGCTCATCTGACGCATCATCTCTTCAATACCACTAAAGTTCGAGCGCAACAGATGCTGCCGCACCGTCCGCTCCAATGACTGGCCGGCTGCCTCGCCCAGGACCAGGGCGTTCGCCAGCTGCTCAGACCGGTTGCGGTTGTATTCAATCACCGTCACGATGATCAGTACCACTGCCAGGGGCAGCAAAATCGCCTGGGTCATACGCGTCCGCAGCGATTTTGGCTTTTTTTGCACCGGCGCCAATTTCATACATCTTCTCCAGAAAATCAGCGTATTTCATACGCTACTCAGACCATTCTATGAGTGCGGATTGACGGAATCAGGTTACATATGTCACCGATTCATTGGACACTCATTACCGCTGCGCTTCGCTACCCGGCCCGTCAAACGCACCCCAGCCCCGTAGCCAACAAGATCGAAGCCAAATTAGTACCAGCCTCCTATACCCGATAGGCCTATGGTCCCTAAAATAGGACCATATTCCCATCCACCCAATACAGGACGGGACGTGTCCGGTGAGTATCATGCAGTATCGATAGCGCTGGGAAAGAACGGCCGCCATTAACGGCCGTTCTTTTTTTCTGACTTACCGTTTGCCCCTTGACGAGAAAACCGCTTTCTGTTGATCCGGTATAATGGCATCAGTTCGGTGCCTGGCTGCCAAGGCCCGCTGAATGCATGCGGGGGGAACCGGCCGGTTCTCCACAACAGGAAAGCAAGCCCCATGAACATCACCTCTTCCCCAAATCTACTCATCCGCGGCCGTTGGCTCATCCAGGATGCCCAGACCATTATCCCCGATGGCGCCCTGCTCGTCAGCGACGGTCGCGTCGCTCGCGTGGGGCGCTGGCCAGCGCTGCGCCGGGAGTTCCCCGCGCTGCCCGTCATCGGCCATGAAGGGCAGGCGATCATGCCTGGCCTCATCAACGCCCACCACCATAGCAACGGCATCACCGCCCAACAACAGGGTATCCCGGATCAGTTGCTGGAGCTCTGGCTCCTCTCCCTGGCCGGGCGCCGACCAGCTTCAGTCTACCTGGCAACTCTGCTCAGCGCCGCCCGCCTCCTGCGCACCGGCGTCACCGCCGTGGTGGACGTCCATCAGGGCCGGGGCAGCGCCGCCGCCTTCCGCGACGGCGTCAGCCAGGGGCTGCACGCCTACGACGCGGCCGGGATGCGGGTGGCTTATGCGGCCGGCATGGCGGAGAGCAGTTACCTGGTATGGGGAGAGGATAAGGCGTTTCTCGATGGTTTGCCAGCCGAGGTCCGGGCGCTAGCCCAGCAAAGGCTGCCCGGCCCAGATAACCTGTCCATTGACGATTACTTTGCCGTCATGGCTGAACTCCAGGCGGCATACGCCGCCCACGAGCGCATCGACGTCTGGTTTGGCCCGCCCGGCCCCCAATGGGTTGCCGACAATACCTACCAGCGTATGGCGGCCCTGGCCGAGGAGCGCGGCGTCGGCATTCAGACCCATCTGCTGGAGTCGTTGTACGAGAAGCTGCATGGGCCGCGCGCTTATGGGATGTCGACGGTGCAGCATCTGGACGCACTCGGCGTCCTGTCGCCCCGCTTCTCGCTGGCCCACGGCGTCTGGCTGAGTGAAGCTGATCTGGCCATTCTGGCGGCGCGAGGGACCCACGTCAGTCACAACCCCAGCTCCAACCTGCGCTTACGCGCCGGCGTCGCCCCGCTCAACGGGATGATGGCCGCCGGCGTCAGCGTCGCTCTGGGCATGGACGGCACCACCATCAACGACGACGAGGATATGTTCGCCGAGATGCGGTTGGCCCTGCGGCTACACCGGACACCCGAGATCGATGGCCCGGCGCCGGCCCCAGAGGAAATCTGGCAGATGGCGACTGAGGGCGGGGCAAGGTTGCTGCAGAAAGAGGGGCAGATCGGCCGGTTGGCGCCCGGTTACCAGGCCGATGTCGTTCTGCTCGACCTGGACCGTCTCCTCTGGCCCTGGACCGCCCCCGAGGCGCCACCGCTGCCGCTCCTTTTGACCCGCGCCCAGGCCGGCGATGTCGACACAGTGCTGGTCGGCGGTGACGTCGTCCTGCGCGGCGGTCAGCCTACCCACTTTGATGTTGCCGCCGCCGCCGCCGAACTGGCTGAACAGCTGGCCCAGAATGAGCCATCTGCGGCGGCCAGGGCGCTGGTGGACACGCTCATGCCATACGTGGCAGCCCATTACCGGGGCTGGGAGCACCCATCGCTGCAACCATACGAGGCACGCAACTCGAAGCAATAGGTAGGTGGCGATAGTCTGGTTGGCGACTAACCGGCCGGAAAAGCGACCCCATCCTGCTGCCGATCAGGCACCTTCCGGGTACGCCCTCTTGATAGCCGACACGCTTGCCAGAACCTGTGCGCTCCGCTATGCTCCCAGGATTGCATATCGGTCAACCTTCACAGCACAGGTACTTCATGAAAAACGAACGGGCTATCGCCATTCTGCAAACCATTGGCATCCTCGTCCTGATGTCGCTGGGCACCGTCCTCATCAAACTGGCCCTCACCGATGTCGAGCCGTTCACCTTTGCCTGGGTCTCGGTCACGATTGGCATGGTCGCGCTGGCCCTATACACGTTTGGTATCCGCCGCGAACCCATACCGCGCAACCTGCCCACCAAAGTCTGGTTGACCATTTTAGTCATTGGTTTTCTGAATTTCTTTGTGGCCCGGCTAACAACAACCCTCTCCCTGGATCTTCTGGAGGCGACGACCAACACCTACCTGGTCAATTTTGTCGGCTTCGTGACAATGGGGATGAGCATTTTTATTTTGAAAGAGTCGCCAACCCTCTTTCAGGTATTGGGCGCCGCCGTCGCCCTGGCCGGCTTGCGCATCTTTTTCCCCGGGGCGCTCTCAGACGCGCAACTACGCGGCGTATTTCTGATCCTCGTCGGCATCATGGGGATTGCCTACACCAACAACATCACCCGCAAGCTGCTCATGACGACCCAGCAGCTCAGCAGTCTGATCATCTCAACCATTGCTTTACTGTTTGGCGGCGGCCTGCTACTTCTGGCAGGCCTTATTACGGATTGGCCCCCCCACGTCGGCAGCCTGGCCAATGTGGGCACACTTTTCTATACCGGCCTGGTCATGATCGCCTTCAGCATGAGCGTCTGGAACTACATCCTGCGTACCCTGCGCTCTTACGAAGCCAGCATTTTGGGCGCCTCCACCGTCATCTGGACCGCCCTCCTGGCCGTTCCCATCCTTGGCGAGACGCTGACCATCAACAAAATTATCGGCATCGCCCTGATGCTGATCGGGTTGGCGCTGGTGCAGGTGCGGCGCGGGCAACTCAGGCTGCCGGGCTGGCGGAAGTAAGTAAATTAGCGATTGTTGTAAAGGTCGCCAGGATCAACACGCTGCAAACCTTCCATCAGGTCATAATGCTTGTCAGTGGAAATGATATGCGTCAGCTGGTGGTTCTGCATGACGGCAGCGTGAAGCACATCACGCGCTTTGACGCCACGGGCAGCGTATTGCGCAAATAGAGTGACAGCGAACCTGACATCAGAAACAGTGATAGGCAAGACGTCAGGCACCAACTCGAGCAGATTTGTGGCCATCACCGTACCAACCTGTGGTATGCCAATTGCCCCAAAACGATAGAGAATTTCCTGGATAATCTCGGCGTCAATCACAACATTTAGCCGTCCTTCAGCTATCTCACTCAGAATCCAGACTGAGGCGGCTTTATGCGGGTGGTCCTGCCCTGCCGCATACATGGGGATGTTCACATCCAGGAAATAGCGTTGCTCACTCATCCATGACGCCCCGTTCAATTTCAGCCTCCATCTCTGGCCAGTCAGCAACCGGCGCATCCAGGGCCAGCAGGTTTGCCAGAGCCTGCCGCCGCCTATCTTTCTCTATCTGGACGAAATAGAACTCCTCAATGGCCTCACGGATCAGCTTGCTTATAGGCTTATGTTCTTCATCTGCTAGTTTACGCAGGTACTCATACTGGGTCCTGGTCAGGACCGTCTGGACTCGTTCCGTATATTGTGCCATTGCCACACTCCGGAAAATATAGTATCAGGTTTGGTAGTATCAGCATGATACTATCGAGGGCCTACCGTGTCAATTTGCCTAGGAGGTCAAGTGAGTTGCTTGATCGTGTTTACATGCCTGGTCCGCTGCAGCCTCGCCTGCCAGCGCCTCAGCCGCTAACGCCGGCAGGTCGTATTGCTGCGCCAGTGTTCGGGCTGCGGTGAAATGGGCCGTTGCGTCCGCCATCTCGCCTGCCAGCGCTGCCCGCCCCAATAGGATCAATGCTTCCACCTCATAACTGATATCAGCCACATCACGGGCAATCTGCAAGGCTTGCTGGGCGGTAGCCAGGGCCTGGTCCAGGTTCCCTGCCAACAGGGCCAGCCGGGCCTGATGGATCTTAACCGAGCCCTGCGTGCGCAGAATGCCATTTGCCTGGCTGATGGCCAGCGCCTGCTCCAGATAGTTATCCGCCTCCTCAAACAAACCCAGATCAAGGGTGACATTGCCCAGGTTGGAAAGTGTCATAGCCATCACCAACTGGTCGCCCTGTTCCCGGGCGATTTGCAATGCCTGCTGGTAATGGGCCTGCGCACCCAATAAATCACCCTGTTGCCCGGTGAGGGCGCCCAGGTCCGCCAGCGCCGCGCCAACTGCCTGGTGGTCGCCGTATTGGCGGGCCAACGCCACACAGCGGTTGTAGGCGTCGGCTGCGGCAGGCAATTCCTGACGCAACAAATGGGTAAAACCCAGATTATGCCAGGCGCGCACCTCCAGGTAGCGATCGCCCAGGGCCGCACTCGCTTCGATCAGGGCGGCAAATGTAGCCGCCGCCGCTGCGTGGTTGCCCTGCTGCAACTGGCAGAGGGCCTGCAGGCTACGGGCGCTGTTCCGGCCGGTTTCATCCCCCACCGCCGCAAACGCCTCCACGGCCACATCCAGATACCGTTCCGCCAATGCCAGGTCGCCCAGGCGATAATGGAGTGTGCCTAACAACTTGGCGCTCTCAGCCGCCGCGGCGCCCGACTGATCCAGCGCTTGCGCCTGTTCAGCCGCCGCGATACCGGCCGGTAAATCACCGCGCCGGGCCGCATTGTCACCAAGGGCCAGAAAAAGCCGGGCCTGTAGCGATGCCGGAACCTGCTCGGTCAGCTGCGCCGCAGCCGTCGCCAATAGCTGTTGCGCCATCATCAGCTCGCCGCGCCGTGTACTGAAGGGCGCCAGGGCGACGGCGCCCTGGGTCAGGTCGACCGGCCGGTTATGCCGCCCCGCCAGCTGCAATGCGGCCGTGATATTCTCCAGCTCCAGTGCCAATTGGCGATCATCCGCTGCATGATCTTCGGCAAATGAAGCAAAATAGGTCACCACATTTGCCACTACGTCCGCAGATGTTGGCAGACTGCGGCAATAATCGGCGATTGTCTGGTGGACCGTGAGCCGCTCGGCGCCCAGGGGCTCGACCAGGCCGGCATCCAGTAGCTCTGTCAGGGGATCCTCCGCCCCGGCCAGCGCCAGGGCGGCGGCCCGCGCCAGCGAGGCGGGCCGGGGCGGTAACCATGCCAGCGCGTCCAGTAGTTGGCGCGCCGCCGGGCTCAGCACGGCCACACTCAGTGCAATCGCCATTCCCAGGGAACGCGTCCCTTCCTGCAACAACGGCGACTGCGGCTGGCTCAGCGCCAGCCGGTTCTCGGCCGCATCCAGCCGTAGCAGGGCGCGGGCCAGATCGCGCTCATGATGCAGCAGATAACGCACCATCAGACTCAGCGCCAGCGGCAGACCGCCCGCTTGCTGGTTGAGCCGGGCGAGATCGGCCTGGGTCAGGGCAGCCTGCCCCAGCGTCGCTTGGAGATACGCCGCCCCCTCCGCGGCAGCAAACGCCGGCAGGGTCAACACTTCGCTGCCGGCAAAATCATGGGCCACCGAACGCAGCCGCGTCGTCAACAAAGCAGCACAATGCGGCCCGCCCAGCTGAAAGGCAACAGCTGCTTCACCAGTCCAGGCATCATCAATCAGGAGTAGCGCCCGCCGTGTACCCAGCCGGGCCTGGACCAGCGCCGCGCGGGCTGCCAAACTCTGCGCGGCGGCAATACTCCGCTCGGCACAGCCCAACGCGCGCGCCCAACTCCCCAACAAGGCTGGCAGCGCCGGCGTCTGACCCAGGCCCGCCCAGAAAATGCCATCAGGAAAAGCCGAACGCAATGCCTCATCATGCGCCAGCTCCCGCAGCAAAGTCGTCTTGCCCACGCCCGGCAGCCCTACCAGAGCCAGGCGCGGCGACGTGCCAGCCAATAGCCGCTGACGAATTTCGGCCAGTAAATTTTCCCGGCCGATGAAGGGCCGGTTGAGGCGAGGAGGCGCCATAAACAGCGGGGCAGCGGTTGCGGCAGAATCGGCAGATGGCGTTTGCCGGGCGGCCTGTTCACGATCCTGCAGCAGCGTGGCCAGCCGATCCAGGGCCGTAGCCTGCGCTTTGTGATAGGTGCGTTTGGCGAGGAAGAGATGGTTGGCGACCCAGTTCGGGCTGCGTCCCTCCAGGTATTGTTGGCTCAGGATCAGGAAGGGGCGCCAGCGGGGATCGGCCGGGTCGGGCTCAGCCTCGTTGGGTCGCAGCTCGGCCAGCAACGCCCGCAGGAGCTGCCGCAGAGCCAGCGCCCGACCTATAGCCGAGGCATCATAGCCCAGCGCTTCGCGCCGCCGATCGACGCAGAGCAGGCCAGCCAGGGGCAACTCACCAAGCCGGCTGGTTTGATGCCAGGCTTGCAGGGCGCTACGTATCTGTTTACGGTTAATGTCCACCATAACCAACTAAAAAGGGCACTTTTGAGGCACTTTGCGCCGGTCAGACCAATAAACTGAGTATACACCAACATCGGAACCGGCCGGTTAGCAGACCCGGCAATCTCGCGCAAGGAGTCCGCCATGAAACAGAAATACGCCTGGTTGCTCTACCTCCTCACCCTGCTGCTCGTCGCCCTGGCTTGCAACTGGGAATCCTTCGGCCTGGGTGTTCCCGATCCCCCCACGCCGACAGCAACCAGCACACCGACCCTTCCGCCAACTATGACCGCCACAGCGACCTCTACTGTAACGCCGGCACCGACCGAGACAGCGATGCCTACCCTCGATATCAGTTATCTGAATTGGTCCAACAGCTACGAATGTGCCACCGGCGCGCCGATTGACGGCGCCGAATTGGATCTTAAAGATCTGGAGGTGGTCTACAACGACGAGACGGGTGAAATCAGTTTGATCAGCGTAACGCTTCAGGAATTTCTGGATAGCGGCATCCTTAACCTGGACTGGGGTGGCGGGCCGCTTCTAAATGTTGAACCAACAGCCGGCAACCCGCTGGGCGGCGGCGGTGTCAGCGACGCCATTTTTATTGAGAACGGCGAGGTCGTGGGATCTGCCCGGGCAGTGAACACAGAAGGTGGCTTTATCTTTACCGAGTCGACGGCAACGGGCAGCGTCGATGGCAACACGGCGCAAATCACTCTGTTTGTAGATGAAGTGCCGGGCGGGGCTACGCTCTTTGGCGCCGGTTTCAGCGATGGCACCCATTGCGGCCTGCTTTTTTCGCCCGACGATTCGGGTCTCCCACTGCGCCCCCTGTCGGCGCTGAATGGCGCAGTGCCGAACCTGATTAGTGACAATCCGCAGCTCTTCTGCAATCCGGCCGGTGGCACCTGCACCTCGTCATCTACCGGCGTGAACAGCAACCCGGATGGGAGTTTCACGCTGACCATGGATGGGGCCGCCGCCAGCGGTTTTCAAGGAGTAAGCCCGCTTTCACCCGACGCCCGGGTCGCCGAATTCACCACTGCGGGCTGGACTGTCTCAGCAGGTGAGCCGTACGGCAGCCAGCTTTATGACTGGACAATTTACACCTTAGCGGCCAATGGCATTGATCAGGGCTTCCTGGGCGTGGCCACAGGTGCGACGGGGACGTACGAACTGCAGCTTTTCGTCAGCCAGGGGACAGATTTGGCCCAGTTTGACAGCTTCCTGCGCGAGCTGCTGGATTTCTTCCGTGGCCCGCTCTAGATCGGCCGGCCCGCGCCAGCCGTTACTTTTATCAGCCAGGCGCCGCCCGGTTAGAAGCGCGGCCGATCCTGAGTGAGGTGATCGGGATCCAGGCCGGCGGCGTGAAGCGTCTCATAGGCCACACCCTGTTTTTCTTGCAATAGAGCCGCGACCAGATCGGCGATTGTCGCCACATCATCTTGCTGACGCGCCGCAGACACCGCGGCGGCAATGACCGCCTCTGTGCGACCGGTCAGCGGCAGATTTTTGGGCAAATTCTTCTCGCCCGTCAACGTTGCGTACAATTCGCGAAAAATCCTGAGACCGGACACCCCCTGGGACGCCCAGAAAGGATGCTCTTCCGTATCCATAAAAGCGGCGGCTAGCAGGAGATGTTCGGGCTCGACTTCGGCGTGTCCGAGGCCATGGGCGGCCTGGCTGGCGGCCCGGAAAATCTGCCACAACTCTGGCGAAATAGGTGACTCAGCAGGGTTCATGTAGAGACTCCAATTCAGTTTTCGACTTACAGATGCCTTGGGCAGTACAGGTTCAGCGGTGTGGCACGTGAACCCGATCTTAACACATGTGGGCAGTTAACGTCTGCATTAGAGGAACCGGCCGGTGCCCATTTACGGCGCCCGCGCCACCAACTCTGAAATTGTCACGACCTCATATCCCTGGCGCTCCAGCTGTGGCAGGACAGTAGCCAGCACATTGATGGTGCGCTGGCCCCGCTCAGGGCCATCATGCAGGATGATGATGTCACCCGGCTGAATATGTTCCAGGAGGTACCAGGTAGCAAACCGTTCCGACGGAATCTGCGGGTCCAGCGGGTGTACCGAACCCAGGGCGCAGCGATAGCCGTGCTCATGGAGAATTTCAAGCATCTCGCCATCATAGACCCCGGAGCCCGGCCGGAACCAGCCGGGCTGCTGATAGGGAGCCAGGGTCTGATTCGCCCGCATCAGTTTCTGCTCGAAATCAGCAGCGGACAGTGAGACGCTGGCTTCGTCCACAGTTGAATGGTTGCCGATCTCATGCCCCTGCTGAACCATCGCTTCGACAAGGGTTTCATTGCCCTGGATATTGTCGCTCAGGAGGAAAAACGTGGCGTGGCTGTCATGGAGTGCCAGCAGGGTCAGCAACTCTGCCGTGGTGGTTGCGCTGGGGCCATCGTCGATAGAAAGGGCCACCACTTTTTCCGTCGTCGCGACTGAAAAGAGCACATCCGGACTCGCCTGCTGCAGCGAGCCGATGAGCCAGGCCGGCTGGAACAGGAACAGGTAGACAAACAGGTAAAGAGGGAAGGCGGGCACAAACAGTACCCGGATGACAAGTCGTTTCATGGGACGCGCTCCTACCAGACAGCTCAAGCGTATGCGATTGTAGGTAAAAAGCACAGTGCTGGGCCCGATGGCAATTGGCAACGCCGGAATAAGGCCGCGACTGGCTGAAAGACCACACGAATTGTCTGTCACGTTAGCGAGCCGGGGTGAGCCTGGCAAGTGAGGGATGTCACCGTTCTGGGCGAGGTTATTCGTGGTTCTTGAGGCTGAAACCGGCCGGTCCCCAAACCCTCGCTACACCACCCCGGTTTGGGTACAGTTGAGACGATGAATGACAACACCTTGCAACACCAGCTTGAACAACTGATCGCCGCCTTTCCGGGCCGGGTTTTCCTGCACGCCCACAACCTGACAACCGGCGCCCAGATCGTGATTGACGATGACGTAGCCAGCCGCTGCGCCAGTGAGGCCAAGCTTTTTATCCTGCTGACCTATGCAGAGCAGGTGGCGACAGGCCACCTTGACTCGGCCCACCGCGTCACACTCGCGGCAGCGGACCAGGTGCCCGGCTCCGGCGTCATGCGCTTCGCCACGCCCGGCTTACAGCCCACCGCTTCCTTCCTCGCCTACCTGATGATGACCGTCTCAGACAACACGACAACCAACATGTTGCTGGACGTTGTGGGCGGCCCGGCGGCGGTCCAGGCCACGGTTGACCGGCTGGGCATCCCGGATACCACCATTCACAACAAGATCTGGCAGCCGGGCGGCGGCTGGATTGAGAGTTCGGCCCGGGGGTTGGCACGGGCGGCGATGGTGTTGGACCGGCCGGACCAATACAACTACCCACCAGCCGCCGCCGGCATCTGCAAAACGATCATGACCCATCATTACGAAGACAACGGCCTGGCCCGCTACCTCCCCTGGAGCCCCTTCGCCGCCGAAATGATCGACGGCGAAACAGACCAGCAGGTCATCGACAACTACGCCGGCATGAAACTCTACGCCAAAGCCGGCTACACCCTCGCCTACCGCGGCGACGTCGCCCTCTGCATCACGCCCCGCAGCCGCTACATCCTCGGCCTCAAATGCCGCGACATCCCCGGCGCAAAGCCGCTAAACGCGGCCAATCCGGGCTTCACCTTTTCTGCGGAGTTGGGGCGGCTGTTGTATGAGAGTTGGGGGTAGAAAAGGTCGTCTCTGAGAAGGAAATTGCGCAGGTGGTGTTCGCCAAGAACAGCTCATTCAAGGGAGTTGATCATTTTGGCAATGACCTGGTCCAATGCGTCCAGCTGAGTGTGTACGACATCCCAGACAATGTCGTAATCAACCCCAAAGTAGTTATGAATCAGTACATCACGCATGCCAGCGATCGCCCGCCAGGGAATGTTAGGATGTGCTTCACGTCGATGAGCGGGTATCTGCTTGACCGCTTCACCTATGATTTCCAGGCTACGTACGAAGGCACGCTTTGATGTCTCATCGGCCAGAAAAGCATCTTTGGAAAGATTAGCGGCAGACAGGCGGAGAAAGTTGATTTCGTCCCGAATATGCTTGAGGACGTTAACCAGGGGCACCGACATATTCGACTTCACTCAGGATTTCGGGGCCAGCGTATGGGCTCAAGGATTCGCGCGTGACCAGTTCAACCTTGCGCCCAAGTAGATCTTCGAGAAAAAAGCTAAGATTGACAAAATTGAGGAATGTTTTCTGGTCAGGCTCGAATTCAACCAGCAAGTCGATATCACTTTCAATAGTGGCCTCATCGCGCTGAAACGAGCCAAAGAGGCCACAACGCCGGACGCCCAACGAATGCAAAGTATCGAAATTGTCATTGATGATACGGATAACATCCGCTCGATTCTCAACCATTGCCACAAATCCAATTCAGGCCGAGCCAGTATGCAGCAGATTATAGCATATCAGCCGCACGGCCGAGCTATCCCCTCAAAAACTAACGCTCATGCATTACTTCAAACTACGCCATGGGTAAATAAAGGTCGTTTTCAAAGCAAAAACCGGCTCAAAAGCCGGTCTCTACGTTTGGTACCCCAGGCAGGAATCGAACCTGCAACCTACGGATTAGAAGTCCGGCGCTCTGTCCATTGAGCTACTGGGGCAATCGGATTGCTGACTGATGATTCTGGTAAAAATCATGTTGGTCCAGCCGGTTACCATCAATCAGGGCAATTCTAAACCTGCCCCCACCCTCAGTCAACCAGCAAGGTCAAATTCGGCTGACCCAGCCCGCACGTAGGTCGCCTCGCGTGCTGTCTCCACATGCGCAAGTGCCCACTCGGGCACTTCTCCCGTCGCCATCAGCACGACGTTTTAACGTCGCCCCATTTGGCCACCTTACGGCTCCCTCAAAAACAAAAACGGGCGCTATCTCCACGACAGCGCCCGTCTCATCAACTTTTGTAACTCCGGCCGGTCCTACTCTTCATATACCGGCCGGATCCCCTTATAAACCCGCGGCCCCGAGACCGTCTTTAACACCACATCCGGCGCCCGGCCCACCCGCTCGGCGATCTCGCGCACCGTCAACGGCTGATTGGCATTGGCCAGCAGGATGTAGAAAATCGCCTCGGCCAATGGCGTCCGGGTCAGAAAATCGTCCGGCAGCTGGTTGAAATAGGTCTGCAACACGTACTCAAACCCGTCCACCCGGCGCACCTCACCCGTCTGCATGTCGACGATGTCCACTTCGTCCATCTCGGCATCCAGATCGATTTCGTGCTCCTGGGGCAGACGTGAGACCAGGTAAGTCTTCAGATCAATGTCTGATTGATCCCACCATTCATAATCAATGTGGTAGCTGGTATCGAAGGTGGGGCGTTTGACCGCCGATACGCTGAATTTTGGGCGTGGATTTGAAGCCACGTTCTCTCCTTGGATTCGCTAATCCTTCTGCCAGCGGCTGCTGATAAACTGCCAGTAATGATCCCCAACCGGCTGGAAGGCTGGATGCCGGACCAGTTCCGCAAACAGCGGTCCCGGCGGAACCCGGCGCAAAATGTTGATGGCGCTGTACAATGTCTTGGCGTGAACCGTGTTCTGCGGGCTCAAGTTAGCCAGCTCCGGGAAGATCTCGGCCAGCAACGAGGCAATCGTCCGCTGCCGCTTCTCCGCCTGGCGGAACAATGCATCCATCGCCGCCACATAATCGGTCCCTACAATCATCAAATCATCATAGCCGCAGCCAATGCTGCGCCGGTGCAATTCAAACTTAATCCGGCCATCAACAGCGGTTGCCAGGCGAACCCATTCCCGCTGTGGCCGCCGCCGATCATAATTCAGGTAAACGGTGCCTGGCCGCGGCCCTTCCTTCACACTGAGGAAACCGCCAATCGGGATGTTGTTCTGGCCATACCAATCCGCCAGGCCAAAAACATAACGGCCTTCCCGGACCACCCAGGCCACGATTTCATCATTGGTCTCTTCATCTATAAAGGTGATCCGCTGCCGCGGCGCCTTGCCGATGGGGAACAACTGCTGGGCTCGCGACCCCAACGGGAGCGTCCCCGCGGCCCGGTGCGGGTAGGTCAGCATGATGGTGACCGGCTGCATCACCGGCGACGATTCCAGACTGGACCATTCGTCATCCAGCTCACGTTCCAGCAGCAACAACTGCGGGTTCAGCAGCGCCCGGTCATGGGGAATGGGCGTATAGCGCAGCCGCTCCGGCACCTCAAGCACATCTTTCGGCTCCAGCCGGTGCAGGAACCAGGCCACCTCACCTTTCGACCCTACCTCGTCAAACCGCTTGTCCTGCAACAGGGCATAGTTCAGGGAAAATGCCTGAATCTCGGTCGAGACAGAGGGGTCCAGATCCAGGTGTACCAGGATCTCTTCCGGCGGCAGTGGCCCACCTTCGTTCATCTCCAAAATCGCTTCGGCCAGATGCTGATGGCCAACCGTAATCTCGATCATCAACCCTTTGACAAACCAGAAATTCCCCAGGGTGACAAACTCATCATTACTCGCCAGCCCGGCAGATACCTTGCTCATGACGATGGGACCAAACTCGGCAAACAAGCCGTCCAGGTCAATCTCCGTCGTTGGCTCCAGCAACAAGCCGTCATCCACATTCAGCGGATGGGCAATGGCCAGATCGGCGGCGAACTCCCGTGGGACCTTGTTAATCTCAACCGTGATGACGTTGAAGGTCTGATACTGCGGATTGGTGCCGGGACGAACGTCCGTCACCTTGCCCTGAGCAAATTGAAACGAGGGGAAAACAAGGTCATCCCCAACGCTGTAGCTTTTCTGCGGCTGGTAGACGATCCGGCCGGATAACATGCGCTGAACTTCGTTCTTCTCCGCCGCCACCCGTGAAGCCATCACCGCCCGCGTCACCTCGGCCAGACTCTGGGGCCGGCCCACCGCCAGGAAATGATTATAGATTTGCTCAATGTCATCATCTGACAGGGCAAAATTTGACACCCAGTATGATTCTGTCTGGGTTTGCGGTTGAATCACAAATGACTCCTACTATCGGGGATTCGTACGTATATTTTACCTAAACAACAAATTGTACCACAGCGATTAGTAGCTGACAGCTAATAGCTGTTAGCTGATAGCTTTTAGCTGTTGGTGGTCAGTACGCTGCGCTTTCAGCGGTCGGTACGGCCTGCGGCCTTTCAGTGGTCCACATACAGCAGACTGAAAGCGAGCACAGTGAGCGTACCGACAGCTGACAGCGAGCGAAGCGAGCGTACTGACCGCTGAAAGGGCCACAGGCCCGTACTGACAGCTCCCACTCCTGTCAACCACTTAACTTGACATATTATATGCCCATGCTACACTGCTTGATAATGAGCGCTCAGCAGGCCAGAATCGGTCGGATTCTGCTTTTTCCCCTGAAAATTATCGCCTGGCCGCTCAGGTGGGTGCTGCAACTTTCATTCGTCCAGAAGTTTCGGACCGTTTTAACGTCGCTGATACGCCGAATCCTGATAGGTATTTGGTCCTATTTAGGCAAACTCGGCCTCGCGCTGCGCCACATCCTGACGGTCATTTTTTGGCGGCCCCTATGCTGGGTCGGGCGTGGTTTGCGCGCCTTTGCTCGCTTCTGGGGCCGTGTTGGCTTCGCCCTGCGTGACCTGCTCACCTTTTTTCTCTGGCAACCTTTCCTATTTATAACCAAACCATTGCGCTGGTTTTACTGGCGGGTTCTGCACCGGCCGCTTCGCTGGCTCGTGCTCAGCCTGGGCCGCGCCCTGCGGGGCCTGTGGCGCTGGCTGGTCGTCCGGCCGGTTCGCGGCTTCGCTTTCTGGCTGCGCGACCGCTGGGTAGCCGGCGGCGCCGGTCGCAAGCGGCTGCGGCGCCATTTCAGCTCGCGCTGGCTTGTCTGGCGGGCCCGCCTGCGCGTGGCTCTCAGCCAACGCCCCCTGCCGGCCAACGCTGTGCTCATCCCGCGGACGCCGGTGCGCACCCAGCCCACCCGGCGCCAGGCGCCGCTCATCGCCACGTTGGTCACCATCAACGTGGTCATCGTCGCTTTCAGCTGGATCTTCACCCAACAGCAACCGGTTGAACCGGTCGCCGCCGCCGGCTTCCCCACAATGCCCGTCACCGCCGTCGTCGACACGCCGACTGCCCAACCTACCCAGACCGCCACCCCGCTGCCCACCAATGCCGTCGTCACCGCCACCAGTGAGCCAGCACCGCTCATGCCAACCTGGACGCCCTGGCCCACACCCAATCCGCTGGCCACCGGCGGCAGCGTCGTCTTCAGTATGCGGCGCGACGGCAACAGTGATATTTACGTGCTGACCATCGGCCGGGCCGAGCCGGTCCGCTTAACAAACCATCCAGCCGACGATCTCTACCCGGCCTGGAGTCCCGACGGCCGCCGCATCGCCTTCAGCAGCAAGCGGGATGGCAACTGGGAGCTATACACGCTCAACCTCCAGACCGGCGTCCTGCGCCGGGTCACCGATAACCTGGCCTATGATTCAGCCCCCAGCTGGTCGCCCGATGGCGAATGGCTCATTTATGAGTCCTACCAGCACAGCAACCTGGATATCTACATCATCCGCGCCGATGGCAGCAATGCCCCCATCCGCCTGACCGAGCACCCCGCCCCGGATATGTCGCCGGTCTGGGCCCCTGATGGCCGCCATATCGCTTTCAGCAGCTGGCGCGGCGGTAACAAGGATGTCTACGTCATGTCGCTGGACGCCGCCTCAGATGATCGGGCCCGCAACGTGACGCAGAGTCCGGACAAGCAGGAGGACCACCCGGTTTTCAACCTCGATGGCTCCCTGCTCGCTTTTGATGATGACAGCACCGGTTTTGACATCGTCTACGGGCTGCCGCTGTTTGATTATCGAGTTGGCGGCGAGCTGTTGACGATGGGTCAGGGGCGGGAGCCGGCCTGGTCACCGGCCGGTGCCGACTTTGCCTACGTCTTCACCCAGGCCGGCCAGACCTACCTCATCGCCAGCAGCCTGGATGGCTGGAGCGTCGCCCCGCAAGCATTCAGCACCGATGGCGACATCACGGCTCCGGATTGGTCCGCCATGGTCCTGCCGCGTGAGCTGCCCAGCCGCTTGCTGGCCATCGACCAGACTAATCTGAATCAGCTTTACATCGAAGCGGTCAGCCCGGCTGAAAATCCGCCCCATTATTTCCTGCAAGAAGTCGCCATCGATACCGCCTTGCCGTTCATGAACGACCGGGTCGACGACTCCTTCGCCGCCTTGCGCCAGCGGGTCATCGAAGAGGCGGGCTGGGATTTCCTGGGCCGTATCGATGGCATGTTTGAACCGATCGACACGCCGGCTCTGCCCGGCCATACGGACCGCACCTGGAGCAAAGCTGGTCGCGCCTTCGGCTTTGATGATGAATACGCCCTCAGTTTCGACCGGCGCATCGAGATCATCCGCGTGGACCGGGGCGATGAGACCTACTGGCGCATCTACCTCCTGGCTGACAACCAGGATGGCACCCGTGGCGAGCCGCTGCGCGAGCTCCCCTGGGATTTCCGCGCCCGCTACGGCCCCGATCCCCAATTCTATGATGATGGCGGCAAATATTCTGATACCCTGCCTACCGGCTATTACGTCGATTTCACCGCCCTCGCCGCCGACTACGGCTGGACCTGGGTGCCGTCCGAAGCCAACTGGCGCACCTTCTTCCCCAGCATTCTCTTCTGGCAGTATGAGAATCATCAGGGGTTGAACTGGGAGCAGGCGATGCTGGAGCTGTACACGCCGGCCGAACTGCTGGAAAACTTCGGGGACTAAGCCACCAACCCATGCCGGATTCCAAACGCATCACCTCTCCAGGACGAATTTTGCGACGCTGCCTGCTGCTGCTGACCTTGCTGCCGCTGGCCGCCTGCACCCCGGATAACCCGGAACCAACGGTCGATCCGGATGCCCCAACCCTACAACCGACGATCTTCGCGCCAACGGTCACGCCTTCGCGGCCGCCGGACAGCTTCTTCACCCCAGCGGTACCCGACGACGCCCTGACCACGCCATTTGCCCTTGACAGCACGCCTGCACTGCTGCTGCCCAATCCCAATCCCGATGCAAATAATGCGATTATTGTCAGCCCGGTGCTGCCGGCGGCGGGCACGCCAGTGCCAACTGCTTTTATCATCAATAGCGAGGGCGGCGGTTTCCGGCCGGATCAGGTCGTCGACAACCGGACCATCACCCCCTTTGCCACCCTGCCTTTGGAGCTGCGGCCACCGCCCTACGACGTCCCCCTGGCCCTCCATCCGGCCGATCACTACTGGCTCATCCGGCCAATCCCGTCCGGCTCGCGCAACTACGATTTGGAATGGTATCCATATGGCAGCGATGTGTTGTTGCCGGAACTGGCGCCCTATCGCATCCATCACGGGCTGGATTTTCCCAACGACACCGGCACGCCGATTTTGGCCGCAGCCAGCGGCACGGTGATCTTTGCCGGCGTCCGCCCCAGCCCGCGCAACGGCGTCAACTATTACGGCAACACCATCATCATCGAGCATGATATGCAATGGCAGGGGCAGCCGATGTTTACCCTCTACGCCCATACCCTGGAGATGTTTGTGCAGGAAGGCGATTGGGTTGAGCAGGGCGAGCTGATCGCCGGCGTGGGCGCTTCTGGCGAAGTGAGTGGCGCCCATCTCCACCTGGAGCTACGCGTCGGCGTCAACAACTATTTCGATGTCCGTAATCCGATCCTCTGGCTGGCCCCCTTCGAAGGGTATGGCACCCTGGCGGGTCGCTTTGTCGACGAAGCCGGCCGCTGGATCACCAGCGCGCCTATCAGCGTGCGGCCCCTGAATGTGGATACGCCGGCGCGGCAGACGCGCACCTATTACGGCGATGTCGTGAAGCCGGATGAGGTATGGCAGGAGAATTTTGTGGTCGGGGATTTACCGGCCGGTCGCTACGCCGTCGAATTTTCCGTCGCCGGCCAGACCTACGGCCGCACCGTCGACATTTTGCCTGGCCGCACCAACTTCGTCATCGTTCAGGCCGACGTCCCCTTCATCCCCACCGTCACGCCGACGCTGCCGGCGCCGGTCATCACCAGCACCGTACCCATTACAACAACGGGCGGCCTGGAAACGCCCACCAGCACGCCGACGAACGCACCGTGACCTTCGCCCAAAATATCCGCCAGACCAACACCATCCTTTATTGCACCCAATGGGCCGCCACGGTCGCTTTCTACCGGGATCAGCTGGGGCTGCCCATTCGCTTTGCCAATGATTGGTTTGTGGAATTTCAGTTGACGGAGCAGGCTTATCTCAGCATCGCCGACGCCGCTCGCGCAACTGTCGACGCTGTAGCCGGCCAGGGGATTACCCTGGCCTGGCAGCTTCGTGACCTGGATGCCGCTCGCCAGCATTTGCTGGCGGCGGAGATTCCAGTTACGGCGATTCAGCAGAAATGGGGGGCGCGGGTCTGCTATTTTCATGACCCGGAGGGGCATCGGCTGGAGCTGTGGACGCCCCTTGAGCCTGGATAAGGGCCAGGGCAATCTCCCAGGCCCCCTCGTGGCAGAGCCCGTCTATGCGGGCATTATCATAAGCAGTGGCGGCGGAGGCAACAGCCGCCGGGTTGGCCCCGGTCAGCTGTGACAACAACTGTTGGATAGCCCCATCGCCGCCCTGCATCTTATTTCACCGACGCGAAAATTAACGGCCGGCGCCCGGTCTCTTCATAAAGGTAGCGCGCCAGCGCCTCCTCTACACGCGACGTCAACGTCTGATTCTGGTTGGTGTAGCTGTCCACCGCTTTTTCCACTGTCTCGATGGCGCCGTCCAGCAGTTCCGGATCCGCCTTGAAGTTGGCAAAGCCGCGCGAGGTTACTTCTGGTTTGCTCAAAAGCTGGCCGTCGCTATTGGTAGAGACAAAGACGTGGAAGAAGCCATCCTGGGCCAGCTTGTCCCGATCCCGCATCACCGACCAACCGATCTCACCGACGCGGGCGCCATCCACAAAGATGTAGCCGCCGGGTAGCCGGTCGTGCACAATCATGGTTTCTTCATCCATCTCCACCGGGGTGCCATTCTCGACCACGGCGATATGCTCCGGCCAGATACCGACTGATTCCGCCAGGCGGGCATGTTCCTTGAGGTGGCGCAGTTCACCATGAATGGGGATGAAGAAACGGGGCCGTACGAGATTCAGCATCAGCTTCATTTCATCGCGTGAGGCATGGCCGGAGACGTGGACATCGGCATTTTCCTCATAGAGGACATTGGCGCCGCGCTGCAGCAACCGGTTGATGATCCGGTAAACGGGCTCTTCGTTGCCGGGGATGGTGTGGGCCGAAATGACCACCGTATCCCCCTTGCGGATGCCCAGGGTGCGGTGCCGGCCGGTCGCCAACCGCCCCAGCACGGAGCGCGGCTCGCCCTGGGAGCCTGTCGCCATGATCACAACTTTGTTGCCGGGCAGGCTGTTGGCCTGGTCGATGTCGATCAGGTTGTCTTCATCCACGGTGAGGTAGCCCAGGTCACGGGCCATCTGGCTGTTTTCGCGCATGGACCGGCCGGTTATCGCCAGCCGCCGCCCATGTTTCTCCGCCATCCAGGCCACCTGCTGAATACGGGAAATAAGCGAGGCAAAGCTGACCACAATGATGCGGCCCGGCGCCGTCGCAAACAGCTCATCAAACGCCTTCTCAATATCCGCTTCGGATTTGGTCCAGCCTTCCTCATGCACATTGGTGCTATCGCCCAGCAGGCAGAGAACGCCGCGCGAGGAAAATTCAGCCAGTTTGGCAAAGTCTGGCGGCCATTCATCCACCGGCGTGTAGTCGAACTTGTAATCGCCCGTGTGCACGACCAGCCCCACCGGCGTGTCGATGGCAAAGCCAACACAGTCCGGGATGCTGTGAGTTACATGAAACGGCTCAACCGTGAAACAGCCGACCTCAAAGGTGTCATCCGGCGTGATCTCATGCACGACGACATCTTCCAGCCCATCATATTCGCGCAGCTTCAGCTCAAGCAGACCCTTGGTTAACCGGGTGGCGTAGATGGGCGCATCAATCTCGCCCATCAAGTGGCCGATGGCGCCGACATGGTCTTCATGACCATGGGTGATTAAAACGCCGCGGACTTTTTCGCGACGCTCCACGACATATTTGTAGTCGGGGATAATAAAATCAATCCCCAGCATATCATTCTGGGGAAACATGATGCCGGCATCCACGATGACGATATCGTCTTCATATTCGAGGACTGTCATGTTTTTGCCGATCTCGCCGCAGCCACCGACGGGCAAGATTTTCAATTTCGAACTCATATCTATTTACATTACCTTGTGTTTTAAGCGAGGCGCAGGTATTGGCTCCAACCGATCTGTCAGCTGGTCCTTATGCTTAACATGCCCTCGCGGATTTTTGTATACGTACACGTTGGAAATCGTTCCGTGTGCAGCACCATCGGCAGTCTCAATTCAGTTTCACGCAGAACCGGGAAAATTTACCTGCCAACAATGCTAAAAATGAACGACTCTGGCTGAGGCTCATAGCCCGAGGCTCATTAAATTTGGTGATGGGTGAATGGTTACAGTAGTTCCAGCGGATATTCTACCATACTACGCAAGAGGGGGGAATTCCTCGCTGTTTCGGGCACCGTCATTCCGACCGCTCCCAACCCACCCAAACGCCTGCTCGTACCGAAGGGAGGAATCTCTACGCTTGGCAGCTGCGGCGCGGGGCCCAAATACGGCATAGCTTTGCGTAGAGATTCCTCGCTACGACGCTATGGCTGCATGGGTCAAGTTATAAGACGCTCGGAATGACAGGGGACGGGCGCTGGCGGTTAAAGTTCGCCTACCAGCCAGGCCCAGGCGGCGAAGGTGAGGACGACCTGGACCAGACAGAGGAGGCCGGTGTAGGCCCAGAGGATGCGGCCATCGCGCTTGCTGACGGTATCAGCATCGGCGAGTTCGCGCTGGCGCGGAGCGGCTGTTGTGGCCCGCGGCGTCAGGACCGTGGGCATCTCACCCAGGCCGTCCACCACGATGAGAATAACCGAGATATTGTCGGTGCCACCCCGCTGGTTAGCCAGAGCTACGAGTTTGGTGGCTGCGTCAGCGGGGCCATAAGTTGTGAGGATCTCGCGGATATCGTTATCACGGACATGGGAGTTCAAGCCATCGGAACAGAGCAAGAGCAGGTCACCCGGTTCCAGCTCCAATTCAAACAACTCAATGCGTGGGACGCTATCCGAACCGAGGCTCGCCAGAATGACGTTTTTGCGGGGATGGTTTTCAGCCTCTTCGGGCGAGATGACGCCCCGCTCAACCAGTTCCGCGACCAGGCTGTGATCACGCGTGACCTGGCGCAGCTCCCCATCCCGAAAATGGTAGCCGCGACTGTCGCCGACGTTGGCGATGGTCGCTTTGTTACCTTCGATGACGGTGGCCACCATGGTGGTCGCCATGCGCCCTTCGGCCCCTTTGTCCAACATGAGACGGCGCAACTTCTCGTTGGCGTCACACATGGCGTTGTAGAGGCGCACCCCTTTATCCGATTCGTGACCGTTGTGGCGATAATGGTCGAGGGTCCACTTGGTGGATTGTTGGCTGGCGACCTCACCTGCATCCATGCCCCCCGCACCGTCGGCCAGGATGTAGAGTAGGCCATTGTCTTGCAGTTGGGAGGCCGTTTCCGGCTCCAGCGAGGCGATATAATCTTCGTTGTGGTCCCGCACCTGTCCTGGATCCGTCAGCAGGAAGGCAGTTACCGGTTTTTCCATGACCATCGGCAAAATTATACTCCTAAACTGCCCGGGTTAGGCTACGATAAACCTACGCTGAGCGGAAAAATGACAGGACGAGCGCGTGCAGTTTATGGTTTTTCTCGCGAACTACCCGGACCTTATCCCAATTACCGCCGTTAAACTGTATTCTGGATTGCACCTTTCACCGGCCGTTCACATTTTTGCAGTCTACTCCTCATCACGCGCGTAAACGGCCACCAGGAAATACTCCTCCGTGCGCTGCACCATCAAACGGGCCGCTTCATCCACCGAGATATCCCCGTAGAAGGCGCGCTCCAATTCCTCGCTGGCAACACTCTCGACCTCTTCCCAGGTGCTGATGACCGGGACACGCTTCAGGTAATCCACGCCATCCAGCCAAACATTGCTGCGTGATGGCAACTGGCCATCATGCAGGAAGGCATCGGACTCAGCGACCTCGATCAGCGAGGGAACAGTCCGGCCGGTGCTGGCAATGATCGTCTGGCCTTCCACCGAATTGGCGAACTCGATAAATGTCCAGGCCGCCTCCTTGTTTTCGGTTGTCGAGGCCAGGCAGTAGGCGTCGGAATGGAGGATACCGGCCGGTTCAACCGCCTGCGGCAACGGCGCCACATCCCAGACAAAGCTCTCAATCTCCCGATAGGTCGGTGTGCCGCGGCGGCTGTCCAGGAACATCGCCGTCTGCCCGGCCACAAAACGGCTCTCGCTATCCAGCGACGCTTCCTCCACCCGATTGGGCACGACATGGTGTTCGGTTTGCAGGGCGACAAACCATTCCATCGCCTTCAGCGAGGGAAAACGCGTCACCGTCAGCCGACTCGGCTGGTCCAGGTCGTCCACCAGCGGACCACCGTTCTGCCAGACAAAGGCCGAGAGGCGGTACAGCGATGGCTCCACACCCAGGCCAAATTGATCTGTCTGGCCATCACCATTCGTGTCCTGCGTCAGCGCCTGGGCCGTTTCCAGGAACTCAGCCCAGGTCCAGCGGTCCGGCGGGTAAGCTACCCCGGCGGCGTCAAACAGATCCTGGTTGTAATAGACGACCAGGCTGGAGATATTCTGCGGCAGGCACATCAGCTCATCATGCCACAGGAAGGCTTCGGTAGCTACCGGGTAAAAATCAGCCATGGAAATGAGATCGCTCTGGTCGAGATAGGGCCCAACTGGTTCAAGCACCCCGCTGGCGGCAAAGCTGGCAAAGCGACGGTAATTCATCAAGCTGATGTCCGGCGCCGCACCGGCCGCAAAATCAGTCACCAGACGGGTGCGGTATTCCCGTGCTGAAGCGATATGGGAAAATTCGATGCGAATTTCCGGGTGCGCTTCATGGAATGCGTCAACCAGGGTCTGGTAAGCCGCCTCTTCAGCCGGATCGCCCGAGGTGCGAAACGACACCACCTGAACATCGTCGGTGCCACAACCTGTCAGGAGGATCAGCAGGAGTAAACTGGCCAAAATGCCGGTCAGCAGACGACGCGGTAACTGCGAAACAGCGTATACATTGGAGTTTTTGGGCAAGGAACACCTCAGCGCCTGGACAGGAATGGTTGGGCCAAAATAAAGAGGGTGACCGGCAGCAGTGTAGCCCAGACCGCCGCCGCCATCATTAAACCCCAATCCGACTTGCTTAGCTGTTGCAGAGATTGCAGACCAACGGGGAGCGTGTAATATTTTTCGCTCTGCAAATAGAGTAAGGGCGTCATGAAATCGCCCCAATACAACACCAGGGAGAGCAGGGCCACGCCGATACTGGTGGGACGAGCCATCGGCAAGGCCACGCGCCACCAGGTTTGCAGCACTGAGGCGCCATCCAACAGGGCTGCCTCAAAAATAGCAAGCGGGATACGGCGGAAGGCGCGGTAAAACATCAGCACATAGAACGGGCTGCTGCCCATAAAAGCCGGCAGAATGAGCGCCCAGATAGAGTTGAGCAGGCCCAACTGCTTGTAAAGGAAGAAACGGCTCGTCCAGAGAGCGATACCCGGTACCATCAGGACCGCCAGCGACAATACAATCCAGCGACGTTGGGCCCGGCGCGGCAGCCGGGCCATCCCCAAGCCTGCCCAGGAGCCGGTGACCAGGGTGATAGGCACGGCCAGCAGCACGACCAGGATCGAGTTCAGGGTGAAGCGAACAAGGGGCAGGAGGCTGAAGATGCGGCTGTAGTTTTGGAGGGTAAAACCGGCCGGTAACAGCTGCAAAGTCGTCGGCAACGCCACGCCCTGCGGGTGAAAAGAGGCCCCCAGCATCCACAGCAAGGGTAGCAGATAGATAAACGCCAGGAGGAACCGGCCGGTGGTCGCCAGACGGCGACTAAAGGACGAAGGTCTCATCAGTCGTCCCGATTTGCCACTGCCGGGCGATGACCCACAGCGCAATCACAATCGCGCCCGTCAAGCCATAGACCACCCAGAGGGCGGCGCTGGCGGTGCCAAATGCCTGCAGATCATAACCTTGCTCGTAAACGAACATCGGCAATGTGTAGGTAGCGTAGTAAGGTCCGCCGTCGGTCGTCAGCAAAATGGTGGTGAAGGATTCCTGAAAGGTCAGAATCGCGTCACGAAACATCAGCAGCAGCAGAATAGGTGCCATGAGCGGCAAGGCGATCTGCCAGAACAGCCCCCAACTGCCGGCGCCGTCGATACGGGCGGCATCCTCGATCTCATCGGGCAGGTCCTGCAGGGCGGCCAGGGAGACCAGAAACCCTTCACCAACCTGCCAGAGCGACATCAACACCAGGGCCGGCCGGGCCCAGAGCGGATCGATGAACCAGTTAGGCGGGAACAAGCCAACGGCCCGCAGCAGCAAATTGAGCGGACCGAACAGCGGGTTGAAGATCCAGAGCCAGGCCAGAGCGTAAGCCGCCGTCGGAATCACTGTCGGCAGGTAAATGGTAGCGCGTAGCCAGTTGAGCCAGCGACCGCCGCGCTGGTAAAGCCGGGCCAATAAGAAGGCGCCAAAAACGCGCAGGGGCACCGGCAGGAGAATGAGTGAGAGCGAGTTTTGTACGCTCAGGTTAAAAAGCTCATCCGTATAGGCCAGAATAAAATTGAGGTTGCCGACGAAGCGGGGCGGCGTCAGCCCATCATAGGCAAAAAAGGCCAGCGCCAGGGACGCGATTGCCGGTACAATGATGAGGCAGATGATGCCGAGCAAGTAGGGCAACAGCAGGAGCCGCCATTGCCGCTCTCTTTGCCGGGTTCCGGGGCCAAGCCAACTGCTACGCATCTGGAGAAGTTTACGGAGGGACGTTTCGCTTGTCAAAAAGCCGCTCGTTAGTTTTTTATTAGTGAGCAAGGGTATGCGGAACCTTTGGCGCCGGCCAGCGTCTGTTGATTAGTGAGCAAATTAGCGGCAGTCAGATCGGGCGATAATCGCCCCCAATAGTTGCCGCAGGGAGCATCTTGATGCAAATGCAACTAAAAGAAATGAAAGCAAAATTCAGCCTGGTCACTTTGTTACTCCTCGCACTGCTGGTCGCGGCCTGCAGTAGCGGCGAAGTTGAGCCAACCGCCAACGACGATGGAGCCACGAGTGATGAAAACAACGCACTAACCGAAATTGACGTGACCGAAGACGCCATCATCGACGACGTGCCGGAAGTGGATTCCAGCGGCCCGGCCAGCCTGCCGGTCGCGGAGCAAGCGGGCGAAGAGGGTGATGATGCCGCTCAGCCAAATGCGCCCAACAGCGAGGGCGAGGCGGTCTCACCTGTCACCGTCAATCTGTCCGACATCACCCCAGATGCTGAAGGGGATGGCGAAAATGTCGTTCAGCCGGCCCCTGGCGTACCTGATTTGGGCGTCAAAATGGCCAACACCGCCATGCAGGAACTGGCCAAACGGCTAAACATTGATATCAGTGAGATTGATGTGACGCTTATTGAGGAGCGGGAGTGGTCTGACGGCAGTTTGGGTTGTCCACAAGAAGGGTATATGTACACCCAGGCGCTCGTGCCTGGCTACTACATCCTGCTGACTACCGGCGACACTGAGTACGCTTTTCACACCGACTCGGGCAATCTGGCGATTCTCTGTGTGGATGGGGCCCCGGCGCCCTAGCGCTGTTAGTCAGGCGTTATAAGCGCAAGCACTGTAAGATTATTTCTTGAACTAAACTAAACCGCGTCCTGTCCACTGTTGTCGGGCAGGACGCGGTCTGCATTCATTATCCCAATAGATTGAGCTCGGTCACAACTTGCAGGAGGAAATAGAGAGCGATCACCCCCACGAGGACAAAGGCCAGAATCAGCCAGGAGAACATACGGTCCAACTGCTTTTTGGAACGTTTGGAGGCCGGCTTTTTGCTGGCTTTGGGCGTTGTTGGGGCCACACTGGCAATTTCCCGGGTAGAAAGCGGCTCATCTTCCACGATCTCGGGGGCGGGCTCGTCTTCCCAGCTGTCAGCCAGTTCCTCTCTGAGCCAATCCGGCACCTCCGGTTCCAGCTCCGCGCTATCTACGCCCTCAGGTTCCAGCATACTCTCTAGCGCCTCAGCCTCGGGGATAATGGCGCCATCTTCACCCATTAACCAGGGAGGAATGGTGTCTCCAGTAGCCTGAGACTCGAAATCCTCAGCGTTGCCAGAGATAGGCCGGGCATCGACGACTGTGTCGGTCGGCTCAGGTTCAATTTGTTGGCGCAGCGCCGCCACTTCAGCGGCAGGCATGAGCACCGTATCATCCGGTGCGGTGTCGACGGCGGGCGCAATAACCTCTGGCAATGGGTCAGACTCAACCTCGGCGGCTGGTTCAGCTACCTCTTCCTCTGGTTCCAGCTCGGCCATGTCTACGTTGTCTGATTCTGCCTCAAGAGGAAGGTCTTCTACAACCTCTGGGGCGGGCGGTGAATCCAGCTGGTGCAGCAGGCTGGCGGCCCGGGCGTGGTCAGACTTGAGGGTGAGGGCGCGGGTTAGAAAGGTTCGTTTCTGCTTCTCGTCGTCAACGATCTGACTAAGAGCAACCCAGGCGTCCACATTGTTCGGCTCTGTTTTGAGCAGGGCAGCGAGAATGACATAGGCTTTGTTCTTGTCGCCGGCTTCTGCCGCGGCTACTGCATCTTCCAACTGGCTCATTGGCTCAACCCTCATTGATGTGATCGCCGTCGAGATTCAAAATCATGGTGAACACCCGGCATTCATACTCATTATGTGCCTGGCAGGTAGCGGCGATAGACGGGATTACGGGCACCTGGAACTGCCTGAGCAGCCTCGCAAGGTGACATAATGGTAACCCCATTACGCCGGCGTAGCAACCTGTCAACTCGTCCACCGGCCGGAAACCAGCATGTTGAATCCCATAAGCGCCCGCCTTGTCCAGCGGATCGCCTGAGGCAATGTAGGTTTCGATCTCAGCATCGGTATAGGCGCGCATCGGTACGTCGACCGTGGCGACATCGGCGTGGGACCGGCCGGTCCCACTATCCACAATCACCACCCCGGTGTGCACCTGGTGCGTCCGTCCCCGTAGTGCCTGCAGCATTCGCCGCGCTTCCGCGTTATCGGCCGGTTTGCCCAACACCTGGCCATCCAGGGCCACCGTCGTGTCAGAACCGATAACCAGGGCGGGCTCCGGCTGCCGGGCCGCCACCCAATCCGCCTTCAGGCGGGCAGTTGCGACCACCATGCGGGCCGGATCAGGCTCCCGTATTGCGCCCTCGTCAACATCTGCGCTCTGGATCCGTATGGGCAAACCAAAAAGCTGGATGAGCTCCTGACGACGCGGTGAGGCGGAGGCGAGTATTAACGGCTGCATAGCACCTTTACATTATGACAAGAATTGGGCAAATATGATCCAAAAAATGAGTGAATTTCTGGGCAAATAAAAAGGACCAACCCTGTGGGCTGGTCCTCTTAAAAACCACGCTAGCTGAACTTATTTCAGCTCGACAGTCGCGCCAGCCTCTTCCAGTTTGGCTTTGGCTTCTTCGGCGGCTTCCTTGCTGACCTGCTCCAGCACGGTGCTGGGAGCGCCATCGACAACTTCCTTGGCCTCTTTCAGACCCAGGCTGGTCAGCGCCCGGACTTCCTTGATGACATTGATCTTCTTCGGGCCTACGTCCTTCAGAACGACATCAAACTCAGTCTTTTCTTCTTCTTCAGCGGCGCCGGCGCCATCACCAGCAGCCATCATCATGCCGGCCATCGCCACGGGGGCAGCAGCGCTCACACCCCAGGCCTCTTCCAGCTTCTTGGTCAGCTCGGCAGCTTCCATCAGGGTCAAGCTGCTCAGTTCTTCAACAATCTTATCCAAATCAGCCATTTTTATGATCCTCCAAGATCCTTATTTCGTAATTCAGCCTACAACCACAGTGGAGATCCACTGCTGCTTACTCGGCTTCCTTTTTGGAGTAAGCATCGATAACATTAACAACCTGACGAACACCACTGGCAACCACGCTGGCCAGGTTACGGGCCGGGGCACTCACGAGCCCGGCCAACTGACCGCGAAGCTGATCCAGAGACGGCATCTTGGCCAACTGCTCAATATCGTCTGCCGACAACAGCTTGCCTTCGAAAATGCCACCTTTGATGGTGAACTTCTCCTCTTTCTTGGCGAATTCAACCAGGGCCTTGGCCAGCGCCGGGGCTTCCCCCATGGCAAAACTGGCGCCAGTCTGGCCGGTGAGCATGAGCTCAGGTACCGGTTCACCCGCCTTTTCCAGAGCGTTGCGGAGCAGGGTGTTTTTAGTGACCGCGAATGCCCCCTGGGCATCACGAACTTCCTGCCGTAATGTTTCGAGGTTCTTTACGTTCAGGCCACCGTATTCGGCTAAAAATACCGCGCGGCTGTTTTCCAGCAAGTCGCCGTATTGTGCCAAAAGCTCTTCTTTACGCGTTCTTGAGATAGCCAACGATCATCACCTCCGTTAAAATTTCTCGGGCCCACACGGGCCATTAGACACAAAAAAAATCCCTATACCGGCCGGTATAGGGATGAAGACGCAAGTCAATAGCTACCACAAGGGCAGTTTGATTCCTGACGTCTTTCCTCTACCTCGGCTGGCCTTGCGGTTTAAGCTCTAACGAGCACCAACTATCTACAGCTGGGAAAGCAACAAGAGGGTATTCTAATGGAAAATCACTATTTGTCCAGTGATATGCTTGGTTTACAGATCAGCCAGGGCAGCTGTTTCATCCACGCGGATGCCAGGACCCATCGTATTGGCAACCGTGATGCGACGGACATAGATACCCTTGACCGCCGCCGGGCGGGCCCGCTTAATGGCGCCTATCAGGGCATTCAAATTGTCACGCAGTTGCTCTTCGCTGAAGCTGGCTTTGCCAAAGGGCGCATGAATGTTGGCCGTCCGGTCCACGCGGAATTCGACACGACCCGCTTTCGCTTCCTGAATCAGGCGCGGCAGATCGGCGCCGGGCGCAACAGTGCCCGCCCGCGGGTTCGGCATCAAACCACGGGGACCCAGGATACGACCCAAACGACCGACCTGGCCCATCATCGACGGCACAGCCATCGCCACATCAAAATCAACCCAGCCACCCTGAATACGGGCAATTGTTTCCGCGTCAGCGATGTAATCCGCCCCGGCCTCTTCAGCCAAACGGGCATCTTCACCTTCAGCAAAAACCAGCACCCGTACCGTCTTACCCAGACCATGGGGCAGAAGGATAACATCGCGCACTTGCTGGTCCGCATGGCGCGGATCAACGCCGAGGCGCATATGGAGTTCTACGGTAGGGTCAAACTTGGTGGTTACAGTTTCTTTTAACAGGGAAACGGCTTCGTCAACCGAGTAATATTTATCCCGATCGAGCTTGGCAGCGGCTTCCAGGTATTTACGTCCGTGTTTCGGCATGATATCTCCTTGTGGTACAAACGGCCGGAGGCCTCCCACTGAGTCAATAACTCAACTAATCCTGAATGGTAATGCCCATGCTGCGGGCGGTCCCGGAAATGATCTTGATGGCGCCATCCAGATCGTTGGCATTCAGGTCCTTCAACTTGATCTCGGCGATTTCGCGGACCTGCTGTGAGGTCACCTTGCCGACTTTTTCACGATTAGGCACCGCTGAGCCACTCTTGACACCGGCCGCTTTCTTCAGCAGGTCAGTGGTCGGCGGCGTCTTGAGCACCATGGTAAAGCTGCTGTCCTGAAAAATGGTCAGCTCTACCGGGATAATCTGCCCGATCTGGTTCGCGGTTTTGGCATTATATTCTTTGCAGAACTGCATCAGGTTGATGCCATGGGGGCCAAGCGAGGTACCAACGGGCGGTGCAGGGCTGGCTTTACCGGCCGGTACCTGCAACTTCACAATAACTTTGACTTTCTTTGCCATAATTTACTCCAGGGAGTCCAAACGCTCTACCGAGCTCCTCCTTACTGTACAGACGCCCTGCTGGGGCGTCTCAATCACCTATATCACACACCGTACAGACGTCCCGCTGGGACGTCTCAAGACGTGCCTCGGCGCGTCTCTACACCTTCTCCACGTGCATAAAATCAAGCTCAACCGGCGTTTCCCGGCCGAAGAACGAGACCAACACACGCACCTTGGCGCGATCAATGTCGATGTGAGCAATAGAACCAATGAAATCCGCAAACGGACCTGAGCCGATGCGCACCTTTTCGCCAATCTGGAAATTGAACTTGACGGTGGGCGCTTCCTGCTCCATCCGGTTCATGATCTTGGCCACTTCTTCCGGTCGCAGCGGGGTCGGCTCATTGCCCATCCCCACAAAACCAGTAACGCCCGGCGTATTCCGCACCACATACCAGGAATCCTCATCCATAATCAGCTGGACGAGAATGTAACCAGGGAAAACACGCCGGTCTACTTCACGGCGCTTGCCATCCTTGATCTCAATTTCCTGCTCGGTCGGCACGACAACATCAAAGATCTTGTCCTGCATCCCCATGGTTTCGATACGCTGCTCGATACTGTGCCGGACCTTGTTCTCGTAGCCTGAATAGCAATGTACGACATACCAGGCCCGCCCATCGCGCGGCTCATCATCATCCTCTGTTAGCAACAGAGGCAGATCATCTTCTACCTCAGCGACTTCCTCGCTGCTGCTAACGTCGAATTCATCCATTTCGTCGTCCATGATACTCATAATCGCCTACTCAATGATCCTGGCAACGGATCGTAACGAAGCTCTCCTGGGCCTACCCAGACAAGAGCTTACGTAATCAAATCGATTATTCCCTGAAAGCCAGAAGAGAAAACCCAGTCCAGCACGCCCAGGAAGATAATGAAAGCCAGCGTAACCCCAAGCACGATCATGGTCAGACGCCATGACTCTTCACGGGTGGGCCAAACAACCTTGCGTAGTTCGCCCCGCGTCTCCCGGATGTAGCGCATTACCGAATTGGTTGTTACCGCAGCTGGTTTAGGGCGTGACGCATCGCGCCGTTTTCGGCCCGATTTTTCGTCAGCTTCTTGTTCTTTTTGTTTTGCAGCCACAATAATATTTCCTGCGATTTCTATAGAAACGACAGTCACCCTTACGGTGACTGTCCTTCCAGCTATTCTTTCAGGCAGGGGGCACAGGAATCGAACCCGTAACCTGCGGTTTTGGAGACCGCCGCTCTGCCAATTGAGCTAGCCCCCTAAAAAGATTCACGTCCTCCGCCCCTTCGCTTTGCTCAGGGTGACAGCGGAGGACGTAAATCGTAATTAGTTATCTACTCGGACGATGACACCAGCGCCGACGGTCAGACCACCTTCGCGAATCGCGAAACGGCCACCCTCTTCCAGCGCCACCGGCGTGATCAACTCCACTTCCATCGTGATGTTGTCACCCGGCATCACCATCTCCACGCCTTCCGGCAGCTTGATCTCACCCGTCACGTCCAGCGTCCGGATGTAGAACTGCGGCCGGTACCCCGGGAAGAACGCCTTGTGACGCCCACCCTCGTCCTTGCGCAGGATGTACACCTCAGCCGCAAACTTCGAGTGCGGTTTGATGCTGCCCGGCTTGGCCATGACCTGGCCACGCTCGACCTCGTCCCGCTTGATACCACGCAGCAGCAGACCCGCATTGTCGCCGGCCTCCACCTTGTCCAGTACCTTCCGGAACATCTCCATCGACGTCACAATGACCTTCCGCGTGTCCTTGATGCCCACGATCTCAACTTCCGCACCCGGCGTCAGCATCCCGCGCTCCACACGACCCGTCACGACCGTGCCGCGGCCCATGATCGAGAACACGTCTTCCACTGGCATCAGGAACGGCAGGTCCGTGTCACGTGCCGGCTGCGGAATGTACTCATCCACCACCCGCATCAGCTCCCAGATCGGCGCATACGCCTCGTTCTCCGGGTTCGTGTCGGCACACTCCAGCGCCGCCAGCGCGCTACCGCGCACAATCGGCGTCTCGTCGCCCGGGAACTCGTACAGGTCCAGCAGCTCGCGCAGCTCCAGCTCCACCAGCTCCAGCAGTTCCTCGTCGTCCATCATGTCGCACTTGTTCAGGAAGATCACCATCGCCGGCACTTCCACCTGACGCGCCAGCAACACGTGCTCCCGCGTCTGCGGCATCGGACCATCCGGCGCGCTGACGACCAGAATCGCCCCGTCCATCTGCGCCGCGCCCGTGATCATGTTCTTGATGTAGTCACGGTGCCCCGGGCAGTCTACGTGAGCGTAGTGACGGTGCTCGGTCTCATATTCCACGTGCGAAATCGCAATCGTGATACCACGCGCCTTCTCTTCCGGCGCGTTGTCAATCTGATCAAACCGGGAAAAGTCCGCCCACCCCTTCAGGGAGAGCGTCTTCGTGATCGCCGCCGTCAGCGTCGTTTTCCCATGGTCCACATGACCAATCGTCCCGATGTTGCAATGCGGCTTCTCGCGAACAAATTTTTCTTTCGCCATTCCGGATTCCTCTGCTTAACTAGAGATTTTTATCTCAACAATTAATACAAAGTGAGTTCGCTATTTACTCACAAAACCCCCCACCCAGAGCAGTTCAAGGTGCGGGGTTGCCTCATGGAAAAGGAAAACAATTTCCTCCTCTTCCCATCCACAAAAGCGGGGACGCCTTACTTTAGATGAAAAAGAGGCGACCGAATCACTTTTGTAACCACAATATCCGACCAGGATATCTGTGAGCCCACGATGAGACTTGAACTCATGACCTCATTCTTACCAAGAATGTGCTCTGCCTGCTGAGCTACGTGGGCATTAGTGGGCCAGGTAGGACTCGAACCTACGAAGGCTAACGCCAGCGGGTTTACAGCCCGCCCCCTTTGCCACTCGGGACACTGACCCATTAAATAAACTTTGTAAAATCGCCCTTGGACGGCCAAATGACCGCCCCGTATTTTAGAACGGTCTAGACCGTTTGACAAGCCTCAATTTTTGCCCGTCATTTTGGCCAGGAGCCGACGATGGGACTTGAACCCATAACCTACGCTTTACAAGAGCGTTGCTCTGCCAATTGAGCTACGTCGGCATGAGGTTTTGCAGCCCAAACAGGCTTGTATCTCAAAACCGACTGCCAAGTATAGCTTGCCAGGGCAGGGGGCGTCAACAATTAAATTGGCTGTTAGCTGTCAGCACGCTCGCGCTGCTCGCTTTCAGCTGTCAGTACGCTTCGCTTTCAGTAAGGAGATCAGATACCCATCACTGAAAGGGCGTAGCCCGTACTGACAGCTGAAAAGGCCATCGGCCCGTGCTGACAGCTAACAACTAATACCTCGGCAGCGAAGGCTCCACATCCTGCGCCCACAAGTTGATACCGCCTTCCAGGTTCCACATCTTGCTGAAGCCATGCTGCTGCAAAAGGCGGATGACATCGGCGCTGCGGGCACCGCTGCGGCATTGCACCACCATCTCCCGGGCCGTGTCCAGCTCGCCCATGCGATCCAGGACTTCACCCTTGGGAATCAACACGGCTCCCAGGTGGCCCAGATTGGAAATTTGCCATTCATGCGGTTCACGTACGTCCAGAATAAATAGATCGTCGCCCGCATCCAGGCGCTTCTTAAGCTCTTTGGGGGTAATGCCAGGTACCATGTCGCCTTCCTCTTCTACAGCTGAAAATTCACTATGATCATGAGCTGGCATGCCGCAGAACTGCTCATAATCGATCAACTCGGTGATTGTCGGATTCTCACCACAGATCGGGCAGTTCGGGTTTTTGCGCAGCCGCACCTCGGTCGTCGTCATCGACAACGCATCGTAAAGCATCAGCCGGCCAACCATCGATTCGCCGATGCCCAGAATATATTTGATCGCTTCCGTCGCCTGCATCGCGCCAACCGTACCGGGCAGGACGCCCAGGACGCCCCCTTCAGCACAGCTCGGCACCAACCCCGGCGGCGGTGGTTCCGGGTACAGGCAGCGATAGCAGGGTCCCTCTTCAGCGTGGAAGATGGAGATCTGGCCCTCAAAACGAAAAATGCTGCCATAAACGTTTGGTTTACCCAGAAGCACACAGGCGTCGTTGGTCAAATAGCGCGTCGGGAAATTGTCTGTCCCATCGATGATCACATCGTACGGGGCAAAAATCTCCAGGGCGTTTTCTGATGTCAGCGGCACCGCATAACTGTCTACCTGCACATGCGGGTTGATGTCCAGGATACGCGCTTTGGCGCTCTCTAGCTTGGGCCGGCCGACGTCGCTGGTGCCGTGGATGATCTGCCGTTGCAGATTGGTGTAATCCACCACATCATAATCGACCAGACCAATTCGGCCGATTCCCGCCGCCGCCAGGTACATCGCCAATGGCGAGCCGAGGCCCCCGGCCCCTATCAACAGCACACTGGCCGCCTTCAGCTTTTTCTGCCCGGCCATACCCACTTCAGGCATGATCAGGTGGCGACTGTACCGCTGAACCTCTTCATTGGAGAGGGTCACTGCCGCCGGGTCAATTTTAGTCAAAACTGTCATCTCTTTCCTCCAGTCCAGACCCCTGTTGGGCCAACTGGCTTCGTCTCATTCTAACACCTCAGATTGCCAGACTGTCAGTCAACAGCCGCCGGCAATCGAGGGCACAATCAATAGCATGTCCCGCTCTTCCACCGGCGTCGCCTTCCCCTCCAGAAAGCGCACATCTTCCTTGTTCAGGTAGATATTCACGAAGCTGCGCAGCTCTTCACCATCAAATAGATGTTGGCGGATGTCAGGAAATTGGGCCGTCAGGTCGGTCAGGGCATCGCCCACGGTGGCGCCACTGACATCAACCTGGCTATTGCCGGCGACATAGGGTCGCAGCGGCGTCGGGATTCGAAAACTAGGCATGAGTTGTTTCTCCTTTTCGTCTCAGTTGTGGATTTCAACTGCTTCTTCAGTAAAGCCGCTCCGGTCAGCCAGTAGCTGCCAGGAGCGGGATTCGGCCGGAATACCCCGGCGCACCGTCGTAATGAGGTAGGAGTAGCCCGGCCAGGTTGCCCAGGCCAGGTCACGTGGTGAGGCGATGGGATCATGGTCGGGATGGCTATGGAAGATCCCCAGCACATCCTGCCCGGCCGCCGCCGCCGTCAGCTCCGCCTCAATCATGTCACCCGGCTCAATGAGAAAGCGCACGGGCTTTTCTTCTTCGTTTGGCCATTTGTTAGGTACGGGCAGCAACGCCTCGACCACGTTGAGCCCCTCACTGGCCTGCCCTAACAACAGGCCACAACCTTCGTGCGGATAAGTCGAGGCGCCATGAGCCTCAATGTCGCGTAATAGATTTTCCGGTAGCTGCAACATTTACTCACTCTGCCAGAAACGTTCACTCAGATATTTGAAGCCGTTATCCGGCATGATGGTGACCACCACCCCCTCGGTCAGCTCGCGGGCCACCTGAATCGCCGCGGTCACCGCCGCCGCCGCGGAGATACCCACAAATAACCCTTCCTGCCGCGCCAGCAGGCGCGCCATTTCATAGGCATCCTCAGTCCGCAGCGGCATATCCTGGTCCGCGAGACCTGAGTCATAGATGCCGGGCAGAATCGCCGTGGGCATATGCTTCAACCCTTCCAGGCCATTAAACGGGCTGTCCGGCTGCATGCTGACCGCTCGGATGGCCGGATTTAGCTCTTTCAGGCGACGGGTGGTGCCGACAAAGGTGCCGCTGGTCCCCAGACCAGCCACAAAATGGGTGACCGCGCCATCGGTCTGCGCCCAGATCTCGTTTGCCGTCGTCAGGTAATGGGCCCGCCAGTTAGCTTCGTTGTTGTACTGGTTAGCGTAATAAAGGGTCGGATCCGCCGCCGCGAGACGGCGCGCTTCGAGAATAGCGCCATCGGAGCCTTCGAGCGGATCTGTTAACACCAGGTCAGCTCCATAAGCCCGCAGGATGGCGATCCGCTCGGGGCTGGCATTGGCCGGCACAGCCAGCTTGACCTTGTAGCCCCGGGCCGCCCCCAGCAATGCGTAGGCGATGCCCATGTTGCCAGAAGTGGAGTCCAGCAGGGTCATGCCTGGTTGCAGCAGATCGTTGTTCTCGGCTGTGCAAATGATGTTGTAGGCCGGCCGGTCCTTGATCGAGCCACTGGGGTTGTACCATTCCGCTTTGGCGGCGACAGTTACCTTCTCTGGCACACCCTGCTGATGAGCCAGGTGAGACAGATCAAGTAGCGGCGTATTGCCAACCAGATCATCAATTCGGGGTATTGAAGTTGTTGTTGAAAGTTGGGTCCGGAGAGTCCGGTAAAGAGCAAGTCCCTGCATCTGCTGCACTCCTGAAAAAGGTCTGTTAATGGATAGCGTTCACACGCGAAGCGTCACAACCGGGGCGCTGCGAGACGGCCTAATCCACAACTCTGTCTTTTTCAGGAACAGACGTTGCGATTAGTCGCCTCGCCTGATACATGTGCAATATTGCATGCTCTTCCTCATTTTGATTGCTGAGAGGTCAGTCTAATTCTTTCAACCATAACTATCGCTATGGCTAGCGTCAATAGGTTAATCACTATAATTAACAGTGACAATAGTTCTGACATTTTTCATACAAATGTCATAAAAAATGCATTCCTTGTAGACGGCGAGAACGCCGCTGTTCTTACCAAGTCGGCTTTTTCACTCCGCCGACATATGAAGATAGGTGAATACCATGAATAAAGTTAACAAAAGCGATGCTGAATGGCGCAGCCAGCTGAGTGATGAGCAATTTCGGGTAACCCGGCAGAAAGGGACCGAACGCGCCTTCACCGGCGAATATTGGAATCACACCGAAGACGGCATTTACGAATGTGTCTGCTGCGGCGCCAAACTATTCAGCTCGGACAACAAGTTTGAGTCCGGCTGCGGCTGGCCCAGCTTTTACCAGCCCCTGCAAGGTGAGCTCATTCGGGAAGAAAGTGACACCTCCTGGTTTATGGAGCGCACCGAGATTCTTTGCGCCGTCTGTGACGCTCATCTGGGCCACGTCTTTGAGGACGGTCCGCCGCCCACTGGCCTGCGCTACTGCCTCAATTCGGCCGCGTTGAAGTTCCGCCAGGATGAGTGAGACACCGGTCTCCGGCACCGAAACACAACCATTGTCTATCCCGAGCCGCATCCCCTATCTTGATTATGGCGGCCAGGGTAAAACGATCCACTTTGCCCATGCCAATGGGTACAATCCTGGCTGTTACCGGCAGCTGGCCAGCTATCTGGTCGCCGATTACCATGTGCTCGGGATGGCGCTGCGGCCGTTGTGGCCTGATAGCAAACCGGCCGGTCTCCAGCGCTGGCGCGACATGGTTCCGGACCTGTTTGCCTTCTTCGAGCAACAGAGGTTGCCCTGCCTCATTGGCGCCGGCCATTCCCTGGGCAGCGTCCTGACCCTGATGGCGGCCCTGGCCCAGCCCGAGCGCTTCGAGCGGCTTATCCTGATCGACCCCGTTGTCCAGTCACCGAGCTTCCTGGCCCAATTCTGGACGGCTGACGGCCAGTCTACCGGCGCCGACCATCCCCTCGCGCAAATCGCCCGCCGCCGGCGCGACCATTGGCCAGACCGGGCCACGGCCTTCGCCCACCTGCGGCCCAAGCCAATATTCGCCGGCCTGTCCGACGAGGCGCTGGCTGATTATCTGGAAATGGGTTTACGGCCGGATGGGGACGAGGTGACTCTGGCCTTCTCGCGCGAATGGGAAGCCTGGATCTACCAACACGATCCGCATGAAATCTGGTCGCTGCTCCCCCAGGTGCAGCCCCCCATGCTCATCATCTACGCCGAGCATTCCGGCATCATTACCGCCGAAACTGTGGCCCGCATCCGCGATTTAAGGCCGCAAACGGAGTTGATCATGCTGCCCAATTGCGGTCACCTGCTGCCAATGGAGCAGCCAGCCGCCGTAGCTGAGTTGATGCTGGACTGGCTAAAGGATTAACGCGCTGCCGGGCCATCGGGTGTCTGCAACCGGCCGTCGGGCCATCGGGTGTCTGTGTACGCTGTTCAACTTGAACAATATTCGCAGACACCCGATGGCTGCGAGCGGCGCTGGCCCGATGGCTACGAGCGGCTCACGCCCGCACTTCAACCACCACGCCCAGCTCGGCCCAGTCAAACAACGTCAACGCATTGGTTGAGCTGACGAGGACGCAGCCGTAGGTCACCGGGTGGCCCAGGTCGCCGGTCCAGAGGAGGTTGCTGCCGTTGCGGGTCGGGAAGCCGTGGAAGCCGTTCATAAATTCTGAGGTGGGCACCGGCCGGTAGATCCCGATAAAACTCGGCATCCACAAATTCCAGTTGCCTGCATACGCCTCTTCTTCAAAGCTCTGAATCTGGAAGATGCCCGGCGCGGTCGGGCTGGAGTCGATGCCGGTGCTGACCACCCATTCAAAGACCAGCTGCCCATTCTCATAGGCCCACATCTTCTGCTCACTGATGCTGACCACGATCCGCTTGTTTTCCACCACCGGCAGCGGCAGGAAATTGTCCACCGAGGGGATGGTTATCTGCTGACCAATCGCCAGGTTGTCGCCCAGTTGCGGGTTGGCCTCCTGAATCCAGGGATAGGGTACGCCATAATCCCGGCCGATGCTGGACAGCGTTTCACCCGACTGCACCGTATGCAAGCGATCCTGATGGTATACACGGAGTTGAATAGCATCGGTCTGCGGTGCCGTCAATCGGCCTTGCAGCACGGCGTCGATAGCCGTGGCGGCGGCGGTGACGTCGACATAGCTACCGGCCGGTAGCGCCGCCAGGTTCGTCGTCAGAAACTGGGTCATGGCCGCGTTATCGATGGTGACCTGCAGCGGCTGCGCGGCTGTCTGATCGATGGTCAGGTTAACCCAGGCGCCCCAGCTGGCCGGGGCAACGTCGAGGAATTGGACGGTGTCATAGACGGGGTCATACAGGCGCAACGTCACCGGCTGGTCCAGCCAGGCCTGGGCCTGCGCCCGCAGCGGCTCCAACTGGTCCGCGCCAATGGTCGGGCTCGTTTCGGAAAACAGCAGCGGCGCCTGGCCGCTAATCACCGCCTGACCGCTGTTGTTACCCAGCCACATCACCGTGCCGGCCACATCCAGCTGCGTCCCAGGCGTAGCCGGCGCGATCACGAGTGCGCCGTTCACAAACTGCAATTGCGCGTCCTGGGCCGGAGTTGAGAGTAGATGTTCGTAACTGCTCAGGTTGGCTTCGGTGACGGCCAGATCAATCTGCCAGACCGGCACAAGTTCATAACCACCGCGATAGACTGCCAACAAATCCGTGATGCCTTCGCCCTGCCGCCCCAGGCGACCAGCCGCATAGGCGGTCGCATTGGCATCCAGGGTGATGCCAAGGGTGGTCGGGCTGACGGTGATGTTGCGGTCGCCGCCCTGCAGCGTGATCTGACGGCTGGCCCACTCACGGCTAAGCGTCCCGCTGGCCTCGGACACCGTCTGGCCGCCCAAGTCGCGGCCCAGCACGCTGACGCCGGGCATGATGAAGTCGCTGTAGTAGACGGCGGCGAGACCGGCCGGTATCAGCAGCCCCACGCCAACAAGCAACAGCAACACCAGAACCAGGCTGATCCAGCGCGCCGGCAACGCCGCCCGCGCCGGCGCCTCATCCCCCCACAGATCCTGATCATCCCGGATATGTCCCGTCGGCATCTCTTTCATCTCTGTTGTATAGTACACGGAATTGTTGGTCATTGTCATCAATAAGCCGTTAGCTTTTAGCTGTCAGCTGTTAGTAAAAATATGCAGGATTGCCTAGCTCCCCTAACAGCTAATAGCTAACAGCTTAACCTCAATCGGGCTCCCCCCGCTTGACGATAAAGCAACGGCTGGCGTATACCAGCCGTAGGACAAACCGATGTTTCAAGAACAATTGTGTGAGCTTTATGAGTACAGTTGCTGGGCCTGGGACCAGGTGATGGCCAGTCTGGCCCAGATTCCCGATGAGGAGTACCGGCTGGAACGGCCCGTCTTCTGGGGGTCACTGCATGGGCTGGTGGTCCATGGCTGGGCGGCAGAGAATATCTGGCTGAAACGTCTGCACGGCGAGTCGCCGCAGCGGCTGGCCGGCGGCCTCAATTTTGCCGATCTGGCAGCTGTACAGACCGCCTGGGCGCCACTGCGCGCCGATTGGCGCGCCTACCTGGCCGGGCTGGATGAGGCCACCCTGTTTGGCCGCCTGACCTATCGCGCCACCGAAGGCACCGAACACTCTGTGCGCGTCCACGGCCTGCTCCACCACGTGCTCAATCACGCCACCGAACATCGCAGCCAGATGACACCGCTCCTGGCCCAGCTCGGCGCCCCGACTGTGGCGCTGGATTACCTCTACTGGCAATACAGCCAGAACCTCTAGGCGCCACATCTACCTTTCCCCATGAACGCTGCGCCACGCTCCTTTCGCACCTTGCCAGCAGCCTGGCGCCGGCTTCTGCTGCTGGCCGGCCTGTTGTTTGGCGCTCTGATTTTCTGGGCCGACGGTGGCTTTGAGCCAATGCTGAGCCGGGAGATCAACCAGCACCGGCTGAGTGTGGTCCTGCCCGTGCCGGACGGGACCGTTCAAATTGAGCAGACGTTCACAGCAGCCAGAAACGGGTTGGCAGCTGTCGAACTATTGTTGGCCCGCCGCTCTGAACCCGAAAGTGATGAAGATGGGCGCCTGACCTTGCAATTGCATGATGAGGCCGGTGAGTTGATTGCCGAGCGCACGTTGGCCACCGGCCGGTACCAACACAATCAGAGCTTCTTCCTCCGTTTCCCACCCCAAACCAGCTCCGCCAACCAGAGCTACACCCTCACCCTGAGCGGCAACGAAGCCAATCCGCTCACCGTCTGGGGTTATGAGCTGGACAGCATTAGCGATGGCGCCCTGCGTGTGCGCGGTGCTGAAAGCGACGCTGCCGATTTGCGCCTGCTCACCCATACTCAGCTCACGACCGGGTTAGCCCTGCAAGATTTAGGCAGACTGCTTTACGCCAGCCTGCCCATTTTCCTGAACTTCCTGCTCATCGTTTTGCTACCAGGCTTGTTCATTCTTCGTCTGCTGCCCATCACCTCGCGCTGGGACCCGGCTGTGTACTACGCCGTCGCCATCACCCTCGGGCTGGCCGTCTGGCCTTTCCTCTGGCTCTGGCCCAGCCTGCTCGGCTGGCACTGGGGCGTCTGGACCGTGCGCAGCGTGATTGTGCTTGGCTGGGCCCTCTACCTCCGCAGCCAGCGGGTCGCTGCGAGTGGTCGGCTCCCGGGTCATCGGGTCGCTGCGAAAGTAGTTCAAATTGAACGCCGCTCGCAGCGACCCGATGGCTCCGCGCGCCACCTCCCCTGGACCCGCTGGCATCTGCTCCTGCTGGGCATCCTGGCCATCGCCCTGGCCAGCCGGTTGCTGGTGGTACGCGACCAGGCCTTTCCGCTTTGGGTGGATTCGAGCCGGCATGGGTTGATCGTGGAGTTGCTGCGCCAGACCGGCCGGTTCCCCACGAACTACCTGCCCCTGCTGCCCGTTGACCAGGCCGGCTACCATTACGGCTTCCACGTCGTCCCGGCGCTGATGGGGCTGTTGGTGCCCGGCGCCACCCATACGGTGCTTCTCTACCTGGGCCAATACCTCAACGCACTGGTTCCCCTGATGGCCTACAGCGGCCTCTGGCTCCTGACCCGCAACCGAAATGCCGGCCTGTTGGCCGCCTTTCTCATCGCCCTGCCCTTTTTCTTTCCGGCCTACTACGTCACCTGGGGTCGCTTTACGCAGCTCACCGGTATGCTCATCCTGCCCGTGCTGCTGGCCGTGACCTGGCAGCTTATGCGTGGCGTCCGCCGGCAACGTCTCCCTCTACACCGCGATCCGCGAATCTGGCTGATTGGCCTGCTGGCCGGCGGGTTGTTGCTGATTCATGTGCGCGTTTTCCTGCTTTATCTGCCCTTTGCCGGGCTGATCTGGCTGGTCAGCGCCGGGCGCAATGGCCGGCGTCTGCTGGTAGCCGGGCTGGGCGCCATCGCCCTCACGCTGCCGCAGCTCATTCGCCTCTCACCGTTGCTAAGCCCCGACATCGTCCTGGCGCCGGTGGCCGAAAGTCACAACGCCTTTCCCACCACCTACCTGACGGTGGGCTGGGAAACGGCGCTGCTCTATGCCGCCGCTCTCCTTTTTGCCCTGGCGCTATTCGTCAACCGCCGGCGGCAACGGCACCTGGCTTTGCCGGTCCTGCTCCTGCTCTGGGTTGGGTTACTGTTTCTTTCGCTGGCCGGGGAACGGGTGGGGCTGCCGGAAAGCTGGCTAATCAGCCTGAACAGTGCCTACATCACCATGTTCCTGCCGCTGGCCTGGCTGATGGCGCTCTCTCTGCGCCTGCTACTGCGCCGGCTGAATCACAGCCATTGGATCGGCGCCGGCTTGAGTTACGCCATTCTTGGCTTCTTGCTGGCCCAGTCAGGCCTGTTCGGCTGGCAACAGCAACTCACTCTGCTCAATGAGACCACGATGCTGGCCCAGCCACCGGACGAAGCTGGCCTGATCTGGGTCCGGGATAATCTGCCGGCTGATGCTACCATCGCCCACGGCGCCTGGGATTGGCTCGGTGGGGTCTGGGCCGGCAGCGATGGCGGCGCCTGGTTGGTGCCGGTGACCGGCCGGTTTTCCACCACGCCCCCCATCGACTACTACTACAGCGACGCCCTCTGGCAACAAGTGCAGGCGTTCAACCGGGAAGGCCAGTCCATTCTGGATTGGTCCCATCCGGCCGCCGTCGATTGGCTGCAACAGCACGATGTGGACTATGTCTACGTCGGCGCGCGCGGCGGCTACCTGGAGCCGCTGGCCCTGGCGCGCAATCCCCGAACCGATCTGCTCTACGCCAGCGATGGCGTCTACGTTTTTGGCCTGAAATAACACAGTGCGTCATGTTGCGCCCCCTCGCCAAGCCGTTATAATTTTATTCGACCCATTTATTGACCATGGCGGCGGCAGGATGAGCGCATGAGCACTCTCGTGAAAGTGAAAGTTCAGCCGGGACAGACGGTTTCGTTTCCCGGGCTCTGCGTCCACTCGCTGGAGACGGCGGTGGCGACATTGCCGATTCAAGCCCGCCGGGGGCGCGTAACGCGAACCATTTCGGTGCCCATTTCCCTGGGCAGCTGGCAACAGTTGCAGGCGGAAACGGCGGGGGAGCAACGCTGGCGGCTACTTGGCCGGATTCTGGCCGGCTTCCTGGCGCTGGCCTCTCTGTTTCTGACCCCCTATTTCATCCCGCACCTGGTACCGTTCTGGTTGCGCCTGCTGATTGGCCTGGCCCTGGCTGGCCTCCTGGCCTTCATCAGCCTCCGCCTCGGCGACCAGCTCAGCCTGCGCCAGGCAACCGCCGCCAAGTTGGCCATCCTCAACGCGGTCAAAATGGATCAATTCAGCTGGCGCGCCACCACCTTCCGCTTCAGCAACGACGCCTACGCTGAGAAATTTCGTCAACTAAACGAGCCATATTTGATGGACGTTGAAAACTAGTGGTCAGCCTTCAGCAATCAGCAGTCAGTGGATTAAGGCGCGTGACAAGCGCAAAACGCTACTGATGGCTGACAGCTGACAGCTGATCACTGTAATAGAGGTACTTATGAACATAGTTGTGTGTGTCAAACAGACGCCCAGCACAACCGCTGTCTTTTCGGTCGATGGCGGGCAGGTGAGTTGGGCTGACTCCGGTGACAAACCGCTGGTTGTTAATCCCTGGGACGAATACGCGATCGAAGAAGCGATTCGCCTGACCGAAAATCATGGCGCCGAGAAAGCCGTCGCCCTGACCGTCGGCGCGGCTGAGGCTGCCGATGTGCTCAAGACATCGCTGGCCATGGGCTGCGCCGAAGCAGTTCTGGTCTCCGACGACAGCTTCAACGGTTCGGACTCGCTGGGTACGGCCCGCATCCTGGCGGCAGCCATCAAAAAGCTGGATGCTTCCATCGTCATGTTTGGTAAGCAGGCGATTGATGGCGACGGTGGCAACACCCCGGTTCAGGTCGCCCGCCAGCTGGGTTGGACCCCGTTGACCTACGTCTCCGCCATCGAATCGATTGACGGCGACACCATCCGCGTGGAGCGGCTGCTGGAAGATGGCAAGATGACCGTGGAGGCGAAGCTGCCGGTGGTCATCAGCGTCATGAAGGAGATCAACGAGCCCCGTTACCCCTCCTTCATGGGCATCCGCAAAGCCAACCGGGCGACTATCCCGACCTGGACCGCTGCCGATTTGGATGTGGCCGGTCCCGTGGGCGCCGCTGCCAGCCAGGTGGATTGGTCCAACGTTTACACGATGCCGGCCCGGGAGGGCAGCGTCACGATGATTACCGGGGACAGCGTCGCCGACAAGGTGAAGAAGCTGGTTGACGCCCTGTTTGAGGAGAAGGTGATATGAGCGGCGTATGGGCCTGGATTGAACATAGTAATGGGGCCATCAAGCAGATTGGCCTCGAAGTCCTGGGCGCCGGCCGCGCCATTGCTGACAGCCTCGGCCAACCGCTGACCGCCCTGGTCTTCGGCGACGATGTGGCTGCGGTCAGCGCCGCCGCCTTTGACTACGGCGCTGACGCCGTCATCGCCGCGGCTGACGCCAGCCTGGCGCACAACCGGCTGGAAGCGATCGGTCCGTTGGTTGTCAAGCTGGCGCAGGAGCGGAACCCCGCCATCATCATGACCGGCGCCTCCTTGCGCGGCAAAGACCTGACTGCCTGGGTCGCCGCCGATCTGGGGGCCGGCCTCGTGCCTGACGGTACGGCGTTGGCCGTCGATGGCGGCACGGTGAAGGTGACCCGGCCGGTTTACGCCGGCAAACTGCTGGCGGACGTCTACGCCACCTCAGGTACGCAGATCCTCAGCATCCGCAGCCGTGCCTTTCCGGCGGCCACCGCCACGGGCAAGACAGGCAGCGCCGAGATGGTCAGCGCCGTCGTGGGCGAGGAAGCCATTCCCACCAAAATTGTTGGCTTTGCCGCCAATGAAGGCAAGGTCAGCCTGACCGACGCCACCATCATCACCAGTGGTGGCCGCGGCGTCGGCGGCCCGGAAGGGTTTGCGCCAATTCGCGAGCTGGCGTCGGTATTGGGCGCGGCGGTTGGTTCCTCGCGAGCCGCGGTGGATGCCGGCTGGATCCCGTACGAGCACCAGGTTGGCCAGACCGGCAAGACGGTCAGCCCCGACCTCTACATCGCCTGCGGCATCAGCGGGGCGATCCAGCACCAGGCTGGTATGCGCACATCGAAGGTGATCGTGGCTATCAACAAAGATGAGGAAGCCCCCATCTTCAAGATCGCCCATTACGGCCTCGTCGGCGACCTGTTCGAGATCGTCCCTGCCCTGACGGAAGAGTTCCGCAAGCGGCTGGGCAACTAGACAAAGACGGACCAGAGCAAGGCCGGTTTCTCATGGGAGACCGGCCTTTTTTCAAGGCATACAACACACACTTTCTCCTGCGTGATACCGGAAGTCAGGGCTGTGTCTTAACATAGCAACCTCTGGCAATCAACCGACAAACCAACGGCGCATATGTCTTTGCCAATCCTGCTCCGACGGCAAGATTGGGTCCAGCAAACGCTCCAGATCATTGAGCGTCGCGTCAGCCCTGAGAGCAATTCTCAGGCCTTTGTTCAAGTCCAAGAGATCCGCAATTTGGCTAAGCTCTATCAAGGAGTCCAATTGGGCAACCAGAGATGGCCCCAACCAGATCTGGCTGGTCACCGCCCGCAAAAATTGACGGCACCAACGGCGCGTCATCGTGCATTGTCCATTTAGACTGCAAGCAACTTCATAGGGCGTGTAGTCCAGATAATAGGGATTTGGCCAATGCCAGCTACCTGCCACGGCCTGCAGCAGAGTTTGATCAAGCATCAGTCGATCCGCCAGCTCTGGTAACCAGTTAGTCAGTACGGCCAGTTCCTCATCAGATAAGAGGGTCGTATCCTGAATAATGAGAATATGGGCAGCCGTCTCACGCGGTTCAGGATGAGGCTTCAGTGGCCTGGCGTCAAATAGTAAAGAACCCTTGGACCAATCACACCGAATATGGCAAGCGTCCTTGCTGGCTTCCTGAATTTCATGACGATGCCCCTCGTCGATGATGTGCTCAACTCGTAATTTCCTGTGCTCTGGCTGATGCCGTACGCTGTTCGTGATGCTCAAGGTGACTGTCTCGCTAGGCGCGATCCTGGTTAGAAGCTGAGCCAATATCTCAACAGCAAGTTGTGTCGCCGTGTTTTGAACAACCGTCAAAGAGTAGAGACCAAACAGGTGGGTCGTCCTCATCATATCCCGTGCGTAAATCAATGGCGGCATTCTGGCCTGGAGGCTGCGCAATGGAAGGCGAGGTGGAGGCTCAATCGAGAGATTTAGCGAATGAACTGCAAATCCCTCCCACATATCGCCATGTGGTACAAAGGCAATTTGGAGCTCACTCTCGCCGGCCCTAAGAACATCGAGTTTGAAAATAAACTGAATGTTCGCATCATATAATGCAGCGTGTGCTTTTATGAGATTGATGCCTGGTTGTTGAATGGCAGCCGTTGGATCAGCGATACCAGCCGGCAGAACCAATTGCGCAAACGTCTGCTTGTAATGTTCTAGTTCCTGACCATTCAGGAACCCAGTGACCAGTTCCAGCGACTGGTCATCAGCTAGCCTACCAGATGCCCGGACATCAGCTTTTATTGCCGTTGGCCTGACTTGCCCACTTGAAATCGCAGTCCCCCATACAAGCACGTCGAGACCCTTAGCATCGCCGCCAACATTTTGGCAATTAACATATATCTCAATCGCCTGACCTTCAAAAAGGTCACGTTGCTCACTGGCAGCATGGATATTTAGTCTTGGTACACCAGTCGCCTTCTTCTCATATTGCTTTTCAGCCTGTACCCGAAAGTGCATACTGGTGTACTGATCACTGTCTTCCCAGAAGTCGAAAGCTAGCTCCTGATCCACCATCCCCAGAGCATCAGTTGTTGCCCAGAAAATGTCATCCGCAAAAATGGGCTTACTATCCCAAATCTGACGCATTTTCTCCATGTCTGTGCCTTGGCGGAACAAATCCGCCCATTTACCTAGATCGCCACGCAGTTCCTCTTCCGCCTTGACCGGCACATCGGTAAGATCAAAAGGATTCATCTCTAGCTCAGCGATAGACAACAAGGCCGGAACGCTACAGTACTGATCAACTGAGAGGCCATTGGTAAACCGCTCCAAAATAACGGCATCACTATCATAAAGTGCGGCTGAAACAACCGTCCCTTTCAACCCGTCAGACAAATACTGGCTGATCTTGTTATGCCCACCCTGGGAATCTATTACCGTTAGCCAAGGTGAATCTCCCAGGAAGCCAACATAGAAAGTCCTATCAGCATCGGCCACACTTTCACTTGGATATTCGACCAGCCCCTGTTCTTCGCTCCAGCGGCGCAGCAGAGTCAGAACCTGAGTACGATACTTTTCTCGGTCTTCACTGCCGAGATAAACTTGAATACTCACAAGGGATGTTCCCATACAATGCCTCAACACTATTATTCAAAGTTGGTTTGTACATTATTCAAAGTCTAATACCCCCACGCAGGCTGGCGGTTACAACGTCACCCGGCGCAGGGTCAGGCTCACGCGCCTTTCGCGCGGGATGCCATCGTCGCTTTTGCGGGCGGGGATGCCGTGTTTCCAGTCGTAGCGGGCCTCACCGTACATCATGACGAGGGAGCGGGGCGCCAGGGTGAGGGCGACCTTGTCCTGATCTGGGCGAGTAAACTCCATCGTCGCGGCGCCACCGAGGGAAAGGCTGAAAATGCGGTGGCCAAAACAGGGTTCACAATCCACGTGTGGCGCAATGCCCTGGCCAGGCAGATATTCATTGATAATGACCTGGTCTGGCGTCTGCTCGATCAAACCATCCTCATGGAGTTGCCGGCCGATTCGCTCCAACCAGCCAGGCAACGGCCCCAAATACATTTCCGTTGTGACCTGCCGGGCCCGGTAATCATAGCGATAGCCGTAATGTTGCACTCGCCGCTTGAGTGTCGCGTCCCAGGGCTGGGCGTCGATCTGGTCCAGCAGCCAATCGTGATGGGGCTGTGACACGTAATCCTGCAAGTAGATCAGTCCGGAAATGGTGTACATCTCAACCGCGCTCCAGCCTGCCAAAGCGCGCCAGCAACAGCAAGCGGTCCAATGTCAGCATGCCAGCCCAGGCCTGCCGGGCGGCCGGCCATGCCGCGGCAAACGGCTCGCCCCAGGCCCAGGTTGGCCACCAGGCGCCGGCCTCGCCCTGGTTGCTGATCTCATGATCCAGGTTGGCGGCGACGGCGGCCTCGAGGCCAGGCATAAAGGGCGAATCGGGGGCGGTGACCAGTTGCAGGGGCATCAGGCCATAGCCGGACCAACCGGCCGGATCCGTCATCACCGTCCCACCAGCCAGGCGGCCGATGGCCGCCTCCACCTGCTGGCGGGCCGCTCCCGGCAGATTCGCCGCTTCGTGCAGGCGCAGGCAGCAGAGCAGATCGTGCATCTCGATTTCACTGGCATTAGCCAGATGATCCAGCACGCGCGCTAAAACTGATTCGCGCAATTCGGCGCTCTCCGCTCCGCCAAACTCATACAGATGCGCCACAACCTCGGCGGTTGGATTCAGTGAAAAGGCATCAAAACGATTAGGGAACTCGTCCTGCCCCCACCACGGGGCGTGCGGGGCTGCCGAGCTGGCCGCCGGGATAATCCGCCAGTGGCTTGTGGCCCCATCGAACTGGCCCAGCAGATAACCTAACGCAGCCTCAATCATCGCGCCTGTCTCCGGCCCGGCCAGGGGGCGCAGCATCTGCAAAGCCACCGTCGTGGCCAGGACGGAGCTGGCTGGCGAATTCCAATCCGGCTCCAACCCATGGCCAAAACCACCATCGCTGTTCTGAAATGGCGTCAGGGCAGCGACAACAGCGGCGCCCGATCCGGCGGCAAAGTGGTGCCGGAAGCGCGCCCGTTCCAGCGGCCGCGCCTGATGTTCCAGAAAGTGAGCCGCACGGTCAAAAGCAGTCGAAGACAGTTTCATTTCACTCATCTTATTTCCTCATGGTTGGATGGGTTTGGGTGCGGCCGAGCGCTGGCGCAGCCAATGCGCCGGATGCAGACAATGGCAAGTCGTCCGTTACCGACCAGCGCAGCAACAGCGGCATCGTCAGCAGCAGAAAGGCGCGCGTCAGGGCCAGCAAGAGGCCTGTTTGTGCTATGAAGTTGGCGGGGTTGGACATTTAAGATCCTGGGGCAACGGGTTCATGATAACATATTTTGCGTGCGTGCTTCAATGGTTTTTTGTGGTTTAAAAACACGCGTGACAGAGCGCGCAGTTTACGCCAGGGCGCAACCCGTCGGGTGCCTCTCCCGACGGGTTGCCGCCCTGGCGTCGCGCCCGCAGGGCGCGTGTAGCGCAAGCACAGCTACCTGGTTGGCTAACCAGGGGGGCGCGCAGGCGCGCCAGCGGATGGGCGGCAACCCTACAGGAGAATGCCTACCTGTCGGGTTGCGCCCACCCGCTCTTGCCCACTTTGTATTCAGGCAACAATGAGTCTGGAGGATCCAAAATGGGACAGAGAACCCGTATCCTGTTGGTTGGGTTGGCCTTCATGGCCGCTTTTGTCTGCCTGGTTGCGCTGCAACAACCGCCGGCGCGGCGCCCCGGCTTGATGGCGAACCATCACCGCGCTTTTTTTGTGGTGACGGCGGCGGAATGGCGGGAATCGGTTGAGTGGGTTGAGTTGGCCCGACAATTGGAAAGACGCGGCTTCGTCATTGTGCATGACGCCGAAACCATCCCCTTGTCCGCTCGTACGCGGATACTCTACTTCTCGCCAGGAGCGTTTGTAGCGACGCCGGATACTTTGCTGCGCCAGTTTTATGATGAAGAACTGATTATCGTCATCCTGGATACGCCAATCACCCAGATCAGCCGGGCGCTGAATGCCGGCATCGGGATGAGCGACCTCTGGCCGCGCTATTTTACGGATGAAGCCTACGTCGTCGCCGCAGTAGTGTATCGCTTTCAGAATGGCAGCGGCGTCTTTCGGGATTTCATCCCGACTGAGGAGTTGCTGCCGACCCTGCATGGCATCGTTGAGGCACGGCTCCGGGAAGGGGACAATCGCAAGAGCAGCCGTTGAGTTCTTCCCCCGGCCGGTTCCTTTCCGCTATAATGCAGACGTTGACTGGAGGTCACCGGCCGGTGCCGCCACACAAACAGCAAGGATATGATGAAGGAAGCTGGGAACATATGTCGTTAAACGGGTTGGTTACCAAGGCGCAAAGTGGCTTTTTCTGGGTCGCAACCGACCAGGGGGAATACGTCTGCCGTATTCGCGGCCGGCTCACCAAAAAGCGTAGCCACTCCGACCTCGTCGCCGTGGGTGACCGGGTGACCATCGACATCGTCGACGAAGAGAAGCGCGAAGGCGCCGTGCAATCAGTCGCTCCGCGTGAACGCGTCCTTTCCCGCGCCCGCCCTGCCGCCAACAGCCGCGATTTCTTGCAGGACCGGGAACAGGTTCTCGTTGCCAATCCGGACCAGGTGGTGCTGATTTTGTCCATTCGTGAGCCGGAGACCAGTCTGCGCAAGCTGGATCGCTTCCTGGTTGTGGCCGAGGCCAACGATATTCCTGCCGTCCTCTGCATCAACAAAATCGACCTGGTGGCTGAGGGAGTGGCCCAAAAGGAATTTGCCCTTTACGAAAAGCTGGGCTACCCCGTCTTCTACACCAGCGCCCAAACCGGCGCCGGCATCGCCGAGCTGCGCGCCCAGCTCAAGGATAAGCTGACCGTCTTTGCCGGCAGTTCTGGCGTCGGCAAATCCACCTTGCTAAACGCCATCCAGCCCGGGCTACAGCTCCGCACCAGCGCCGTCAGCGAGGCAACCAGCAAGGGGATGCACACAACGCGTCACGTCGAGCTTATCCCGCTGGCAGGGGGCGGTTACGTGGCGGACACGCCCGGCGTGCGCGCCCTGGCCCTGTTTGACATGGAGCCGGAAGAGCTGGATGCTTACTTCCGGGAAATCGCGCCGTTGGTGGAGCATTGTCGCTTCAGCGATTGCACCCACCGGCAGGAGATTGGCTGTGCGGTCCGGGCGGCTGTCAAAGCGGGCGACGTCGATCCGGGCCGTTACGAAAGTTATCTGCGTCTCTGGGAGGAGCACGAGGCGCTGGTCAAGGCGACCTACGGTAAGCAGCGGGAAACGGGGTGAGCCGACGCTTACTTTGTACAACAATGGCAAAAGGAAAACGGTCAAACAGCAGTTTTTGGCGCTGGTGGTGGATTTTAGTCGCCACGTTGTGCCTGGCTGCCTGCAACCAGAGCCCGGCGGCGACGCCCACAGCAGCCGCACAGCGGGCCATCGCTCCCGAATTTGCTGACTTTTACGAAGCCCATGGTGGGCAGGCGCTGCTGGGTGAGCCGGAAACCGGCCGGTTATTCAACCCGGGCAGCGGCGCCGTCATCCAATATTTCACCCACCTGCGCCTGGATTTTGACCCGGCGCTATCCGCGGGGGAACAGGTCACCGTCTACCCCCTGGGGCAATGGGCGCTACCTGATTACGACGATAGCGCCATTATCCTGCCGGAAGCGAATAGCCGGCAACAGCTTTTCCCCGACAGTGACTTTACAGTCGCCGATCCCTTCCTGGCTTTTTATGAGCAGATCGCCGGTGCGGACCTCCTGGGTGCCCCCATCTCGCCACGGCTCTGGCAGGGGGATGTGCAGATGCAATATTTTGAGAACGGGCGGCTGGAATGGCATCCCGCCCTGCCTGAAGGTGAGCGGGTTCAGCTGGGCACGTTGGGACAGGCCCACTGGTTGGCAACGCAACCGGCCGGTTTTGAGGTCGTCTTCAGTCCCGCGCCCCTGGCGGCTATTCAGACAGCCACCATCAAAGCAGCCGTTGAATCACCCATTCTCTACGGCGGCGAGACCCAGATCATCCACGCCAAAGCATTGGCCGAAGGCCAGCCCGTAGCCGGCGTCGTCATGGCGGCGGCGTTTACCTTTGCAGGTAAAACAGAACTGGTCGACCTGGGGGAAACGGGACCTGATGGTGCCCTCCATGCCCCCCTAAACGGTTGGGCCTGGCAACCCGGCCAATGGGTCGAACTCACAATCAGCGCCTACAATGGTAGCGACGCACCTATTGGCCAAACCATCCTGCGCTTTCGCCAGTGGTAAAATTCACCACTTTTTCAGTTACGGTAGCCACCCTCCCCGGTTACAATGTGCGGGGTAGGTCGATTCACATAGGCCGGCGCAGGGGTTGGCCCAAATGACCACAACTGTCATGTCTGAAACAAAACAGGGACAAATCTTATACCTTGGCGCTCAGCCTGCTGCCGTCACCGGCCTACTGACGCGTGGTTGGTTACTTAACTCCGTGACCAGCTTCGCCGCTGCCCGCCAGCAACTGGCCGCCAGCCCGCACGATGTCATCCTGGTACAACATCAACTCCCGCAGGTGGACGCGCTGGCCTGGCTGGCCTCCAGCAGCCAACCGCCGGTGGTGGTGCTGGCCCCGGCCGCTCAGCCGGAAGTAGCCGCTCAGGCGCTGGCTTCCGGCGCTGCTCAGTATCTCCTGTACCGTGACGAAACGGTCGACCCCAATCTCCTTGAGGCTATCCTCAAGCAAGCCATCGCCCAGAACCAGCGAGCCGAATCGCTGAATCGGGCTCAGGCGCTGGCCGCCCGCTATCGCCATAATCTCACCCAACTGAACCAGGCGGGCCAGACCCTCTCCAGCATCCATAACCTGGACCAGATTATCGAGCAGTTACTGAGCGCCCTCGTTCATATTGTTGGCGCCGCCGGCAGCTCCGTCTGGCTGTGGGACGAGGCGGATGGCCAGCAGCTCGTCTGCCGGGCCGTCTACCATCAGGATGCGCCGCCCGCCCTGCTGGATCTGCGGCTAAACCGGGGTGAGGGCGTGGCCGGCTGGGTCGGGATGCATGGCCAGCCCACCATCGTCCGCCGCACCAGCGAAGATAGCCGATTCGCCGCTGACATTGACCAACAGAGCGGTTTCAGCACCATTTCGCTGTTGGCCGTTCCCATCCGCCTGCATGACCATATCCTGGGTGTCCTGGAAGCGGTCAACAAGAACATTGGCGAATTCACCCATGAAGATCTGAGCTATGCTGAGACGTTGTCCGCCTGGGCAGCGATCGCCATCGACAATGCCCGGCTGGTCAGCCAGCTCCGTGAACGCAGCGCTGATTTGCTGGTACGTAATGAAGAACTGGACACCTTCGGCCATACGGTCGCCCATGACCTGAAAAACCCATTGGGGCTGGTCACTGGCTATGCCGAGTTGCTCAGCACCAAATGGCCGGCCCTCTCGGATGAAGAGCGGGACCGCTGCCTGGATGGCATCATGACCAGCACCAACAAGATGGAGCGCATTATCGAAGAGCTCCTGGTGATGAAGGGATTGCGCGACCAGGAGATCACCCCGGTGCCGATCAACATGGCCGCCGTCCTCGAAGAGGCCCATGCCCATCTGGATCATCTATTGAACCAGTACGATGCCGAGCTGATCCTGCCAGAGCAGTGGCCTGTCGCTCTGGGCCATGCGCCCTGGGTGGAGCAGGTCTGGGTCAACTACATCAGCAACGCCCTCAAATATGGCGGGCGGCCACCGCGGGTAGAAGTGGGGGCGACACCGGCCGGTGCCCAGATCCGTTTCTGGGTCCGCGACAACGGCCCCGGCCTTTCACCCGGCGAAAAACAACGGCTGTTTGAGCCTTTCACACGTTTGCCCCAACACAAACGGCGCAGCGGTCACGGCCTCGGCCTCTCGATCGTCCGCCAAATCATGGAAAAGCTGCACGGCGAGGTCGAAGTCACCTCCGAACCCGGCCGTGGCAGCACCTTCAGCTTCACCCTCCCCGCCGCCAGGTCTGGCGATGTGCCGGCCTGACGGACAGCTGATGTCGTCGCTCGCCAACTTAACCCCACCGCCAGGTCGCGATGAGGCGCTAAAGCGCCACGCTGATGTCGTCGCCTTCGCGAGGCGCTAAAGCGCGGACTTTCCGCTGAAGCGGACTTGGGTTTCACGCTAACCCTGGTTAACCACATTCGATGGCTGCCGCGCGAAAATCAGAAGTTGCGTCTTACGTCAAATGCGAGCCAAAGTCCGCCTTCAGCGGACGCGCCCGTAGCGTGGCGCTTTAGCGCCTCGGAATACCGTGCACGCCTCATGCTGCCCCACCAACCCCCTACCAATTCTCCCACCGATCCACCAGCCGCCCCTCGTTATGATGCCGCTTCTGATTCTGCACATAATGCGCCACCGCCGCCACCTCGGGCGGGCCGACGGTAAACGCGCCATAACCCTCTTGCCAACGAAACGCCTTGCCCGGGGAGATCTCGCTCGACATCAGCCGGGATGACATCCCTTTTAGCTTCTGCACCAGCGTTGATACCGCCAGCGAGGGCTTGATAGCCAACAACATATGCACATGGTCCGCCATGCCGCCAATGGCAATCGGTACACATTGCAATGCTTTGGCCTTGGCAATCAGCGCCTCATACAGTACTGTTTCCTCATGAGCGTCAATCAATGGTTGCCGCTCGTCTGTCGACCAGACCAGATGAACAAATAATTTGTGGTAGCCTTTCAAACTCATTTCGCTTTCTCCTTGCCGCCACTACACTCAACGTCGCTCAACCCGTTTTACCGCCATGACTTTTGCCACCAACACCGCCAGCGCGTCACCAACCGTCCTGATCCTCGGCGGCTACGGCGCTTTTGGCCGCTTGATTAGCGCGGAATTGGCCCGGCTCACCGGGGCCAACATCATCATCGGCGGCCGCAGCCCAGCGCAGGGCGAGCCATTTGCCGCGGAGATAGGCGCCACATTCCGGCCGGTTGACGCCCGCGATCCCGGAGCTCTGCGGGCCGCCCTCAACGGCTGTCACCTTTTGCTGAATGCTGCCGGCCCCTTTGCCGCCGTCGATCTCACCATCCCGGCTACCGCCATCGCCGCCGGCGTTAACTACATCGATATCGGCGACGGGCGCCATTACCTGCGGGCAATTCACGCCTTGCATGAGTCGGCCTGTGAGCAAGGCGTATTTGCCTGTTTCGGCGCCAGCAGTTCCCCGGCCATTTCTGCGGCCATGGTGCGGGCCCTATGCCCTGCCGGCGCCCCGATTCGCGCCATACACCTCGGCCTGAACGCGGGCAATCGGAACCCGGTGGGCCATTCCACCGTCGCCTCCATCCTCGCCTATGTCGGCCAGCCGGTGCCGGTCTGGCAGGATGGGGTCTGGACCGGGCAGTATGGCTGGGGAATGGGCGAGTTTGCCACCTTTCCCCCGCCAATCGGCCGGCGGCGCCTGCAACTATGCGATGTCAGCGAGCTGGACTTGCTGCCGCCTCTATTCGCTGCCCAAACTGTTACCTTCAAAGCCGGTCTGGAGCTCAATCTGTTCAACTATGGCCTGCTGGGGCTGGCCCAACTCAGGCGGCTTTGGCCAACGCTTGACCTGCCGCGGCTGACGAACAGCCTGATCAGCGCCAGCAAGCTGTTCAAGCCATTCGGCTCACTGCACGGCAGCATGGCCTTGTGGTTGGAAACTGAGGCCGGGACACACCATGCCCTGGCGCTGGTAGCCCCCAAAGATGGCCCCCGGGTGCCGACCGCGCCGGCCATCCTGCTGGCGCAGAAACTGTTGTCCGGAGAAACGCTACCGGCCGGTGCTCATCCCTGCCTCCATTTCCTCGAGTTCGCCGAGATCGCCGCCTATCTGGCCACTTTTGGCATCTTTGTTAGCCGGGATGATGGCGCCGGCTGGCAAAGGAGTTGAAGCGATACGGCGGCCCGCTTACAATCTGCTTGTGGACGACACCCTCTTACCCGGCAAACTGGACCGGCCGGTCCCGCGGCCCAATCTCCTGCCCCGCCAGCATCTCAAAGCCCGGTTGGATGGCGCCGTTGGGCGGCGGTTGCTGCTCGTGGCAGCGGCGGCCGGCTACGGCAAAACCAGTCTGGTGGCCAGCTGGTGCGCGGCACGGCCGGAGCCGGTGGCCTGGTATAGTCTCGACAACGGCGACAATGACCCCAATCGTTTTTTGCGCTACCTTCTGGCGGCCATAAACCTGGCACTCCCTTCAGTCGGCCCAGAACTGCAAATCGCCCTGCGCAATCTCCCGCCACCGTCACCAGAGACAGTCATCCAGGCCCTCCTGGCGCAGCTTGCCAACCTGGCCCAACCCTGTCTCATCGTGCTGGATGATTATCACCTCATCGAGAACGATAGCATCCACCAGGCTATTCACCTGTTGCTCAGTCACCTGCCCCGGCCAATCTCGCTGTTGTTGCTCAGCCGGGCCGATCCCCCCTTCCCGTTGGGGCGCTGGCGAGCCAATGGCGATCTCCTGGAACTGCGCGCCGCTGATCTGAAATTTCAGCCCACTGAGCTGGCTCACTTTTTTGCTGGTGCCGCGCTTGGTCCCGAGCAGCTTCATCAATTACATCAGCGCACTGAAGGCTGGCCGGCCGGGCTGCAACTGGCTGCCCTGGCACTGGAAAACAGTGTTGATCCGGCCGGTTTTATCGCCGCATTCTCCGGCAGTAATCGCTTTGTGCTTGATTACTTACTGGAAGAAGTCCTGCAAGGGTTGCCGCCCGACCTGCGCCAGTTTCTGCTCGATACGGCCTTGCTACCCCAATTTAATGCGCCACTTTGCGATGCTGCCCTGGAGCGAACCAATAGCGCCAGCCTGCTGCGCGACCTGGAACGGCGCAACCTTTTCCTGATTCCGCTGGACCAACAGCGCGACTGGTATCGCTACCACCACCTCTTTGCCGATCTGCTCCGATCCCAGTTGGTGCCGGAGGCTGAGGCTCAGCGCCGGGCGGTGCACCGGCGCGCCGCCGCCTGGTTGGCCGCCCACAACCGGCCGGAAACCGCCGTTTACCATGCCTTACAAGCAGCCGATTACGATGAAGCTGCGCGCCTTATTACCGGGCCAGCCCTGGCTGCCTCCGCTCGCAGCGAGGTATTAACACTGCGCCGCTGGCATGAAGCATTTCCGGCCGAGTTTCTCAGCCAGAACCCGCTGCTGGCGCTTCATTTTGGGGTCAATTTTGCCCTGAACGGCCGCTGGTCTGAGGCTGAAGCGCTCCTGGAGCAAATTGAGGCGGCACGATCCCGGTTGCCGATGGGCAGCTATCTCCTCTGGCGCTACCTGATGAGCCACCAGCTGGCGGCGGCCGGCGATTGGGCAGAGCTGCTGGCCAGCGCCACAGCCAGCGCCGAACGTGAGCCGCTGGCGGCCATGGTGCTTGGGCTGCTGCTGGGTATGCGCGGGGAAACGACTGCCGCACTGGGTTGGCTGGACCAGGCGATCAATCTCGGCACGACCTCAGGTAGTGAACTCGCCATTACCGCCAGGGTCCATCGCTGCCGTCTCCTGGTGCAGGCTGGCGATTACCAGGCCGCCTGGGAATTGGGCCAGTCGCTGTTGCAACTGTTGCCGGCCGCACAGCCCCTGACTCAGCTCATCCGCCTGACGCTGGGCCAGATCGCCCTTGACCGGCTGGATCTGGACACGGCCACAACGCACCTCGAGGCAGCGCTGAGCCTGGCCCAACGAACGGGCCTCCTTGCCGGCAGCCTTTCCGGCGCCGAACTACTGCTGGCTGAGGTCGCCGCCGCCAGAGGCGAATTTGCGGCGGCCCGCGACCATCTGGCCACCGGGCTGGCCGCCGCCCACCGCTACGATTCCGCGACTGAAGCAGCCTGGGCAGAGCTATTCGTCTGGCGTCTGGGGCTGGCCGTAACTGAGTTACCCTCGGAACCACCAGATCTGGAGCGGTTGCTGCCCTCGCGCTTTTTTCCACCCCGCTTCAGCCAGCTGGGGGCCGCCTGGTATTGGCTGCGGCGCAATCGGCCGGCCCAGGCGCTACCCATCCTCGCGGACATCCTGGCCGGCCCGGCAGATGCCGCCTCCCTGGATGCCTACTGTCTCCTGGCGCTGGCCCGCCAGGCCCAGGGCGATCCGGCCAGCGCTCAGACCGCATTGGCTCAGGCGCTGTCACTTGGGCAGGAATCCGGCCGGTTGCGCTCCTTCCTGCGCCTCGGCCAGCCAATACAGGCGCTGCTCCAACAGTTACCGCTCGCGCCGGCCACAGCCCCCTTTCAGCAACAGCTTCTCACTTATTTTGCCGCCACTTCAAGCCTGGCCAGCCAGGTTGCCTTGACCGAGCGAGAAATGGAAATTTTGACCCTGATCGGCGCCGGCCGCACCAACCAGGAAATCGCGGCGGAGCTGGTGGTGGCGCATAGCACCGTCAAATGGTATGTCAACAGCCTCTACCGCAAACTGGGGGCTAAATCTCGGGTACAGGCGTTGAAGAAGGCACGTGAGCTGGGGTTGATCGGCTGATTCCCACCCCCTTTTCCCACCTCCCGGCGGGCGACAGGCAAGCCCTGACTACCTAAAATGAGACCGTGAACTATTTGATCAAACTCAAAGGGCGGTTGCGCCCGGTGCTTTCGGGCTGGTTTGCGGATTGTAGGATAGAGGCCACACCGGCCGGTGATACCCTGCTCATCGGCGACTTGCCGGATGCCGCCGCCCTTTACGGCTTGCTGGCACGCTGCCGCGATTACGGGTTGGAACTGATCGCCCTATCGCCACTACCAGCCGAGGGAGAAAACTATGAAAACTGTCCGTGTAGAATCAACCCGCCTGATCAATGCCCCCGTGCAGACGATCTATGAGATTTTGGCCGACTTCGAGGATGCCCATGTGGCCATCCTGCCACGCCAATATTTCCGTTCAATCAAATTGCTGGCCGGCGGACAGGGAGCAGGCACCGTCTATCAACTACAAATGGTCGTCAGCGGCCAGACGTATGATTATGAAATGCACGTCAGCGAACCGGTCCCTGGTCGCGAACTGCTGGAGGTATCCAGCGACGGCGCCGTGCGCACGGTGATGCGGGTGGAACCGGCCGGGGCCAACGGCGATAGTCAGGTCACCATCATCTCCGACTTCACCTCCGAGCCTGGCTTCATGGGCTGGCTGCAACGCCTGTTCCAACCCGCCATCGTCCGCCGCATCTACCGCGAAGAACTCGACAACCTGGCGCAATACGCCGCTACCCATTGACCGCCTACCTCCGGGAGGTCCTTCAGCTGTTGGCAAGGCTGGCGCACAAAGGACCTCCCGGAGGTTAGGGCACCTTGTTGGTACACTCAACGCACTCGCCGCCATTTTCCTCCATCAATATGGACTTTCTCTCGCTTCTCTCATTCAAGGATAACAAAAAAGGCGTATCGGATTACCGATACGCCCAGTGGCTTCTGTCAAGGCCCGCTGTGACACAGCACCCTACTTAAAGGAGAACGAAGTTCAAAACAAACAGGATGAGGAACATCAGGGCCGCAATGGCGAAGATCAGCCGCAGATCTTTGATCACGTAGGCATATTCTTCACGCAGCTCATCTACGCTGTTGATCTTGCGAGACAGTCCTGTATTGATAGCGACCTGGCGCCGATCCCGGCGACGGTTACTCTGTACCTGGGCCGCGATTTCGCTGTTGCTTTTTACAGCCTGGGCAGGCTCCGGCCCGTTATTCTTGCTACGTCTAACTTTCTTGCTCATGCTTTTCCTGGTTTTTTAACCGGACCAATCGTCCTAATCAGTGACCAGATCGGCCAGCACCACGATGCGCTGCGTATTAACCTGGTACGGATAACAGGAAATCAGGGTGGCGCTGGCATGCTCGGTTGCTTCCAGAACTTCAACCGCCGTCGGCTCCACAATGCGGATTTCCCGAATCACGTAAGTATAGGCGGCTCGTTCAGTTGAAACAATAAACTCGTCACCAGCCACCAACCGATCCAGATGCCGGAAAATCTCGCCAAAAATGTCATTGTGCGCTGAGAGCACCAGGTTACCCAGTTGTCCCGGAATCGCGGTGCCCGGATGCTGACCCACCCCTTTCTTGAGTTGCTCCCAATCATCCCCCTGCACAATCGGTTTATCGATGCCGATTTTGGCAATCTGGATGCGGCGGGCCTGCTCCGGCCCCGGCGTGGGCAGCGGCGGCGGCACGTAGGAGTTAATGATGGGTAACAAATGGCTGGGAATATCGCCGGCTTCTTCCGGGATGGCGGCGCCATTGACGATGCGATGTCCGGTTGGCAGGACAGCTACGGAAATGATCGGCGTCGGCTCTGGCGTGGGCAGGGCAAATCCGGCGGCTTCCTCGTCCTGCACGGCGGCAATTTCCCGGTTTAGCTCGCTGCGGGTGCTCCACATCAGCAGCGCTACCAGCACCAGGCCAACCACAGCCCCAACCTCGACGAATAACAGGAACTTGTTGGCCACCCAACCCAGGCGGAGCGGTGAACGGCTGGCGGCTGGCTCGGCCTCAGCCAGCAACTGGCCATTCTGATAGGCCAGCCGCGGCGGCAGCGGCTCCGGATCGGGCGCACTCAAACCGGCGACCTCAACCAACCGCCCCTCGCTTTGCAGGCGCGCCAGCCGCTGGCGGCGGTGGGCCCGCTTCTTACGCAGCAGCTCTTGCTCCAGCTCTTCTACAGATAGGTCATCAAGACGACGTCGGTTTAGCATCTGTTCCCGTTACAAAAATCCGGCCGGTTCGTAGCTCCCGGCCCCATTATGACGTATTCACGCCCGTCGACGCAACCATGTTATGTCTAGCATAATGGGCCGGGCCACAAATAACAATACATTACATAACATTCTCATGTGACCTTTTGCCTATTCGACTTGCAATGTCCCTACACCGATAACTTCGCTGCCATCCGCCTGGCGTAGCCGGACACCGCTTTCGGGATCGTAGAGTCCCATCACGACCTGGTAGCTACCGGCCGGTATTTCCGGCGCCACCGCCAGCTGGTGAATCTGCACCACAATATCACCTGCTTGCCAGCTCCAGGAGGGCGCTCCTAGCAGATCCTGCTGCGTCATTATCGTGCCATCCGGCCACAATACATGAGTGAATAAGTTCACATCAGGCAGGAGTGCCGGTAATCGGGGCGGCCCGACCCGCGCCGGGTCAAGCACTTGCCAATAGCTGGCCAGTTCGGCAACCGTGCCCGGCGCCACCGGATTGGCTACCCATTGATAACCCAATAAGCTGACCGCCTCCCCCAACGTTACGCCCACCGGCTCATAATCCATGGCAGGCGGTTGCAGCTCATAGCTGGTAAAGCCCGGATCCGTATCATCTGGGCGCAGGCTTACCTGGGCTAGCGGTTTCACCCAACCTTGAAAATAAGGATGCAATGGTGTCGCCGTTGGCACCAAAAGCCGCGCCGAATTCCCTGCGGGCAAGATCAGCGCTGAATTAGCCGCCACCCCCCGCCAGGCCAAAGAGCGTGTTCCCAGCATCGTCATGGCGATGGAAATATCGTGGGCAGGTCCAGGATACACAGACGAGACAACAGTCGGACCGGCCGGATCCAAATATTCCAACGAGGCGATTAGATTTACCTGGTAAGCCGCCCGCACATCGGGGTCCTGGCTCCAGCGTACAAAATAATCGTAGCCATCCCGCAGCGCCACGAAGAGCAGCAGCGCCCCGGCCAGGGCTACCCCCCATTGACGCTTCTTTAGGGTTCGATGGCGCCACACCCAATCCACGCCTGCCACCAGACCAATACCCAGCAAAAAGTAAATGGCTGGCAGCGCGGCCATGTTTCGAGTTGTGTTGGCTGTCGCCCCCGTCGCCAATGAAGGCACAATACCCAACCCGAACCAGAGTAGCAGAAAGCCATAGGCGGGTCGCCGCCAATGCCACAGCGCCACAATCACGCCAACGATAAAGAACAGGCCGGTCAGCGGGTCAAAGAGCGGCCGGCCCGGAATGTTGTACGCCAGGAACTCATCGCCAAAACCGGGCAAGACAAACGCCCCCAGCGCCCGCAAGCCATTCTCGGCAAATGGCCGGATCTGGCCAGAGGACAATTGCGCCACGGTCTCGGAGAACATCTGCAGCCGTGGCTGCATTTCCGGGTGCAGCCGCAAATACCAGAACAGCGGCGCCACCAACGCTGCGCCAAGCAGAGCGGTCACTACCAAAGGGCGCCAGATAGCCCGCAAACCGGGCCGCCAGACCAGTGCCAGGTAGAGGACAAAAGCCGGGAATAGCAACCACCAGACCCGGGCCGCCAGGTAATTGTGAAACGCTGCCCCAATCACCAGAGCCAGCCCCACAGCGCTGAGCAACCGACCGCGACGGGATTGGGCCCCGCCTGGCAGCAGTTGCCAGACGAGAATAGCGGCCATTGCCGTTAACGCTGGCATCATCCCTGCCCGCAACGCTTCCCGGCTGGTGGCTAACGGCCAAAACGAGACCGCCATAAAAGCCGCAGCGGTGAGAGCAACCGGCCGGATCCTCCGGCCCCGATCCAGCGCCAGCGCCGCCCAGCGGTAGCTCAACGCGATCGCCAGCAACCCTGTAAAAACATTCACCAGCCGTAAGGCGAACAACCCCGGCCCGATCAAGGCCATCAACCCCGCCACCACATACCGATAAAGCGGCTCGCGGCCATAGCCGAACGGCGAAATATAGAGGAACTCGCCATCCAGTACAGTCAGCGCCTCACGGCCATTATTCGCTTCATCATGAGTCAAACCAGGGGGAAAATCAGTCAGCCAGACCAAACGCAGAGCGGCGGCCAACAGCAATATGAAGATTAGCAGCAGGTGGGAACGTTTCATGCCGCCTTGGCCGGCCGGCCCTTAAGCTGTTTGCGGGCGACGGCAAATACCTCGCGCTCAAAAAACCAGCGGAAGGGCGGCACGTCAAAAGCGAGACGGCGTAACAGCGCCATGACCACATTCTCCGTTCTGTTCTGCGGCGGTGAATCGAGCCACACCTGGCCCTTAAACCCGGCCGCATTCAACGTGCGGTGCATGCTGAGCAAATCCTGCTCGTTGACGTGCACATCCTGATTGACCGGCGTGATTGCCCGCGGATCCTTGGGGTAGCCGTCACCCTGGCCCAGCAACATCCGCACCCGGCGTACCCAGGGGTAAGCGTACCGGTCATACCAGCGGTTAGGCGCGGTGTGGACGATCAACATCCCATCGTCTTTCAGGATGCGGCGGATATCCAGCAATGCTTCCTGCAATTCCCAGGGATAAAGATGCTCGACAACATCAAAGAGAAGGACCCGGTCAAAATAACCGGTCGGGAACGGCAGCCGCTTGGCGTCAGACCGGCAGACGCCGGCGTTGAGCGCCTCCGGGTTAGCCGCCAATTCCGACTCAATCACCTCCTGGCTCATCCGCGTGGCCGCCTCGGCATAATCGATGCCGTACGACTCAACGCCAAGGCGCATACAGTGGCGAATAATCTCGCCACGGCCACAGCCGACATCCAACACTTTCATCCCCGGCACAACCTCGGCCAGAGCGAATGCATCCCGAAGGCGACGTGAGAGGTGCTGCCCTTCTGATTCCAGAAAGACATCATACCCTTCGCAGGCGGTCAGAAAATACTCTTCAGTGTAGAGGGTGGAAGGAAGCGATTTGCGCTCGTTTTCACCATTGATCATAGCGGGCGGATTATACCTGAGGCGAATCCGCCTTGCGAACCAGACCGAATCGGCCCCGGGACCCATCGGTTCGGGCCGGATTTTTGGCAAGATCTTCCTGTTAGTACCCCCATCAAGGGAACTTTTTAGGCAAGTTGTCAGTCTCATCAGAAAGATTGCAACCTTTGTAAATCCGTTACGTATAATGGGTTAGTTAGACAGGAGATAGTGAGTTGAACCAAGAACTTGTTTGGCTAGAGCAGGCCAGACGAGGTGACAAAGTAGCCTTCGGCCAATTGGTCGAAGCTTATAAGGGACCCGTCTTCAATCTAGCATATCGCATGTTAAGTAACGCTGGTGAGGCTGAAGAGGCCGCTCAGGAAGTATTTATCCGCGCCTACACGCGCCTGGATACGTACAACCCGAATCACAAGTTCAGCACCTGGATTTTATCCATCGCGTCGAACTTCTGTATCGACCTGTTACGGAAACGGCGCGCCTTGCTGTTGTCGATTGATGAGCCTTTGCCACCCCATCCAGCCTTAATGTCGGACCGCGCAAAAGGTCCTGAAGCACAGTCAATGATGAGCGAGCAACAAAAACTTGTCCAGGAACTATTGGCGACCTTACCGGCGGAATATCGTGAAGCAGTCGTGCTACGTTATTGGCACGAGATGTCTTATGAAGAGATCGCTGAAGTGATGAACACCACGGTCAGCGCCATTAAGTCGCGTTTATTCCGGGCGCGACGTCAGCTTGCTGAGGTTTATCAGCAAGAACCGGAATATGCCCTGGGCTAGTTTGGGAGAGCTGGCACGGGCAAGGAAAACTTGATGGGAGAGTATTATCATGATCGATTTCAACGCCGACAGCAGCCCTGTGCCGGGCCCGCCGGGTGCTGCGTCCGGGGAAATGGATGAAATCTATGCCCTGATGATGACAGCGCTGGATGGCGAGTTAAATGCGGCTGAAGAAGCAGAATTGGCCGCCCAACTCCTGGCCAATCCTGAGCTGCAACGTGAGTGGGAGTCCTGGCAGGCGGTGGACGAGCTGTTCCGCACGACCCCGGCTGTCGCTCCGGTCGCTATAGATTTCACAGCCCAGACTCTGGCCCGGTTACCCAACCCCAGCCAGCGGTTCTGGATCCTGGGTGGCCTTTATACGCTGCTCTTTTTCCTCGGGGTCATGCCTCTGGTTGCGGCCACCTGGTTGGCCGGCAATCTGGCGCCCCTGAACAACCCACCAGTCATCGTACGCAGTATTGCGACAGTTGTTCTGGAAACCTTCCGGTTGATTCAGATTGTGCTGCGCGGCCTGGCCGTGGGGGCAGCTGAGTTTATTCAGCAGCAGCCGCTGGTCCTGCTCCTGGCACTGGCCTTACTGGGCGTCGTTTTCCTCTGGAATACCGTTTATCGGCAGTTGACTCGTCCGGCGGTTGTGCGCGAGCGGGTAACTATCTGAGCCGGGTGAATGCCATGAAAACGAGAAAGTGGTTCATTTTATTCATTCTGGCGCTGGCGCTGTTGGTACCGGCCGGTGCCGCCCTCGCTGATTATCGGGACGATGGCGTCATCAAGGCCGGCGAAACAATCGCCGAAGATGTCTCCATCTACGGTAGCGATTTTGTCATTGAAACCGGCGGTACCCTCGAGGGAACGCTGCTTGTCTTTGGCGGCTCAGTTACAGTGGACGGTACGGTCGAAGAAGACCTGTACGTCTACGGCGGTACAACCACCATCAACGGCACCATCGAACGGGATCTCGTCATCTATGGTGGTTATCTTGACGTGACGGAAAACGCTGAGCTGGATGGCGATTGTGTCCTGCTCGGTGGCACGCTGGAAAATCATGCCAGCAGCGAAATTGCCTGTGTGACCAACCCGGTCGGTAATCTGATGGACACCCTGGGTGGCTTTGAAGCAGCCGTCAGTGGCCCCACGCGTATCGAGCCGGGGCCTGATCGCTGGCTCGGTCGCTTTTTTGGCGATTTGCTACAGACCATCGGGCTTAGCGTCACTATGGGCGTTCTGGCCCTGGCCCTGGCCTCGGTCTTTCCGAATCAGCTTAGCCGCGTTGGTGCCGCCATTCGGCAGAAGCCGGTGGCCAGCGGCACCGTTGGGCTGCTAACTGCCATTGCGGTCCCCTCTATGGGCGCAGCCCTGCTGCTGTTGTCGGTCATCCTGACCTTTGTCTGCGTCGGCATTATTGGCTACCCGATTGTCTTTGTCATCTTCGCGGGTCTGATTGGCGCCGGGGTCCTGGGTTGGGTCACCCTGGGGCAGATGATCGGCCAGCGGCTGGCGGGCTGGCTCAACCTGAACAGCAAAAGCCTGGCAGTGACCGCAGTCCTGGGCACCGTGAGCCTGACTCTCATCGCCGGCCTGTTGGATGCATTGCGTCTGCCTGGCAGTGGCCTGGTTGTCGCCCTGCTCAGCTTCGTCGGCCTGGGCGCCGCCGCTCTCACCAAGTTCGGCACGCGCCCTTACCCATTTATCGGCAGCAGCAGTGCCAAACCGGCTGTAGATTTCAATTTCCCGCCCGAATAACATCGATGGTGCCCGGCGCCATCCAAATCAAACGAAAAAAGGGACGCCCGGCGGGTGTCCCTTTTTTGATTACCAATCTTTAGCCGGTCAGGCCAATTACTGTCGCACAAATGGGCTTCACGACGGCGGTTTGTATCCCAGGTTCGTAGTAAAGGCTTCAGCCTTCAATCTTCATCCGGTGTTGCAGCCCCAGCCGCGACGTACACGTCAGGCTCGATAAGCTACTAACGCTAAAAGGCTTGTCCGGGGGGCTAAGCCCCCCCAAATCTCGACGTCACCCTGAGCTTCGTTCAAAGGGCATTACCCACATCAAGAGAGAGCGAAGGGCCCCTCTCTATGGTTTTGGCTTTGATAGCTGGTGGTTGGTCTGGCAGCTCGCCTTTTTTTGCGCCAGCTACCGGCCGGTCCTTTTAGCGCCGCAGGGAGGGGTCCCTCGCGCTCTCTAAATGAGCGCTTTTTACGGCAGACAAAGCTCGGGATGACGTCAAGAAGATTAACGCAGTCCTCAAATTGCCTACGGACAAGCCTTAAAGCGTTTACTACGAACCTGCTCAGCTACCGGGTAGCCCCTCATCCCAAACACCCTTGGGGGCAGCGAAAGAAGAACCCATCTGCCCAATCAGATGCCCGGTCGCAATTTGGATCCAGACGTAGCCGCCCAGGCCCAGGATGAAGGGAATACAGATTGTCCAGGAAAGCAGGGCCGACACCAGCTGAATCAGAATATTGGCGCCCAATGCGGCCAGGAAAATCCAGAGCACGTTGCCGATGTTGTCCCGGGCGATGCCAATCACTTCGCCAAAGCGGAACAGCGAACCCAACTCGCCATTATTGCGAATGAACTGGATATTTAGCCCAGGTGTCACAAAGGCGATCATGACCATTAGCAGGAAGAAGAGAGCGAAAGCGATACAGTAGACAAGAAAGCCAACGCCACTGAGGACAGCCGCCAGATCCTCACTGCCACTGGCAGCTCCACCAATCGACAGCCCCCAGAAGGCGCCGAAGCCAATGCAGATGAGCAGAATGGCGGGCAGACCGTAGACGAAGCGCCCAATGATGAGATAAAGCCCTTCCATAAACATGGTGCCAAAATCCCAGTCCGGCAGCGGGTTTTTCTCCCCGTTCATGACGCGGCGGGTCACCTCAACCTGGTAACCATAAATAATAAAGATCACCGGAAAGAGAAAAATGCCGACCAGCATCAGCCCGGCGCCGATGCCCAGCTTCTTCATCCAGTCCGGATCGTCCTTAATGTAGGTATAAGCGTGTCCAATATCCATGATGTCCTCTAATTACGGCAGATAAAGAAAACTCCACCTGCGTCCCTCAATGAAGATCAACGCAGATGGAGCCCCAAAATAATCATCAGGAAAGTCTATGTTGTCCTAGACCCAGCCCTGCTTCTTTACAAAGTCTGATAGCCACGGCACCTCAACCATTGTCCCAGTTGAGTAGGCCTGCCAGCCGATGTAAACGCCATACAACCAGATCAACAGACCAATACAAAGGGCCGATAACAGGTAGGTCAAGATGCCAAGAATCAAAGCGATCACAGCATGGTACTTGAGGAAAGGTTTACTTTTCTTGTCCTCCATCAACAGAATGATTAACGGTACCAGGACAGGAATGATGTAAGCTAACAATGCCCATAATTTGTCATTGTCAGTTACTTCGCCCATGTCATTCATAGCATTCATTTCTTCAGACATGTACCCCTCCTAGGGTAGGTTTCCGAAAACAGTTCGGTCACAATAATGTTTGCAAAACGGACCAGGGTGTGGCCCAGCAGAGCTCCCCGGAATCTGCTGCCGTAAACCAGGACTCTGGAGAATACATAAGTACATTCTAAGGAGCGGCTTATGTTTCGTCAACCACCCTGGAGGGATTTTCACGGTGGTTCGTGACTATTGGTCGGGCAATGCCCGACCCAGCATAGATGAGGTATGATGGAGACTGCGTCATTCAGCGGTTTAGCTCGGTCAGAACATGCCCACGACCAGCCTGCATGACAACACGTTACCGTTATGTTATACTCCCTCACGTGACATTTTGCCTGGCAATTTATCACATGAGCACATTTAACAAAATGACAGACAAGATTCAAGCGTGGAAGTTGTTTGCTAACCCCACGCGACAGAAGATTATTGAGTTGCTAGAACAGCAGTCCCTGACGACGACCGCTTTGTGCCAGCAATTTGAGCTTTCCCGTTTTGCAGTAATGCAGCATCTTAAAGTATTGGAGGAAGCTGGCGTTGTTCGGGCTGAAAAGCAAGGTCGTTATCGTTGGAATCATTTGCAGCCAGAAATCCTGGCTAAGATGATGCAACACGCTGCTAACGACCGGCAACATTCCCCCACAGGTATCCCATATCGTACACCCCGGCTTGAGCGAGCCAAGATTGTGCTGGAGTTCATTTATTCGACGTCCTCAGCGCGGCTTTTTGCTGGGCTTACCTTGCATCTTTCAGAATGGTGGAACCGCACTGCGGATGACCAACCCGCCCCTGTCCATCTTGAACCCAAGCTTGGCGGACGGCTCTATGAGCTGTATACCGAGAACGGCGACGGGGTTCTTTACGGGACCGTTGATCAGTTCAAGCAAGATAAATTGCTTGGTCTGATGGGCACCATGGGCAGTGATACCGCCATCAGTCTTGTTCGTTTCCGCCTGGAACCGCTAGCTGAGGGCCAGGTCAGCCTGAGTTTCGAGCAGCGATTTATTGGTGAAATAGATCTCACCAGCTACGAAGCTTTCAAGCTGTGCTGGCAGCAATTGTTGGGAACTCACTTGCGCCTGTTCCTTGACGCCTGACGCTTTTCTCGCCCACCAGCATCCACGCGTTTGACATTCGTCCAGTGGTACGGCCCGATTGGTCGTGATTTCAGTTTGTTACTGGCCACTTGCCTGGAACCTCCGGCCTGCTTTGCTGCGCCTTAATTCAGGCACCATCTGAACCAAATACTGCCCAAGAAGGAACCTATGCCCATCAAAATGCGGGTGGAAAACCTGACCAAAATTTTCGGAAAATCGCCGCGACGCGCCCTCAAACTCCTGGAAGAGGGGGTGAGCAAAGAGCGCATCCTGCAACAAACCAGCCACGTCATTGGCGTCGACAGCGCTTCCTTTGAAGTGCAGACTGGCGAGATTTTTGTGGTGATGGGGCTTTCGGGCTCGGGTAAGTCGACTTTGATTCGCTGTCTCAATCGCCTGCATGAGCCGACCTCAGGCCACATCTACCTGGATGATATTGATGTCACTAGCCTCAGCAAAAGCGAACTTCAGGAGGTGCGGCGCTCACGGATGGCAATGGTTTTTCAACATTTTGGCCTTTTTCCCCATAAAACGGTGGGGTACAACGTCAGCTATGGTTTGAGAACACGCGGAGGGCTGTCGGAGGAAGAGCTGCGCCAAAAGGCTGCGGAAGCGTTACAGCTCGTCGGGCTGGGCGAATGGATTGATCATTATCCGCACAGCCTCAGCGGCGGTATGCAACAGCGCGTAGGTCTGGCCAGAGCCTTGGCCGCCGATGTCGATATTTTGCTCATGGACGAAGCCTTCAGCGCCCTTGACCCTCTCATTCGCCGACAGATGCAGGATGAATTGATACGGCTGCAGGATCGGCTGCAGAAGACGATTATCTTCATCACGCATGATCTGAATGAGGCGTTGCGCGTGGGTAACCACGTGGCCATCATGCGCGACGGTGCCATTGTGCAGATTGGTACCCCCATTGAAATTATCACACAGCCGGCCGATGAATATGTCGCCCGGTTCATGGCTGATGTTGACCAGAGCAGGGTCCTGACGGCCGAATTTGTGATGCGCCCGGCCCACCATCTCACCCATCAGGCCACGGTCAATGAAGCCCTGCAGCAGATGGAAGCCTACAATGTCGACGCCCTTTATGTCATCGATCAGCAAGGTATGCCGGATGGCGTGGTGCGCCGGAGTTATCTCTACAACTTGCAGGCCGCAGGCAAAACCAACTTGCGCGAAGCCTTGATCGGTAACTATCCAACCACTTCGCCGTTGACGGAGCTCACCAGCATCTACAACGTTTACGAAGAGCATCTGCCGCTCGCCGTCGTCAATGACCGTGGCCGGCTGCAAGGTGTGATCTATGCCAGTGACATTATCAATGCGCTGGCCAACACCGACGAAGAATCGGCGATGGAAGCCGTCGCCCAGAGTCAAACCTTAGTCCAGGAAATTGCCTAGGGGAAAGATATGGAACAGATTAGTCAATGGTTTATCGAACTTTTCGAGTTTTTGCCCTTGGGAACCTGGATCTCCAATGTGTCTGAAAGCATTGTCGTATGGTTAACCATCAATGCCAAACCCTTTTTCGACCTCCTGACCCTGCCGGTAGAATGGCTCTTCAATGGCCTGAATGCGCTCTTGGGATGGGTTCCCTGGCCGTTTGTCGTGCTGGCGTTCATCTGGATTGGCTGGCGTAATGGAGGTCGTCGGGTGGGCGCAGTTGCCGGCATCGGTCTGGTGCTGGCAGGTTTGCTGGGCTACTGGGAATTAACCATGGAGACATTGGCGATGGTTTTATCAGCCATGCTGATCTCTGTTGTGTTAGGCATCCCCCTGGGCATCGCTGCCTCGCGCAATGATGGCCTGGATCAGGCGCTGCGCCTGGCGCTGGATGGCATGCAGACCATCCATCCCTTTGTTTACCTGGTGCCTATCGTCATGCTTCTGAGCATCGGCAACGTCCCCAGCATCATTGCCACCATCATCTTTGCCTTGCCGCCGATTGTCCGGCTCACCAACCTGGGTATTCGCCAGGTTCCCAAGGAAACAGTCGAGGCCGGCCGCTCCTTCGGCGCCAGCGAGCGGCAGCTCCTGTGGGACGTACAGATTCCATTGGCATTGCCGACTATTATGGCGGGTCTGAACCAGACGCTGATGCTGGCCTTATCCATGGTTGTTATTGCCGCCCTGATCGCCGGAGGCGGCCTGGGCCAGGAAATCTTGCGCTCGGTGGGCCGCCTGGATATAGGCCGGGCGGTGACATCTGGTCTGGCAGTTCTGATTCTGGCTATCGTCCTGGATCGAGTCTCCCAGGGTCGCAGCCAACAGACAACTGAGTAAATTTTTTATTAAGAGAGGAATTTCATGAAGAAGCTTATTATCCTATTACTGCTGGTCGCCAGCCTGCTTTTGGCAGCCTGCGGCGCAAGCGGTGATGAATCTCGCGGCGAAATCACCATGGCCAAAGCCACCTGGGATACAGGCTGGTTCCAGGCTGCCGTTTTCCAGACGATGCTGGAGGAGCTGGGGTATGAGGTAGACGATATCGGCACAGTCGATAATTCTGCCTTCTATATTTCAGCGGCTCAAGGCGACGTCGACCTATGGGTAAATGGCTGGTTCCCGCTCCACGATGAGTACATTGCCGACGACAACGTTGAAGGCAAAGTGGAACTGGTTGGCTATCAGGTGGAGGCAGGTGCGCTGCAAGGCTACCTGGTGGACAAGGCATCCGCCGACGAGTTGGGCATCACCTCGCTCACCGATCTGGCCGATCCGGAAATTGCGGCTCACTTCGACAGCGATGGTAACGGCAAGGCCGACCTGATTGGCTGTGATGCGGGCTGGGGCTGTGAGCAGGTTATCATTGATACGCTGGCCGAACTGAATCTGGAAGATACAGTCGAACAACGCCAGGGTACCTATTCTGCCCTGATGGCTGACACAATCGGCCGCTACTCCCGCGGTGAACCGATTCTGTTCTACACCTGGACGCCGAACTGGACCGTGAGCCAGCTGCAACTTGGTGAAGACGTTGTCTGGATCGAAGCACCTGTTGAAGGTCTGACGCCGGCGTCGGGTATTACGGGCTGCGCTGTGGATCCGTGCGTGATGGGCTTTGCCCCGTCCGACATCCGGGTCGTCGCCAACACCGAGTTCCTGGACGAGCATCCGGACGTGCGTACGCTGCTTGAGGAGGTCGAAATCCCCCTCAACGACATCGCCGCCCAGAATCAGCTCATGGTTGACGGCGAAGATAGCGATGAAGATATTGCCCGCCATGCCGAAGAGTGGATAGAAGAAAATCGAGCCCAGATTGATAGCTGGCTGGAAGATGCTCGGGCCGCTCAATAGGCTCCGGCAACTTACTAGATCGAGATTCAGTGAGAAAGGTGGTGGAATATCCACCTTTCTCTTTTTTTATCCCCGCTGGCTGCCTGCAGCCCCACTTTAAGCTAAAATGCGCCCATGACACGTGTTGTTTTTATGGGTACGCCTGATTTTGCTGTACCCGCCCTACGCCAACTGATTACCCAGGCTGAGGTCGTCGGCGTGGTGACGCAGCCGGACCGACCGGCCGGTCGCGGTCGCCAGCTCCGCCCCTCGCCCATCAAAGAAGTCGCCATCGCCGCCGGCATCCCCGTCTACCAGCCGGAGCGGCTCCGGAGCGATGAAGCCGTAGCGCCCCTGCGGGAGTGGGCGCCCGACATCATCGTCGTGGCGGCCTTTGGCCAGATATTGCGCGCTAATGTGCTGGATCTGCCACCGGCCGGTTGCCTCAACATCCACGCTTCGCTGTTGCCGCGCTGGCGCGGCGCCTCCCCCATCCAACATGCTATCCTCATGGGCGACGCTGAAAGCGGCATCAGCCTCATGAAAATGGATGTGGGGCTGGACACCGGCCCGGTCTACGTGAGCCAGGCGCTCAAGTTGGCTCCGGACGAGACAGCGCAAACGCTGCATGACCGGCTGGCCGAACTGGGCGGCAGCTTGCTGGCCGGCCATCTGGAGGCCATTGTCTCAGGCGAGTTGGTCCCCCAATCGCAGGATGATACCCTCGCCACGTACGCCCCGCGCATCGACAAAGCGGCTGGGCTGATTGAGTGGCAACGCAGCGCCGTCGAGATTGACCGGCAGATCCGGGCTATGACGCCCTGGCCAGGCGCCTTCACGCACTGGGAGGGCGATAGCCTGCGGGTGCTGGCGGCGCGGCCTGTCGAGGTGGATGGGCGGGGACCGGCCGGTTCCGTCTGGCAGCTTGATGACCAGCTGCTCGTCCAGACTGGCGCCGGCTCCCTGCAACTGCTGGATCTGCAACTGGCTGGCAAAAAAGCCACCGCCGCGGCTGATTTCCTGCGCGGCCGGCCCCATTTTCTGGACGCTCAACTCTAGCGCAACTATCTTCCGGCCCGGTACGTTTACTACACTGAACAGTATGGGGCCAGATGAGATAAACTTGAGTTGTAACTTCCTGACTTTGCGCGCCAGACAAATTGGCTTACCCTAGTACAGTAGCTTTCTGACATTGTCTGCTGGTTCACCTGACAGGCAAAATCAGGAAGTTACGCGACTGACAGTATCAGGAAGCGGTAACACAAACCTGGAAAAACAAGATGAAAGTTCTGATTTATGGCGCTGGCGCCATTGGGTGCTACATCGGTGGCCGGTTGGCCAACGTCGGCCACAGCGTCACGTTAATCCTGCGACAGACATCGGCTGAACTGATTATGCGCGATGGCCTGTTCCTGAATGAAGGTCGCGAGCGGCTGCGTACCCATCCCAATGCCGTCACCTCCCTACGGCAGGCCCTGCTGGATGGCGCCACCTACGATGTCGTCTTCCTCTGCATGAAGTCGTACGACATCGATAAGACGATGGACGAGATCGCCGCGTTCTACCCTAACATCCCGCTGATGATCACCATGCAAAACGGGGTGGGTACAGAAGAGAAGCTCGTCAAGGAATATGGCGCCGAGCGGGTCATCGCCGGCACCATCACCACGCCGATCAGCATCGACGGCAGCAACAGCTTTACCATCGAGCGTTCCGACCGCGGCATTGGCCTGGCACCAATGCTCAAAAAGGGCCAGGATATCCGTCCCTGGGTGGACATGCTCAATGAGGCCGGCATCAACACGATTCGGGAGAAGGATTATCGCTCCCTGAAATGGTCGAAGATGGTCCTTAACCTGCTGGGCAATTCCACCTCCGCCATCCTCAATCGCCATCCGCGCACACTTTATAAGCACAACGTCACCTATAACCTCGAAATCGACATGGTCGAAGAGGCGCTGCAGGTGATGCATAAATCGGGCATTAAGGTCATCGACCTGCCGGGGACACCTGCGGCCAAGCTGGCCTTCAGCGTCGAGAAGCTGCCCCGAGGCCTCTACAAACCGTTGCTGGCCCGCATTGTCGGCGAGGCTCGTGGTGAAAAAATGCCCTCTTTCCAGATCGACCTGTCACGGGGTCGCGAACGAAATGAGGTCATCTATCACAATGGCGCCGTCGTCAAACAGGGTGCTGAAGTGGGCGTGCCGACCCCGGTCAATACAGTGTTGACGGAAACATTGCTGCGATTGGTGCGCAAGGAAGAGGATTGGCAGCAGTACAATGGCCGGCCCGAGCTTTTGATTAACAAGATCAAGCAATACAGAGCTGAATCGCGCGGCAAAAGCAAGCTTCCCGCCGATCTGTCATGACGAGCTACCAGCAAGAATTCGCCCTGCGCCAGGAAATTGTGCGCGTCGGCCAGCTCATGTACGAAAAAGGCATGATCTGCGCCAGCGACGGCAACATCTCTGCTCGCCTCGGCCCGGACCGCATCCTGATCACGCCATCCGGCCTGCACAAGGGGATGCTTTCCCCGGAAGATATGGTGATTGTCGATCCAGATGGCAAAATGGTTGGGCCGGTCGGTGCTCGGCAACGCAGGCTCAAGCCAACCAGCGAGTTGCCCATGCATCTGGAGGCGCTGCGGCAGCGGCCGGATATTCAGGCAGTCGTTCACGCCCATCCCCCCATCACCGTGGCCCTATCCATTGCCGGCATTCCCATGGCCGATTGCATTTTGCCCGAGGTGATCGTCTTTCTCGGCCTCATCCCGACCAGCGAATATGCCACCCCATCCAGTGAAGAGAATGTGCGGGCCATCAAAGACCTCATTGGGCAGCATGATGCCATGGTGCTGCAGCGGCACGGTTCGCTAACGGTCGGCGACTCACCCATGCAGGCCTTTATGCGACTGGAGACGATGGAGCAGAACGCCCGCATCGGTTTTATGCTGGCCCAGTTGGGCGTCCGCAACCCGCTGCCGCCGGCCGAAGTCCAGAAGTTGCTGGCCCAGCGGGAACAGATGGGGTTGTTGCGGCCCCATGAAAACACAGCATTTTGCGAGCAATGTGGTGTTTGCCATAGCGGCAGCTCACACGCGCCAACCCTGCGCTTCGGGAACAGCAAGCGATCTCCGTACGAACCCGTCCAGCCCCCTATCCTGCCGCCCGCCAACATGCCCGCCCCGGCCGATTTGCGTGACCTCGTCAGCCAGGTGGTGCGCAAAACGATTGGCCAGAATGGTTGACCTGGACTGCATTCCCTTTTATAGTCCTCACCAGTAAAGAAATAGCCCCAAAATGACGCCATCCGGAAACGGCGGATGCTGGGTAGCGGGCCAATAGCCCGGTTGCTGCCAGTTGTAATGGAATTCAAGGTAATGGATGCAAACAGCCCCATGTTTGGGAGTCACATGGCCGGCTGTGGTGGAGTAATAAACCATGTTTGATTTGCGAACCCGGAAGAACGGGCGCCCGCTGCTGGTTGGGCATCGGGGGGCCATGGCCGTGGCGCCAGAAAATACGATGGCCTCGTTCGAGGCAGCCCTGGCGGGCGGCGCCGACCTGATTGAGCTGGATGTACAGCTTTCCAATGACAAGGAAATCATGATCGTACATGATTTTGACCTGGCTTATAAGACAGGCAAGAGTGGCCGGCCCGATCAGTTTTCCGCCGCCGAGCTGCGGGCCATGGACATGGGCAGTCATTTTGGACCCGCATTTGCCGGCGCCCAAATGCCCTTCCTACACGAAGTCCTGGCCTGGGCCAAAGGGCGTATTGGCCTGATGATCGAATTTAAACATGAGCCGCCACTCTACAGTGATGACACGCTGGAAGAACGAACCATCGCCATGGTTCGGGATTATGGCATGCAGGACGAGGTTGTATTTATCAGCTTTGATCAGTTTGCCCTGCAGCGAGCCAAGGCGATCGCGCCGGAAATCGCGGCCAGTTATGTGTACATCGCCCGGGTTCTGGACCCAATGGCCCAGCTCAGCGGCCTGAAAGTGGATGCGCTGAGCCCAGCCACCAACTTCATGACAGCTGATGAGGTCAAGCGCATCCAGGCGGCCGGTCTGGCCTGCTCGCCCGGCGGCCTCTGGTGGGATTATCCCCTGCTGCTGGAATGGGGCGTCGATTCCGTCAGCGCCAACGATCCGGGCAGTATCAACTGGGACGAAATAATGAACAGGTGAGGTGAGGGGTTGTGGGGAACCCGTCGGGTGGATACCGACCCGACGGGTCCCCCACAACCCCTCACCTTAACCGATGCAGGAGCCCAAGATGAATAACGCCTCGTTTCTCAGTTTTAATTGTGAGCAGGATCTGGATGCGTTACCGGCCGGTACCCAATTCACCGTCACCTGGCGCATTACCAACGACGGGGATGAAAGCTGGGATAACCGCTATAAGCTCGTCCACATCAATGCGAACAAGGGCAGCCAGCGTTTTGGGGCGCCGGCCAGCCTCCCCTTAACCGATGTCGCTTCGCGCGCATCGGCTGATCCGGGCACCTTCATCGACATCAGCCTGACGCTCACCGCCCCGGCCCTGGCCCAGCGCCGCTATTTTTGCGACTGGCAGCTACAGGACAGCCAGGGCCGGCGCTTTGGCCAAATTCTGTGGCTCCGACTCGTTACCACCACCGCCCCTGTCGCCACAGGTGGCAGCTTCCGCTCCAGCAACAGCAAGTTCATTGCCGACCATACCATTCCCGATGACTCCGTTATCGAAGAAGGCAGCGCCTTTCGCAAACAGTGGGTGGTGCAGAATAATGGCCAGCGCAAATGGAACAATGGCTATCGGCTGGTTTACGTCAATGGGGATTTCAGCATGGCCGGCACAGCCAGCATCGCCGTCCCCGAAGCGGAGCCAGGCGAAGAAGTGGTCCTCACCATCGATATGGTGGCCCCTCCCGGCCGGTCTGACGCCTACATCAGCGCCTGGCGGCTTTATGACGACCGCAATATCCCCTTCGGCGAAACCTTCTGGGTGCGCATCATCTCGAGCCGCCGCCCGGTTGGCAGCCTGACCTACTACTCGCAGAATGACCCGCGCTGGCGCGACCGTACTCTGGGCAAAGGCCCCAAGACATTGGGCCAGTTCGGCTGCCTGCTCACCTGCTGCGCCATGATGCTGACCGGCTATGGCGAAAACTGCGACCCCTGGGAACTCAACAACCGGATCAATGCGCTGTCGCAAAACGGCTTCAGTGGCTCCAACATGTATTTCGTCGCCCCGGCTGTGGCCTACGACCACCTCAAATTTTTCGGCAACTACAAACCCTACCCGGACACCGGCGCCACTTACGCCACGTACGACAGCAACCTGATTAACCGGATCGATATGAGTCTTTCGCGCGGCCACAGCGTCCTGATTCAGGTAGATTTCAACCCGAACAATGCTTACAACCCGGGTGTTGAACAACATTGGGTCATGGCCATCGCCCGCCGCGGCGACGATTACGTCGTGGTTGATCCACTCTCCGGCGAGCAGATTTCCCTGTTGAGCAAATACGGCCGGCAGAATCGGCCCCAGGATCCAAACGAGGCATTAAAAGGGGCCATCAAATCGGCCCTGTTCTTCCAGTCCACCACCCGCACCATCGATTTTCCCAGCTTTGGCCTGGCAGAAATCGAGGCCGGTATGGAAGGGCTGACCGATATTGGCGGCGACGACAGCTAAGCGCAGGGATCAAAGCCAAACGTATTGGCCACAACACCTGGCAAAAGCCGGTAGATCGACCCGCCGATCGCGGCCTCAAACTGGTCGCGCAGGGCAAAGGTGGCCCGCCATTTGGCCACGGTAAACGCATTGGGGCCATAGCGATAGACCACATCCAACATCCGCTTTTCCAGCAGGGTAAAGCCATCAGCCAGCGCCAAAGCGTCGCAGAGTTGCAGCAACCGGTCGTACTCATCGTATTCGATCTGCTGGAGGTAATCGGCGACGAAGGCGGTCTGGGCCGGCGTGCACACCTCCCAACCACTGCTGGCCGCGCGGTGGTCAGCCACCGGAAACGAATGGGTCAGGCAGATGCGGGCGATGGCGCCAAAGCCGAGCGCCTGCATAAACTCATAGCCATCAACAATGTGGCGAATGCCGGTGATGCCCTCCTGACGGCCAATGTCATGCAAAAGCCCCATCAGATAGGCTATTTCCTCATCCAGCGTCGGGTGGGCGGCGGCGATGGCGGCGGCGGCCTGGGCCACGTACCGCGAATGGGAGACCCAGCCGCCCGGATTGCGCCGGCTCCCTTCAATTAGTAATTGTTCAGCTTGCTCTCGTGATGGTAAATCATTCATTGGTTACCTCTCGTGTTGACTGTACAATATCTTTTATATGGAGGAGACGATTCATCAGCTCGTACAAAGGATCCACGATTCCCCTCCGCGCATCGTCCTTGTCACTGCCGGCGCGGGTACACATGCGCTTTCCTGGCTATTAGGCGTCCCCGGCGCCAGCCGTACAATGCTGGAAGCCCTCGTACCGTACGATGAGGCAGCCTCGATCGATTTCCTGGGCCAACCCGCCGCACAATATGTTTCCGATACAACTGCCCGGCTGATGGCCGGCCGGGCGCTGACCCGGGCCCGCCTGCTCCGCCACGAAGAGGAAACCGTTATTGGCCTGGCCTGTACCGCGGCGATTGTGAGTGACCGGCCCAAACGGGGCCAGCATCGCGCCCATATCACCACCTGGCAAAACGAACGGGTCACGAGCTACCATCTGATCATAGACAAGGGGCGGCGAGATCGGGAAGGTGAAGAGTCGCTGGTCAGCAAATTAATGTTGAATGCCCTGGCGACCGCCTATGGGCTGGAGGACCAGCTCGACCTGGGCCTGGGACCGGCCGATACGCTCACCATCGAAGTAAGCGACCTGGAAGCGTCAGCCCGCTCGCTGCATGATAGCGAGATAGGCTTTTTCGGCGTGGACGGTACGGGCCACATCAGGATCGACGACAACGTCCCCCCGCTGCTGCTCTCTGGTTCCTTCCACCCCCTGCACGACGGTCACCTGGAACTGGGCCGGGTCGCCTCAGAAATGATGGGTCAGCCCATCGCCTTTGAGCTTTCCGCCCACAATGTCGACAAGCCGCCTTTACCGATTCCCGTGATCCTGGACCGGGTGGCCCAGTTTGCCGGCCGCTGGCCCATCTACGCCAGCGATGCGCCCACTTTCATCGGCAAAGCCCGCCTCTATCCGGGCACGACGTTTGTGATCGGTTTTGACACCGCCGTGCGGGTCCCAATGGCCAAATATTACGACAACAGCGAGCAAAAAATGCTGGCTTCGCTGGCCGAAATCCGAGAGCTGGGTTGCCACTTCCTGGTGGCCGGCCGGGCCGACAAAGACGGTCATTTCCAGGACGCCAGCGAGCTCGCCGTTCCCGACCACCTGCGCGATCTGTTCATCGCCATCCCCCAGGACCGCTTCCGCCGCGACATCTCCTCAACCGAGCTCCGCCAAGCTGGCAAGCGAGGCAGCCGCTGAGGCGTTCCCTCGCGCCCGTACAGACGCGCCGCTGGCGCGTCTCGTAACATCAATCCTCGATGTACTTTATCGGGCAGCACAGATCACTCGCCCGGCGTTCCCGGCGAACATGATTTCAAAATAAACGCCGCGGGAGACGCCCCGCTGACACACCCCCTGCTGCGTGGCCGACGGATCTCGCTGCCAGCCACCATCATGAATCGATAATCGCTGCGGGAGACGCGCCAGCGGCGCGCCTCTACGATAAATATTCCAAACGGTCGACCATTTCGGCCAACACTTCAAACCCGCCGCGCCAAAACGACGGCTGATACACGTCGATGCCGGCCTTGGCCAGGATCTCGACCGGGGCCGCGGAGCCGCCGGCCGCCAGGATCTCGCGGAAACGGGGCTTGAACGCCTCACCTTCTGCCTTGTACTGGCGGTAAAGCGAGAGGACCAGCAGCTGGCCAAAGGCGTAGGCGTAGACGTAGAAGGGCACACCATAGAAATGGGGGACAACCAGCCATTCGTAGCGGAACACATCGTCCACCAATACCGCCTCACCAAACTGGGCCTGTAACTCAGCCAGATAGCGCTCGGACACCTGCGACACCGTGGCGCCTTCGCGGATCATCTCGTGGGCGATCAGCTCGAAGCGAGCAAACTCAGCCTGGCGCATGATGGTAGCGTAAGCGTTATCCATCTGCTCCATGAGCAGATTGCGCTCCACGGCGGGGTCGGTCTCCTCACTGAGCAGCATATCCATGACCAGCATCTCGGCAAAAGTTGAGGCTGTCTCGGCCAGGGGCAACGAGGAGTGGAAGGTCAGGACATTGTGATGGGCGGCCAGCAGGGCGTGGATGGCGTGGCCCAGTTCGTGAGCCATGGTAGAGAGGTCGCGGAGCCGGCCGGTAAAAGAATGCAGGATGTACGGCGTATAACCTGGCCCCGGGCTCATGCAGAAGGCGCCGCTGCGCTTACCCGCACGCACCTCGCCATCGTAATGATGGTCGGCAAACACGCGGTAGGCCAGTTCCGCCAGCTCACCATCGTACTGACCAAAAGCGCGCATGACCATCTCAATTGATTCCTGGTAATCGATTTTGCGTTCCACCTCTTCCGTGGGCGCCCCCAGATCAAAGCGCCGCAGCTGCTCTTCACCGAGCATTTGGGCCCGCAGCCGGAAATAGCGCTGGAAAAGCCCCGCCTGCTCACGAGTCACCTCCAGCAGCACATCGACCACTTTATCCGGGATGTCGTTGGCCTGGTTGCGAACGCTGATGGCCGAGGGGTAGCCGCGGATTTCGACATTTTCGCTGTACCAATCCCGAACCAGCGCCTGGTAGATTTGCCCCAGGATCGTTTCGTCTGCGGCGTAGGTATCCAACAACGCCCGATAGGACGCTTCCCGGATAGCCTTATCGGGATGGCGGAAGTAGGCACTGAGCGCTTCGCGCGTCAACGTGTGCGTTTCCCCATCAACTTCCAGCTTGAATTCATATCGGTTTGTCAGGCTGCTATAAAGCTGCAGCAGCGCCTGGCGGCCGTTGACATCCTTCAGGTTGCTGAGTTGCTCCTCGGCCTCTGATAATGTGTAAGGCGTCTGCGCGCGTAACTGCGCCAGCCAATAACCCCAGTCGCCAACTGCTGCCTGCAAGGTGGCCGCCTTTTCTTCAGACAACCCCTGCCACCAGAGCAGGAAATACAGGGTCTGATTGTTGAATTTAGCGCTGGCCTGCTGAATGCGAGCCAACTCCGCCTGGATAGCCTGATCCTGGGTGTCGCCGGAAAACTTCAGTGAGGCGATGCCAGAAATGAGGCGCATCTGGCCGGCCAGGGCATCATACTCGGCCAGCATCTCGTTAAATTGCCCCGGCGAAATGGTGTCAGTCAGGCTTTCCCGTCCGGAGACAAAAGCCTGTAACTCCGTCTGGAAGCTGGTCAAGGCTTCCGCCAGATCCGTCGCCTGCAACCCGGTGAACAAGTCATCCAGTTGCCACGGTTCCGGTTGAAATTCAGAAACAGATTCGTGAAGCATGCAAAACTCCTCAACAGGGTGCGTGGGAACCCTGGAAATATCAGAAAAATGGCCCGGCCTGTGTGGCGACAGATCACGGCACCGGGCCGTAGTATAGCAAATTCAACCGGCCGGTGAGCGGACTCAGCCCGCCTCTCATCAACCTGACAGGTTGGCCGACCTGTCGGGTTGGCCGACCTGTCAGGTTGATGTACAGTTCGGGCCGGTATGAGCAGACATTCGGACAAAGCGGCCCTGCGGGGCGAACCGGGCTATGTGTGGCGCTCCGGCCAGGAGCGGCGGTTGGCGATGATTCAGGAATGGGCCGATTTATCCGGCCGGATCCTGGACAACGGCTGCGGCCTCGGCAGCTACCTCGATGCTTTCGGCCGTTTCAGCGACCATCGCTTTGGCCTGGAGATCGAAGAAGAACGGGCCCGGCAGGCGCTGGCTGTCGCCGAGGGGATTGTCGTCAGCCAGGGAGAGCATCTGCCCTTTGCCGGCAACAGCTTCGATGTCGTCTTCAGCAATGAAGTCATCGAACATGTGGTGGACGATGGGCAGAGTCTGCGGGAGATGGTGCGGGTGACGCGACCGGCCGGTCGGATTCTCATTTTCTGCCCCAACCGCTGGTACCCGGTTGAGCAGCACGGCATCTACTGGCGCGGTAAGTACAAATTCGGCAATATCCCCCTCATCAACTACCTGCCAGACCCGCTGCGCGACCGGCTGGCCCCCCACGTCCGCACCTACAGCTGGCGCAAGCTCGCCCGCCTCTGGCAGGATCAGCCGGTGCGGCTACTACACCACAGCATCATCTACGGCGGCTACGACAACATCGAACGGCGCCTGCCCCGTGCCGGCAAACTCCTCAAGAAGACGCTCTACAGCCTGGAAAAAACGCCGCTGCAATGGCTGGGCATCTCCCATTGGGTCGTGTTGGAAAAGGATGTGAGTAACACCAGCCTACCACAGAACGCGCGCAAAACCTCGTGACTCAGATCAGTGGCAATCGCCTGTGGGTTCACAGGAATTGGCCGCCAGGAAGACGCCCAGCTGCTGGGACGGCACCGAGGCTCAGAAAGGCGGAGTAGGCATGGGTCCGCACCACCGTGTTCAACGGCGATCTGCCGGGCCAGCGTCGTAATGTGCCAGCTCCGGAGACAAATCCCGGCCACGCCAGGATCGCCGCCATAGCGCCCGGCCGCAAACGGCAATGGTATCCGTCCACATCTCGGCGATTTGCGCGGGCGTCAGGTAGCCGACCAGGGAAGCAAACTGGGCTTGCAGGAAGCGGCCCATGTCGGCGGCGGAAGCGTAGAGGCCACCGGCCGGTAAAAACGCCCCCAGATCATAGGGCGGGTAACGGCGCCGGCGGATCAGCAAAGCCGAAATGTCCGGTGGCGAAGTTGTTGTTGAACCTGGGCTTCAGTCGCCGCAAAAGTCGCCCCTTCATCCCAAGCGGCACCAGGATATGCTGCGTGACCGCTTCAGCGCAGCTCAGCCCCAGCTTCACCCAAAAGCTGCGCCAGGATCGCGATGCTGATGTTGGAATATTCATAGCGCTCGCCGGGCGCTGCCAGCAACGTGAGCTGCGGAAACGACTCCAGCAGCCGCGCCATATCGGGCATGTGGATGTCCGCCATCATCTCCACAGTCGGTATCCGCGTCGGTCACGGCCATTTCGGCAGCGGCGGCATCAGCGGCAGACCCGCCGTATGGCTGACCAGGTGACGAAAGGTAATGGCCTCGCTGCCCGGATCACCTCAGATGCTGGCCAATGGTTTTGGACCGGTCTCATCCAGCCCGGACGAGTCCCCTGGCTGGCCACAATCTGGAGCACTGGCCATGGCTTGAGACCGAACAGGTCAGGAAGGGCAGTCGCCATCCACCGGCGCGCTGATCGGCTGGCCAGTTCACGTCCGCACGCCAAAGCCGCCTGACCAGAGAAGCTCTGTCACCGGCGATAAATTGCCGCAGCCAGGCCGGGGCTAACCACATTGCGTTGTTCAGTCTGGAGGCAAATCGAGGATAAGGTCTAACTCTTCCGCTTGCATGCGGGAGATCTTGGGGATGGTGCGTTGGCTGTCAAGCCACGAGTTTGCGGTGAGGGGTAGGGGACCCGACGGGTGCCAGACCCGTCGGGTCCCCTACCCCTCAACCGTTCAGCGCGGCAACGTCACCACAAATCTGCTGCCCTGACCCGGCCCTTCACTCTGCACTACCACCTCACCGCTGTGGGCGCTGACAAGCGCCTTGACGATGGCCAGCCCCAGGCCGGTGCTGCCGCTCTCGCGGCTGCGGGCGCTATCGACCCGGTAAAAGCGGTCAAAAATCTTGGGCAGCTCGGCCGGGGCAATGCCGGCGCCGTTGTCGGCGACGGTGAGCGTCACCTGGTCCGGACGGGTGTTGAGGGTGACGGTGATGTGGCCACCGGCCGGTGTATGCTGCAACCCGTTGCTGATCAGATTGCTCAACACCTGCTTGATTCGGGCCCGGTCCAGCGACAGAACCGGCAGCTCCCCTTCCAAAATCGCCTGCAACGCGACGCCCTGCGCCCCCGCCGCCGGCTGGAACAGCCGCACCGTCTCCTTAACCAGCTCCGCCAACCCAACCGGCTCTCGCAACAACGGCAATTGCCGCGCCTCCGCCTGGGCCAACTCGTGCAGGTCATTGACCAGCGTATTCAGATGTTTGGTCTGGGTCAGTAGCCGGCCCAGCTCATCCTCGTTAAGGGGATACACGCCATCCAACATCGCCTGCAGATTGCCCTGCAGCACATGCACCGGATGGCGCAGTTCGTGGGCCACATCGGAGAGCAGATTTTTGCGCAGCGTCTCCGCCTCCCCCAGCCGCTCAGCCATCTCGTTGTAGGCCGCCGCAACCGCGACCATCTCCTGGCTCCCCTTCTCCTCCACCCGAACATCGAACTGCCCTTGCTGGATGGCGCCGGCCGCCTGCTCCAGCTTCTGCAACGGCGCCGCCAACGTCCGGCTGGCCCAGACCCCGACCAGGACACCCACAATGGCCGTGGCCAGCACGGAAGTGATGACCTGCGCCTGCATCTGGCGGAAAAACGCCTCCTGAATCTGCTGCACCCGCTCCGTCCCAATCGCGGCTGTGATTTCGGCGATGAGGCTATCAAATTCGTTGAGGATGGGCGGGTTGGGGATGAAGAGGCGCAGCGAAAAGGCGACGACCACCACCAGGAGCATTGTGCCGACAAAAATGAAACTGAAACGGACCCAGAGACGGTTCATCAGCGCTCCTCGGCCAGCCGGTAGCCGATCCCGTAGACGGTCTTGATGTAGCGAGCCTGGTGCCCGTCCGGCTCCAGTTTGCGCCGCAGATTGCGGATGTGGCTGTCCAGGGTGCGGTCCAACCCTTCGTAATCCTGCCCCAGCGCCTTGTCGATCAGCTCTTCGCGGGTGAAAACAAAGCCGGGGCTTTCCATCAGCAATTGGAGGATGTTGAACTCGGTAGCGGTGAGTTCGACCGGCCGGTCGCCCACACTCGCCTCGCGCCGGCCCAGGTCCAGCACCAGCTCCCCCACCCGCAGCACCTCGGCCCGGGGCTCATCCGGGGCAACCGGCCGGCGCAACCGCGCCCGCACCCGCGCCACCACCTCGCGCGGGTTGTACGGCTTGGTGACGTAATCATCCGCCCCCATCTCCAGCCCAACGATCTTGTCCGTATCCTCGATACGAGCCGTCAACATGATGATAGGCGTGGCCGCCAGCTGCCGATCCGCCCGAATGAGCCGGGTGATCTCCCAGCCATCCTTGCCCGGCAGCATCAGATCCAACAGCAACAGATCCGGCCGCTCCTGGCGCATGGTGAACAATGCCGTCTCGCCATCATACGCCACCAGCACCTCATACCCGGCCTGCTCCAGATAAGCCCGCATGAGCCTGACAACTTCTTTGTCGTCGTCGACAACTAGGATTCGTTGGGGCATTAGCTGTTAGCTGTTAGCTGATAGCTATTAGCTTTCCTCTCACAGTTCCGCATCTCAACTCTTGCAAACACGTCATCCATCCATGCGTAGCCAAACCACGCCTATCTCTTTCCAACCCCTAACAGCTAATAGCTAACAGCTACTCATACCTCAGCGCCTCAATCGGCCTTAACCCCGCCGCTCGCCAGGCCGGATAGATGCCGAACAGGAGGCCGACGCCGGCGGCGAAAACCACGGCCAGGGCGACAGTGCCGGGGTCGATGACCATGTTGAAGTCGAAGGCCAGGCTGGCCAGCTGGGTGATGCCCCAGCCCAGGGTCAGCCCCAGAATGCCGCCCATCAGGCTCAGCACGGTTGATTCCAGCAGGAATTGGACCAGAATATCGCGCTTCAAGGCGCCAATCGCCTTGCGAATGCCGATCTCCCGCGTTCGCTCGGTCACGCTGACCAGCATGATGTTCATAATACCAATCCCGCCCACCAGAAGCGAAATCGCCGCGATAGAGCCCAGGAAAGTGGTCAGCGTCGCCGTGATCGTGTCAAACGTGGCCAGCAAATCAGTCTGGCTGAACAAGGTGAAGTCATCATCCTCGGCAAAGACAATATCATGCCGCTCGCGCAGCGTGTCAGTGATCTGCTCCAGCGCCGCATCGGTGCGCTCCTCGCTGACCGCCTGCACGGTAATGGTGTTGACCGCCCGCTCGCCGGTGCGCGTCCGCGTCGTGAAGAGGCGGCTTTGCGCCGTGGAGATCGGGATGAAGACGGTGTCATCGGTATTGTCGCCAAAGCCGCCACCAGATTCCGTCAGCACGCCAACCACCTCATAGCTCACGCCATTGATGCGGAGGGAACGCCCTACCGGGAACTCAGCCTCGCCAAACAGATCCACGGCCACCGCTGCCCCCAACACCGCTACACGAGCGCTACTGTCGATGTCATTTTCAGTCAGGCCATCGCCAAGCTGATACTCGTCAATGTTGTTGACCTGAAAATGATTGGCTGTGACGCCATTGACGCCCGCCTGGACCGATTCCCGCCCATAAACCACCGGCAGATTCCCGCTCACCGACGCGCTGACTTCCAGCAGGTCGGGCGCATTGAGCGGATCGGCCAATGCCTCGACGTCGCCGATGCTCAGCGGCGCGTACCCCTGGGCATTCTCCGCATTGGGGAAGATGGTGATCAGGTTGGTACCGATCGAGCTGATCTCATCAGTGATGGAAGCGCTGACGCCGTTGCCGATGGCCAGCAGGGCAATCACCGCCGCCACACCGATGATCACGCCCAGCATCGTCAGGACGGAGCGCAATTTATTGGCTGTAATGCTGTCCAGCGCGGTCAAAAAGCTTTCGGTCAGGTTCATGCGGTTTCTCCTGCAAAGGTCGCCGGCGTCGTTTCAATGAGGCCGTCCCGGATCATGATGAGCCGCTCCGCCCGTTCGCCGACCTCAGGGTCATGGGTGATGACGATGATCGTCATCCCATCCTGATGCAGCTTGCCGAATAAGTCGAGGATTTCATTGCCGGTCTCGGTATCCAGCGCCCCGGTTGGTTCGTCGGCCAGGATAATGCTGGGATGGGTAGCCAGGGCGCGGGCGATGGCCACGCGTTGCTGCTGGCCGCCGGAGAGTTCATCCGGCCGGTGATCCGTCCGGTCCCCCAGGCCCACCAGCTGTAACACCTCATGCGCCCGCTCATTGCGCTCGCGCCGCCCCATGCCGGCATACATCAGCGGCAAGGCGACCTGCTTCAAAGCCGACGTACGCGGCAGCAAATTGAAATTCTGGAAAACAAAACCGACCCGCTGGTTGCGAATTCTGGCCTGTTCATTGTCCGTCATCTCGCTGACGTCGATCCCATCCAGCAAGTAGGTCCCGCCGGTCGGCACATCGAGACAGCCGATCATGTTCATCAGGGTGCTTTTGCCGGAGCCGGATGGCCCCATGATGGCCACAAACTCCCCTTCGCCGATCTCCAGGTCAACCCCGCGCAGGGCGTGGACAACCTGAGTACCCATCTCATAACTCTTGGTGATATTACGCATCGTAATCATGGCGTCACCTAATCCCCGCCGCCGAACGGCCCGCCGCCAAAATCAAAGGTCGGCGTCGCCAGCTGGCCGACCAGCACCTGGTCGCCAATGCTCAGGCCGCTGACCACATTGGTATTGTCATCATCGCGCAGGCCGATAGTCACTTCCACCTGTTCAAACTGCTGGACACCGTTTTCATCCGTGCCCGTCAGCCGGTTGACGTAGAATTTGCCGTTTTCCCGATCCGCCGTGATAGCAGCATTGGGCACCAGCAAAACATTCTCCCGCTCAGCCGTAATCAACGCCGCGTTGGCCGTCATGCCAACTCGCAGCGGCACCTCAGCCGTCGCCAACCCCAGGCGGACCTCAAAGCTGACGATGCCGTCAGAACCGGTTGCCGCATTGGGGGCGATGGCGACAATCTCGCTGGCGATCGTCTCGTCGGGGAAGCTCTCCAGGGTGACGTTGGCCGCCTGCCCCAGTGCCAGGGCGCCGATATCGACTTCATCCACATGCAACACCACTTCGTAACTGCTCGTGTCCACCAGCGTCACGGCGACGCCGGATGCCTGTTCGCCCACGCTCACATAAACATCAGTGACGATGCCGCCGAACGGGGCAACGAGGGCGGCTTCCGCGAGGGCGTTGCGGGCATTGTCGAGCCCGGTCTGGGCCTGGGCAAGGCGAGTTTCAGTGGAAGTGATGGTGGAACCGGCCGGTCCCGCCATCAACCCCGCCAGCGTCGCCCGCGCCTGGGCCAGATCGGCTTCCGCCGCCGCAATTTCAGATTCTGAGGCGCCCAGCAGCAGCGACTCATGCGCCGCCTGCGCTGAATCCAGCTGTGCCTGGGACGAAGCGACGCCGGCCTGGGCCGAAGCCACACTGCTGCTGTTCGGGCTACGCAAGGCCGCCAGCCGCGCTTCCGCCGCCGCCAGGTTGGCGTTGGCCGCTTCCAGGTTCAGATTGACGGTCGTGGCAAAATCAGAGTCGGGCAGCGTGCAGTTGTAGCCGCCCTGGCCATCCTCTTCACAATCCGCCACCCGCACCCAGGTATCATAGGCCGAACGTTGCTGCTCCTGGGCATCCGTCAGCGAGGCCTCAGCCGACAGAATGTCAGCCTGGCTGCCAATCGTCGCCGCTGCACTCAGCCGGTCCTGCGCCGCCAGCAAATTCGCCTCCGCCGCCCGCAGGGATGCTTCCGACGCGGCTATCTCCGTCGCCGACGGACCAGCCTGCAAATCTGCCAGAGCCGCCTCGGCGCTGGCCACGCTCGCTTCCGCCGACGCGATCTGGGCCGCGCTGGCCCCTTCATACAGGGTCGCCAGATTGGCCTGGGCGATGATCAGATCCTGCTCCGCCGTGGCCACGTTACGCTGTAGAGCGGCATCATCCAATTGCACCAGCAGATCGCCAGCCGCCACGGTGTCACCCACCTCGACCAGCACTGACCGCACGGTGCCGCTGGTCGCCAGGGAGAGATCCGCCTCCCGGCCGGCCACAATCTGGCCGCTGGCTGAAGCACTCTCTGCCAGGTCACCCAGCGTCGCCTCAACCACATCGCCGCTTTGGGGCAGGTTTTCCAACACCTGATTGCGAGCCCGATTTACCATGATGGCTGCCCCCGCACACGCCAGGACAATCACCACCACGACAATCCAGATCCAGTTTCTTCTCTTTTTCACAGTTCGTTTCTCAGTTTGTCCGGCCATGATCCTAGTTGCCTCCGCCAAACGGGCCGCGGAACTGTTGCTCCGGCACGGTCAATTCACCAATGAGCAGTTCATCACCTGCACTGATGCCGCTCGTAATCTGGGTAAAATCATTGTCACGCAGACCAATGGTCACTTCAACTTCGGTGAAGGTTGTGCTGCCGTCAGCCGCCTCACTCGCCAGGTTCACAAAGTAGCGGCCATTTTCCCGGTCAGCCCGGATAGCGCCGTTCGGGACCAGCAGGACATCGTCCCGGTTGGCCGTAATCATCTCCGCATTGGCCGTCATGCCGGCCCGAACCGGCAGCTCAGTTGCGCCCAGCTGCAGCCAGACCTCGTAAGTGACCAGCCCATTGCCGCTGATCGTCGCCCGCGGCGCGATCTCAACCACTGCCGCCGTAATCGCCTGCTCCGGCCACGTCTCCAGCGTCACACTGGCCGGCTGCCCCACCGCCACCATGCCGATGTCGATCTCATCCACATTCAGCCGAACGGCAAATTCAGCGGCCATCAGGGTGACGATGGGGCCGGTCGCCATCTCGCCTTCCACAAAATTCACCGCCGTAACGATGCCGGCAAAAGGGGCACGGATGGCGGCATCCGCCAGGGCCGCCTCAGCGTCAGCCAGGGTGATCTCGGCCTGGGCGAGTTGGGCAGCGGCAACCGCCAATTCCTCTTCGCTGGGGCCAGCCAGGAGGTTGTCCAGCGACGCCTGGGCCTGGGCCAGGCCCGCCTCGGCGCTGGCGATCTGGGCCGGCGTCGCCCCGGCCAGGAACGCTTCGTAATTGGCCAGGGTCCGGTCCAGGTTTGCCTGGGCGGCCGTGACCGAGGCCGCCGCCGCGCCGACATCGCCGGCATTAGGGCCGGCCAGCAGCGCATTCAGGTTGGCCTGGGCTACAGCCAGATCATGGCGAGCATTGGCCAACGCCTCGTCCGTGGCCGCGGTAGGATTGGCTTCATTGGCATTCTCTGCATTGCGCACCGCAATTTCCGCCGAAGCGACCTGGGCCCGCGCCGCCTCAATCGTGGCCGCATCGACCGAACTCAAAGTCCCGCTCAGCGAGGCATTGGCGGAGGCCACATTGGCCTCCCCCGCCCGGATATCAGCCTCCCAGGAGGCAACGTCTTGGGGGCTGGGGTCAGACTGTAATGAGGCCAGCCGGCTCGTCGCGCTTTGCAGAGCCGCTTCAGCAGCGGCGATGTCCGCGGTGGCAGCGCCTTCCTGCAGGGCGGCCAGATTCGCTTCCTGCAGGGCCAGATTTTGCTGGGCGCTGGTCACGCGTGAGGCCAGGTCCGTATCATCCAGCTGAACCAGCAGGTCGCCGGCGGCCACCGTATCGCCGGCGCGCACAAACAGCTCGGTGACGATGCCGGGGCTGGCGGCGCTGAGGGTCGCCTCTTGCCGGCTGCTCACCACGCCCGAGGCCGTCGCCGATTCCGCCAGATCCCCTTGAAACGCCGCGACGATCTCGCCCGGCTCAGCAGCGGCGGCCTCTTCAGCCGTCCGCCCGCGTAGGGCAAACATGGTGGCACCAACTATCACCAGCAGCAGCACAACAATGCCACCGCCAATAAACCATTTTCGTCTGGAGCGACTGGTTGCGCTCATGGACACACTCCTTACCAGAAAAACCGGCCGGAAAAGCCCCGACCGGCGCAAAAATCTCACATATGGCTCCAGTCTACCGGCCAAATCTGCAGAAATTCTGCAGACCATTTGCAAAAACTGCGCAATCCCAGCAGCGAGGGGTTGGCCACCCGTCGGGTGGTGGACCCGTCGGGTGGTGGACCCGTCGGGTGGTGGACCCGTCGGGTGGTGGACCCGTCGGGTGGTGGGACCCGTCGGGTTGGTGGGACCCGTCGGGTTGGTGGGACCCGTCGGGTTGGTGGGACCCGTCGGGTGGCGGCCCCGTCGGGTGGCGGCCCCGTCGGGTTGGTGGGCAGCCACATCGCTTCGGGTTAAGCTAGGCGCAGCTGATTTGACTGAGATTGAGGTGGCTATGAATGATTTGTATGGTGGCATTGAGGCAGGCGGCACCAAGTTCGTCTGCGCTATTGCGTCTGGACCTGACCGGGTCGTCGCCGAGGCGACCTTCCCGACAACCACGCCGGACGAAACCATCGGCCAGGCGATCGCCTTTTTCCGCGACCATCAGGCCCAATACGCCATAAAGGGGCTTGGCATCGCCACCTTTGGCCCGGTAGACCTGGACCCGGCCTCGCCCACCTGGGGCTACATCACGACAACGCCCAAGCCGGGCTGGGGCCAGACCCCCTTCGCCACGGCCGTGCGCGATGCCCTGGGGCTGCCCGTCGGCTTTGACACCGATGTCAACGGGGCCGCCCTCAGTGAGGCCCGTTGGGGCGCCGGCCAGGGGGCGGACCCGGTTGTCTATTTCACCATCGGCACCGGCATCGGCGGCGGGGCGCTGGTCAATGGCCGGCTGTTGCATGGGCTGCTCCATCCGGAGATGGGCCACATGGGGCTCAAACGGGACCCGAACCTGGACCCGTTCCCCGGCAGCTGCCCCTACCATGGCGACTGTTGGGAAGGGTTGGCCAGCGGTCCAGCCCTGGAAAAGCGTTGGGGGCAGAAAGGGCAGACCCTGCCACTGGACCATCCCGGCTGGGCCTTACAGGCCAACTACATCGCCCAGGCGCTGGTCAACACCATCACCATCCTCTCGCCGCAACGCATCATCCTGGGCGGCGGCGTGATGGGGCAGGCGCACCTGTTTCCCATGATTCGCGAACAGGTCAAAACGCTGCTAAATGGCTATGTCCAGAGTCGCACGATTCTTGAAGGGCTGGATGGTTATATCGTACCGCCCGGGCTGGGCAGCCAGGCCGGCGTCATGGGCGCAATTGCCCTGGCAATGGACGCCGCGGGCTAAAGGCAAAGCGCCTGGCGCAGGGCGGGCATACAGCGCATCGCCGCCTGGGCGCCGCGCTGGAAGAGGGCGTCTCGCTGCGAGAAGCGCAGGTAGGTCATGCCGGCCAGGTTGGGCTGGATAAGGCAGTCGGCCAGCTCCACGCCGCCGCCGGCGCGATCCACCATCGTCTCAATGGCTGCCAGCCCATTGCCCAGGGGGCCGAGATAGCGCCGGCCGTAATGAGGTTCAAAGATATCCACCCCGATCACAAAATCAGCCCCTAAATCACGGGCGGCGGTAACAGGCAGGTTGTTGATGATGCCGCCATCGGTCAGGGCGCGGCCGTTGAGGTGTACGGGGGTAAAAAAGCCGGGGACGGAGCAACTGGCCATCACCGCCGGCGCCAGCCGCCCCTCGGTGATGACGACTTCTTCGCCGCTGTTGATGTCCATCGCAACAGCGGCAAAGGGCAGCTCGAGATCAGCGAAGTCGATGTCGCCAATCAGATCCAGGAACAGTTTTTCCAGGCCGCCCATGGAGAAGAAGCCATCGCGGGGCCAAACCGGCCGGACCGCCGTCCGCCAGCCCAGATCCAGGCTCATCTGCTGGATTTCGGCCGGGGTATAGCCCGCCGCCACCATCGCCCCCATGATCGACCCGGCACTCGTCCCCGCCACCACATCGATCTCGATGCCATGGCAATGGAGCACCGTCAGCACCCCCAGATGCGCCATCCCCCGCACCACGCCGCCGGAAAGGGCGAGGCCGATTTTGCGTGTACCCACTTCTTTACTCCGTGATAGCTGTTAGCTGTCAGCTCTTAGCTGTTAGTGAAGCTGTGCTTGGCTATCGCCAGGGTGCCTGGCCGCCGAAACTTACTAACAGCTATCAGCTAATAGCTAACAGCTCTCTTCTAAGGAAAAACCGTCCCCAACCCACTCGCACACTTCACCAATTCCAGCGCCGCTTTGGGGGATTTGATGATTTTGAGCATCGGGCCTTTGACCTTGAGGCGGCCGCGGGTGATGCCCATGATCGGGTCGAGGCGGCCTTCGATCACTTCCTGCCAGGTGCTCAGCGGGGCATTGAGCTTAAATTCTGAATCCTTCTCGGCCAGGCTGCCCATGGCAAACGCATCGCGGCACTCGCCGTGCCACAGGTCAAGATAGACGTAGCGCGGCTCGCTCATGTTGCCATCCGGCTCAATGATAAAGGTCAGATCACCTTCCCATTTCTTGGCCGCATCCTTGTAACCGTCACTCACTTGCAGCGCAGCCATCAAAGCCTTGGCCCATTCATCAGTTGCAAATTCTAAAGCCATCATATCCTCCCCGGATATACGATTTGGGATTTACGATTTACGAGACGCTGCGCACAAACCAGTCGTGACGCGGACCATTCCAGCGTAACGGGTCGCGTACAGCTTTATTCGTTCAATGCCCCTCGTAAATCCCATATCGTAAATCGTAAATCCTACTGTTTTTCATCAATATTTGCTTTAACCCGTTCCAACTCCTGCTTCCGTAGCCGGTACAGGACTTCCTGGGTCAGTTGCCGGTGTTTGCCGGCGATGTCGGCCTGAATGCCGAACAGGGCGATAAACATGCCCAGCAGAAAGAAACCGGTGCCGATCATCACCGATTGGCTGTACCGGCCGATTCCCGACTGCTCCGTCACCACAAAATACAAAAAGCGCAGCAACGCCCCACCGCCCAGCAGCAAAAATGGCGCCGCCAGGTAGGTAAAGGTGCGCAATGGCTCATAAAAGGCGTAAACCCGCAGGATCGTGCTGGCCTGCGCCTTAATGAAGCTAAACATGTTTTTGCCCAACCGCGAGGGCCGGGTCGGCGGGTTGGTCTCAATGGGCACCGAGCTGATCGCCAGCCCCATTTTGCCCGCCTGGATGATCGTCTCGAGCGTGTAGCTGAAGCGAGTTAGCACATTGACCCGCAAGGCCGCTTCCCGCGAATAGGCGCGGAAGCCGCTGACTGTATCCGGCACCCGGGTGCCGCTGACGGTCTGGACGATCAGGCTGCCCAGGCGCTGGAAAAATTTCTTGGTCGCGGAAAAATGGGGTATCCGATCCGTCTGGCGATCACCTACGACGATGTCAGCCTGGCCCTGCAAGATGGGCGCCACCAGCGCGGGCACAAACCGGCCGGGATATTGATTGTCCGCATCCGTATTGACGATGATGTCCGCCCCTAACTGCAACGCCTTTTCGATGCCCGTCTGAAAGGCGCGGGCCAACCCCAGGTTGGCCTTGTGGCTCACCACATGATCCACCCCCGACGCCTGCGCCACCGCCACGGTCTCATCATCGCTGCCGTCGTCAATCACCAGCGTCTCGATGCAGCTGATACCGGGTATCGCCACCGGCAAATCAGCCATCACCTGGGGCAACGTTTCCGCCTCGTTATAACAGGGGATCTGGATGATGAGTTTCACGGTTACATTCTATCGCAGCGCCAAACTTTGGCGAAATCAGTCCCAGAGATGCTCCACCTCTGACCAATGCAGCCCTGCCCAGAGATATTTTTTCAGATCAATCTGGTAATCGTCGCTGACGGCCACACCTTCGGCGCGGAGCAACTCGGCCTGGCGAGCCGCGCTGGCCTCACGGCTGACGATGCTGATACGCCCCTGGCTGTTGATCACTCGCTGCCAGGGCACATCGGCGTAGGCCGGGTCCCCTTTTTTGTCGCCCAGGGCGTTGAGGGCATAACCGACGGCGCGGGCGGCCCGGGGAGCGCTGAGCATTTCGGCAATACGGCCGTAGCTGGTGACTTTACCGGCCGGTATCCGCCGCACCACGTAATAAACCTTCTCGTAAAAGCTGGTCATGAGTCCATTATAGCCAAACTAAAAACGCCGGTCGCGGGAATCTCCCGGACCGGCGTCATTCTTAAGAGACAACGATGGCTGTCAGGCGTCTTCATCCTCAAGCGTCGCCGCCAGGGCTTTGCGCAGAATCTCGAACTCCTGCCCGCACGGGAAGCAGATCTCGAGATGGTACTTTACCGCCGGCATCAACCGCTCAACTGGCTCGCCACTCGCCAGCCGGTCCACATATTCGTCCAGCACACGATATGTATCAGCGCAGGACAACATCTCCGAGGGTATCTCGTTGATCTGCTGTAACAGCGTTTTGACTGCGTCGATATCTAGCTGAAGCTTCTCGTCATTTGCCATGTCACAATCAACCTGGCCGGCCTGGCCGGCACTCCAAATTGGGCAACTGGGGCCTCCTGAGGGGCCACATCCCCCTAGACGCCCTTCCTGAATTTGTTCTTACTTCCCTCAGACGAACACCGATAAGACGTCATCAACCGAAAGCCCTTCGAGCTGCAACCGGCTTTTCAGGCGGCTACGAGCATCATGCAAGACCTTATAGACTGCATTGGGCTTCATCCTGAGCTCGTCGGCGACCTCCGCCGGCGTAATGCCGCGGACCGCAATGGCCACCATCACCGTGCGCTGCTTGTCAGTCAGTTCATCCCGGATCATTTGCTGGACCCGGCCCAACATATCCGCCTGAGCGCTGGTTGCCTCTGGTCCGGGCGCTTCGTCGGCCACATAGTAGGGGGTGTATTCCCCATCCTCGCTCTCCAGCATGTTGTCCAGAGAGCGGTCGCGCCAGCGCTTGCGCCGGAGTTCACTCAGGGCCACATTAACAGCAATCTTGTGGGCCCAGGTGGTAAAACGGCTGCGCCCCTCAAAAGATTCCGTATTGTCCAGGATTTTGAGCAGAGCGTCCTGGGCAAAGTCTTCCATCAGGGCAGCAAAATCCGCCCCTACAGCATCGATTTGCCCGGCCAGACCACGCCCCAGCCCCTTGACCAGGATGCGGCGCAAATCTGCTACCGCCTGTGCTCGCGTCTCACCGCCGGCAGCCAATTCTGCCTGCCATTGCTCATTTGTCCGCTGTTTCACGCTTGTATTCACCCCAATTTGGATGGCTGGTTCGCAAAGTTAATCCGGCCGATTATACCAAATGCGTTCGCATCGGGGCGGGCGTTTCCTTAAAGCTCTATTAAGGCGATTTTACCCTACGCGTCGCCATTGACAGTCAGGTGCAGTATTTCCCCCGTGGCCGGGTTGTAGTTGAAGTCAAAATAACAGTCGCCGCCGTCATCAACCATTACCCAATACATCTGCAACTCCGTGACATCCACATCACAGAAATAACCAACATTCAGCACTGGCTGGTCCTCAACCGTGATCCCCCGAAACTGGCGGGTGTATTCTGGCAAATGGGTCTCAAGCGGTGAATGGTAGGGAAATGCCTCGTAGTTGAGGCCGGCCACATAAGCCAAAAGCAGCGCTTCCACGCCTTCGATGTCGGCTTCGGTGGGCTCCCAGGTGATTTCCGGGCCAGCCGCCAGCGTCAGAATCACGCTCCGGCCATCGGCAAGCAGACGACCGGGTGAAACCGTCGGCGCTGGTGTCTCAGTGGGGACAGGTTCGGTCGTAGTTACGCTGGCCGTTGGGCTGGCGGGCGCGGCGGTTTCTGTGGTGATGGGGACGGGGCTGGTCGTCGCTATGGGTTCCGCCACTTCGGCTGGCACACAGGCAGACAGGCTAAGAACAACCAGGCAAAACACAAATTTACGGAACATTTCTACTTCACTCCCTACAACTAATGGTTGCATTGAAGCAGAAACGTGGCTGAGGGTTAATTGGTTCCCGGCCGGTTCAAGCCGGCGACTCATCGGCTGGCGCCGTCAGCTCCTGAAAACGGGGCAGCGCCTGCAACGAGGCAAAATCAGGGTCGCGCCGAATCCAGGAACGGATACCGGGCGTCTCACGGATGGCTCGGTCCAGCCATTCCAGGGCGGCCGCGCTTTCCCCTTTGATGGCGGCATAGCAAGCGACGTTATACGCTTTTTCCCGGTCAATCAATTTGGCCGCTTCATTTAGCTGGATGGCCGCTTCATCCTCGCGCCCCTGCCGCTGGTAGATGGCGGCCAGAGAGCAGTAAGGCAGGGCCGAATCCGGCTCGCGGGCGATGGAAGATTTGTAGGCCTGGGCCGCTTCAGCCAACCGGCCGGTCACACTATAAATGCTCCCCAGCCCATAATAAGGCGCCGCATAGCCATTCTCCAGGCTGATTGCTTTTTGAAACGCCTCGGTGGCCGCTTCATACCGGCCGGTCGCCCGCAACACCATCCCCAACCCGTTATAAGCCCGGGCATATTTGTAATCCAGGGCGATCGCCTGCTCATAATTGCGGATGGCCGCCTCGTGGTCGCCGACCTGGTATTGGGCGTTGGCCAGCCCATTGTGGATTTTGGCCAGGTTCGGCAGTGCCAGGTCGCCGCAGAGAATGGCCCGCTCATAATGGGTGATCGCCGCCGCATAATCGCCCCGCTGGGCCAGGACATTGCCCAGCGCATTGTGCGGCGCGGAACGGCCGGGGGTAAAGGCGGCGGCCTGGGCCAGAGCTGCTACTCCCTCACTGATGCGCCCTTCAGCCACCAGCGCCCGGCCCAGCAGCAGGTAATCACGCCCCATTTCCACGGGTGCGGTTGGCCGGGCCACCGCTTGCCCCAGTAGCCGGGCCGCCTCGCCATGATTGTTTAGCCGGCTCTGCAGCCGGCCCAACGCGGACAGAACCGGGCGGGAGCCAGGCGCCAGCCCCTGCGCCGCCTGCAAAGCTGCCAATGCCTCATCCAACCGGCCCCGTTCGGCGGCCAACTGGCTCAGGGCCAAATGGGGTTGGCTCCAGGCCGGCGCCAATCTGGCAGCATCCTGCCAGCGGGCGCGCGCTTCCGGCCGGTCGCCATGCAGTTGGGCCAGACCAGCCGCAGCGGCAGCCCGCAGTAAATCGGGCGCTGTCTCAGCTTCGAGCACGGTCTGCCACTGGGATGTCGCCGTCTCTTTGTCACCGCTTAGCCAGGCCAGCGGCGCCAGCAGCCGGACACGGGCCTGAATAAGCAGGTCAGCCGCAGCGGCATCACCCACCTGACGGGCGAAGGCATTGGCCTCTTCGTCCCGCCCGGCGGCCAGGGCGGCGCAGCCCAGGCGCAGCGCCAATTCCGGCCCGGCCGGCGCCAGCGGGGCGGCCTGTTGCAGCCGGGCCCAATGGGCGGTGGCGGCGGGGACCGGCCGGTCAGCCAGCCGCCGCCTCAGCACTTGCCAGAAGTGGGGCAGGTCCAGCAGGGGCGGCGTCAGCCAGAGGACCCGATCCGGCGCTGGATATTGCCAGGTTGTATCGTGATGGGATTGCTGGATGTAGATGAGGTTGTTGCGGCCGCGCTGCCAGTGGGGGCCGCTGGGATGATGGCGCTTGCGCAAGCGCACGCCGGCTGCCGCCAGCACCTGATCCAGTGCCAGTCGCTCCGGCCCGTCAGCAAATAACCAGACAGTGACGACCTCGCGCTCGTTTAGTTCGCTCAGCAGCTTCTGCAGCCGCGCCAGAGGGTCATCAGGGGAAGGGGCCATGCCGTGGGACGATACCTCGGGACAGGCGCTTCAGGCAACCATTTGCTCAGGATCGGGCCAGCCAGGCCAGGGCGCGCTGCAGGCCGATGATGCTTTTGCCATCCTGGACCGCATGTGCGGCCAGCATCGTCTCTAGTTCCGGGATGGGCAGAGGCGCCAGCGTGATCTGTTCGTCGAAATCGCCGGGCAGGGGATCGTGGGTCAGCTCTTCAGCCAGGAAGAAGTGGAGAATTTCGTTGGTGAAGCCGGGGGCAGGCCAGATTTCGCCCAATGGAGTCAGGCGGGCGGCCCGGTAGCCGGTCTCTTCGCGCAGTTCGCGCTGGGCGCAGAGCAGGCTATCTTCGCCCCAGGCGCGGGTACCGGCCGGTAACTCCAGAATCGTCTGGTCCAGAGCCCAACGGTATTGGCGGATCATGATGATCTCGTCGCCCAGCAGCGGCACCATCACCACGGAGCCAGGATGATCCATAAAGGCACGCTCGACCTCAACGCCATCCGGCCGGGTGATCCGCTGTCCTTGTAAACGCCAGCTGTCTGGCTTGCCCCAGATTGTGTAACTATCGTCGTGGCTCATAGGTGATCAAAAAAAGATCCAGCCACGGCTGACACAGCCCGCACGGAAATTCTTCTGCCCGACCGTGCCGGCTGTGTCAACCGTGACTGGATCTCTGTTAAAACAAATTACTGCGGCGGGATCTTGAGCTGCTGCCCAACTTCCAGCACATTCGGATCGGTGATGTTGTTGTACGCCGCCAGCTCATCAACCGACAGGCCATAAAGCTGGGCAATACCAAATAGTGTCTGCCCGGCGCTCACGATATGGACCTGTTCTTCACTGCTGGTCGCGCCGCTGCCATCATCGGTACCACCCGTGTCGGTGCCGGTTGTCTCTTCCGGCAGCCCGCCCACCGGGATGGTGATCAACTGGCCCACTTCCAGGCTGTCCGCATTGTCCAGCCCGTTTGCCCGCACGATATCATCGACGGAGACGCCGTAGAGCAGACCGATGGCGAACAGGGTATCGCCCGCCTGAATCTCATAGGTGATATTCTGCGGCTGCTCTTCTTCAGTGCCAGGCACAACGGTGGTATCCGTTTCGGTCCCGGCCTCTGTGCCTGTCCCGGCATCGGTTTCACCGGTTGTTTCGCTGCCGGTTTCCGCACCGGCCTCGGTGCCGGCGCCTTCACCAGTCGCGCCCGGTTCAGCGGTCACATCGACGGCCCCTTCGGCGCCGGGCAGGACCTCTTCCGGCTTGGCTTCTTCGATGGTATTGGTTGGTGTCTCTCCCTCGGTGACATCTTCCGGCACTTCGCGGGCGGGTCGCTCACAGGCGGCCAGGATGAGGAGAAAGAAAATAGAAAATAAGAGAATTCGCTTCACGGAGTAACCTCCTGAGGGGCTTGGGCTCGCCGGAGCCAGGTTGGCTGGTCGGGCTGCCCTCAAGAAAGAGTAGAGTTAACCTAACAACTAAACATAACGCAGTTTATCATAAGGGTATAGTGTCGTCAATTGGCTGGCGCCTGTTTATAATCCGCGGCGCTATGGCCCATTCGTCCCGTTCCCGTGTCACGCTGCCGGAGTTACCGCGCCCGGCCCGCATCGGCATCAACGCTCAGCTTTTGAGCGGGCCACCCGGTTACCGCCAGGCGGGCATCCATGTCTACATCCGTCAGCTGTTGGCGGCGCTGCCCGATGATCCGCAGTTGCAATACCATTTGTATACCGGCCGGTCCGAACAAACGTTGGCGCAACAGACCCTCGCCAAATTCCAGACCAGCCGCAGCAACCTGCCCACTGAGCGTGCCCTTTACCGGATCCTCTGGGAACAGCTGGTCTGGCCGGCGCAGGCGCGCCAACAGCAGCTTGATCTGCTGCACAGCCTCGCCTTCGTGACGCCTATCCTGAACCGGCGCCCCACCATCGTCACCGTCTACGATCTCAGCTTTCTACATTACCCGGAAGCTTTTCCCCGGTTACAGCAACTCTACCTGGCCACGCAGACCCGCCGTTCCTGCCGCCACGCCCGCCGCATCATCACTATCTCGGAATCCAGCCGGCAGGATGTGGTTCGCTTCTTCCGCGTACCAGAACAGCGGATCGATGTTGTTTATCCCGGCGTCGCGGCGGCTTTCCGCCCGCATTCGCCGGCCGAACTGGCGGCTTTCCGCCAGGCCAAGGGGCTGCCGGCGCGTTATTTCCTGCATGTGGGCACCTTGCAGCCGCGCAAAAACATCCCTGTCCTGCTGGAGGCGCTGGCGCTGCTGGACCGGCCGGATATCCCGCTCTATCTCGTCGGCGGCAAAGGCTGGTTGTACGAGGAGATCTTCACCCAGGTCAAAGCGCTCAACCTGGAGGATCGGGTCGTCTTCACCGGCTTTGTACCGGAGGCGGAGGTGCCGCTCTGGCACGCCGGGGCAGCGGCTCTCATTTTCCCCTCAATTTATGAAGGCTTTGGCATGCCGGTCGTCGAGGCGATGGCCTGTGGTGCCCCGGTCATCGCCAGCGATGTCTCCTCGATCCCGGAAGCGGCCGGTGACGCCGCGCTCCTGTTTAGCCCCCAGGATGTCACAGCGTTGGCCACTCATATGGCAACCGTACTCGACCGCCCTGATGTTGTGGCTACAATGGTGGCGCGTGGTTACCGGCAGGCAGCTCGATTCACCTGGACGGCAGCCGGCGAAGCGCTGCGGCTGGCGTATTTACGGGCAATCGAGGCATAATCTTGACGTCACTATCATTGCACTTCGACCAGACTAATTTCATGAACAGACGCCTTTCGCGGACGGTGCGCAATCTCACCATCATCAGTGACCTGCTCCTGGTAAACCTCTCTTTCTGGCTGGCGTACCTGGCCCGATATGAATGGGAATGGCTCCGGTCAGTTGACTTTCCCCTGCCCTACAGCGAATACATCAGCCAGCAGGTTCTGTTTACGGTCCTGATCGCCTTTACCTTTTCCTTTAACAGCGTCTGGCGCCGCCGCCGTGGTGAATTCTGGGTGGATGAAATGGCCCGGGTGGTTTATCCATCCGGCACCAGCATCATTTTGCTGATGGCCATCACCTTCTTCTTCCGGCCGCTGGCGTTCTCCCGCCTGATGCTTGTCTGGATCTGGTTCTTTGTGCTGGTGACGATCGGCCTCACTCGCCTGCTTCGGCGCAACATTCTTGCCTTGATGTACCTGCGCGGCATCGGCACTGACCGGGCTCTGATTATCGGCTCGGGCGAGGCCAGCCGCGGCGTCATCCGTACCCTGCTGGCCCGGCCGGATCTCGGCTACCAGGCCATTGGTTATCTGGATGAAGGCTCGGAAGGGCGCAATCTGGGCTCCGGCCGGATCCCCCACCTCGGCCATTGGCGCGACCTGCCCAATCTGCTGGGCCGTTACCCGCGGGTCAACACCGTCTTTATCGCCCTACCGGATCGCTTTCAACATGAGATCCCGGACCTGCTGGATCTGGCCCGGCAGCAAGGGCTGCGCGCCTTTGTGGTGCCGGATCTGTTGCAGCTCAGTCTGAACCGGGTCCAGTTCAGCAACATGGCCGGCATTCCGATGCTCAGCGCCCGCGAAGTTCGCGTCAGCCGCGTCCAGCAGGTGCTGGGGCGCGCCCTGGACCTGGCGATCATCGCCATCGGCGCCATCCCCACACTGGTTATTGGCGGGATCATCGCCATCGCCATCAAGCTGGATTCACCCGGCCCGGTCCTCTTTGCCCAGGAGCGCGTGGGCCGCAATGGCCGCCGCTTCCGCATGATCAAATTCCGCTCCATGGTCGTCGATGCCGAAGCGCAACGGGCTGATTTAGAAGCGTTGAACGAAGCGGATGGCCCCATCTTCAAAATCAAGGACGATCCCCGCCTGACCCGGGTGGGCCGGATCATCCGGCGCCTCAGCCTGGACGAGCTGCCCCAGCTTATCAATGTCCTGCGTGGTGAAATGCGCCTCGTCGGCCCCCGCCCGCCCATCGCCGGCGAAGTGGAGCAGTACGAGCCCTGGCATGAGCAGCGGCTGGTGGTGCCGGGCGGCATGACGGGGTTGTGGCAGGTATCCGGCCGGTCCGACCTCACCTTCGACGAGCAATGTCTCCTCGACATCTACTACATCGAGAATTGGTCCATCGCCATGGACCTGCGCATTATGCTGCAAACCTTGCCCTTTGCTTTGTTTGGGCGCGGGGCCTATTGATTTTTTGGCTGCCCCCGCCCACCTTCGCGAGGCAGTGAACTGCCACGCTACGAGCGCGTCTGCTGAAGGCAGACTTGATGCTCGCTTTCAACGTCTGTCGTGAAAGTAAAGTCCGCATCCGGCGGACGGCCCCACAGCCAATCTTACAAACCCTGGAACCAATCCATCCCCGCCGTCGTTATAGGTGAGAAGGCGCCAAAACCTTCGTCCTCTTACAAATAATGGCCGGCAACCTGCCCGGCCTGATCAGCTTAAGGAGTTTGATTGATGAATACGCAACGATTGCCAGGCAAAAGCCTGGCCCTGGTTTTACTGATCCTTTTAATGATGATGGCAGCCTGCGGACCGGCCGGTACCGAAGGCGAACCCGCTGCGGTCGAAACACCGACCACAGAACCTGAACCGACAACCGAGCCAACAACTGAACCGACGGTCGAACCGGTCGTCGACAACAGTGCCCTCGATGGCACCACCTGGTCCCTGCTTCATACCATTGTCGGTGGCGACGCCATCGTGCCGGTACCTGGCAACGTCATCGCCTGGCTGAGTTTCGCCGATGGGACCGTATCCGGGCAGAGTGGCTGTAACCTGTTCAGCGGCAGCGCCACGATTGCGGGCGACAAGCTCAGCTTCGGGCCTCTGGCCGGCACCCGTATGGCCTGTGAAGATGAGCTGATGTCGTTCGAAAGCAACTTCCTGGACTTGCTCGGCCAGGTCGATGGCTTCACGCTGACCGACGATACCCTCGAACTGCACAATACCGACGGCCTGCCCCTGGCACTCTTCGGCGCCGCAACTGAGCAAACCTTGTTTGTCGGTCCGGAGCAGGTTGACTGCACCGGGGTTGGCCCACAGAAATGCCTTCTGGTCAAGGAATCGGCTGACGCAGAGTACACCTACTTCTATGACGCCATCGTCGGCTTCACCTGGGAAGAAGGCTTCGAGTATGAATTAGTCGTCCGTGTCGTCAACATCCCGGAACCGCCGATGGACGCTTCGTCCCTGCGCTACGAGCTTGTCGAGATCGTCAGCCAGACAGAAGTCGCCAATGCGGCGCCGGAGCTGACCGATATCGCCTGGCAATGGACCCAAACGGATAGCGCCGATGAGGCAATGGCCATCGAAGTAGGTGACCCGAGCCTGTTCAGCATCACCTTCCTGCCCGGCGGCGACTACGCGCTGCAAAACGACTGCAACCGTGGTGGCGGCGCCTACACGCTGGACGGTGCCAGTCTGACCATCATGCCCGGCTTTACCACCGAAGCGTACTGTGGCGACGAATCGCTGGACCAGACCTTTCTGAATCACCTGGCCCAGGTCGTGAGCTACGAAGTGGCCGAGGGCCAGCTCATCCTGACGCTGGCTGAAGCTGCCGGGACCATGACCTTCACACCGGCGCCCTAAAAGCAGCCGTCAATAATTTGATTAAGTTTGTCCCAGGAGGTGGCTGCACTGAGCAGCCACCTCCTGCTGCATTATGGGGTATCATTAAGCAACGGTATCAAGCTGACCCGGCTGGCTCTGGGAAGAGGATCCTGACGTGCGGCAGTGGCAAAAACTCAAACTAATCCCGGTCCTGACGATCTGTCTGGTCATCCTGAGCGCCTGCGACCTCTTTGAGAGTCCGCCCACGCCCACCGCCATCCCGGCCGAAGCCACGGCGCTGACAGACAGCGGCGCCCTGCAACGGGTGACCAGCACCGCCACCCGCGCCGCCACCGCCACACCGGCTGCTGCCTTGACCAACACACCAGCAGCCACCAGCACTGTACCAGCCGCGACCGCCCTGCCAACTCCCACCCTGGCGCCGCCGACAGCCACCGCCACACCCGCACCATCGGCGACGGCCACCGAGCCACCGCCAGCAACCAGCACCGCCACCCCTACAGCCACCGAGCTCCCGGCGATTGAAAACAGCCCGGATGCGTTCTGGGCAGCCAGCTATTTCGACAACCCGGATTTTAGCGGTCAGCCGTTCCGGTCCGAACAGCTGGCAACGATTGGGCACCATTGGGGCCTGAGCAGACCGGCCGGTCTGCCCGAGACCTTCGGCGTCCGCTGGCAGCGCAACATTGCCCTGCCGGCGCGCAGCTATCGCCTCTACGTCTGGAGCCGAGGCGGTGTCCGCGTGCGCCTCAATGACGTCATCGTCCTGGAAGATTGGCAAACTGGCCCTTTGCGCCTCAACGAAGTCTCCGTTAGCCTGGCCGACGCCATTTACACCGTGGTCATCGACCATTACCAGATCCCCGGCCCGGCTGATTTCCACATCTGGTGGGAGCCGCAGGGCAATACAGAGTGGACAGCGACCTACTGGGCCAACCGGGATCTAAGCGGAACACCGGTCAGCAGCGAACAGGTAGAAACGCTGGCTGTGGATTGGAACGATGGGGCGCCAGTGGCCGGTCTCGGCCGCGACAATTTCTCCGTGCGCTGGGAACGCACGGTTGACCTGGCCGGCGGCCTTTACCGGTTCGACGCCGGCTACGACGATGGCCTGCGCCTTTACGTTGACGGTCTGCTGCTGATCGATGATTGGCAGACAGGCGTGGCCCGGACAGCCAGCGCCGAACTCTGGCTGGAGCCGGGTCGCCATCAGCTGGTCGTAGATTATTTTGAGGGGCTGGGGCAGGCATCGGCCAGCCTGAGCTGGCAGCGTCTGGGACAGACGTTCCCCAATTGGCGTGGCGAATATTTCGCCAACACTCAGCTCCTGGGGGTACCTGTGCAGTTACGCAACGATCTGGCGCCGGACTTTGATTGGGGCCAGGGTGCGCCCATCGCTGGCGTTGGCCCGGACACATTTTCGGTGCGCTGGAGCCGGCGGGTCAGTCTGGAGGCAGGCGTTTACCGGCTGGCTATCCGGGCGGATGATGGGTTCCGTCTTTATCTGGATGGGGTGCTGGTGCTGGACCGCTGGGCTAACCCGGATCAGGCCGCTTTCCACGAAGTCAGGCTCCAATTAACCGGCCAGCATTTGCTGGAGTTGCTTTATTACGACCAATCTTTTGCCGCCAACATCGCCTGGGAACTGGAACGCCTGGGCCCCATCCTGACCGAATAACGAGTTCAGGCGGCGAATTCGCCGCTCAATTCGTCGTCAGCGCCTTCATCGTCATCATCCGCTGTGTCCACACCGACATTGGCGCCAAACCAGAGAATGATCAGACCGGCCAGGAACCGGATGATGCCGGCCGTGCCCAGCCCTAACCGTAACCCCAGCCAATCACCAAACAGCGGCCCTAACAATGAGCCAATCAGAATGGCGAGATTGGTCAGCAGACTATACCAGGACATGTAGCGCGGCCGCTCATCCGCCGGCACCAGCCGGAGCAGATAAGTGAGGATGGCCCCGCCGGCAATCCCCCAGCCGATACCGGAGAAAGCGGAGGAAAGCAGATAACCGGCCGGTGCCGGCCAGATCGCCGTGAAGCCAGGATAGGCCGCGAGCAGCACAGCGCCGAGCGCCAGGCTGCGCCGATCCCCCAACCAGGTCGCGATACGCGCCAATTGGCTGGCCGACAAAAACTGGCAGACATAAAAAAGCGCCTGGCCAAAGCTGATGAGCTGGTCACTGTAGCCCAGTTCGCCGACCCAATACGGGTAATAAAGGGCATTGGGCACATACAGGGCGACAAAGAAGAAGCCCAGCACGGCCATCGCCCGGCCAAAATCACCCCGCAAGATGCTCAGCCGGGGCAGCCGCAGCTGGCGACGGCGGCGCAGATAACGCCAGCCAAAAGGAGGGCGTGCCTGGCCACTGGCCGGAAAAGCGTCCGGCTGGCCTGGTTCTTTCAAGTAGGGCGCATGTTTGATGCGGCGGTTGGGCGCCTCTGGCAGGCGGATGAACCAGAGGTGAACCGAACTCATCACGCCACAGAAAGCCGCCAGCCCAAAAACGATCTGGTAGCCCGTCAGAAAGGCGGTATTGTCCAGAATATAGCCGCACAGCAGCGCGGACAGGATCGAGGCGATAGCCAGCAGAGCATGGCGAATGCCGATGACATGGTTACGCCATTCCGGCGGCACCAGCTCAGCAAAGAGGGAGTTAAAGCCGATCGCCAGGATGGTAGCCGGGCCGCTCATGATGAAGGTCAGCAGCAGCACGCTATTGGTCTGGAACGCAGCCGGGATCAGGGTGATGATCGGTAGCCAGGCGAGGTAGTAGACACGGTAGAGGGCAGCGGACCAGAAGACGGTTTTGTCGAGGCGGCGGTTTTTGAGCCAGTAACCGGCCGGTAACGCCGCCACCAGCGCGACCAGCGCCGGCAGAGCCCCAAAAAGGCTGAGCTGCCTGGCCGTGGCGCCAACCCGGGTCAGATAAACAGCGGAGAACGCAATGAAGCTGCCATTGAGCACACCAAACCAGGCGATGTCAAAATAAAGATGGAGAAAATTACTGCGGTGCTCCGCCGGAACGAGCGCACGGCTGTGAAACATGCGGCTTAACTGCATGCACCACCTCAAAATAGGAAAATTTTGCCGGGATTGTACCGGGAATCACAAACCGGGGGAATGGTACCTTATCTACAGGAAAAGGGGGAGCCGGGCGGGCAAATTAATCAAAATCGTCGGGCACATTCGGCTGTTTCAGGTCGATGATCTCGCCATGATAATCGACAATGATGCGAAAGCCCATCATCCCCATCATTTCCCTGGCCTGCAGCGGGATACCAGCCGCCAGGATCTGGTCGATGTCGATGTCATCTATCTGCGCATCAACAGCCGCCTTGGTAAAGAGGTCGTCCTGCCCTAACATCCGCAGCGCCTGGGGCACAGCGATATCTTTGTTCTGCTGAATTTGCTCCACGAAAAGCTTGAGCAACGGCCGATCAATCGCCTCAGCATCGATGTGGCGCTTAAAGCCGGCATCATCAATCACATAAACCGCATCCTGGCCGACATAGCCTGTCTCCAGCTGCTGGTCATATTCATCGTAAACAAGGCCCGCAAATAAGGCGTGCTTAGCCATAATCTTTTCTCACACACGAAAACTCTGACCCAAAATATGGGGGCAGTGTACCTGACAATTGTTAGCGGAGTGTAAGCACCACCCCCCAGTTGGTCGCCCCTCCGGCCTCGGTGGTATAATGCTTGATTGGTTCATATACCATGAAAGGAAAACTAGAGCTTGTTACGCCCACTTGACTGGTTACTCGGTCTATTTTCACTGGACATCGGCATTGATTTGGGCACGGCCAACACCCTTGTCAGCGTGCGTGGCCGAGGCATCGTCATCAATGAACCCTCCTGGGTCGCCATCAATAAGCGGACCCGGCGACCTCTGGCAATTGGCGCTGAAGCCCGCGAGATGGTTGGCCGGACACCTTCTGACATCGTCGCCATCCGCCCCTTGCGAGACGGCGTCATCTCCGAGTTTGAAATCACGGAGGCGATGCTCAAATATTTCATCGACAAAGCGCACGAGCAGATGATCGTCCCTTTTCCCCGGCCGCGGGTCGTCGTGGGCGTACCCAGCGGTGTCACGGAAGTGGAGAAGCGGGCGGTTTATGACGCCTCGATGTCGGCCGGCGCTCGGGAAACCTATTTGATTGAAGAGCCCATGGCCGCGGCAATTGGTGGCGGCCTGCCGATCATTGAATCGCGCGGCAGCATGATCGTCGATATTGGCGGTGGCACCACCGAAGTGGCGGTCTTCGCCATGGGCGGCATCGTCGTCAGCCGCTCCATCCGGGTCGCCGGTGATGAGATGGATGATGACATCATCAATTACGCCCGCAGCAAATACAACCTGCTCATCGGCGAGCGCATGGCTGAGCGCATTAAAATTGGTATCGGTTCGGCCTTCCCGCTGCCGGAGGAGCGCACCATGACGATGCGCGGGCGCAATCTGATCAACGGCCTCCCCCAGGCGATCGAAATCTCGAGCATTGAGCTGCGGGAAGCGATGGCCCCCTCGATTAACGTGATCGTGGACACCGTGCGGGACGCCATTGACGAGACACCCCCCGAGCTGGTCGCGGACCTGATGGAAGTCGGCATCTGCCTGGCCGGTGGCGGCGCCCAGATTCAGGGGCTGGCGGACCGGATCGAGGATGCCGTCAAGATGCGGGTCTGGATCGCCGAAGACGCGATGACCTGTGTCGCGCGTGGCGCCGGTCGCGTCCTGGAAGATCTGGACAACTACAGCCGCGTCCTGGTAAGCCTGGACCGCGGGAGCACGGTCCATTAGCGGAAGAGAGCAAACGCCTCTTGCTTCTACCTCAAGCGTATGAATCTGGATGATCTCGGCCAACGCATTCGCTGGCGGCTTGTTTTGGGGCTGTTGGGGCTGGCCTTAATGCTATTCATCCTGGATAGCACAGGCAACATGGACAGCGCCTTCAACTTTCTGCGCGATCCACTGTCCGGCATGATGGGTTGGACGGGCGCCCGGGTTGATGCTTTCGCCGACATCTTTGCCGGCCCCCGCGATCTGCAGACCGCCCGCACAGAGATTGAAATACTCCAGGCCCGTATCGATATGTTGGAGCGAGAAAATGAGGAGCTGCGCGAAAGTCAGGGTGAATTGCAGGTGCTGCAGCAGCTCTTTAACCGCAACCAGGATGCGCCCGAACTCAGCCGCACTCTGGCCAATGTGATCGGCCGGGATACCAGCCCCTTCTTCCGCAGCATCATTATCGACGCCGGCGCCAACGAGGGCATTGTGGTGGGCATGCCGGTGGAAAGCAACCGCGGCCTGGTCGGCCAGGTCTACCGGACAACGGCCAACTCCGCCCAGGTGTTGCTGATCACGGACAACCTGAGCAGCATCCCGGCCCGTCTGGTCGATTCGCGCGCCTCGGGCGTCACGCATGGTGTGGGGGTAGATGGCACCGTTGTCCTCGATTTCATAAGCCTGGAAGCGGAGATTCAGACGGCAGAACTGGTGACGTCGTCGGGCTTGGGTGGGCGTTTTCCGGCCGGTCTCATTGTCGGCCGCGTCACCCAGGTCCAACGTGGCGAAACCGGTCTGTTCCAGAGCGCCACCATCCAACCTGCGGTTGACTTCGACCGGCTGGAGTTCGTCTTTGTCATCACTGACTTCGATCCTATCGATACTTCTGTCTTTGATGAGCCGCCGGAAAACTAGGGGCCAGCATGAGTAACTTCGACGTCTACTTTGCGATACCTCTGATGGCCTTGCTGAGCATCATCCAGGCCACACTCATGAGCCGCTTTCCTCTGTTTGGAGCCGTGCCTCAGTTGTTGTTCCTGGTGGCCCTGGCCTGGGGCCTGCACCGTAGTCCAGAGGCTGGTCTGGTCTGGGCTTTCACTGCCGGCTTTTTTCTGGACCTTTTTTCAACCAGCCCGATGGGGCTGAATGCCCTGGCCATGCTGGTGGCGGTTCTGGTGGTGACCGTGCTGCAACGCAGCCTCCCCCTGAACCGATTTGTTCTGCCCATCATCCTGGTCCTGCTGGGTACGCTCATCTACACCTTGCTTTACATTATTATGCTCCGTCTTTTTGGCTTCGTGACGGACTTTTCCGGCCTGAACAATACGCCCGGCCTGCTGCTGGCCAACGTGGCCCTCTTTTTGCCCGTTTACTGGCTACTTTTCTCACTGCGACGGGTAGTGGGCGTACAACGTCTTGACGTGGGCCGGGGCGGGCTCGACAATTAGCTTCTGATCGATAACTGGCGGCGGGAGACAATTTATGTCCCAAAAAGGGTGGGAATTCATCGATGAACCACGGGAAGAGGAAGAGGGTGAATCCGGCTACCAGGGCCGGCTCTTTTTCTTTCGCCTGCTCGTCGTCGCCGTTTTTGGTCTCTTGTTGTATCGGGTTTTCTGGCTACAGCAGACTCAGGGACTGCAATTTACGGCCCAGGCGGAGGACAATCGCTTTGCCCGGCTGCTCATTGACCCGCCCCGCGGCTCCATTTTTGACCGAAATGGCATTCCCCTGGCCATCAACAATCCCAGCTTCAACGTCACCATCACCCCCGCCTTCCTGCCCGATGACGATGCTGAGCGCACCGCCGTCTTCCAGCGCCTGTCGCTCCTGACCGGAATCCCGGTCAGCAACACCCTGGAGCAGCAAGCCTTGATCGATGCCGCTGACCCGGAGCTTGTCAGCGTTTACTCGCGGCTGGCGCTGCTTTATGGCGAATCACCCAGCAGCACGCTGAGTGAGGCCGGCGTCGTCCCGGAACTGCCGCAAAGTATTGAAGCGATTTACGAAGAGTTCAGCTTCGCCCAATACATCCCCACCGTCATCACGTCCGGTGTCCCGGCTGAACTGGCCTATTTTATCGACCAGGAAAGCACATTTCTGCCCGGTGTGCGCGTGATCCCCGAGCCCATTCGGTATTACCCGACAGACGAGTATTTGTCCACCATCATTGGCTACATGGGACCTATCCCGAACGAGAGCTGGCTGGACCGGGGCTATGAGCGGGATGATCGTGTTGGTCTGGCTGGGCTGGAACTGTGGATGGAAGAGGAGCTATCCGGCACCAAAGGGTATCGGGACATTGAGCAGGATTGGACCGGCCGGGAGGTACGCCAGATTGGTGAGACCGTTGAGCCTGTTCCAGGCTATGACGTCCATCTGACGATTGATTTTGAACTCCAGCGACGGGCCCAGAATATCCTGGAATCGACCATGGAGCGCCGGCGGCTGATCCCCCAACGGGATTACATTACCGGGGAGGAATCTCTAATCGAGGTGGAGCAGGGGGCCATTGTGGCCCTGAATCCAAATACAGGTGAGATCCTGGCTCTGGTCAGCCTACCCACCTATTCCAATGAGCGCTTTAACGAATCCGCGCCACTTCTGCCTATTGACTATTATCTTGGTCTGGCGCGAAATGAGTACACACCGCTCGTTAATCATGCAGTGGGTGGCCAATATCCACCTGGTTCGGTCTTCAAAATCGTGACAGCCGCGGCCGCGATGGAAGAAGGGATTATCTCACCCCAACGTCTGCTAGCAGCGCCGGGCAGTATCGAAATCCCCAACCGCTTTGCCCCTAATGACCCGGGCCGTAACCAGCGTTTTGTCTGCTGGATTGATGCCCAGGGTGGTACCCATGAGTTTGTCAACATGCTTTCAGCGATCGCCTTCTCTTGCGATATCTATTTCTACAAGATCAGCGGCGGTTTTAATCAGGATGGCGAGACGGTCTCAGGTGTAGGCGTTGATACGCTCAAGGTCTATGCTGAAATGTTTGGTTTCAACCGGAATCAAGGTGTGGAACAACCAGGCGAAGCCCCCGGCTTCATGCCCAGTACCCAATGGATCCGCACCGCCGAAGGTCGCCCCTGGGCCACCGGTGACGATTACAACCTGGGGATTGGCCAGGGTTTTCTGACAGCAACGCCATTGCAGATCGCGCAGATGGCAGCTGTCATTGCCAATGGCGGCTTCCTATATCAGCCTACTCTGGTTCATCATCTGACGGATGCCACTGGCGAGGTTGTCCAGGAATTTGAGCCGCGCATCCTCAATGTCGTCGATGTCAACCAGGAATTTCTTGATGTCATAGCGCAGGGTATGTTACGCGTGAACGAACCGGATTATGGGACGGCGGGAACCGTCGGCTGGTTGGACGAGTACGGTATTGCTGTCGCCGGCAAGACGGGCACGGCTGAGTATTGTGACAACATCGCTCAGTCCCGGGGGTGGTGTATTGAGGGACGTGTTCTGCCTACTCATGCCTGGTATGTGGGCTATGCGCCATATGATGACCCGGAAATTGTTGTCGCTGCCTTTATCTTCAATGGCGGCGAAGGTTCCGCCTGGGCGGCACCGGCCGTTCGGGACGTCATGCTGGCCTATTTCGAGGTTGGCCCCTACGCGCCATTATCCGAACCAGAGTTCGAGCCAGCAAACGGGTCAACCGACACGCCATAGACGTATATTCCTTTTCACTCCTTAGTTGTGTTATCATCCAGCTATGACCACGATAATTCTCGTCAGACATGGGCAAAATGATTGGGTAAACAAGCACCGCCTGGCCGGCTGGATACCCGGCGTTCATCTGAATGAAGTCGGCCAGCAGCAGGCCCAGGCCGCTGCTGAGCGGCTGGCACCGTTACCTATCAAAGCCATCTACAGCAGCCCGGTCTTGCGCTGCATGGAAACAGCCAACTTTATCGCCGCGCCGCACCAGCTCCCCATTGAAGAACTACCTGATGTGGGCGAGGTCCGTTATGGCGAATGGGAAGGGAAAAAGATCAAGAAGCTGGCCAAGAAAAAGGAATGGTTCGCCGTTCAGCATTTTCCCAGCCGCTTCCAGTTTCCCGAAGGCGAATCCTTGCGCGCGGTGCAAAACCGGGCCGTGGAAATGCTCGAACAACTGGCCAGCAAACATCCCAAAGATTACATCATCGTGGTCTCCCATGCTGATCTGATCAAGCTGGTATTAGCCCATTATCTGGGCGTCCACATGGATCTGTTCCAGCGGATCGTCATCTCACCAGCCGCCGCCAGTGTGCTGCAGCTGCATGAAAATGGGGTCGTCCGTGTCCTGCGCCTGAATGACGATGGGCCCCTGCAGCCGCCTCCCCCGGAAAAGCCAGCGGCAGAAGAGAAAGACGAGAAAGAGAAAGCGAAGAAAGCCAAGAAAAAGAAAAAGTAATACGTGTAGCCGCGATGTCACGTCACATTGAACTTAATCCCGTTTCACATATCACCATTGGTACAGTGGGGCCGCCCGGACAAAGAGTCTTCTACATCCAGGGCAGCCGTGGTGATGATCTGATCTCGCTGGTCATGGAAAAATACCAGGCAGCCAATCTGGCCTCTCATTTTGAGGCGCTCCTGGAGGAGCTGGCCAGCAAACATCCCGATGAAAGCGAAGCACGCATGGATGTCTGGTCTGATATGCGGCTGCGGGAGCCTGTCGAGCCCCTGTTCAGGGTCGGCAACCTGGGCATTGGGTACAACGAGGAGCTGGGCCGTATCGTCATTGTCGCCTACGAGCTGGTCGATGATGAAGAAGCTGAGGAACCGAACGTCGTCAGCTTCTGGGCATCGCGGACTCAGATTCGTTCCCTGGCCAAACATACCAACGATGTGGTCCGGGCCGGCCGGCCGATCTGCGGCAACTGCGGCCAGCCCATTGATCCGGAAGGCCATTTTTGCCCCCACCGCAATGGCCACCGCAAATAACAACTAATGGAACAGGAACTTGTACTGGCATTGCTGGAACAGGGTGAAATTGATGTCCTGGGGCTGGTCCCCTGGGGTTCCAACTACACCTTCCTGACCGATATTTGCCACGAGGATCAGCAACTCCAGGCTATCTACAAACCGCAACAGGGCGAACGCCCGCTCTGGGATTTTGCCCAGGGTTCGCTTTGCCTGCGCGAACGTTGCGCCTTCTTGCTGAGTGAGGTGCTGGGCTGGCATGTTGTCCCGCCAACCATTCTGCGCGATGGGCCGCAGGGGCTCGGCTCGCTGCAATTCTTTGTAGAACACGATCCCAATATCACCTATTTTGATTTTGAAGGTCGCTACGTGGAACCATTGCAGCGGATCGCTTTATTTGACTACATCGCCAACAATGCTGATCGCAAGGGCGGGCATATTATCCGCGACTTTACCGACCAGCTTTGGGGCATTGACCAGGGGCTCTGTTTTCACAATGAATACAAGTTACGGACCGTGGTCTGGGAGTTCGCCGGTCAGAAGATCCCGGGCAAGCTCCTGGTCGCGCTGCGCCGGCTGAGTGAACTACTCTGGTCAGATGGTGAGCCTATCATCCGAGAGTTAAAGGGCCATCTTTCGGCGCTGGAAATGCGCGCCTTGCGGCAGCGGGTGCTGGCGCTGGTCGAGGATGGTAGATTCCCTCAGCCAGGGCCGGGGCGCCCTTACCCCTGGCCCCTTGTCTAGCAGACGACCAGAGTTTTGTAGCCAGACACGCAACTGATTTGCCAAACCCCTGTATAATAGTGCCGAGGCGGAGGTGTTAATGAGTGCAAAAATCCTGATTATCGATGATCATCCTGAAACATCGAGCATTGTCGCTACCATCCTGCAAAATCAGGGCTTTGACACGGACAATGCCCGCTCGGGAAGCGTTGGTATCTCCCTGGCCGAGGCAAGTCCACCAGACCTGATCTTATTGGATATTATGATGCCGGACATGGACGGCATAGAAGTGTGCCGGCGTTTACGTGCCTTGCCGGTAACCGAGAACATTCCTATTATCATGTTCACCAGCCTGGCTGAAGCCCGGGACAAGCGAGCCGGTTTTGATGCGGGCGCGACGGATTACTTGATTAAACCAACTCATCCGAATGAGCTCATCAGACGCGTTGAAGAAATTCTGAACCGCTAATACCTCAGCTTTCTGATTCTGCCGGGACGTTGGGCATAGCCGATCAGAATATTAAAGTCACGGCACGAATGTCAGCCGGCAACAGGCAAAGAGCCATCATGGCAGCAAAAGTACTGGTTATTGATAACCATCCAGACACGCTGGATATCGTCAAATTAACCCTGCGCCGGCAGGGGTATGATGTCCTGACGGCTGACTCTGGTGACATCGGTCTTCAAATCGCGCAGCGCGAATCCCCCGACCTGATATTGTTGGACATCATGATGCCGATTATGGATGGGCTGGAAGTTTGCCGGCGTATCCGGGCCAATGCGGCCCTCAAGATGGTGCCGGTGATCATGTTCACGGCCATGTCCCGGCCGGAAGACAAATTGGCCGGGTTTGCCGCCGGCGCCGATGATTACCTCTCCAAACCCACCCGCCCCAATGAGCTGATTCGTCGAGTTAAAACCATTCTGGCCCGTTCCGGTATCGAGGCGGATCCAGATGGCCCGGCCGAAGATCCGGCGCCGCCAGAGCATTATTCAGCTCCGGCCATGGCGGCTGAATGGCCCAGCCATGATCTGCAGCTTTATCCGGACGACCCCGCACCGCCACCGCCTATTGATGATGACATTGACCCGGCCAAAGCCCGCATCGTTGCCGTGATAGGTGTCTGCGGCGGCGTGGGTACCACTACGATGGCCATCAATGTCGCGGTAACAATGGCTGATGAACATCATGAGACTGCGCTGGTTGATCTGGATCAGGCGCAGGGCCATATTGCCCTACACCTGGGTTGGAAGAAGCCTGGCGGTCTCAATACGCTTTCCCGAGCCACCGACACGAGCTTTTTGAATACAGTGGAGCAAGAGCTCATCGTTTACGGCAGCCATTTGCGCCTGCTGCTGGCCGAACCCAGTGTGCTGTCCGGTCGCCCACTCCTGAATGCGCACCAGGTCGAATTGCTCATTGATTCGGTGCACAACGGCCGGCGCTCGGTCGTTGCCGATTTGGGCCGGGGACTGAGCGACGCCAATCTGGCGTTTTTGGGCCGGGCGACTGATATTCTGGTTTGTTTGCGGCCGGATCGGGTAGCGATATTAGCGGCCAAACAGCTGGTAGCCGCGCTACGCGAAGATACCAGGATCAGTGGAGCGATTCGACCGTACCTGATGACGTTTACCGGCCGGTCCAGCTTCCCCCTGCCTGTCATCGAGGATTTCATCAACCACCCCGTCGCCGATGAGCTCAATATCCAGTCGCAATCTGTCACCAAGGCAGTTAACAAAGGGCTGCCGCTGGTACGGCTGGATCCCAACGCGGAATTTACCCGCAAATTCCAGAACCTCTCTCGCCAACTGCTGGTCCTGAACGCCCCCAGTCGCTAGCAGCTCAGCTGCCCTGGAGCAATATGGCCCCCGTCGAGCCCTTCAGCCTGAATGAAGCCGCCAAATTATTTCGCAAGGCCAGCCGCGCCGTGGCTCTCACCGGCGCCGGCATCAGTACCCCCTCCGGCATACCCGACTTTCGCTCAGCCAGCGGTCTCTGGCAATCAGCGGAGTCGATGGCGGCCGCTTCTATCGAGGGCTTCCGCAGCCAGCCGGACCGCTTTTTTAGCTGGTTCCGCGGGTTGGCGGAAACGATCCTGGCCGCTGAGCCCAACCCTGCCCATCTCGCCCTGGCCCAGTTGGAACAGACCGGCCCCCTGCAGGCGATCATCACCCAGAATATCGATCTGCTGCACAGCCGGGCCGGCTCTGGCACCGTCTACGAAGTCCACGGCCATTTGCGAACGGCTACCTGTCTGGCCTGCGGTCATCAGGAAGAGGGCGAACCGCTCCTGCGCACTTTTTTGGCAACTGGAATTACACCCAGGTGTAAACTGTGCAGCGGTGCCATCAAACCAGATGTGATACTGTTTGGTGAGAATTTGCCGGCCATCCCCTTCGCTGCCGCCCGAAATGCAGTCCGGCAATGTGATTTATTGCTGGTTGCTGGTTCGTCCCTGGCCGTCTGGCCGGTCAACGAGTTGCCCTTTCTGGCCAAACAGGCCGGGGCGCGTCTCATCATCGTCAACCGGGAGCCAACAGAATGTGACCGTTTGGCCGATCTGCTTGTCCGTCAGGATGTCGCCAGCTTCTTACCCGCACTGGCCGCAACGATATAGCAGAGCAATAAGGCCACCTCACTGTATGAGAGATAGGTACCGATCTGAGGTAAACATTACCTGGGTTACTTAAACGAAGAAAAAATCTATGCTAGAATCCTCGTGATTTTGGCCAGTTTCTGAATCCCTGTCGAAGGTAAACGGTGATCTCATTGATGTATTCAGAAACACCATTTCTTATGGAAAATCAGCTGTCAACAGCCATTGGCCCCCACCAATTACAGCGACTGCTGGAGATAAGCACACAGCTCAGTTCGACGCTGGACCTGAACCGGCTGCTGCAGATGGTGATCGATCTCTCTACGGAGTTGACCGACACCGAAGTTGCTTCGATCCTGCTGGTCGATGAGCGGACCGGCGAACTGCGCTTCGTCGCCTCTTCTAATTCTGGTGTCGGCGTCGAGGATGTTGTGGTCCCGCTGGAAGGAAGCCTGGCTGGCTGGATAGTCCTTAACGGCAAACCCCTCGTTTCCACCGATGTCAAGGCAGACAATCGCCATTTTCAGGGTGTGGATGACAGCACCAAGTTTGTGACGCGTACGCTTCTGGGCGTGCCCCTTATCAGTCGCAACAAGGTTATCGGCTGCCTGGAAGTGCTGAACAAAAAGGGCAGTGACGATTACACGGACCAGGATATCTTCCTGACTGAGGCGCTGGCTTCACAGGCGGCCGTCGCCATTGAAAACGCCCGTCTTTTCCAGCAATCAGACCTGATCGCGGAAGTAATGCATGAGTTAAAGACACCGCTGATGGCGCTTTCCGTCAGCAGTGAGCTACTCACCCGGGATACGCTGCCCGAGACAGAACGGGTCGTCCTGATCGATATGATCAAGCGGGAATCCAACCGGCTGGTCAAACTTACCCAGGATTACCTGGACCTGGCCCGGCTGGAATCGCGCCGGGTGACGATGGCGGCTGACCCCGTTGACATGCTGCAATTAATCCAGCAGGTTATCAATATCGCCCAACCTCAGGCAGAGCAACGCAATATCGAAATTCAGCTCATTTCCCCGAATAAAGTTCCGGCCGTATCTGGCGATTTTGACCGGCTGAAGCAGGTGATGCTAAACCTGGTTAGCAACGCCATCAAATACAACCGGGACGATGGCCAAATTGTGATCCGGCTGGATATCGACAAGGAAAACCTGAAGCTACAGGTCCGGGATAGTGGTCGGGGCATCGAAGAAGAACATCTCAACAAGCTTTTCAGCCGTTTTTATCGCATCCCCGATGCTGAAGGCTATTCTGAGGGGACGGGGCTGGGTCTCTCCATTGCCAAGACGATCGTGGAAGAACACAGCGGTCGCATAGACGTCAGCAGCCAATATGGTGTCGGGACCAGCTTCACCGTGACGTTGCCAATCAGCACTGATTGATAGCTGACACACCATGAACAAGACTGGGAGACCCGGGTAATTTGGCCGGGTCTTTGTTTGTTAGACGGCCGCTAACATTTCGGGGCGCTGTTTGTACCCACCGGGTAAGAAATGTTATGATAAGGGCGTCCGGTACACAGGTTACAAAATCAATTTGAACGCTGGCGCTGGCTTTGTAACTGGCAACAGCGTTTTTTGTTTGAGAGGAAAGCAACGCGATGCAGAAAGAGAAGATTGTTATTATTGGCTCGGGACCGGCCGGTATGACCGCCGCCCTGTACGCTGGCCGCAGCAATCTGGAGCCAGTCGTCATCGCCGGTATGGTCATCGGCGGCCAGATCTCCATCACCGCGGAGGTCGAGAACTACATCGGCTTCCCGGAAGGGACAACTGGGCCGGAGCTGGTCGAGAAGATGCAGAAACATGCCGAGCATTTTGGCGCTCGCTTCGTCTTTGATGAAGTGACTGAGGTGGATTTCAGCAAGGGATCACCCTTCTACGTCAAGACCCATGGTGAAGAATACCTGGCTGACTCCGTCATCATCACCGCTGGCGCCTCCGCCCGGCTACTGGAAGTGCCGGGTGAGAAAGAGCTAACCGGCCGGGGCGTCAGCTATTGCGCTACCTGTGATGGCTTTTTCTTCCGCGGCAAAGAGGTCGTGGTCGTTGGCGGTGGCGATAGTGCGCTGGAAGAAGGGATCTTCCTGACCAAATTCGCCAACACAGTCACCATCATTCATCGCCGTGACGAACTACGCGCCGGCAACTTCCTGCAGGAACGCGCCCACGCCAACCCGAAGATCAAATTTATCTGGGATACTGTCGTCGAAGAAATCAAGGGTAGTGCGGCCGTTGAGAGCATCACGCTGCGCAACCGCAAGACGGATGAAGTCAGCGAAATGAAGGTTGATGGCGTCTTTGTCTTCATCGGCCATTTCCCCAACAGCCAATTCCTGGTGGGCCAGGTCGAACTGGATGAGCAGAATTTCGTCATCACCGACGAACTGATGCGCACCAGCGTCCCCGGCGTCTTTGCCGCGGGCGAGATCCAGGACCCGATCTACAAGCAGATCGCCACATCCGTCGGCCAGGGCACGGCCGCCGCGATGCAGGCTGAGAAATGGCTCAGCGAGCGCGAGGATGAGGCTGCCTTGCAGCATGCTTCATAAGTTTGCTCACTAATATGAGTACCAAAACGGGGTGTGACCGAAAGCAGCGTCACACCCCGTTTTTTTTACGCTAAAACCCGGGCAAAGCGCAACAGGTCCGCAATCCGGGTTCCATTGCCTGTGGCGAGCAACGGCTTTTGGGTCGCCCCAGGTATCGGTCGGCCCGGATGCCAGCTTTTGTCCACCGCCAGGTAAGCTTCTTTATCCGCCTGCATCACGCCGATAATCGTCTCGGCTACAATTGTCGAGCCCAGCAAGCCCAGGGAATTCCCCCCGCCCAACTCGGCCTCTTTCAACAGATAAAACCACAAAGGCGTCTGCTGCAGAAACCCGCCTTTATCCAGGACATATTGCATCGATAGCGTCGTATCGCGGCGCAGTTCCGCCGGCGTGAGTGGCGTCAGGCCAAAGAATTCGGCCATATCCTGCCCTGAGGGAATGGACAGCAGATGGCCGCGCCGCAGATTGCGCTGCGCTAGCTGCTTCAGCAAGCGCTGGAAGGCGGGGTTGCCATCTCGCCCTTCATTCATCAGTTCAGCCAAAGGTGGGGCGAGAAAAGTGTCGATTGCCCGGGCAAATCGTGCTGGCTGGCCATCGCTATCATCCAGCGGCGCCTCACCAGTGAAGCGATCCCATTCGATGATCCAGTTGCTCGGCAGACTATCCGGCGACGGCTTGCCAGGCTCTACGGATGGAAATGGATGGCCACCCGTAAATTGAAACAGCAGATCCAGCGTCGCTTTGTCAAGAAACACAGCGCCGCGCCCAAAATTGCGATTGTAATCATAGGCGTTGCGAATCATCGAGTGACCAAAGCGGAACCCAGCAGTCGAGAACTCCAGGGGCATAAAACGCTCCTTGAGTTGCTGCATACGTTCAAGATAGTGCCGGGCCTCGCTGGCCAAAACATCCTCTACAACAACAGGCAGGGCAACAGTAGGCAGAAAATCATTCACTACCAGCCACTGGAAAACCCAGCACACCACTTTGCGCGCCCGTTCAAACTGTACCTGGGGCGTCTCCGTAGCCACAGCCTCATTCATCCGCCGCCAATCCACAACCGCGTTGTGGAAATGAAGCATCGCCGTGTGGAACTGAGCAACAATGAGATTCTCATCGTTGCGCGGATCGCCGATAAGCGCCATCTGCGGTTTGCTTGGGTCTATACCGAGCGCTTTCACGTTGTCCAGATCCGACGGGAGAATCTGGTTGAGGCGCGGCAGGTCTCGTTTCAGCTGGATGTCGTTGTGCGGGGGAGTGATATTGCCCACATCGTGATTGATGCCCAGCCGCATTTTGGCCTCGTCATGAGGATCCCGGAGCAAGCGCGCGAAAGCCTTTTGGGCCACAGTCAGTTTGACGCCGGCCGATCGGTTCGGCTCACCATAAAGACAATCCAAATCAAAATCGGGAGTCCGACCATTCTGCAGCAGGCCAACAACCTCTGCCCTTGAAGTCGGGAGCAGACAGTCGGCGTCCTGCTGGATAGACAACGATTCATCCCGATCAGTCCGTGCGGTCAATTCATGATCAATGAACTGCCCCCAGTACGTGTAAATCGGCGGGATGGCTGCGTTGGGACTCTCTGTGACAGCAAACTTGCCCGGCACTGGCTTCTCTACTGCCATCAGAGCCCCGAGTGCATCCAGGGCCTTCACGACACTGGCGTTGTCTCGGTCAGGGCGGGTTTTTGGGGACTCTATCAAATAGGCAAATCTGGTTAGCACCGTTGCATCAACCTGTCCATTTTGGACGCTGCTAGCCTGGGCGACCTCTTCACCATGTCGTTTAGGTACAGGAAACATTGGGTCCTCCGGGAATTGCTGGGCACGCGCGGAAGGCAGCCCGAGCAACTGGGCTGCCTTCCTTACTGGCACGAGAGCGGATAGGTTGTTGCGCCTAACTGGAATTTTCGGCGCCGAGGCTATAACATAGAAGGTGTTTGGTGTCTAAGGTATAGACAACGCTTCGTCCAGTTAAGCAACAACAAGGCCTCTTCACAGACAAAGCATAACTGTTCAGGTTTCCGACAGGGCAGAATGGGATTCCGGATTTGTTCCGAATCCCTCATTGCAGAGAGGGTTGCATGTCGGCTACAGTGCAAAAATTCGCGGAACTTCTGACGCTTGGCGTCCATCGCATACGCCTCATACGCGGCCAGAAAATAAGTATCATTCAGGACGAATTGGGTCAGGCGCTGGGCAAGAGCGGCGGCTCCATGATTGAGTATTGGCGTAAGGGCAACTTGCCTGCCAACTACCGCGATGTTGAACAATTGGCCCGGGAGATCGTAGGGCGTTCCGACGTGGATAAAGCATGGTTAACCCAGTTTCTGGCCAGTGCTGATTTCCCCTGGCCGTCAGCCCTGATCGACGAGCTATTTCCCAAGGTTGACTCAGACATTCCGGCCGATTATGAGCCGGAATACACACCGGCCCCTGGAGAAATGCTGCCCCAGTATCGGGTGCCGGCGCCAGCCCCCTTACCGGCCGGTTCCATCATGCCCTTCCACCGCAATCCCCATTTTGTGGGTCGCCATGATGATCTGTTGGCCCTGGCCGAGGCGCTGAATTATGGCTTTGCTACCACTATCAGCCAGATTGAAACAGCCGCCGCCACTGGCTTAGGTGGGATTGGCAAGACGCAACTGGCCGTCGAGTTTGTCCATCGCTATGGCCAATTTTTCCAGGGCGGTGTCTTCTGGCTCAGTTTTGAATCGCCAGACGCCGTCCCGTCTGAAATCGCGGCCTGCGGCGAGGCGAATGCGCTGGCCTTGAAAGCAAATTTCGGTCAATACACCCTGAACGAGCAGGTCAAGTTGGTGCAGGCAGCCTGGTCTGCCCCAGAGCCGCGCCTTCTGATCTTCGACAATTGCGAGGATCCGCGGTTGCTGCTGAAATGGCGGCCGCGCACCGGCGGTTGTCGCGTCCTGGTCACCAGCCGGCGCGGCGACTGGAAAACGGTTCCTGGCGTGCGGGACATGCCGCTTGGTGTCCTCACCCGAGCAGAAAGCATCCGGCTGTTACGGAAACACCGGCCGGATATACCCGAAAATTTGCTCAGTGAAATCGCCAAGGAGTTGGGCGACCTACCGCTGGCGCTGCATCTGGCCGGCAGCTATCTTCGCTATTATCGACGGTCAGCTGATCCCATCGTCTACCTGGAACAGCTGCGCGACCCGCTGCTCCTGCATCATCCTTCTATGCGCAGTGAAGCGCTCTCCATGACTGGTCATGTCCAGCATGTCGGCCGCACCTTTGCGCTTAGCTATGAGAAGCTAAATCTGACCGATGAGAATGATACGCTGGCTCATCGCTTGCTGGTCAATGCAGCCCATTTCGCCCCCGGTGAACCGATCTGGTACGAACTTCTGGTTAAAACCCTGACACTGCCAGACCATGACGAACTCGCCGCCTTCAAATCAGAACGCGCTTTTCGACGTCTCATTGAAATCGGTCTGATCGAGACTGAGGAAAACAATACATTACGGATGCATCGGCTCGTAGCCAGGTTCGTGCGGGATGTGGCTAACGAACAATTGCAGCATAACGAGGCCGCTGTGGAAAAGGTGGTGTACGAATATACCCGGACCATGAATCGGGCGGTCGAACCGCTGCCACTGCTGGCCCGGCAACATCATCTGCGCGCCGTCGTGGATATCGCCAAGATCCGCAACGAGGCGGAAAGCGCCAGCCTCTGCTATGAACTGGGGATGCATCTGTGGCAAATCAGTGATTATTCCGGCGCCCAACCCTATCTGGAAAAGGCCCTCACACTGCGCGAGGAGATTTTTGGCCCTGGCCACCCAACAGTGGCCGAGAGCCTTGTCGGAATCGGCCGGGTTTTACGGGCTCAGGGGCGCTATGAAGAGGCCAAAGCATACTTCGAACGCTCCCTGGCCATTCGCCAGCAACAATTCGGCGACAACCATGCCGATACCGCCGAAAGCCTGGAAAACCTGGGGGAATCTTACCGCGAACTGGGCGATCCCCGGACGGGCAGCGACCTTATAGCCCGCGCCCTGACCATCGTACAGGCCATCCATGGTGAGGAACATCCCCTTACCGGCGAATACAACAACAACCTGGCCCACTGTTATTATCTGTTGGGCCAAAAACAGCGAGCCACCACCCATTTTGAGCGGGCGCTGGCCATAAACCGGCGCGTGTTGGGTGAGATGCATGCCCACACCGCCCTTAACAAACACAATCTGGGTATCGTACACCGTAATGATGGCAACTTCGTGGCGGCGCAACAGCTACTGGAAAGCGCCCTTGAGGCCAGACGGAAGCTTTACGGCGACCATCAGGCAGACACCGCGAACACCGCCAATGCGCTCGCCCAACTCTATCTCCAGACAGAACAGCTCGAAAACGCCCAACTGTTGGCGAACCAATCCATTGCCGCACTGGAGGAAATCCTGCCCGAAATACATGAACAAAAAGCGGCGACGCACATCACCCTGGGCCAGATTCACGAGAAGCAAGGGGACAGAAAAAATGCAAGCCGCCATTTTCAGGCGGCTTACAATATGCGTTTGCAATTATATGGTGAAGCGGATACCAGAACGATAGAACTGCTCCGCTGGCTCAGTTAGCCCTAATTGTCGGTCAGGACATGTCCATCATGCCAATATTGCCCATGCTCGAGCCACCGGCGGCGCCGGCCATGATCTCTTCAAAAAAGACAGGTTCGGTCGCCTCTCGAGGGCAGAACATGTTCAGCGCTTCAAGGGGAATGACGGACCATTGAAAATGAATCTTCTTTGTCATGGCCGCACTCAAAGTCTTGTTGAGGATCGCCCGGACTTTGTCTGTATTCATGACGTCCGTCATGACCAACCCTGTAGCCACAGAGAAGCGGATAATGAACTGATCCACATACCGATAAACGGCGTTGACAGTGATCTCGGGATCATTCATCTGATGAACCAGAAGATCCGCGGCATCGTAGGGCCAAACCTCTCCCTTAAATAACCATTGGACCGGTTCATTGGCCGCAGGCCGATCACCAAGAGAAACAAACAGAATATGTTGCTGTGACATTTTTCCTCCCATATCACCGATACTGTTGAGATTCTGGCAAACTCAACTTTTTTCAGTATAGGAGTAAAATAGCGCCTGTCCAGCCAATTTGCTTCCGAATCAGTTCCGAGTCTCCGGAATAGTTGTCAGGTTGAGGTGTCACCCTCGTTTGCCTCGTGCTCGGCAACCATCTTCTGAATTCGGTCGGTCAGCCGCTCCCGGCCAGCCCAGAAGGGGCAGTGGGGGCAATCTTCGCCGGCCGGATAATCAACCCCTTCCTCGTGCGGGCAGCCATTGATTTCCGTCAGACGGACTACACTGGCCGCCGCTTTTTCCTCAATTAAGTGAAAGATCGCTTCATTGATCGCCGGATCGCGGCGGACATCCAGATCCTCGTTGAACCAACGATGCATCTGCACGTCCTTCTTGTCGGAATAGACAATGCCGACAGCCGCCTTGGTCGCCGTCTTGTCATCCGGGCCATAGTAGCTGATGGTGGCTATCGGTTCACCCCGATAGCCACGCCGCGCTTTTTTGTTGATTTTTTTGAGGAACTTGTCCCCGCCAGGGCGTCTCATGGCGCCTTGTCCACCAGAGCATTCCGTAACATCTCGGCTGGATGGAGGGCTGTCCGGCCGGTGCCATGCTTGATCTGCTGGCGACAGCTCACGCCCGCCGCCACGATCAGCGTCTCGGCGTCACTCTCGCGTACCGCCGGCAGCAAGCGGCGCTCACCCATCCGCAGCGAGATGTCGTAATGCTCCGCCTCGTAACCGAAGGACCCGGCCATGCCACAACAGCCCGAGTCCACTTCGTGCACACTGTAGTTCTCGGGCAGGCCCAGAACGGCGTGGCTGGGGCCGGTGCCGACCAGCGATTTCTGGTGGCAATGGCCGTGCAGCAGCACTTCGCGGCTGTCGTCGACAAATTCCAGGTCCAGGTTGCCGCTGGCCTGCTGCTGGGCCAGGAACTCTTCCAGCATCAGCGAATGCTCAGCGACCTGGGCGAGCTTGTCATCATTCGGCAACAAATCGCGGTATTCATCGCGGATGGTCAGCAGGCAGCTCGGCTCCAGGCCGATGATGGGCGTGCCCTGGGCGGCGAAGGGGGCCAGCTTCTGCACGGTGTCCCGGGCCATGGCGCGGGCTTCCTTGACCAGCCCCTTGGAGAGCATCGGCCGGCCGCAGCATTTGTGGCCGGCCAGGATGACGCCGTAGCCGGCTGCTTCCAGCAGCTCCGTCGCGGCGATGGCAACCTGCGGGTAGTTGTAGGTGTTGAAGGTGTCGTTGAAGAGGACAACATTGCCTTTGCGACCGGCGGGCTGCTGGCCCCGCTTCTTGAACCAGCTGGTAAAAGGCTGGGCGGCAAAATTAGGCAGCGAACGCTCAGCGCTGATGCCGAAGCTCTTGTCCAGCACCGTCTTGATGATGCCGTTGTTCACCGCCCAGTTGCTGAGACTGGAGAGCGGCCCACTACCCAAACGGCTCAGCAGGCTGATGTTGCCAAACATCTTGGCCCGCAGCGGCGTGCCATTAGCCTCGTAATAATGGGCCAGGAATTCCGTCTTGATTTTGGCCATGTCCACCGATGAGGGGCATTCAGCCTTGCACGCTTTGCAGGAGACGCAGAGGTCCATCACCTCATACATGCGCTTGCTGGTGAGCTCCTGGGCGGGGAACCGGCCGGATAAAGCCGCCCGCAGCGCATTAGCCCGGCCCCGGGTCGCATGTTCTTCTTCCCGGGTCGCCTGGAAGCTGGGGCACATCGTCCCCGCCGTCCGCTTGCGGCAGATGCCGGCGCCGTTGCACATCTCTACCGCCCGGGCAAAGCCCAGATCGCGGCTGAAATCGAGATGTTCCTTAAGAGGAATAACGGTGTAGCTGGCGCCGTAACGCAGATCCTCCGTCATCGGCGGCCCATCCACGACATTACCCGGATTCAGGATGTTGGCCGGGTCCATAATCCCCTTCACGTCCTTGTAGAGGCCGTAAAGATCTTCACCATAAAAGAATTTGTTGACCCAGCTCCGTGCCCGGCCGTCACCGTGCTCACTGGACATCGAACCACCGTATTCACCCAGCAATTCCGCTGAGAATTGGGTGATCTTGGGCAGTTTCGCCACATCAGTCGCTACCTTGGTGTTGATCAGGGGGCGGATGTGGATGCAGCCGGCCGAGGCATGGGCGTAATAGGCGACCCGGGTCCCCAGGTCATTACAGAATTTCTCGATCCGGGTGACGTACTCAGCCAGATGCTCCGTCGGCACCGCCGCATCTTCGATGAACGGGATGGGCTTGTGGTCGCCCTTGATGCTCATGAGCAGCCCCAGGCCAACCTTGCGCACCGTCCAGACATCTTTCTGGGCCGCCGGGTCAACCAGTTTGACGATGGCGCCCTGGCCCAAGTCATGCCGGGCCAGATGGTCGTCCAGCCGGGCCAGCCGGGCCTGAAGGTCGGCTTCATTTTCGCCGTTAAACTCGGTGATAAGCAGGCTGTTGGGCTCACCCTCGACAAAGCGCTTGAGCAAACGAGCGTATTGCGGCACCTCGCGGCACATTGTCAGCCCCAGGTTATCCAATAGCTCAACGGCCGAGGGATCCACTTCCAGCAGCGATGGCACCGAGGATAGGGCAGTGTACAGATCATCAAAATGGATGACGGCCAGGGCGGTGTGACGTGGCTTGGGCACCAGATTCAGCTTCAGCTCGGTGATGACGGCGAGGGTGCCTTCAGCGCCGCTGATCAGCTTGGCCAGATTAAAGCGCGGGTCACGCGGCCAGAGAAATGAGACACCATCGGGGATAAAGCGGTCCAGGTTGTAGCCGCCGCAACGCCGCCAATGGCGCGGCGTCCCTTTTTGGATAATGGCCTGGTTGGCCGGGTCGGCAAACATGGCGCCGAGCTGGCGATAAATATCACCTTCGAAGGAAGTGAGTTTCTGCTTCTGCAGGAGCTGTTCTGCCTCGAGCGGTCCCAGAGTCGCCATAGAACCATCGCTCAGGATGACCTTCATCTCCAACACATGGTCAGCCGTCATACCATACATAATGGAATGGCTGCCGGTGGAGTTGTTGGAGACGATACCGCCCAGCGCCGCCCGATCGCTACTGGCCGGGTCAGGCCCGAACTGCAGACCATAGGGCGCCAGGTCGAGGTTGAGCTGGTCCAGGACGATGCCAGGTTGAATACGAACCCAGCTTTCCTCCTTATTAACCTCCAGGATCTGATCCAGATGGCGGGTGAAGTCAATCACCAATGCCTGGTTGACCGCCTGACCAGCCAGGCTGCTGCCGCTGGTACGGGGCAGGATGGCTACCTTGTGTTTGGCGGCCAGCTCTGTGGCCGCGTGCACATCATCGACAGTCCGGGGAATCAGCACCCCATGCGGTTCGACCTGGTAGATACTGGCATCGGTGCTGTACAGCATGCGTGAGTAGGCATCGGTGCGCACCTCGCCGCTGACGCGACGAGACAGTTCATGGAGAAAGGCTTGGACATCAGCAGTTTTTGGCATCATAACCTGATCATACTCGGTCCCCGGACGAGGGCAAATGGAAAATTCGTGTCGGAAAAAGGGTCCGAGTTACGTTGAGTGTGTCAACGCGCGGTTAATTCCAGGCATGGATACTCATATTAAGCCTCCGTGATTCATCGACCGGCCGGTGGGGGCTGCCTGGCCCACCGGCCCGGTCAACCATTACCTACAATGTCCGCTTCCATGTACAATCCCGCCATGAGCAGCCCGTTTGACGAAAAAACCCTCGACGAAACCCCCATCGTGGTCCTTGACACCGAGACAACCGGCTTGCATCCCGGCCTGGGCGACCGAGTGGTGGAAATTGGGGGGCTGCGCCTCGAAGGGGGCCAGGAAGTGGCCCAGTTCGACCGGCTGATTTACCCCGAGCGTCCCATGAACCCGGAAGCCAGCGCCATCAACCGGATCTACGATGCGGATCTGGCCGGCCAGCCCACATTTCGTGACATCGCCGACGAATTCGAGGCTTTTGTCGACGGCGCGGTGCTGGTTGCTCACAATGCCGTATTTGATGCCAATTTCTGGGCACCGAGATGTTCATCGCTGGCCGGGCCCAGCCTGAACTGCGCGAACCAGCATTGGCCAACCCCTGGATCTGCACATTGCAGCTAGCCCGACGCCGTTTTTATTTCGGCCGCAACAATTTGGGCACCATTGCCCGCCGGTTGCAGGTCCGCACCGGCCGGGCCCACCGCGCCCTGGCCGACGTCTACACCACGGCCGCCGTCCTGAAAGCGATGGCTCATCAGTTGGCCCGAGAGCAGGTCCAGACCGTCGGTGACCTTTTCCACGCCCAGGGCGGCGCCGTTTACGCGGCCCCGCCGCCGGATATTGAGCTACCAGAACCCCTGGCCGCAGCGATCATGGCACAACAGTTGGTCAACCTGTTGTATGTGGAAGGGGATAGCCGGGAAGTCGCTGTGACACCCCTTTATGCCATGCGCCACCAGGGGGTACCGTACCTGATCGCCAGGCTGGCGGAGCGGGATGAGCTACGCCCCTTCCAGCTCAACTTCATCTTCGGCGTGACGCCGCTGACTTAAGCAAACCCTACCAGCCTCCTATTGGTTTTGCTCCACAGATAAGAAAAACTTAGCAAATGGTGCCCCTGGCGCCAGCTTCGAAGTAAACTGTAGGGGTTGTGAATCGTTCACCGCGTGGCGGGCGCCCATTCAACAGCAAAATGGTATGAGCAAAAAACCGACCTTTTTGACGACGGATAGACGGGGACGCCTGATCCTCTTTGGCTTCCTTTATTTTGTTCAGGGCACATTGATCGCCTATGTGCTCGTGTTCAACAATCTTTATCTGCGCACCCATGGCGGCGCCGCCTGGCAGCTCGGTGTCCTGAATGGCGCCCTGGTTATCCCTTTTATCCTGAAAATCGTCATCGGTATCCTCAGCGACCGTACCAATCTGTTTGGTTGGGGGCACAGGGTTCCTTATATTGCCCTCGGCTCAATCCTGATCTTGATAGGCACATTGCTCATCCTGACGGTTGACCCAATCGCCCAGTTTCCCCTCTTCACCCTGCTGGCCGTCTTGATGGCGCTGGGGCTCGCTTTTTATGACACAACCGTGGATGGCCTGGCCGTTGACCTGACGCCGTCCGAAGATTTTGGCGTGGTCCAGGGCTCGATGGTTGTCGGCCGGTCGCTGGGGCTGGTCGCGCTGGCGTCACTATACGGCCGGCTGATCGAAAGTGTGGGCTGGTCGATCGTCTTCATTTTGTTGGCGATCTTCTCGCTGACCCCCTTCCTTTTCCTCTGGGCGGTGCGGGAGCCAAAAGAGCGGCCGGAAAGCCAGACATTTGAAACAGCCGCCCTAAAAACGCTGTGGAAGCCGTCTATTCGCAGGCTGTCAGCTTACGCCCTGATCTATTCGTTCGTCGTTTACGGGGCCAATGGACTGGTCAGCGTTTTCCTGGCCGAGAACCTGGGCCAGACGATTGTGCAGGTGGGCGATGCGGCAGCCGTCGGTGGGGCCGGCATGTTGATTGGTGGGGCGCTGGCCACGCTGGTTGCTCGCTGGACCAAGATCTGGGTGCAGGGCAACGTGACAGCGGCCCTTGTTTCTGTCGGCCTGCTGCTGCTGGCGATGTTTATCAACCCGGATAACATCTGGCTAACCATCTTCCTCTGGGGCGTCTGCCTGGCAGCGTCCGAGTTTATCTACATTACCCTGGCGATGATGTACGCCGAACCCCGCCTTGGGGCGGCCTCCTACGCTATCTTCATGGCCATCTCCAACGCCGGCATCGGTGTGGGCCAATCGCTAACGAACAGCCTGATTGACACCATCGACGAGCCGGTCATCTTTGTGGCCCTGGCCATCCTCAACCTGGCCATCTTCCCCATCCTGGCCCGCATGCGCCACGACGCGGATGCAGACCCGGCCCTGGCGCAGCCGTCGGTTGCCTCCGGCTCGTAGAGGGTAGACCCGCAGTCAGGATGTTGTTATTATCCCCACAGCAACTGAAAACCATTCGTCAACGAAAAGGTGGCTAGGGTTCCGTCGTGACACGCGGGTCTGGACCGAGCGCCACATAGCCGCAACGCGGTGAGCATCTGGAAGGACAAAAGCCTTGGGGGGTGAAAGTTGGCTAGTTCGCTATGCCATCCACCCATTATGCTGTTCTGGAGATGCTCACATGAACACCCCAAAGATTTCGCCTCACCTGCAAGCTGTCTTGCAAGCGCTATTCGTAACCTTTCTCTGGTCGACCTCCTGGGTTCTGATCAAAATCGGCCTGGCAGAGATTCCGGCCCTGACGTTTGCCGGCCTGCGTTATAGTCTGGCCTTCCTCTGTTTGCTGCTGCTGTACAGTCGGCGGCAAGGTTTGGGTTCGCTGCGCCGGCTGGATAGGCGCCAGTGGCGCCAGTTGCTTGCCCTGGGCATCATTTATTATGGCGTTACACACGGGGCCCAGTTTCTCAGTTTGGCCTATTTGCCGGCTGTGATGGCCACGCTTGTGCTCGGGTTTACGCCTGTCGTCGTGGCTCTGGCCGGCCTGTTTATTCTGGCGGAGAGGCCGACCCGGTGGCAGTGGGCGGCATCGTCCTGGCCGTAGGCGGACTCGTGCTCTACTTTTACCCGGTGAGTTTACCGGCCGGTGCCCTGATCGGCCTGGTGATCGCCAGCATCGGCATGCTGGCCAATGCCGGCGCCGCCGTTCTCGGCCGGGCCATCAACCGGACCCGGACGCTGACCCCGCTGCAGGTCACAGTGGTCAGCATGGGCATCGGCGCCACCCTGTTGCTCGCCACCGGCCTCTGGCGGGAAGGGCTGCCGGCACTTTCCCTTAAGAGCGGCTTAATCATTCTCTGGCTGGCCGTGGTCAACACCGCCTTCGCCTTTACCTTGTGGAACCACACCTTGCGCACACTTTCCGCCATGGAGTCCAGCCTGATTAACAACACGATGTCGGTACAGATCCCGATCCTGGCAGTCTTGTTTCTGGGTGAGACATTAACAGCCCGGGCTGGTTGGGGTTGGGCGTGGTTATTGCGGGCGTGTTGATCGTCCAGACCGGCCGGTTGCCGAAGCCAAATTCACCTCTGGAAAAGTGATTGCAGTCCTGCACAGGCCATGCTATAATGCTTTTCGATCCCTGCGTATACAGGGTCTGAAAAGTGGGCACCCCCACTTTTTTGTTTTGTTAAGGTGATTACCCAGGGGCAAAAAACGGGACTGCTCTAGTAAATGGGGTTCTTAAGTCAATGAAAAACGAATTCATGCTTGCGTTTAACGAGATATGTGAGGCACGGGGCCTGACCAAGGATACCGTCATCGATGCGCTGAAAACAGCGCTTGTCTCGGCATACCGGCGCAACACAAACGTTAGCAACACACAGGGCGTACGCGTGGAGATTGATCCGCGCACCGGCGAGCCCACCATCTTCGCCGAAAAAGAGGCGGTCGATTCCATCATCGACGACCGGACCGAAGTGCTTCTGGATGAAGCCAAACGGTATGATCCGGACGTAGAGATGGGTGACATGGTTATGGTGGACTCCACGCCGCAGAACTTCGGCCGGATCGCCGCCCAGACCGCCAAGCAGGTCATCCTGCAGCGCGTGCGCGAGGCGGAGCGGGATCAGCTTTATGATGAGTTTGCCTCCCGTGAAGGCGAGATCATCAACGGTACGGTGCAGAGCGTCAGCGGGCAGAACATCACCATTGGTCTGGGTCGTACTGAAGCTATCCTTCCGAAGAGCCAGCAGGTTCAGGGCGAGCGCTACCGGCCGCATGACAAAATCCGCGTTTATCTCCTGGAGGTCCGCCGGACCAACCGGGGTCCGCAGATTTATGTCAGCCGGAACCATCGCAATCTGCTGCGTCGCCTCCTGGAGCTGGAAGTGCCCGAGATCTATAACGGCCAGGTTGACATTAAGTCGATCGCCCGTGAGGCTGGGGCGCGTTCCAAGGTCGCCGTTATGGCGCTGCAACCCGGGGTTGACCCGGTCGGCGCCTGCGTTGGTATGCGCGGTGTCCGTATCCAGAGCATCGTCCGCGAGCTTAACGACGAGAAAATCGACGTCATTGAATGGGACCCCGATCAACGTAATTTCATCGCCAAGGCGCTGAGCCCGGCCCGCGTCTCCCAGGTCTTCCTGGAAGATCATCCGGAAACCGGCAAAACTGCCTCGGTGATTGTGCCGGATGACCAGCTCTCGCTGGCCATCGGGCGCGAAGGGCAGAACGCTCGCCTCGCCGCCAAGCTCACCGGCTGGCGTATCGATATCAAGAGCCTGACCGAAGCGGCCAGTGAAGCGATGAACAACATCGACGATCCCGCCGTACCGGCCAATGTCGCCAAGGATGCGAATCTGCGCGAGCAGGTTGCCGTTATCCTGGAAAAGAAAGCCGCCAACCGGCCGATCACTGCCGAAGATTACGGCTACCTCAACCGTATGGTGTCCGGCGTGGAAGGCAACATCGTCAATGCGCGCGCCGTCGTCTACGATGCCCTGCGCGAAAAGAAAAACGCCGCCCGCGACCGGGTCAGCAAAGAGGTCTGGGACGCCGATCTTGGTGTTCTGGATATCAGCGAGCGGGTCTATGACCTGTTGCTGGAGCACGATTTCAAGAATGTAGGCGAGCTGCTCTACAAGATGGAATTGGGCGATGACGAACTTCTTGAGCTGACTGGTTTTGGTCCGAAAGCGTTTGAAGAAGTCAAGGACGCCATTGACCTCCTGATTAAGGAAGACGAGGAAGCCAAAGCCGCAGAGGCTGCCGCGGCTGCTCTCGCTGAAGCCGAAGCTGCGGCTGAAGCCGGTGAAGAGATAGCTGCCGAAGCTGAAGAAACCGAGGCCGAAGAAGAAGCTGAAGCAGAGGTTGAAGCAGTTGCCGAAGAAGCAGAAGAAGAAGTGGTTGAGGTCGAAGAGGCTGAGCCGGTCGTGGCTGAAGTGGCTGAAGTGGCAGAAGAGGCTGAACCGGTCGTGGCCGAGGTTGAAGTTGAACCGGTGGCGGTGGCTGAAGCCGAACCCGCCGTGGCTGTCGAGGAAGAACCAGAAGAGGTTCCGGCAGCAGCCGAAGCGGTACCCGCTGCCGAAGAAGGCGGCGAAGAGATCGTCGGCATTCAGCCGCTCGAACCGCTTCTGGAAACCGCTGCCAAGCGTGGCAAGAAGAAACCATCTATCGTGGTTGTGAGCCGCGAAGAGGAAGAAGAAGAGGAAGAGGATGACAGTGGCCGGGGTCGTACCAAGAAAGGTCGCCAACTCGTCTTCGACGAAAATGCCGGGCGTGTTGTCACGAAGCGGAAACGTAAGCGTCGCGGTAGCCAAGAGCCATCATGGGAAGATTTCGATGATGACTTTTAATGTCGTGGTTTCAGTTAGCGTTGCTAACCGAAGCCTGCACAGTTAAATGTGGACATGGTTAAGTTAACACAGCTGGGTGACTCCGGTGTCTAGGCAGCGGAGTCGCCCCAAGCATATTCCACAGCGCACCTGCGTGGTGTGCCGGGAAAAATATGACAAGCGCCAGCTGACTCGTATTGTCAACACAGCTGAAGATGGCGTTGTCATTGATTTGTCTGGGAAGAGAAATGGTCGCGGAGCCTATCTCTGCGCAAAAGCGGCCTGCTGGGCCGCCGCGGCGCAGGGCAAAGCCCTGGACCAGGCATTAAAAACAGTTTTGACTCAAGAAGAACGTGCAGTGCTGGCCGCCGGACCTGTAAGCAGGGCCGGGACCAACCAACAGCCTGCCTGATTCTATACCCCTCAAGCAACAGTTGTCTGTGCCGTAGGGTATAGACAAGCTGTTGTGCGCGCTTCGTACTTCAAAGCTCTGTTGCCATACAGGAAGGATGTCTATGAGTACAACGAAAGCGCCAATAGAAATACCTGATTACATCACAATTCGAGACCTGGCTGAAACAATGTCGGTGAGCCCGATTGACGTCATCAAGCAGTTGATGTCCAACGGGATCATGGCCAATATCAGCCAGCAGATTGACTTCGACACAGCCGCCATCGTCGCCGAGGAAATGGGTTTTGAGGTTATCAGCGCCGCTGATGTGAAAGCCGCCGAGGCTGAAGCGGAAGCGTTGCTGGGCCAGCCGGCCTGGAAACAGCGTCTGGCGGAAGAAAAAGATAAGGACCTCGTGCCGCGCCCCCCGGTGGTCACGATGTTGGGTCATGTCGACCACGGCAAGACCTCCCTGCTGGATTACATCCGCCGCACCAAAGTGACGGCGGGCGAAGCAGGCGGCATTACGCAGCATATCGGTGCCTACCAGATCGAACATGAAGGGCAGACGATCACCTTCCTGGACACACCGGGCCATGAGGCGTTCACCGCCATGCGGGCCCGCGGCGCCCAGGCGACGGATATCGCTATCCTGGTTGTCGCCGCCGATGACGGCATCATGCCGCAGACGCGCGAGGCCATCGACCATGCCCGGGCAGCCCACGTGCCGATTATCGTCGCCCTGAACAAGATCGACCTGGCCACAGCCCGGCCGGAAGTCGTCAAACAGCAGCTGGCCGAAGCAGGCCTCATCCCGGACGAGTGGGATGGTGACACGCTGGTCATCCCGGTGTCAGCGACCGAAGGGTACGGCATGGATGACCTGGTCGAGGCGATTTTGCTGACTGCCGAGGAGCTCAATCCGCGGGCCAATCCGGCGGCTGAGCCGACCGGCACCGTCCTGGAAGCACGTACCGAGCGCGGCCTGGGCGCCCTGTCGACTGTTTTGGTCCAGAATGGCACCCTGCGAGTGGGCGATACCCTGCTCATCCAGGACATTTACGGTCGTATCCGCACGATGACGGACTTCAGCGGCAAGCGCATCAAGGAAGCCACGCCATCGACCCCCGTTTCTGTTTCTGGCCTGAATGGTGTGCCGGAAGCTGGCGACCTGTTTGAAGTCGTCAAGAATGAGAGAGAAGCGCGCAAGATCGTGGCTGAGATAGAAGTGGAGCAGGTTGATCGCTTTGCTCCGGCCAGCGGCCCGTCACTGGATGATTTCTTCAAGACCCTGGTTGAGGGGGATACCAAGACGCTGAATCTGGTGGTCAAGGCCGATGTGCAGGGATCATTGGAGCCAATCGTGAACTCGCTGATGAAGCTGGCGAACGAGGAAGTTGAGATCGATATTCTGCGGGCGGCGACCGGCCGGATCACCGAAAGCGACGTCATGCTCGCTTCCGCTTCCAACGCCGTTATCCTCGGCTTCAACGTCGACATCGACAATGCTGCGGATATCGCGGCGGCCAGCAACCGGGTGGAGATCAATCAGTATTCCATCATTTATAAGCTGCTGGAAGATGTGGAGAAATCCATCAAAGGGATGCGCGACCCGGTCTACGAAGATGTCGTCATCGGCCGGGCTGAGGTGCGCGCGGTCTTCCGCATCCGCGGGCTGGGCAACATCGCCGGCTGCTACATGCAGGTTGGTGAGGCCCGCCGTAATGCCCAGGTTCGGGTCATCCGCAACAACCGCCTCCTGCATACAGGTGGCGTCAGCAGTCTCAAGCACCTGCAGGAAAATGTCCGTGAGGTGCGGCAAGGCTTTGAGTTCGGTGTTGGCGTCCATGACTTTACCAACTTCGCGGAAGGAGACATCCTCGAGTTCTACATCCGCAAGCGGGTAGACCTCTGATCCCGGCAACCGGCAGGCTAACAGCTAAGAATCAGGAGGGTGCCTCAGCTGGGGCACCCTTTTTGTTTGACCTTGTGTCCCATATACGCGACGAGTACAATGTGCTATTGTCTTTCAGGTTAACTAATTTATGAGTTCAATTCGCCAACAACGAGCTGCGTCACAGATGCAGCAGATATTAACTGAGCTATTCTTACGCGAAATCAATGACCCCAGACTGGAAGGCTTGACCGTTACGGAAGTGCGCATCGATCGTGAATTCCAGTCAGCAGATATTTATGTGAATGCCCTGGGGATTGATAGCCGGCAGGAAGATGTTATGGCGGGCCTGCAGCGGGCGTCTGGTTTCATCCGGCGCGAAGTCGGCCGCCGGACCCGTTTTCGGACAACGCCTCAGCTTCATTTTCACTGGGATCCTATCCCAGCCCGAGCAGCCCAGATAGATAATTTGCTGGACGCTCTGGACATTCCGCCGGCAGAAGACGAAGAGGAATAAAGTGGTTTACGAGAAAATCAAAGCCCTGATCGATGAAGCCAACCACATCCTGGTCATCACCCATATCCGGCCGGATGGCGACGCGCTCGGCTCGCTGACGGCGATGGGGCAGGCGTTGCAGCAGCTGGGCAAAAAATGCACGCTTGTCTGTGATGATGGCATGCTGGAACGTTTTCGCTTCCTGACCCTGGCAGACGATGTGCTCTGTGATCACCCGCTTGATGCACAATACGATCTGGCTATCGCGGTGGATTGCGGCGACCAGTCTCGCATGGGCAAGGCGTTCACCACCATTCCCGAACCGGTGCCGACCCTGATCAACATCGACCACCACATCACCAACACTGAATTTGGCGATGTCAACCTGCTGGATGCGGAAGCAACGTCAGCAGCGGAGATCCTGTTTGACCTTTTGCCCGCGCTGGGGGTCAGCTGGACCCCGGACCTGGCCAAGAGCGTCTTGACGGGCATCGTCACCGACACCCTTTGTTTCCGTGTGGCCGGCACCACCCACAAAACGCTGCAAGCGGCGGCGGTCTTGACCGCTGCCGGCGCCAATCTGCCGGAAATCACCATGCAGGCGATCAACATCAAGCCGCTGTCGACCTTACGGCTGTGGCGCGAAGGGTTGATCAATATGAAGATGGAGGGCGGGCTGCTCTGGACCAGCATCAGCAAGGAAGCACGCGAGGCGGCGGGCTTTCCGGGCAACGGTAATGCCGGCCTGGTCAGCTTCTTGGGCAATGCGGAGCAGGCGGCCATGGGCATCGTCATGACCGAAATGGATGGGGGGCGGGTAATTGTCGGCTTGCGCTGCCGCCCGCCATACGATGTATCCGAGCTGGCGATGGCGCTGGGTGGCGGCGGCCATCCGTTGGCGGCGGGGGCCACGATGGACGGGCCCCTGGAGAAGGTCGAGCGGCTGGTCGTGAGTATGGCCAGGGAATATATCGCCAACCAGACGGCCCTTTAGCCTCAGATTTCCCTTTGTATGGAAGGCTTGTTAAATATAGACAAACCGGCCGGTCTCACCTCCCACGATGTGGTCGGCCGGGTCCGGCGGCTGGCGGGTCTGAAGCGCGTCGGCCATGCTGGCACACTCGATCCGCTGGCCACCGGTGTGCTGCTGGTTGCGTTGGGCCGGGCGACCCGGCTGATCGAATACATCACCGGCCAGCCCAAAACCTATCGCACGACCATCCGCCTGGGCCAGACCACCGATAGTTATGATGCAGAGGGCGAAATTGTGGCCGAAGCCCCCGTTCAGGTGGACGAAGCGGCCATTCGCGCCGCCCTTGACCCGTTCCGTGGCCCCATCCAACAATTGCCACCGATGTATTCAGCCATCAAGCGGGACGGACAACCGCTGTACAAGCTAGCCCGCCAGGGCATCGAGGTAGAGCGGCAGCCCCGCGCTGTGACCATTTATGAATTGACGCTGCTGGCATGGCAGCCACCATTTCTGGAGCTGGAAGTGGTCTGTTCAGCCGGCACGTATATTCGCTCGCTGGCCCATGATTTAGGGCAGGCGCTGGGCTGCGGCGGCCATGTGACGGTGTTGCGGCGCACGGCGGTGGGCGGCTTCCTGGTCGAGGAAGCTGTGACGTTGGAGACGTTGGCGGTTGCTGGTGTTGCCAGCCATTTACAACCAGCTGAGCGGGCTGTGGCCCATCTACCACGACTGGTTTTACCGGCGGCGCAGATCCAGATGTTGTGGGACGGCAAGCTTATCCCGACAGAAGGGGATTTGGCGGCTGGTGAATTGTGGCGGCTTTATGATGCTGAGGGGGCATTTGCCGGCCTGATCCGGCCGGTTGGTGAGGATTGGCAAGCCGTCAAAATGTTCCCCCCGGTGAGGGGTTAGGGACCCGTCGGGTGGGCGACCCGTCGTTTCTTGAAACTTTCTCATTCAACCCTGGTCTAAACCATTAATCTATCGTCTCACCCAAGACGTTGTGGCGCGCCAGGGTGGCGCAGCCGTTACTTTTCCCATGCGTGAGGTGAGATGATGTCCACATTCCCCCAAACCATTGATGATGCAACTTTTCAGCAGTTTGTGCGTGAGGCTGACCGGCCGGTTGTCCTCGATTTCTGGGCTGACTGGTGCCCGCCCTGCAAACTGATCACCCCCTGGATGGAGCGTCTGGCGGCGCAACACGCTGATCGGATCACCGTCGGCCTGGTCAATGTCGACGACTGCCCCGAAATGGTGGCCCATTTCAATATCCAGAGTATGCCTACGGTGCTCTTCCTGAAAGACGGTCAGATCGTTCACCGGCAACTGGAGCGGTTTGATGAAGCCGGTTTGGGGCAACTGGTGGTTGAGCATCTATTGCGCGACGGCGGCGCGTGAGGGGTCCGTACCAACCCGTCGGGTTAGGGGTAACCCGACGGGTTGGTACGGACCCCGCGCCTTGCCAAATCGAGGCAGTCCGGTTATCTTCATTCTCACTGGAGATATCCCGGAGGATCCCATGCAGTACGAGATGTTTGCCGATCGCCCCGACCAGTTCCCTTCCCTGGAAGCGCTGGTTGACCATATGATGAAGCTGGAGGATGACCCGCTCTTCCCCATGGGCACCAACATGGTCATCTATCGGGGCAACCCGGACGCCAAACTGATGATCATCGGCGAGGCACCGGGCACCGAAGAAGACCGGCAGGGCAAACCGTTTGTGGGTCGCTCCGGGCAGTTGCTGGACCAGATCCTGCGGGCGGTAAACCTGGACCCGGAAAAGGATGTCTTCATCACCAACGCCGTGTTCCGCCTGCCGCCCGGCGACAACGGCAAGCCGCTGCGCAAACCAACACCGGATGAGATCATCTACTACAAGCCGTACATTCTGGAGATCATCCGGCTGATCGACCCCGCCATCATCCTCCTTTCTGGTGGTGTGGCCACCGCTTCCATTCTCGAAGAGAAGCGCGGCATCACCAAGACGCGCGGGGAGTGGCGCCAATGGGATGGCCGCTGGGTGATGCCAATCTTCCACCCGGCCTACCTGCTGCGCAATCCCTCGCGCCAGCCAGGCTCGCCCAAGGCGCTGACCTGGCAGGATATCCAGGCGGTACGGACCAAATATGACGAGCTGATCGGCGCGTAGCCAGCCAGTCCCATCCTCCCCAATAAGTTACAAAATGGTTACGCCGGCGTAAGCAGAGCGGCCAGTTCCCTCATCCAAACAGCAATTAACCATCCTGGCGTCTGCGGCAGAGCAACAGACGCCAATACCGCACATCCTGGAGATTTTCATGTCCAAACGTCTGCTCATTCCTGCCGCCGCCCTGGCTCTGGTTGTCATCATTGCCCTCGGCTGGTACCTGGCCTCACCTCTCTTTGTTAATGACGTGGTCGATGAGGCGTTTCCCGTGGCCGCGGCTACCGAACCGGCCGGTATTAACCAAATGGAAGAGGCCGACGCCCAGGCCACCGCAGCTGCCATGCCGGACACCGTCATGAGCGATGAGATGCCCGCCGCAGCGCCGGAACCGGTTCTGAGCGGCTCATTCCAGGATGCTGACGATTTCCACCAGGGCGCCGGCAGCGCCACGATTTATGCCCTGGAAGATGGCTCCTATGTGCTGCGCTTTGAGGACTTTACGGTAACCAACGGGCCGGATCTCCACGTTTACCTGACCAGCCACCCCAACCCGACGAGCCAGGCAGATGTCATGCAGGACGCCATCGACCTGGGTTCACTCAAGGGCAATGTGGGCAGCCAGAATTATGTGTTACCGGCCGGTACCGACATCTCCCAATTCAGCACTATCGTCATCTATTGCCAACCCTTTCATGTTATCTTCGCGACAGCTTCTCTGGCCTAAAATGCCGTAATATTAGGCGTAAGCTTGGCTCAATAGAATAACAAACAGTTAACCATTGAAGTTTCAACATCGTTACACGGTTGCTTGTAGATGTGCTGCTTGCGCATATCTGTTGTCCCTGCCCCCTGGCAACCGCTGTTCTGGTATGGCGCAAGCGGAGAAATGAATGACCGAGAAGAAATGGCAAGTGCTTGAACGCCAGCCCGTGGTAACCCACCCTGCCATGACCCTCACAATGGAACAGATCAGACTCCCGGATGGCCAGGTCATCGACGATTGGCCCATGGTAAAAGGGAGTGACTACGTCAATGTCCTGGTCTTTGATACGAGTGGACTGGCGATGGTGCTGGACACTTACCGGCACGGTGTCGGCCGCTCATCGTGGCAAATTCTGGCTGCGGAAATCAAGGACGGGGAAGCCCCCCTTGAAGTTGCCCAGAAAGCGCTGGAGCGCGTCGGCATGCAAGCTGAAGATTGGCGTTACCTCAATACGCTGGTTATCGACAAGGACCAGCATGTCGGCACCCATCATTTTTTCCTGGTGTTGAACGCCAAACGGGTACTGCAAACAGGGCAACTGGATGAAAACCGGCGCTGGATCCCACTCAATGAGCTGCGCCGCGCCCTTTGGGATGGCCGTATCGGCGCTTCAAGTGATGCGCTGGCAATCTCGCTGGGGCTGCTGGCGCTGCAAAGCAAAGCGGTCCCCGAAGCGGTGGCCCATATCACGGCGCATCAGCGGCGTATCCGTCAGGGTAATGAATACGTAGATTAGGCAAGGGCAGCGCTGAGCTGCCCTTTTTTGTTCGCCAGCCCCACCTTTGCCCGCCCAACACCTCATCTGCCTCCAATTGAAATCAGGCATAAGCCAGCGGCAAGAATGATAGCCAGATTAATAAAAGGCTGGTCCAGTATCAACGCCGGCTGGTCAACCCTCTAGTGTCATATTAGATTAGGCACAAATTATTGCGACAAAGCTCACTATTCGTAGATTTTCCCTTTGGGTTATAATGAGCGCTGAACGTGTGCATGAGTTGACTGGAAGCCAGTCTTTCATGATTAAGGAATAAGTGGCCATGAAAGAGGTAACTGCTGAAGTGGCCACTTTTGCCATCAGGGGCTCGGCATGAGCGAACTCACATTAAATTCTGTTCCGCTTCCCGAGGATCCGGCCGGTAAAAAATCCCGGCCAATTCGCCGCGCAGCCCGGCAGGCTGGTTCACAAGAAGTCAAATGGGTTGTTGTGGCCGAAGAGGCCGGTCTGGTGCCGGCCGAAATCGTCGCACAACGTTTACAGGTTGAAGGTATTCCGGCGCGCGCCCGGCAGGAACCGGCCGGTCAGGCCCTGGGGTTGACCGTGGCCATTCTCGGCACCGGCTTTGTGCTGGTCCCGGAAAGTTTTGAGGCCAGGGCCCGCGCCATACTGGAATCCGAAATTCAGGAGTAAATATGTCTGAAGCAAGTTGGACCAAGGGTGAATCCACCCTGACTGATTCTCAGCCGAGCCGGCTCAAGTTTGTTGTCGGCGCGGTCGTTATTTTCGGCGCCATCGCCGCCCTCATCTTCAGCGCCTTGAATGACAGCTCGCAACTGTTCAAGACCGTTGACGAATACTATGCGGAAGAAGCCCGCCTGGTCGGCAAAGATCTCCGTATTGCAGGCTGGGTCATTGGCGACACCATTCAATATACGCAGGTCGATGCCAATACTTCCCGTCTGGAATTTGACATCGTCGATGACCTGGAGAATCCGGGCCAGCGGCTGCACGTTGTGGCCATGAATGAGCCGAAGCCGGAGCTTCTGCAGAACCAGGCCCAGGCCCTGGTTGACGGCCATGTGGACGAGATGGGCGTCTTGCACGCCAATCCCGATGGCCTGCTGCTCAAATGCCCAACTCGCTACGAAGAGTTGGAACCCGAATCCTGATTAACTAAACAGGGACCGCAGAAATTATGATTGCTGACCTCGGTCGATTTGCCGTCTTTATCAGCGCACTGCTGGCGATCTATGCTGCCATCACAGCCTTCCTGGGCGCTCGGCGCGGGAACCAGGCCTGGGTGGATAGTGCGCGCAATGCGCTCATTGCCATCTTCCCGCTCATGCTACTGTCCGGCCTGACGATGGTGTATTCCCTGCTGAATAATGACTTTTCGCTGGAATATGTCTGGCGAGTTACCAGCCGGGAGACGCCAACCTATCTGAAGATCACTGCCCTTTGGGGTGGACAGGCTGGTTCTCTACTCTTCTGGAACATTCTGCTGGCGGCGTTTACCGCCTTTTCGATGCGGCGGGATTGGTCAAAATACCGCCACTTCATGCCGTACGTCATCATGGTTACGGCCTTCACGCAGATGTTCTTCCTGGCGCTGACGGTCGGCATCGAGAATCCCTTTGCCCGGCTGGCCTTTGTACCAGCCGAGGGTAACGGGCTGAACCCACTGCTGCGCCATCCCGGCATGATCATCCATCCGCCCATGCTTTACCTGGGCTTTGTGGGCTTTACCATCCCCTACGCCTTCGCCATGGCGGCGCTGATCAGCGGTGAACTGGATGACACCTGGTTCCGCATCACGCGGCGCTGGACCCTGATCGCCTGGCTGTTCCTCAGCATGGGCCTCATCCTGGGCGGCCGCTGGGCCTACGATGTGTTGGGCTGGGGTGGTTACTGGGCCTGGGACCCGGTGGAAAACGCGTCGTTTATGCCCTGGTTGGCTGGCACCGCTTTCCTGCACTCAGTCATGATTCAGGAAAAGCAGAAGATGTTCAAGGGCTGGACTATCAGCCTGATCGTCGTGACCTACATCCTGATGATCTACGGCACGTTTATCGTGCGGACCGGCATCATCTCCTCTGTGCATTCATTTGCCCAGAGCACCATTGGCAACTATTTCTTTGCCTTTATCGTGGTGATGATCCTTTTCTCCTTCTTCATGGTTTATATCCGGCGGGACAAGCTGGCGTCCGAGAACAAGCTGCAATCCTTCTTCTCCCGCGAATCGGCGTTTCTGCTCAACAATTTCCTTATCCTGGGCATCTGCTTCGCTACTTTCTGGGGCACCAACTACCCGATCATCTCGGAGTTGTTGTTCGGAGAGCAGGTCACAGTGGGCGAGATTTTCTACGAGAAGGTCAATGGTCCCATGTTTGCCGTCTTGTTATTGCTCATGGGCGTGGCGCCGCTCACCATGTGGACGCGCACCAGTTTGCAGCGGCTGGAATTGCAGCTACGCTATCCGGCCCTGGCCGCCACCGTGATCATCATCCTGATCGCCATCTTCGGCACGACCCATTGGGTAGCCTTGCTCGGCTTCTGGATTGTCAGCTTCTCGTTGATCCTGACGGTGCTGGAGTTCATCAAGGGGACCCGGGCGCGTATGAAGCCGCGGGGCAGCCGGCCGGGTGAGCCGATCCATACCGCTTTCTTTAATCTAATGGCCCGCAACCGGCGCCGTTACGGCGGTTACTGGATCCATATCGGCGTCCTGCTGATGGGCATTGGCGTCATCGGTTCTGAGCTGTTCCAGGATCAGCGCCAGATATTCCTGACCAGCGGGCAGCAGGCTTCGCTGGGCGAGTACACCGTCGTGTTTAATGGCACGCAGGCATTTGAGGCGCCGGACGACCTGATCATCATCGAGGCGGATGTCACCGTGCTAAAGAACGGTGAGGTCGTCAAGACGCTCAATCCGCGCAATGAAGTGTATCAGCGTACGGGTCAGACAATGACCATCGCCGATGAGCGCTCCACGCTGCTGGAAGATTTCTACGTGCGCATGATTGACTGGGAAGGCATTACGGCCACGGCGGCGACGCTGCGGTTGTACCTGAACCCGCTAATTAACTGGGTCTGGATTGGTGGCTTTGTCTTTGTCATCGGTACCATGATCGCTGTCTGGCCGGATCCGGCTGAAGAGCGGTTGGTAGCCGTGGCGGAGGCGAACCGGCCGGTCCTCGCCCCAGGTGACTGATTTGAGGTTAACTTACGATGACAGATAACTATCTGCCATTGCTTCTCCGGGCAACCGGCCGGCGCCACAACCTGCGCCGGCTGGTGCCGCTGCTGGCTCTGGTGCTCACATTGCTCCTGACGGGGACCATTCTGGCTCAGGATGCCGTTACGGATGACGAAGTCAATGCCGTCGCGCGGACGCTGTACTGCCCCATCTGTGAGTCCACGCCACTGGATGTCTGCCCTACCCAGGCCTGTGTTGATTGGCGCAACGTCATCCGCACCCAACTATCCGAAGGTCGGACAGAAGAACAAATTCAAGAATACTTCGCCCTGCAATACGGCGATCAGGTCCTGGCCACCCCACCAACACGCGGCTTCAGCCTGTTCATCTGGCTGCTGCCGCTGGTGGCTGTTCCCATTGGGGCGATTTTCTTCGTCCGCTACATGCGGGCTATCAAAAAGCCCGATCACGATTTGGCGGAGGATCTGGTGGTGGCCACAGGGCCGGCCGCTCCGGCTGATCTGGGCCACTATATTGAAGAAATCGAGGCTGAGTTAAACGATGAGTGACGTAGCAACTGCTTCTCCAGAAAAAAAACGGACCCTCTCCACGGGCGCCATCCTGATCTTTGTGGCGGTCGTCGCCGTTCTGGGCATGTTGGGTTGGGGCCTGCGCGAAACCAACAAGACGCAGCCCGTTGTCGGTGATTCCGTACGCAAGTTCGAAATGAGCTTTTTTAATGGGTACGAATGGGAAGGCAAGTCCTTCGCCACCATCGACGACATGACCGGCCAGGTGATTGTGCTCAACTTCTGGGCCTCCTGGTGCGTCCAATGCCGGGATGAGACGGCTCTCTTTGAGCAGGCCTGGCAACAGTACAAGGATGACGGCGTCATCTTCCTGGGAGTGGCCTATATCGATGTAGAGCCCAAATCCCTGGAGTATATGGAAGAGTATGCGGTCACTTTCCCGAACGCGCCAGACCTGCGTTCGGCAATTAGCGATCTTTACAAGATCACGGGTGTACCGGAAACGTACATCATTGATCAGGAGGGTAACGTTGTCTTTACCAAGGAAGGCGCGCTCACTGAGACCGAGCTGTATACGCAGCTGGCCGCATTGACGGGCAAGAATTATTCCATGCGGTAAAGGCTTCGCTGTCATGACTACAGGTTCTATCCTATTGGGCGCTGCCCTTTTCATTCTGACGGCACTCTATGTCGCCCGTCCGTTCCTGCAGGCGCCGGCAGCCCATGCGCGGCGCTCCAGCCGGCTGAATCAACTCAACCACAAGGAAACCATCCTGGAGCAGATTCGCCAGCTGGAATTTGACCATGAGACCGGCAAGGTGCCGGATGATGTCTACGCCAGCCAGCGGCAGGCGCTGGTAACCGAAGCAGCCCAGGTCCTGCAAGCGCTGGATCGAAGCTATCAGGAAGACGAAGTCGATTCCGCGATCGAGGAGGCCATTGCCACGCGCCGCGCTGCGGACGTACCGGTGGCGTCGGTTAAGCCGGCGCCACGTCCGGTGGCCACAGCGGTTGCTTCCTCGGGGCAAGCTCGGGGCAAATTCTGCCCCCAATGCGGCCAACCCAGCGAACCGGCCGATAACTTCTGTGCTTTCTGTGGACATCAACTGGCCAGCCCGGCAATGGATGGTCAGGAACAGGCGAGGGTCGGTTAGGGATGCGTCGTGGCTGGCTTCTTTTCAGTTTAGGTTTTTTGCTTATTTTGGCGGCCTGGCCGGGAATTTTACCGGCCGGTGCCCAATCTATCCCCGCCCCCACGGCCCCAGCTGATAGCGCCATAGGTCAGGAGATCTTCAGCGCCCGCTGCGCCACCTGCCATGGCGACACCGGCCTTGGCGATGGCCCCCAGGCCAGTGCCTCCATCAACCCGCCCATGCCCATCGGCACGGCTGACTATTTGCGGACAGCGGTGCCGGCAGAAATGTATGGCGTCATCAGCGGCGGCCGCATGGAAGCAGGCATGCCCCCCTTCGTGACCGGCAACTCCAACCCGCTCAGCGACGCTGAGATCTGGGCTGTCATCGCCGCCGCCTACAGCTACGGCACCAGCACAGATACCATCGCGACCGGCGCCGCCGCTTATGAAGCGAGTTGCACCAGCTGCCATGGCGAAGATGGCCGCGGTGTACCTGAATTGGATCTGACGGACCTTAGCTACTGGAGCGTCAATAGCAACCAGACGGTGCTGGAGCGGCTTCCCGCTGTTGCCGAACACACCTACGATGCGCTCGACGCTGAATCAGAAGCGGCCCTGATCGATTATTTGCGCACCTTCAGCTATGACTATTTTGACCCGGCCCTGCGCTTCACGCCCATTCCGGAGGTCGTGGTCAGCGGCCAGGTGACCAACGGGACAACCGGTGATCCGGCGCCTGGCGGTCTTACGGCCACGGTCAGCATCTTCAGCAATTTTGCCATTCAGGATGAATACACCACCACCGTCTCCGCGACCGGTACCTACAGCCTCACCCTGACCGATGTGATGGCCGATTGGGCGCTCATCAGCGCTGTTGATTACGCCGGTGTCAACTACACCAGTGGCGTGACCCAGGCCAGCCACACCATCCCGACCGTCGAATTGCCAGTCAACATTTATGAAACGACGACGGACGACACTGTCCTGAATATCGACCAGCTCCATATGGTGCTGGCGTTTGTAAATGACGCTATTGAGGTCGCTGAGCTCTATTCGGTAAGCAATAACTCGCTCATGGTTTATGTGGGGCAGGATGGCGAGCCGGAAGCCGGCACGGTGATACTGGGTCTACCGGCCGGAGCCACCAACATTAGTTGGGAACGCGGGTTGGGCGGCGCCAGTTCTTTCTTGCCGGCGCCGGAAGTGGTGCAACAGGGCGCCGGTTGGACGGATACGGTGCCGGTACGACCGGGCCGCGGCAGCCACACGTTGCTGGTCCGCTACCAGTTGCCGTATGATGGCGAGTTGAATCTGGCCCATCCGGTCACCTACGGCGTCAGCAACGTCTCCGTGGCCATGCCGGATGCCGGGGTCACCATTGTGGAAGATGGTCAATGGAGTTTCCAGGGCAACCTGACGGTTTCTGGCCAGCAGATCGCCAATTACAGCGGGGGAACGGTACCGGCCGGTTCCTCACTCCGCCTTACCCTGGAAGGCGAGCCCAGGCAGGTCGTCAATTCAGCCGGCAACGCCCTCCTGGTGCGCGATCACAATACAGAGATCATTGTGGGCAGCATCGCCCTGGTCCTGACCCTGGTTGGTGGCGGCTTCCTGGCCCGTCAATGGCAACAACCTACTCGCCACACCGGCGATGCCGATGCCGACGAACTGCTGGACGCCATCGCCGACCTGGATGACGCTTACGCAGCCGGCGAAATCCCCGATGGGCGTTATCGCCGCCAACGCGAACGGCTCAAAGCCGCTTTGCGCGAACTCTGGGAATAAAAACTGCGTAGAGGCTGAGCGAATAACGCTCAGCCTCTACGCTTCATTCGCTAATTGCAGCATCGCCTGCAACAACACATTGCCCCCGCCAATCACATCCTCCATATCCGCATGTTCCAGCTCATTATGGCTGAGGCCGTCTTCGCAGGGAATGAATATCATGCCAGTCGGGGTGACCCGATTAACGTAGACGGCGTCATGACCGGCCCCGCTGATAATCGGCCGGGCGGTTTCGCCGGTGAGTTCAGCAGCCCTGGCCACGGCTGCCACACATTTCTCGTGGAACTGGATGGGCGGCGAATCCCAGATCTTCTCGAGAGTGGCATTGTGCTCAGCCGCCAGCTCTTCGACCCACGCCTCCAGCTTATCCAGCAGCGCCGCATTGGGATGGCGCATGTCCATCGTCAGCATCAGGTTGCCAGGGATGGTATTGACCACACCGGGTGAGGCACGGAACTCGCCAAACGTCAGCCGCATATCCTCGGATTGCCCCTCAATGTGCGGGTACGCTTTGGCCAGGAAGCCGACCATATTCTTGACCGGGTCCTGCCGCACCTGCGTTGGCGTGGTGCCGGCGTGGGCTTCCTTGCCGGCGAAGTTCAGATGATACCAGCGCGCCCCCTGCACCCCGGTCACAACCCCGATTGTCTTCTTTTCATACTCCAGCAGCGGCCCCTGCTCAATATGGATCTCCAGCGCCGCCGAGAACTTCTGGCTGCCCACGGGCGCCTCGCCCTTGTAGCCGATGGCTTCTAACGCCTCCAGCAGTGTAATCCCTTCCTTGTCCGTCCGGTTGTAGGCGTACTCCAGGTCAAAAACACCGCCATACACGCCCGAGGCGATCATGGCCGGTGTAAAGCGCGCCCCTTCCTCATTGGTCCAGGAAGCGACGGTAATGGGGTATTCGGTGACGATGTTGTGGTCATTCAGGGTCTCAATCACTTCGAGCCCCGCCAGCACGCCCAGGACGCCATCGAACTTGCCGCCGGTTGGCTGGCTGTCCAGGTGGCTGCAGGCCAGCACCGGGTCCAGGTCGTCCCGTTTGCCCGGCCGGGTGGCAAAGATGCTGCCCATCTGGTCGATCTCAATTGTGCAGCCGGCCGCTTCACACCATTGAATGAACAGATCCCGGCCCAACCGATCCTCCTCGGTCAGGGTGACCCGGCAGACGCCCCCTTTGGCCGTCTTGCCAATCTGGGCCATCGTCATCAGCCGCTGCCAGAGCCGCTGGCCGTTAATACGCAGTTCAGTCAGATTCTGTTCACTCATCATCTCTATCCCGGAATACAAGGTTGGCGCTCAAAGAGCAGATAATTGGCGGCGTCATTGCCATAGTACAATCTTAACTCACACGCCTGTAGCACAAAAGTGTGTGCCTGTCGCAATCTCTCACTGAAAATCCGATCAGTGCCCATTGGCTGCCCACCAATTCCACACGCACTCGCCGTTGAATAATATTCGCTTGGAAGGAATCGGCCCTGTTCAGTGAACACAGCGGTGCCCCCTAACTCATTACAGCCATCAAAGCCGGTGAATTTGCCCGTACGAATGAAGAGCCAGGGAATTTGGCCAGGCGAATCATACTCGACCGCAGCCTGAATCTGCACCCCATTCTCCACAATACCGCGCAGTTCCCAGCGCCCCAGGAGCGATACCGGCTCCGGCCCACGCTCGTTCAGCCCCAGACAGATCCCCGCAACGAGCAGGCCAACAAACAGTAGCCACACGCCTATTCGTAACATCCAGCGTATGAATCTTGCTCGGGTCCGGGGCTCGGCAAACAAGGACTCCTCCCCTCCTCCGCGACGTCGTATTGAGAATGGCCCCGCGGCGGACCGTGTTCGATAAGGTGAGAAACAGGTTCAGGATTTGCTGAGCGAAGTTAGGTTTGTAGTAAAGGGCTTCAGCCTTTTGTGACCATCCGGACAGCTGTTGGTTGACGCGACAGCAGCCCCCAAACGGATGCACTCGGAACGCTAAAGCGTTTACTACGAACCTCAGACCACATGCCATGTCCGCCTTGTTTCCTGGCAGCCTTAATAAACGTGAAAAGTGACCATCAAGAAAGGGCGAGAGACCCTGCCCATAACATCAATCCCTTGCAGCAAATGGTTGACGCTCATAAAGCAGATAGTTGTTGGCCCCATCACCGTAGTACAGACGCAGTTCAGCGCCATCCAGACTATAAGAGTGAATCTGAAAGAAGCGTTCGTGATAGATCACGTCCGTACCAATCGGATAAGACAGATAAACGGATTCACCATCTTCATACACTTGCTCGATGGTCTCACAGCCGTTGAGGGTCATCATGTACGCAGGGGTGCGAACCTCGCCGCGCCGACTGAACTCTACCCTGCCCCAATACTCATTGCAGCCGTCTGTGCCTTCAAATTGATCCGCTGAAAACTGAACCCAGGGTACTTGAAAATCGTACTCATAATTGCGCGTATCTTCGATCACCACATCATCCTCATAGATATTGCGCAATCGCCCTGCTCCGAGTCTTCGGTTTTAATGGCAGGGCTGCTCACAAGACCGTTAGAAGGCTAAACGAAGAATTGGATACTGGCAAGTAATATCATCATCAACACGGCCAAAGGTAAGATGAACCATCAGTTGGAAAAAGATTCATTCATCATCACATCTGGATGAGGAAAGCATAGACATTATCGCCTTGTTCTTTGGGAGATCAGGAATTTACTGTTCCCGTCGACTAATGACCATAGTTAGGCGCAAGCGCCCAAGAGGAACAAGAATGGCCACACGGCGGATCGCGTTCAATGGGGCATTTTAAACAGGGCTGCCTCGATATAAGCCGATCACAATTGGCATCATCGGAGTAATCGATCCTGAAGGCGTTCTTGAACCCTGGGACATACCTCTGAATTGAACATCCCGACGGAGCCCGTGTTTGTGGCCTGACAATTTCCATGGGCAGACGAGGGAAGCTTTTTTGCACGACGCTGGTCCGTGCTGCTAGAACGGCGTCAAAAATGCCAGGCTTGGGTACTCGCAGATAGGTCTGAACACGCCTGTGTTACATCAGCATCCCTCGTCGCCCATTAATACCAGGCGCGTTTGACCCGGCACGGGCTCCTTCGGGATGGCCCAGCAAAGTCAAAAACCTCTTCTTTGGCGACGTCATCTCGAACCTCGTTTGCCAGAAACGGCGGCCATGTAAAGAAGGTGAGGGATCCCGCCAATGCGTTCTGGCAACTGGCTGGGGATGACATCGGTTGAGATGAGTGAATGGCCCAATAGTGCCCAAGCCATCCGCTCTTGAGCAAGTTTAGCGCCCCGCCTGGTCCAGCAGCTGCAGCGCCATGCCGACCTTTTCGTTCATGTCTGTCACTTCGCGGGGGAGCTTTTGCAGGACGGATTGGACCTCGACAATGCTGAAGCCCAGGCCGGTCAACACGTCGATCACGTCGGCATCCACGTCGTTGACAAGGGGCATGCTGCTCATCCGGGCGCTGGTGAAATCCATCTTGTCCCGGAGTTGGAACATGATGCGCTCGGCCGTCTTTTTGCCGATGCCGGGGACGCGTTGCAGCACACCGGTATCTTCCATCATGATGGCGGTCTGCAACATTTCCGGACTCAATGCGGACAAAATTGCCAGGGCCACCTTGGGCCCCACCCCGCTAACGCCCAGCAAAATCTCAAACAACCCCAGATCGTCCCGGGTCTTGAAGCCATAGAGGGTCAACTCTTGCTCGCGGACAATCAGATGGGTCTGCAGCAGGATGGACGTCCCCACGCCGCCCGGATTCTCCAGCACTGTCCGCGGCACAAAGACGCGGATACCGACACCGCCGGTCACAATGATGAGGTGATCCTTGCCGATGAAGCTAATGGTTCCACTTAAACTGGCAATCATGGCTTATCTCTTTTAGGGGGTCGCTCAGGCAGATGAACGGGTCGCCGGCGACGCAACAACCGGCCGGTCCCACCGCCTACATCAGCGCCTGGTATTGCTGATATTGATAATGCGTAATGGCGATCGCCAGGCCGTCAGCCGCGTCATCCGGCCGGGGCGTTTCCTCCAGGTCCAGCAGGTGGCGCACCATGAGCTGCATCTGGGCCTTGTCCGCCTGGCCGTAGCCGGCGATCGTCTGCTTGATCACGGCCGGCTTGTATTCGGCGATGGGGATGCCGGCATGGGTCAGCGCCAGAATGAGGACGCCGCGCGCCTGCCCGACCGTGATGGCTGTCGTCACATTGCGGCCGAAGAAGAGCTCTTCGATGGCGGCGGCATCCGGCCGGTAAGCCTTGATCAACTCACTCAATTCCGCGTAAATCTGCGCCAACCGTTCCGGCATCTCCAGCTTGCTGCTGGTCTGGATGGCGCCGTACGTGACCGTCGTCACCTGGCCCTCATGACCGTCGATGATGCCGTAACCCGTCGTCGCCGTTCCGGGGTCAATTCCTAAAACACGCATCAGAAAAAAAGAGGACGCGGATCAACCGCGCCCCTGATTCAACTCCGTAAACTCGCCAGGGAAGTTACTCTTCACTTTCCATGGCCGCCATCGCCTCGTCCGTGAGCTCGAGCGTGGAATAAACATTTTCCACGTCATCCAGCTCTTCAACGCGTTCGATGACCCGCAACACCTGCAAGGAATCCTGTACCCCGAGCGACGTCGTGTTATTGGGCTCGTAAATGAGCTTCGCTTCACTCAGGTCAAACCCATTCTCCTCTAGCAAATTGCGCACTTCGCTCATATTGTTTGGGTCGCTGTAGACACCAGTCACCTCGCCGCTGAAATCAACATCGTCAGCGCCGGCATCTGCGGCCAACAAGAACAGCTCATCCTGATCCACATCCCCCTGCACTTCGACATACCCCTTGCGCGTGAACTGCCAGGAGACTGAGCCGGCCGAGGCCAACGAGCCACCATTCTTGTTCAGGGCGCTGCGGATATCCGCCAGGGAACGATTTTTGTTATCCGTCACCACTTCAATCAGGATGCCAATGCCGTTCGGCGCGTACGCCTCGTACATGATCTCGGAATATTCGAGACCTTCAATTTCGCCGGTGCCCCGCTGGATAGCCCGCTCGATATTATCTTTGGGCATATTGGCCGCCCGCGCTTTATCAATCGCCAGGCGCAAGCGCGGATTCGTCGCTGAATCACCACCACCTTCTTTCGCTGCGATGGTCAACTCTTTGGCGACACGGGTAAACAATTTGCCGCGTTTAGCGTCGGCAGCCGCTTTTTTATGCTTGATGGTGGACCATTTTGAATGTCCAGACATACTTCTCACTCCCTGAAATAATCGGCCGCTATTATAGCACAGGCCAGCACCTGGCGAGAAGCAGCACATTAGCTCTTTGCAAGCCCGCTGTCCTGGACTATACTGCGCCCATGTTTGCTGATAATACCCTTGCCTTTATAGGCAGCGGCATCATGGCCGAAGCGATGATCCGCGGCCTTATCAACCAGAAATTAGTCGACCCCAAACAGATCATCAGCTCCGACCCGCGCGCTGACCGGGCCCAGGAATTGCAGGCCCAATACGGCATCCAGGTCACCAGTGACAACACGGAAGCTGCTGAAAAAGGTGACATTATCATCCTGGCCGTCAAACCGCAGGTGCTGAGCAAAGTGATGCCGGACATTCGCGGCCATCTGCGCCGGCGCAACCTGCTGCTCTCTATCCTGGCCGGCGCCCCCATCAAAACCATTGCCGATGGGTTGGCCCACGCTGCCGTCGTCCGGGCGATGCCGAATACGCCGGCTCAGATCGGCAAGGGTATCACAGTCTGGACATCCACGCCGGAAGTCAGCGAAGAGCAGAAGCGGCAAGCCCAGGCGATCCTGGGCGCCCTGGGCCAGGAGATCTACGTCGAGGATGAGAGCTACCTGGACATGGCCACCGCCCTGAGCGGCTCCGGCCCGGCCTATGTTTTCATCATGATGGAAGCGATGATCGATGCCGGCGTCCACATGGGCTTCTCACGCCGCGTCGCCGAAGAACTGGTCACCCAGACGATGCTGGGTTCGGTCGAATACGCGCAGCTATCCGGCAAACATGTCGCCGAACTGCGCAACCAGGTCACCTCACCCGGCGGCACCACGGCAGCGGCGCTCTACCAGATGGAGAAAGGCGGCCTGCGCACTGTCATCTCGCGCGGCATCTGGGCTGCGTATGAACGATCTATCGCTTTGGGCAGCGGCGAGAAGAAAGATCGGGTCTAGATTTTATTCCAGACGGGTTTTAACACAGGTGAGAAAGGTCGTGACGGCGCGGCGGACCAGCTGAAGCAGCAGGGGGCGCAGCAATCGTTGCAGTTGCGGGGTTGCGTCCGGCAGAGTGACGGCCGCTTCCCAGGCGATGGTCGTGCTCTGTTCGACTGTGGCAAGATTCATCACCGCCTGCCACTCCACGGCCGTTTTTTCGATGCGGGTCTGGCCGTGCAACCGGCCGGTCGCCGGCGCCGTCATTTCCGACCAGCGCACCGTCACCGGGAACTGGCGCACTTCCCCGCGCACCAGATCCACCGAGGCCACGCCGGCAAAATGGTCCGGCCCCACCATCTCATAACGCAGTAACCCCGGCACACAATCCGCCAGCCACTCCGGATCGGTCAGCGCCTGCCAGACCGTCTCCTGCGCCGCCACCACTGCAAAATCACCCTCAAAGCGGAGCGGTGTCGGTTCAGCCGGACCATTCAGTTCACTCATAAACTAGAAAATCGCCCAGGCTGGTTGCGGCAAGGGGCCACCAGAGAGAACATGGTAATAACGGCGTAGCCAGCGGTTGGACCAGCCAAACAGTCGCGTCTGGTAGATGATGCGGCGCACCTGGTCCCGCCCCATCTTGGCCTCGGAATCAATCACTGACGCATTGTTGCGGCTGATGGCCAATGTCTTGACGGCAAAGAGCAACGGCCACATACAGGCCAGCCGGATGGCGTGATGACGTCGCGGGAAAGCGGTGATATAGCTCATCCCGTGCCAGAGATGTCGCTCGGCCTTGGCGACCAGCATATCCACCACCTGCAGCGCCTGCTCGGTGTTGGCCGGGTCAAACAGTGAATCCCGGGTCAGCCCCACTGATTCGTAAAATGTCTGCGGCACAAACACCCAGCCCCGCTCATAATCCTTGCGCATGCCGCGGATAATGTTGACCGTCTGCAAGGCCAGCCCATACTCGCGGGCCAGCGGCATCAGCTGCTCCTGACGCTCTCGAATCGGCGGTAGATACCAGGCAAAGACGTCTGTGATCAGATAGCCAACAACGCCGGCGACGTGATGCATGTAATCATCCATCTCGGCCTCATCGGCGATGAAAGGGCCATGCTCCTGCCAGCGGGCCATCCCCAGCGAACTCTCGATGACCCGTTCCGTCACCGTCGCGCGTAGCCCAGCCGGCATCTTGGCCAGCTCATTGATCACATAATCCGCGTTATGGGCGACAAAGACTTCCGGATCGCTTGGATCCAGATCCTGGACATTGTGGATCAGCTCATCCACCGGCGCATCGCCGGCCAGGATGGCAGCCCAGGTCCGCAACAGGTTCGCCTTGCGATCCGGGGGCATCTCTGGATGATCTTCCAGGATGTCCGAGATCCGTAAAAGCAGATAGCTAATGGTTAAAGGTTGACGCAGAATGTCGGGCAACTCTTCTGCGGACAGCGCAAAGGTGCGGCTCACCTGGCGCAAAATCTCATTGAGTTGCATGCAGGCTCTCCAGAGGGAATTCCATACCGGCCGGTCATCCTCAATTCGGTAATCAGCAATAAGTTTCGGTGCACACTTGCGCCCTTGCCCCGCCGATTCCCCAAGGAAACCGCCGCGGGCACGGGCTGATTTCTTATTGTGCATAGAGGACGCCGATTGTCAACCGAATAGAGGTCCTTGTTCACGTTGAGGGGTTGCCCAACCCGTCGGGTCCGGCAACCCGACGGGTCAGCTAACCTGTCGGGTTAGCCAACCCCTCAGCCGATCCCGGCCTTCCCGCAGCTGCCATTGCCGCAGCCGCCAGGTACCAACAATGCCGTACGGCAGGAAGATCACCAGCCCCACGTAAACCGCTCCCAGCAAAAAGCTGGACGCTTCGCCGAACCAGCGGTCAAGGAAATATTGCAGTAGTCGGTAGGTGGCCGCCCCCACAATCGCCCCGCTCAAGGTACCCACGCCGCCGATAAGAATGATCAGCAACGCCGCCACCGTCCAGCCCAGACTGGCCACATTGGGGCTGACGATCGGCTGGTGAATCGTGTGCAGGAAGCCGGCCAACGCTGCCGTTAGCGAAGAAAGCAGCAGCACCGCCAGTTTGTAATGAAAGGTGTTATAGCCCAGCATCAGCGCCCGCTCTTCGTTCTCGCGGATGGCGATGCAAACCCGGCCCGTCGGCGAATCGACAAAGCGCTGATACGCCAGGTAAACCAGCAGGGTCACAAACAGCGTCAGCGCATACAGACCGTAGCGCTGGTCGCTGGTGCTCAGCCAGGCCGGCACCGTCACCCCTTGTAAACCCACATCAGCGCCGGTGTACTCCGCCAGCTCGCTGGCCTGGATGACGATGTGGAACACGGAGGCCAGCCCCAGCGTGACCAGGGCGAAGGTTACCCCTTTGACCCGCGGCAACACCAGGCTAAACAGCAAGGCCTGCAAGATACCAACCGCCACCACCAGCAGCAACGTCGGCCCCACGCCCCATTCCAGGCTCTTGAAGGCGATACCGGTGGCGTAAGCGCCGGTGGCAAAGAACATCGCGTGGCCAAAGGAAAGGAGGCCGGTGATACCCAGGATCAGGTCGTAGCTGATGGCGTAAATCGCCAGGATCAGCAGTTCGATGAGCAAGCCCTGCACAAATTTGGCGTTGCCGGTCTCGCTGGCCAGCACACCGGCCGGTGCCTGCCCATCCGCCAACGCAATCGCAAACGGCAACAGCAGCATCAACAGGAATAAGCCCAGGGCGGTCCGGTTTGCCGCCAACCAGCTCCGCTTTTGGCCTGCCATCTCCATCCCGCTCTCCTTATTCCTTGCGCCCAAACAGGCCGTTGGGCAGCACCAGCAAAATAATCACCATCAACAACACCGTCGACGCCGGCACCAGCGGTGGCGACGGCTTAAATGGCTCCGCCAGAAAGGGTAGATTGATGCCGATCTGGCCATATTTGATGATAAACTGCTGCAGTAGCCCCACCAGCACCGCCCCGGCGGCAGCACCCGGAAAGCTGGTCAGACCGCCAATGGCCAGCGCGATCAGCGCCAGCAACAGCAACTGCGTCCCCATCCCGGTCGACAACCCCATCGACGGCGCCGCCAGGACCCCACCGAGGGCCGCCAGACCGACGCCCAGGGCAAAGACAAAGGTGAAAACCGCCCGCACGTTGATGCCCAGCGCCTCCACCATCTCGCTGTCCTGCACGCCGGCCCGGATAATCATGCCGATGCGGGTCCGCTGCAAAATCAGCCAGACAGCCACCAGCACCAGGACCCCCACGAGGATGACAAATACTTCGTTGTAGGTGCGAATGCGGCCGTCGAAAAGCAGAATCGTCGAGCATTTATAGGTCAGCAGATCGTTGAAGCTGGTTGCCGGGCAGCCATCGCCGGTCCCGGAGAACAGCTCCGGCTTGGGCATGGTGAACTCCGGCCGCCCCCAGACCGCCCGCACCATCTCGATGCCGATGAAGCTCAACCCGAGCGTCATCATGAGCTGATAAATCGGCCGGTCGTATAGCGGCCGGATGAGCGCCCCTTCGATGAGCATGCCCAGCACCCCACCGGTCAGCGTCGCCAGCAACATCGCCAGCAGGAAGCGCCACATCGACGGCAGGGCAAAGACCGCCGCTCCCAGGCGATCATTGAACAGAAAAACAAGCAACCCCACGAGGAAAACGCTGCCGGCGACGATCAGTGGCTGACGGCGCAGCTTCTCCTGGCGCCCACCTTCGAGGTGACGGCGCTGGAAGCCAACAAGCGCCAACCCCAACAGGCAGCCGCTCAGCAAAACCAGCAGCAACAACAACGGCGCCGTCGTCGCGGCGATGGCGTCAGGCAGTTGCAACGTCCCCTGGCTCAGCGCCAGCGAATAGGAAATTGGGCTCTGGGCGTAATCTTCCGGGTTCCAGATGGTGATCGGGTAGCGCTGCAAGGCGAACAGGAGGGCCGCCCCACCCAGCAACAGGGCAATGAAGGGCCAGATCTGGCGAGCGCGACCGGCCGGTCCCCACCGGCTTACTACAACTGCCCACAGCGGCAGCAACAGGAAACCCACCGCCAGCATGAGCGGCAGCGGCAGCACATCCATAAACGTATCCGGGCGGACATAGACCGTCCAACCCACATACGCCCCGATCATGAACAGCTCCCCATGGGCCAGGTTGAGCACATCCATCAGCCCGAAAATCAGCGACAGCCCCGAGGCCACCAGAAAGGTCACCGCCCCCACCGACAGGCCGCGCAGGACCGTAATCACCCAATCCTCCGTCTCCATGCCCCGGATCGCCGTGACAAACAAGATGGTCAAAATCGCCAGTGTCAGCAATCGGGTACGGTTGCCCCGCCAGAAATCGGCCATGTGCTCGCTCCTACGCAGCCCCCAGGTAACGTTGTACCGTCGCCTTGTCTTCGGCCAGCTCAGCCATCCGGCCGTGCCGCACCGATTTGCCTTCTTCGATAATCACGTAATCATCGGCCAGTTGGCTGGCCACCAGGAAATTCTGCTCCACCAGCACCACCGTCGTCGCCGCTGACAGCTCGCGAATGGCCGCCATCATCTGCTCGATGATGACCGGCGCCAGTCCTTCGCTGGGCTCGTCGATCAGCAGCAGCCGATTATCCGGCACCAGCGCCCGGGCCACCGCCAGCATCTGCTGCTGCCCGCCGGACAGGTTAGTGCCTGGCAGCTTGATCAGTCGTTTCAAATCGGGAAATAGCCCGAAGATGAACTCTTCCTTGCGGGCAAAATCCCCTTTTTGCCGCTCAGCGATGCGCAGGTTTTCCAGCACCGACAGATCGCGGAAAATCGCCCGATGTTCCGGCACAAAGCCGATGCCGGCGGCGGCGATGTCAAAACTGCGCTGCCCCTGAATCTCATCACCGCCAAACAGGATCTGCCCGGCGCTGGGCGGCGTCAACCCCAGAATCGACTTCAGCGTCGTTGTCTTGCCGGCACCGTTGCGTCCCAGCAGCGCCAGGATAGAGCCAGCCGCCACCGCGAAGGAAACGCCTTCCAGGATGCGATACTGGCCGATATAGGTGTGGACGTCGCGCAGTTCCAGTAGAGTGGTCATGAGCTCACATCGTAAAGCTGGCCCAGGTAGGCTTGCTGGACGGTCGGGTTGGCGGCGATTTCGGCCGGCGTCCCTTCCGCCAGCACGGCGCCCTGGTGCATCACCGTCACCTTATCCGACACCCGCATCACCACATTCATGTTGTGTTCCACCAGCATGATGGTGTGATGGCCTTTTTCCTGCACCTGCCGGATCAGAGCCATCAACTCCGGCACCTGCTCCGAGGCCATACCGGCTGTCGGTTCATCCAGCAGCAACAGTTCCGGCTCCGGCGCCAGGATCATGCCCAGCTCCAGCTTGCGCTGGTCGCCGTGCGGCAAGGTCCGCGCCAGCTGATAGGCCCGCTCCTTGAGACCGACCAGCTCCATCACCGTCTCCGCCCGCTCGATGTAGGCCGGCAACGCACTATGAGACCGCCAGAACTGAAAGTTGTCCCGCCCCAGCGCCTGGGCCGCCAGGCGGATGTTCTCCAGCACCGTCAGATTGGGAAACAAGTTGGTAATCTGGAAAGAGCGGCCAATGCCGATGTGGACCGTCCGGTGCAGCGGCTGGCGAGTAATGTCCTGCCCCCGGAACAGCACCTGGCCCGAGGTCGGGCTCAGGTTGCCGCTCAACAGGTTGAAGAACGTCGTCTTGCCCGCCCCATTGGGGCCGATAATGGAATGCAACGTCCCTGCCTCCACCTGAATGGAGACATCCTGCACCGCCACCAGCGCCCCAAACGATTTCGTCAAATTCCGCGTTTCCAGCAAGGCCATAAGATTTTTTTGGCCACGGATTAACACGGATTTCCACGGATTCTTTTTTTAAAATATTCCGTGTCTAATCCGTGTTAATCCGTGGCTCCTCTTCTAATCGCCGCTGAGGCTGCCGATGGGCAGGTCGCCGCAGCGGTCCTGGAGCTCCTCGGGGAGGAGGCAGGGAACATCCGGCCGGTTCGTCGCCACATACTCGAAGTAGCGGAACTCCGGATCGTCAATGTTCAACAAGGTCGCGATGTACATGTCCTGAATGGCCACATGGTCCTCAGGGCGGATGAAGATCGTCCCTTTCGGGCCCTCAAACGACATCCCTTCCATTGCCGCGATCAGCGCCTCAGCCGAGGCGTCGCCGCCCGTGCTGCGCAGCGCCGTCGCGATCATGATGGCCGCGTTCATCGCGTCCGCATCAAACAGGTCCGGCGGCACGCCCGCCGAAGCCAGCGTTTGCTCCACCAGCCAGTCGTTGATCTCGTTGTCCGGCAAGGTGTAATGGTACAGGATACCGCTTGTCGAGCCGATAGCATTGCCGAAGAAGATCGGCATCACCACGTTGTCGACAAAACCAGAGGCGATCGGGATCTCATCCAGCACACCGCTGTCCGTCGCCGCCTGCAGCAGCGGCACAAAACCACTGCCGGCCCAGGTCACGATGAACGCCTCAGCGCCGTCATCCACCGCATCCAGGACGCTGTCCATGTACGGAGTGAAATCCGTCGTTTCCAGCGGCGCGAAGATGTCGTCGCCGACAAATTCGCCGCCGTTCAGCGTACAGGCGTCACGGAACGCCGCCGCGCTGCCCTGACCAAAGGCGTAATCCGGCGCGATCTGCACGAACGAGTTGTACTGCGTCGTCAGATAATCGCAGATGTTGACCGCATCCTGGTAATTGTTCCGGCTGGTACGGAAGGTGTATTCATTGAAGCTGACCCCGGTGATGTCATTGGCCGCCGCCGGCGCCACAATCAACGGCACCTGGTTCTCGCGCGCCAGCTCCTGCAACGTCGCCGTCGCCCCGGAATTGACGGTCCCGACCAGAATATCTACGCCGATATCCTCGATCAGCTCCCGCCCCATCGTCGCCGTGGTCTCAGGATTACTCTCATCATTGCGCACGTAGACTTCCAATGGACATTCGTCCAGCATGAAATTCCACTGCTCTTCGCTGACCACGTCGGGCGCCGTACCCGTGGCATATTGCAGCCCCAGCGGGAAGGCCCGCAGCACATGGGCGCCATAGATAGAGAGCGCGCCAGTCTTATCGGTGATCAAACCGATCTTGATCGGTTCGGCACAGACCGCTGTGCCCATCTCCATCTCAGGCTCCGTTTCCGGCTCTGGCTCCACCGCCGTCACCTGAGACAGGTCGGTCAGCGAGCCGATCGGCAGGTCGCCGCAGCGATCAACCATATCTTCCGGCAGGAGGCAGGGAACATTCGGCCGGTTGACTTCAACCAGCTCGAAGTAACGGAACTCGGGATCATCCACATTCAGCAGGGTGGCGATATACATATCCTGGATGGCCACATGGTCTTCCGGCCGGATGTAAATCGAACCCTTCGGCCCTTCAAACTGGGCCCCTTCCATGGCGGCGATGAGGCCGTCCGCGGCCGTTTCGCCACCCGTTTCCTTGAGCGCTTCCACCAGCAGGATGGCAGCGTTCATGGCATCGGCATCAAACAGATCCGGCGGTGTGCCGAAGCGGGCCGTGGTTTGCTCCACCAGCCAGTCGTTGATCTCGTTGTCCGGGAAGGTGTAATGGTAAAGGATGCCACTCGTCGAACCGATGGCGTTGCCGAAGAAGGCCGGCATCACCACGTTGTCGACAAAGCCGGCCGCCAGGGTGGATTGCTCCAGCACACCCAGGTCGACTGCCGCTTGCAGCAGCGGCACAAAACCGCCGCCGGCCCAGGTCACCAGGAATGCGTCAGCGTTCGCATCCAGCACCTGCTCCATGTAGGCGGTGAAATCGGTCGTGTCCAGCGGTGCGAAGATATCGTCGGCCACAAACTCGCCGCCGAACAAGGTACAGGCGTCGCGGAACGCCGTCGCCCCACCGTAACCAAACGCATAATCCGGCGCGATCTGGACGAAGGTGTCATACTGCGTCGTCATGTACTCGCAGATGTTGACCGCGTCCTGATAGTTGTTCCGGCTGGTGCGGAAGGTGTATTCGTTGAAGCTGGCCCCGGTGATGTCATTGGCCGCCGCCGGCGCGACAATCAACGGTACCTGGTTTTCGCGAGCCAGCTCCTGCAACGTCGCCGTCGCCCCGGAGCTGACCGTACCCACCAGCATATCGACTCCTTCAACCTCGATCAGCTCGCGGCCCATCGTGGCCGTGATCTCCGGGTTACTCTGGTCGTCGCGGATGTAGAGCTGCAGCTCACAATTCTCGAGCATGTAGCTGGTATAGCCGTCTCCTTCGGTTGGGCTGCTGCCGGTGGCATATTCCAGCCCCAGCGGGAAACTACGCAGCACATGGGCGCCATAGATGCCCAGGCTGCCGGTCTCATCCGTGATCAAACCGATCTTAACCGGCTCCGCACAGCTCACGCCTTCGGCGCTCACTTCAGGCTCGGTCTCCGGCTCTGTGGCGGCCTCGGTGGGCTCCGCCTCGGTCTCACCGGCCGCTTCCGTCGCTTCCGGCGTCTCTTCCGTCTCGTCGCCGCCACAAGCCGCCAGCGCCATTAACAGGGCCAGCAGCAGGGCCAACAACTTCCAATTCGTCCTACGTCTCATAACTCCTCCAGATTTGGGGAAATAGCCACGGATTAACACAGATTTAGCACGGATTCTTTTTCATCGAGAAACCCCGCAGGGTCCGCGCAACTCACCAAATCCTCCCAAATCCGTGCTAATCCGTGGCAAAAACTCTCTGCCCCTAACGGGCGTGTAGAAATTCGCTGATGACGGCGGCTGCCGCGGCCGGCTCTTCCAGGGGGAAGATGTGGCCGGTGTCCGGCAGGATCGCCACCTGGCAGTCGGGTATCAGGTTGGCGAACAGTTCCGCATTGGCCGGGGGCACAACCAGGTCATGCTCCCCGAAAAGAACCAGGGTCGGCACCGTCACCGAGGGCAGGTGCCTCTCAAACGCTTTCGCCGGGTCGACCAGCCCCAGCCCGACGCCCAGTTGCGCCTGGTAGGCCGCCGGCGGCACCGGCCCGGTCAACCGGTAGGCGATAATCGACTCAAACCGCTCCGGCTGCCGCTCGACAAAGCCGGGCGCTGCCGCCAGGGCGACGCCATTGCGTAGCTGGGTCACCGGGTCCTGGCTGATATCCATCATCACCGCCAGCGCTTGCTGGGTGATGGGCACATGGTTGGGGCCACCAAAATTGGTCGAAGCCAGGATGAGGTGGCTGATCAGATCCGGCCGGTCCAGCCACAACTGCTGGGCCACAAAGCCCCCCATCGAATGGCCCAACACGGCCACCGGCCCCAGCGCCAGATGGTCCAGCAAGCCGGCCGTATCCGCCGCCAGCATGGGCGCGGAGTAGGGTCCGGCCGGTTTACTACTCTGGCCCGAGCCCCGATTGTCCATCTGAATAACCGTAAACTGCGCCGCCAACAGCGGCGCCAGCAGATGCCATTCCCAATGGTCATAGGCCATCCCGCTGATCAGCAACAGCGGCGGCCCCGTTCCAGCGATCTCGTAATAGACTTCGATCCCGTTTGTCTCGATAACTGGCATAACGCACCTACAAATATTGCACCCGCAGCTTCACCTTCTCCACCTTGCCGTAAGGGGAATAGGGGAGGCTGTCGACAAATTGAATCTCTTTGGGGATTTTGTAGCGGGCCAGCCGCTCGCCGCAGTGGGCCAGCAGGGCGTCGGCATCTGGCTCGGGTCCGGCCGGTACCACCAGCATCAACCCGATCTCGCCCCATTTCTCATCCGGCTTACCGATCAGGGCACATTCCGCTACCTGCGGATGGGTCAAAAAGACCGCCTCAACCTCAGCCGCATAAACGTTCTCGCCGCCGCTGATGATCATGTCTTTAAACCGGCCGGAAATGTAAAAGAAGCCATCCTCATCCTGCCGCGCCATGTCGCCAGTGTGGAACCAGCCATCGCGCAGCGCCGCCGCCGTCGCTTCCGGGTTGTTGAGATAACCGGAGCAAACATGCGGCCCCTTGATGATCAGCTCGCCGATGGCACCGGCCGGTACATCCTGGCCGTTTTCGTCGACCAACCGCATCTGACTGTGAAATATCGGCTTGCCCACCGAACCTGATTTCGGCTCAGACTCCTCATCGGTCATGCTGAAGCAGTTTGGCCCAACCTCGCTCAGCCCGTACCCCTGGCGGAACACCGTGCCTGTCGCCTCGCGCCATGCCTGCATCAATGGCACCGGGCAGGGGGCGCCGCCGCTGATGAAGTAACGCACCCGGCTAAAATCAGTCCGGGCCAGTTGTGGCGACTTCAGCCACAGCTGAAACAGCGTCGGTACACCCAGAATAACCGTGCAGCCTTCGTCTTCAATCTGTTTCAGGGTGAGTTCGGGGTCAAATGCGCGGGAAAGGAGAATACGGCCACCGGCATAAAAAATCGGCGTCAGGAAGGCAAAGAGGCCACCAGCGTGGAACATCGGCGTAAAGACCGGCGACACGTCATCAGCCGTCAGTCCCCAGCTCACCACCGTGTTGATGCAGTTCCAGACCACCTGCCGGCCGGAAATCAGCGCCCCTTTGGGCCGGCCGGTTGTGCCGGAGGTGTAGAGGATGCAATGGATCGATTCCGGCCCGATGCGCTCGTCAACCGGGGGCGGGCCGGGTTCGGCCATGGCCTGGGCGGCTTCGTATTCCGCCAGGCTGAACTGATGCGGGATGGCGGTAGTCGCCGCCAACTCTTCACGCACGTCAGCATATTCCGGGCCAAAAATCAGCAGCTGGCTCTGGCAATCGTTGACGATATAGCTCAGCTCCGCCGCCACCAGCCGCCAGTTCAACGGCGCAAAAACCGCGCCGATGCGGGCGCAGCCAAAAAACAGGTCCAGGTAAGTGATGCCGTTCTGGGCCAGGATAGAAACCGTGTCGCCATAGCCGATGCCCAGCGACAGCAACCAGTTGGCGCAACGATTGGCCCGCGCATCCAGCTCGCCATAGCTGAAGCGGTCACCGCTATCGGTCAGGAGCAACGCCTCCCGATCCGGCGTCAGCGCCGCCCGTTGGCTGAGTAAAATGGCGCTGGATTGGCTCAGATTCATCCGGTCACCTCTCCCCACTGAACGATGGCGGCGCCCCAGACATAGCCAATTCCGGCGGCGACGATCGCCATGAGATCGCCATCCTGTAACCGGCCGGAGCGCAACCCTTCCTCAATGCCAAACATCGCATCCTGCTCGCCAATATGACCCACGTCACTCCGGTAAACCGACTGCTCCGGGCTCAACCCCAACCGGGCCAGCATCTCTCGATGACCAGACGGTTTGATCAGCACCATATTGAGAAAATCAATGTCAGCCCGCGAAAAAGGTGAGCCATCCGCCTTCTGACCGCTTTTGCGCAGCGCCTCATCCACACATTTGACCCAGTTGTCGATAGACACCTCATTCAGCCGATCTTTCATCAGCTCCGGTTCGACGAGGTCAAAATAAAATTGGCCGTCCGCTACAGCTTTGTCCGTGGGGTGTTGGATGGTGCCGCTCGCGGGCACAACGACATGGCGGCTCATCGAGCCATCGACAATTTGATGGCTGCCCAGCACCAGGTTGCGCGGGTGGTTCTTGCGCAGCAGCATGGCGCCGCCACCGGCGCCGATATTCCACATGAAGGAGGTTCGTTTGTTCTTGAAGTTGATGAAATCGGCAATGCGATAGCCGCCGGCGATGAGGACGGTATTGACTTCCGGGTCCGCGATCATCATGTCGCGGGCCATCTTCATGGCGCTGACGGTCGTCACGCAGCGGGCATGCACATCCACGGCCCAGGCGTTGGTCGCCCCGATCTGGTACGCCAGGTCGATGCCGGAGGTCCAGAGCAGATACTCCCGCCATTCCTCCGTGGTACACAACACCGCGTCGATCTCGGCCGGGTCAATGCCGCTCGCCGCCAGACAGTTCTGCGCCGCCCGCACCCCCATCTCATTGGGATGAACGTTCGGGTCGCCCACATACTTGCCCGCGATCCCCAGCTTGTCCCGCACCACCCACTCCGGGTAGCCCGTCTCCGCCGCGATCTCCGCCGCCGTCAGGTATGTTTCAGGTAAAAAAGTGCCGACACCGGCAATTCCAACAGTCGCCTTCTCCATCCCTGACAGGGTAGCGGACGGGAGTTACTGAGAAGTTACAAACAATGTCGGTGCCCTACTCCCCCCGCCGCAACAACGTCTGGTACAACGCCTCCGTCGCCGGGGCCGGGGCGACGGCGAGTTCGCGGGCCAGCGTCTCACGGCAACGCTGGTAGGTGCGCAGGAGTTCACCGTGGTTGCCCAGGTTGGCCAGCGCCGCCATCAGGGCGCGGTAGGCCGGCTCCCAGCAGGGGTCGACCTGCAACATCCGGTCGGCCAGTTCCTGGGCGGCGCGCCATTGGCCCTGGCCCAGGTAGCCCTCCGCCAACCGTTCTGCCGCCCGCAGGAAACGATTGCGCAGCCGCAATCGCTCCTGTTCCGCCCACGGCTCGTAGGGAAAGCCAACCAGAAAATCCCCTTCGTACAGGGCGATGGCGCGCTCGTAGCTTTGCCGGGCCGCGGCCGGGTCACTCTTGAGCAGCTTGTCGCCCTGGGCAATGAGCTGGTCAAACTGCAGCTGGTCCAACGCCACATCCGCCGTCTGGCGCAGTCCGTAACGGCTGCCATCGCGGGCGATGAAGGCGGAAGGAGCGTTGCGCGCCCTGTCTGGTTCCAGCACCTTGCACAGGCTGTTGTAGGCAACCTTGAACTGATTCAGCGCCTCATCAGCCGTTGCCTCCGGCCAGAGCTGCTCGCAAATCTGCTCCCGGTGCAGCAGCGTCTGGGGCTGGCTCAGCAGGAGCTGCAAAAATTGGCGCGCGGCCTGGCGCCGCCATTCGCTCGCGTTGACCAGCTCCGGCCCGCGCCAGACCTGGAAGGCGCCCAACGTCTTGATGCGCAACTGGTAACCGGGATGGTATTCCAGGTCGGCCAGACCAAGCTGGCCCAGCAGTTGGTTGGCTGCAGCCGCGCAGCTCGCCAGCCCGCGGATTTGCAGCAGAAGCGGGATCAGGCTGCGCGGATCGGGTGGCCCCAGCAGCGATGTCTGGCGGAACAGGAAGTCGTAGCCATGCTCATGGGTCAGGCGCAGCACAATCTCCATCTCATGCTGCAACCGGATCTCGTCGCCGGTCAGGAAACGCAGGTAGCCCAGCCAGAGACGGGCCACGGTCTGGCCGAAGGTGTCGCTACATTCCTGGAAGGAGGCGATGGCCCGGTTGAGCCAGATAAGGGCTGGCTCGTACCGGCCGGTCAACAAATAACTCGCCCCCAGCGACGTGTAAATGCAGGCCGAGATCCATTCATCCCCCGCCTGCCGCGCCAGGGCAATGCCCTTGTCAGCGTAAAGCTGCGCCTGCTCCAACTGCCCCTGCCAGCCATGCGCCTGCGTCAGCCCCCAGTACGCTTCAACCCGCAGCCGGGCCACCTCCAGCGTCTTGCTCATGCCAATGGCCGCCTGGAAGCATTCAATTGCCTGCCGGTATCCATTTTCGTCGCGGGCCAGCAGCCAGCCATGCCCCTGCCGCATCAGCCCGACCGCCACCACAAACGGCGAATTGAGTTGCCGCCCCCGCTCGGTCCCTTCCTCCGCTGCCGCAAACGCTGCCGCCCGTTCACCCTGAAAAGCGAGGATGATTGAGAGCAGCAACAGTGTCTCCCGGTGGGCGCGCGGCCGCTGCACCGGTTGGGCGCGTTCCTGGTGCGCCTGCGCTTCCAATTGCTGGCGGGCTTCATTGAGCCGGCCGGTGCGCAGCATCATCCGGTAGGGCAGCTCCGCCTGGCCCGGTCCTTCCTCACGCAGCGCTCGCGCCTCAGCCTGAAAGCGCTCAGCATCATCCAGCCGCCCCTGATTCAGGAGGTTTTCCGCCAGCAAATCCAGCAAGCGAGCCCGCGTCTGCCGGTCCAGCTGCCCATCGGCCAGGCTCAGCGCCTCCTGCAACAACGCCTCGGCCCGGCTCGGGTTGACCGTATCCAGAAAGACGCGGGCCTGACCACGCAGCGCCTTACCCAGGCCGGGCACATCACGCGTCTGGCGGCAGAGCTCCTCCGCCCGCTGGTACCAGCCCAGCGCCTCGTCGAAGCGGCTGCGCAGCCGGGCGATGTCGCCCATGTAAACCAGCAAGGTCGGGTTGGCCAGCAGGTTGTGCGGCGGCAATGAGGAGAGCCAGCCATTCAACGTATCCAGCCGGCCCACCTGGATTAATTGCTGGCCGTAGGTGGTGAGCAGCGGCGTTGCCTCGGTGTAGCTGGCAGCGGCGAGGTAATGTTCCAGGGCCCGTTCGATCTGGCCGCCCGCGGCAAAAATGGCCGCTGCCCGCCGGTGCGAGGCAGCCCGCTCCTCAGGCGCCATCTGTCCCAGCAGCAATTCGCGAAACAGATGATGGTAACGGACATGGTTCTCGTCGATGTTGGTGACAAAAAGGGCCTGCTCAACGAGGTAACGCAGCATTTCCCGGCTGTCGCCGGCGCCGCGCAGGGCGTCGCACAAGGGCGCCGTGAGTTGGCTGAGGACGGCACTCTCGCGCAGGAAAGTTTGCACACCGGCCGGTTGCCCCGCCAGCACCTCCTGGGCCAGGTATTGAAACAGATTGCCGCCGCTGCGGGCCAGCTGAGTGAGCGCCTCCGTGACAGTACCGCCTCCCTGCAGCTGGCGTCCGACCAGCTGCACCACCATCGGCCAGCCCTCGGTCACCTCATTGAGCAGGCGCGCTTCGGCGGCTGCCAGGCGAATGCCGTAATGGTCGGCCAGGAGCCGTGTGATCTCGGCCTCGCTGAAGCTGAGCTGATCCTGGCCGATCTCCAGCAGCTGCCCCTGCATGCGCAGGTTGAGCAGGTTGGGGAGAGAGATGGCGTAGCGGGTGGCCAGCAGAAGGTGGAAGGTCGAGGGGGCATGTTGCAGGAGGCGGGCCAGGAATTGGGGGAGGGGACCGGCCGGTTTGTCCAGCAGCAGGTGAGCATCGTCCAGCACCAGCAGCAGCTCTTGGGGCAGCTGGGTCAGGGCGTTGACCAACGTATCGCAGATTAGCCGCCAGCTGCGTTCCGCGTCATCCCAATCCCACTGCTCCAGCTGCACCTGGGCCACTTCGACCAGGCCAAAATCCACCTGGCCCAGCCCATACAGCAAATGCTGCAGAAAGCGCAGCGGATCAGCATCCTCAGCCTCAAGGTGATACCAGACTGTCGCCGTCTGCTGCGCGGCAAACGCCGCCAGCGCCGTCGATTTGCCATAGCCGGCCCCGGCCTGGACGATCGTCAGCGGCAGCTCATACGCCTGCGCCAGGCGGCTAAGTAGATTGTCTCGCGCCAGAGTTTGCCGGGGAAGCCGGGGTGGGATCAGCTTCGTCCGGATAAGCGGCTGTTGATGGCCCAGCATAGTGGGACCATTGTAGCAGGATTTGGCGGGCGGCGAGGGGTTGGTAGGACCCGTCGGGTTGGGGGTAACCCGACGGGTCCTCGTCGGCTACTCCGGCGTCACGTACGCCGCTGTAATCCCGCCATCCACCATAAACGAGGTGCCGGTGACGAAGGAAGCATCGTCCGAGGCAAGGTACAGCGCTGCTTTGGCGATCTCCTCGGCCTCGCCGAAGCGCCCCATCGGGATGTGGACCAGACGGCGCTGCTTCTTGGCCTCAGTGTTGAGGTATTTCATCAGCAGCTCGGTCCGCAGCGGCCCCGGGCAGAGGGCGTTGACCCGGATGCCCTCGCGTGCATGGATGGTTGCCAGCTCGCGGGTCATCGACAGCACCGCGCCCTTGCTGGCGGTGTAAGCCAGCTGCGGCGTCGCCGCCCCAATGATGGCCACGAAGGAGGCGGTGTTGATAATCGAGCCGCCGCCGGCCCGTCGCAGCGCCGGGATGCCGTACTTGCAGCCCAGAAAGACACCCTTGACGTTGATATCAAAGGTCAGATCCCAGACATCCTCGGCCGTGCTCACGGCGTCATCATCAGCGGCGTGGCTGATGCCGGCGTTGTTAAACAGCACATCCAGCTTGCCGAATTTCTCCTCGGCCGCCGCCACCATCGCCTCACAATCCGCTGCCTTTGACACGTCGGCATGGACATAAATGCCGCTGCCCCCGGCCGCTTCCAGCTCCGCCAGCACCGCCTGCCCCGCTTCATCATTAATATCCACCAGGACAACCTGCGCCCCCTCCCGGGCAAACAACAGCGCCGTCTCCCGGCCGATCCCGCTCCCCGCCCCGGTGATGAGGGCAGTTTTGTTTTGTAGTCTCATTGGTACTCCTATGTTGGTGATCAGTACGCTGCGCTTTCAGCGATCAGCCCGGTCGCTGCGCTCCCTATCAGTAATCGGCTACTGAAAACGAGCGAAGCGAGTGTGCTGACTGCTGAAAGCGCAGCGTACTGACAGCTAAATCCTTTCAAAATACCGCTTCCGCTCCCAATCCGTCACTGCCTTGTTAAACGCAGCTTCTTCGGTGCGGAAGTAATGGGTGTAATGGTTGACGACCTCTTCGCCAAAGGCGGTTCGGGCAAACGCGCTGGTGGCGAATTGGTCGATGGCCTGCGCCAGGGTGTAAGGCACCCGGGGCAGATGTTGGGCGGCGTAGACGTCGCCCTGGAAAATCTCCGGCGGCTCGATCTGGTTGGCGATGCCGTCCAGGCCGGCGGCCAGCGTAGCGGCGTAGGCCAGGTACGGGTTGCAGTCGGCGCCGGGAATGCGGCATTCGATGCGCAGGCTCTGCCCCTTGCCGACCACGCGGAAACCAGCCGTCCGGTTGTCGTAACACCAGGCAACCCGGGTGGGCGCCCAGGAGCCGTCCTCAAAACGTTTGTATGAGTTAATCGTGGGCGCGTAGAAGACCATCAGATCCTGGACATGGGCCATCCAGCCGCCGAGGAACCAGCGGAACGCGTCCGAGCCCAGCACCGGCCCCAGTTGCTGGTCGCCGGCAAAAATATTGTTGTCATCCTGCCAGAGACTGAAATGGATATGGCAGCTGCTACCGGCCTGACCCGCGAACGGCTTGGCCATAAAGGTCAGGCTCATGCCGATCTGATCGGCGATTTCCTTGCAAATCTGCTTAAAAATGGTGTGCCGGTCGGCCATATCCAGGGCATCGGAGTAGCGGATGTTGAGCTCATGCTGGCCCAGCCCCCATTCCCCTTTGGAATTCTCTACCGGGATGCCGGAGAGCTTCAGATGGCGCCGGGCGGCGGCGGTGAACTTCTCTTCGCGGGTGCCTTGCAAGAGGTGGTAATCCTCGATGTACCAACCGGCCGGATCCAACCCATCATAGCCTTTCTGCGCCGCCCCTTTGTAAGAGTCGGCAAAAATGTAATACTCCAGCTCCGAGGCGGCCATAGCCGTGTAGCCCATCTCCGCCGCCCGCGCCAGCTGCCGCCGCAAAATGGAGCGTGGCGCCACGCTGGTCAGTTGATGACTGGCCTCTTCTTCCACATCACAGAGGACGAAGGCGCTTTTCTCCAGCCAGCTGGCCACCCGCAGCGTACGCAGATCCGGGACCAGGTGGAAGTCGCCATAGCCGAGCGCCCAATTGGCATATTCATAGCCCGGCACCGGCTCCATCTCCATGTCAACGGTCAGCAAATAGTTGCAGCCATGCGTCCCTTGTCCCATCGCCTCGGCCAGGAAATATTCGGCGTCAAAGCGTTTGCCCATAATCCGGCCCATATGGTCGGTAAAGCCGACAACAATCGTCTCAATCTCCTCATTGGCCACCATCTGCCGCAACTGGTCCGGCGTCAACATCCCACGTTCCATCTCGTCCTCCTTTGGCTGAGGGGTTGGTCAACCCGTCGGGTTGGCGAACCCGTCGGGTGCAGGACCCGACGGGTCCCCTACCCCTCACCCATTTTACTCAGGGATAGACCAATCCACCCAACTCTACCTTGTCGTCGACCGGCGCCCCGGCCGGATCCAGCACCGACAAACGCTGGATCGGCGTGCCCAACAGGTACCAGCCGATAATCAGCCGGTATTCGCCTTCGGTCAAATCTGCGGCCACCGGCACCAGATAGCGATCTTCAACGCGCTCGCCGGGCGTCCACTGGCTGGTCGGGAAAGTACCCTGCAGCGGCCAGCTGTCCAACTGGCCAATGAGCTGGTCATCCCCATCCAGGATCTGCACAAAGACGGTGTAATCAGCGGTCAGCGGGGCCAGCCCTTGCCAGACCACATCGACGGCCAACTGCCCGCCCGGCGTCAGCCGCATCGCCGGCAGTTCCAGCGACAACAAGGCGATCTCGTCGCCAAAATTTGTTGCCCCGGCCGGTACCACCGCGCCGGCGACGGTCATTGTTCCCAGGCGGCAACCGTCGCTGGCGGGCCGCAGCCAGCCACAGCGAGCCGCGTCACCCCGACCCCACAGCTCATACACCCCGTTGTCCAGCGGCGCGGCCAGCGCCAGCCGCTGCCAACCACCGGCCGGATCACAGGTGATCGTCACGGGTTCACCGGCCGGCGCCCCCGCCGCCGTCTGCCAGCCAACAGTTAACCTTGCCACCGCCTCGCAGCCCAGCAACACGCCGACCTCGGTGCCGGGTCGGGCCGTTTGTGGCAAGTTGATGCTGGTCAGAGCCCCGGCACCCAGCCGGATGCGCAGCGGCGCGCCTACCTGAGCAGCGCCATCCGCCAGGGCAAAATCAGTAGCGTCAAAAACAGCCACATCCAGCCAGGCCAGCTCAGCCGCCGGTGTAAACGGCGGCGCGACCGCCACCTGGACGCGGATCTCAGCCGCGGTGACGCCCAGCGGCCAGCTCAACTGCTGGTAATCCGGCACAATCTCCCCCTCGTCCCAGGCCAGGGTCGGGTAGAAATTGTTGGCCGGGTGCTGGCCGGTCAATGGTTGCGGCGGGCTGTGGTAACCCTCAGCCGCCCAACGGGCGTAAATCAGCAGGTTTTCGCCGGCAGGCTCCTCGGCTCTCCAGAACAGCGTCAAGCCCAGGGCGTCGCCAGGCAACCGTAACGCTTCGCGCCAGCCCAGCAGGCGCAACGGGCCAATTGCCTGGTCCAGCCGCGTCACATCCTCAGGCAGCGCCGTCAACGGCGCCGGGCTCACCTCGGTCAATGGCCCCAGCGAGCGCAAATGATAAATTCCTTCGAGCCGGGGCAGGAAGCGGGCCAGGTAGACGGTTTGCCCCTGGCTCACGCGGCTGTGCAGCTCGTTCAGGTAAGCCGCTTCGTCCGGCAGGACCATGATGTTGAGATCCGGCCGGTATCCCTCCGCCTCCTGCAGATAAAGCAGCGGCGCGATCTTCTCGCTGTCAGCCAGAATGGTCGCCCCGTCGGCCAGCGGCAGGCTCAACACCTGGCGGCCCCAGGCGGTAAAGTTGTCAGCTTCAGAACGGTCCACTGCCTGCCAGGTGGCCGGGACGGCCAGAGCAAACGGGGCCAGCCCGGCCAGCAGCAGCGCTGCCCCGGTTACCAGCTTGCGCCCATCGGTCAGCCAACCGGCCGGTACCAGATCCGCCGCCAACCCCAGCGCTGCTCCCAGCCCCACGGCCACCACGAGCTGCGCCGGCAACAAAAACACGGCCAGATCGGGCACCAGGTAGTTCAGACAATAGAAGGTGAAGCCCGCGCCGGTCAGCAGCAGGAGTACCGCCGCATCCCGCCGGCGCCAGAGCAGCAGGCCCAGCCCGAGCAACGCCAGCAGCAGCCCCCACCAGCCCCATTCAGCCAGAAAAAGCCGGCCAACGATCTGCCAGCGAGCCGGGTCAGCCAGCCAGGCGCGCCATTGCAGCGCCCCCTGGAAGCGGCCGCCCACCACCCAGTCGATAAAACGGCTGAACCCCATCGGCTCGCCGTTGGTGGCCTGCCAGCGCAGGGGCAGGTAGGCGTACAGCGCCAGCGGCAGCAAAAAAGCAGCGGTCAGACGCGGCAGCAGCCAGCGCAGCACGGCCCCCTTGTTCGGCGCCGGCAGCCAATGGCGCAGGAAGAGGTAACCGGCCGGTGGCAATAAAAACACCGTCGTCAGATGGTTGGTCAACCCGAGCCCCAACCAGGCCGCCAGGGGGATGGGGCCGCGCCGGACCACACCCGTCTCGAGTTGTGGCCGCCCCAGCAGCCAGACCATCTGCCAGAGCGCCCCGGCCACGATGACGGCATGGAGCGTGTACACCTCAGCCTCGATCGCCTGGCTCCAAAAGGTCGGCCGCGTGGCCCAGACCAGGGCCGCCAACGCTGCGGGCCAGCGCCTACCCGTCAGCGCCACCAGCAAACCGTACAACAGGCCGGTCGCCAATACCCCCCAGGCAACCGCCGCCAGGTTGACCCGCCAGGCGGGCGAACCAAACGGCAACCAGGTGAACGGTTTGGCCAGCAGCAGCCACAGCGGGTAGCCGGTTGGATGGACAATCCCCAGGTCCAGGGTCCGCACCTGGAATTCGAAGGTATCAGCCCGGCCCACGGTCCGACCCATTGTCAGCAGGTAGGGTATAGCGCTGCCGAGCAGGACCAGCCAGAGGGGCCAGCGACGGCGGGGCTGGATTAGCCCGAGTGTCAGGAGCAACAACAAGCCCAGGCTCAGGCCGACCAGCCAGGCGGCGCTGAGAGGCAGGCTGCGATTCTCAAAAAGGTAGGGTAACGGCAGTGCCAGGGGCAAAAAGGGCCTGAGCGCCCGCCCAGCGCCCAGGCGGCGCCCCAGCCAGGCGGCCAGACCCAGGCCAGCCAGGGTGATGAGAGCCGTGAGCAGCAACGTCGCGCCCCAGCCGCCAAATAGCTGCAACGTTGGGAAAAAGCGCTCGTAGAGTAGGCGACTCAGGACCAGGCCAGTGCCAAAGGAGAGGAGACCGGCCGGTGCCAGAGCAGGAGCTAACCGGGCCCACGGGGAAAAACGCGACGGGACAGTCGCCATGAATGCACTCCAACAATGACCGACGACGCACAAATTCCGTGAAAAAGGATTGTGCCAACTTTTTTGTTATGTTAGTATGTCGGCATTATTTTTAGGATACCACCCCGTTTCGGAATGGCGAAACGATTTCCCTACGCTTGATCCGCGTCTGAGCCGCGCGCTTCTAAGGACAAAAAGTCTGACATCTTTATCGTCCATCACATTCTTCTCTACCCAGGAGGGAGAACATGACTTTTCTGAATCTACTGGCTTCTATTGCCCTGCAAAGTGATAGCACTCTTATTTGGACTATTGTCGGCTCGTTTTGCCTTTGCTTCCCAATTATTTACATTGTATTCGGTGTTGCACTATGGAAAGTTTTCGTTAAGGCAGAGCAGCCTGGATGGGCCGGTATCATTCCATACTATAATCTGTATATCATTACCCAAATTAGCGGACGAGAGGTATGGTGGTTGATTGTATATTTCTTCATCCCCCCACTCGCCATGGTGGACCTGGCTCTGTCTTTCGGCAAGAGCATGGTCTACGGCATCGTGATGGGTCTCATCGGCATTCCGCTGCTGATGCTCGGCTTTGGCGGCGACCAATACGTTGGCCCGGTCATGAAGGGGAAAGCGTTCTATTAAATCGCTATCTTTCCCAATCATTGCTTAATGGACAGCCCGGTTTTCTCGCGAAGCCGGGCTGTTTGCTTGTATGTCGCTCTCTCTGCACCTAAAATGGGTGCCTGTCTATTACCTCAGCTTGCCGATTTTACGGGGTATTGCCAGATAGATGATGTGCCAAAATCGGCAAGTTACGGCACAAGCTTATTTTCCAATCCCAGAGGAGATCCCATGAGCCACGATGAAAACTGGCACTTTGAAACCCTGACGGTCCACGCCGGCGTTGAGCCCGATCCGGCCACCGGCGCGGTGATGACCCCGATTTACCAAACCTCCACTTACGCCCAGACCGGCATCAACGAACACAAAGGGTACGATTATTCCCGCACGGCCAACCCCACCCGGACAGCCCTGCAGAACTCGGTGGCCGCCCTGGAGCGGGCTAAACATGCGCTGGCCTACAGCTCGGGGCTGGCGGCCATTGACAACATACTGCGCCAGATCCGGCCGGGCGAACATGTCATTTCCGGCAACGATGTCTACGGCGGCACCTTCCGCATGTTTGACAAGATCCTGTCTGTTTATGGCCTAGAGTTCAGTTACGTGAACACCACCGACACCGAGGCGATCAAGGCCGCCATCCAGCCCAACACCAAGCTCATCTGGCTGGAAACGCCGACCAACCCCTACCTGCGCGTCACCGACATCGCCGCTGCCGCCGACCTGGCTCACGAGGCCGGCGCCTGGCTGGGCGTGGACAACACCTTCGCCTCGCCCGCCCTGCAGAACCCGCTCAATCTGGGGGCCGACATCGTTGCTCATAGCACCACCAAATATATCGCCGGCCATTCCGATGTCGTCGGCGGCGTGGTAGCCATGAATGATGACGAGTTATTTGCCAAAATGAAATTCAACCAGAACGCCCTGGGCGCTGTTCCCGGGCCGATGGATTGTTTCCTGACCCTACGGGGCATCAAAACGCTGGCGCTGCGCATGGCCACCCACAGCGCCAACGCCATGAAGATCGCCCAATTCCTGGCTGACCATCCCGCCGTCAGCGAAGTCCACTATCCGGGGCTGGAGAGCCATCCGCAGCACGAAGTGGCCATGCGCCAGATGTCCGCCGCCGGCGGTATGATCTCGTTCCTGGTTCGCAATGGGGTTGAATCCGCCATTCGGGTGGCGCAGAAGACCCGGCTCTTCACCCTGGCAGAATCGCTGGGCGGGGTGGAGTCGCTGATTGAGATCCCGGCGGCCATGACCCATGCTTCGGTGGCCGAATCAACGTTGGCGGTTGAGCCGGGCCTGATTCGGATTTCCGTCGGGATTGAGCATGTGGAAGATTTGATGACCGATCTGGGAAAGGCGCTGCAAAACGAATAGGGCCGGCCCGTTGCCGGACCGGCCCATCGGACAGGGCGTTGAGGGGCAACCCTGTCCGTCTATGGTGGTGTGGTGGGTGGAGAATGATCCTTGGCTGCGATGCAGAGTAAGGTGGGATCATTCTCTTTCTGGAACCGCGCTGGATAAGGGAGATAATCCAGGTCGCGGTTACTCGTAAGAGTGCCTCTGGGTTATTTATAAATTAATGAAAAATACTGACAGTAATTCTGACGATCTTTTGCGGTTTCCAATCCTGCCTACCGCCCGCTATCGGGCACTCCTGGCCAGCCTGTTGCTGGCGCTGCTGCTGGGGGTGACCGGCCGGTTAGCCTTCTCACTCGCCCCCACCCCAGCCCCCAGCCCGAATGGCCCGGACGGCGGCTCTCTCAGCCAACGCGGCCACCTGGGCGGCCCGGTGCAAACATTATTCGCCAGCAACGGCACCCTCTTCGCCGGCATAGGCCCGGAACTCGCCGCGCTGGATCTCACCGATCCCAGCCAACCCGTGCGCCAGGATTACCATCTCTACGGCGAAAATCTCACCAGCCTGACCATCGTGGGCGACTACGCCTACCTCACCAACGGCAACTTCCACATTGCCGGCATCGCCGACCCGCAAAACCTGACCTCTGTAGGCAGCGTCAACATCCCCGGCACGGCCCTGGATGTGGCCGTCGCAGCCGACCGCGCCTATGTGGTCAGTAGCAATTTTGCTGCGCCGTACGGCCATCTGCGCATCTTCGACGTGCTGACGCCCACCGCCCCGCTTGAGCTGGGCAGCCTCAGCTTTATCGCTGAGGCCCGCGCCGTCGCCATCACCGGCACCCACGCTATCGTCGCCAATGACATTGTCGGCCTGAGCATTGTCGATGTCGCCAACCCGGCTACGCCGCAACTGCGCCGCACCTTTGCCACCAACGGCCAGGCCTATGACATCGCCATCAAGGGTAACTATGCCTTCGTGGCCACCGCCAGCTGCGCCGTCAACTGCGCCGGCGGGCTGCAGGTTATCGACCTGGCCGACCCGGTAAATCCTACTGATGTCTTTTTCAGCCCCTTGCCCAGCCAACCCACCCGGCTGACCATCCAGGCTGACCTGTTGCTGCTGGCCAACGGCAATGGCGGCCTGGCCCAATTTGACATCAGCGATCCGACAGCGCCGGTCAATCTGGGCCTCACCGCGCTCGGCGCCAAAGCGGTCGCTGTGGCGGCGAGCGGTAATGATGCCTTTGTGGCCACCGGCGCCAGCGGCCTGCAGCATCTGACCCTTACGCCCACCACGCTCGACGGCGGCCTGCCCAATCTGGCTAATGCGCTCGCCGCCGCTTTTCTGGATGACTATGCCTACATTGGCGATGGCGCCGGGCTCTTTGTGGTGGACACCAGCACGGTTGAGGCGCCGGTCATCATCCGCCAGATCGCGACCGCCGGCTGGGTTTATGACATCGCCTTCGCCGCTGGTTATGCTTACGTCGCCATCGACGAAGCTGGCCTGCTGATTTTTGACGTCAGCAACCCGGCCGATCCTCAGTTTGTGACCAGCCTGGACACGCCGGGCTCCGTCCAGGCAATCCTGGTGGCCGGCGACTACGCCTACCTGGCTGACGGCGCCACCGGCCTGCGCGTCCTGGACGTCAGCGACCCAACACAGCCGGCTGAGCTGACCGTCATCGACACAGCCGGTCTGGCCCGCGGCCTCGCCCTGGATGGCGCCACGCTCTACCTCGCCGATTTTGACCGCGGCCTGCGCATCTTCGACCTGAGCGATCCGGCTGATCCGGCTGAGATCGGTCTCTACAACACCCCTGGCGAAGCCCGCGCCGTCGCTGCAGCTGGCAACTATGCCTATGTCGCCGACGGCTTTAATGGCCTGCGCATCATCGACGTCAGCCAGCCGGCCAATCCGGCTGAGGTGGGCAGCTTCAGCAACTTCCGCTACGCCCATGACCTGCAGCTGTCAGGCAGCTACGTTTACCTGGCCAACGACTCAGGTGGCCTGCAGCTCTTTGATGTTGCCAACCCGGCCCAGCCCAACCTGCTCGACACAAAAAACAGCGCCGGTCTGGCCTGGGGCGTGGCCATCGATCCGGGCCGGCGCCTGATCGGGTTGGCTGATCGCTACGGCGGCTTTTACCTGTACCGCCAGGACGGGATCAGCCTGAAGGGCACGGTTGTACAGGCCAATGGGCACGGCTTCGCCGGCATCACGATTAACTCCAGCGCCGGCGGCAGCGCGGTCAGCGACGCGGGCGGCCTCTTCATCTTCAATGAGCCGGCCCTGGGGCCGCAGATTTTGACCCCGACCGGCGCCGGCTACAGCTTCCTTCCAGCCAGCCAAACCGTGGCCGTGCCGACGGGGCTGGCAAATATTCAATTTGTCGTCCTGCCGGAACCGGTGCAGGCTAACATCAGCAATGGTGGGGGCAGTCTCAGCTACACGGCCACCAACGGCGTCACAACCACCCTGACAGTGCCCCCGGGCGCCGTCAGCAGCGCCGTTACCCTGGTCCTGACGCCGACCGTCGTGCTGCCACCGGCCGGTCACGCCTTCGCCGGCCACGCTTTTGTGCTGGCCGCCTACCAGGGTGGCTCAGAACTGCCGAACTTCAGCTTCGACCTGCCGGTCAGCATCACCCTCGACTATGGCGATGATGATCTGGGCAACATCGGCCATGAATCATCGCTGGCGCTTTACTGGACGGCCAGCCAGACCTGGTCGCTGGCTGGCGCCAGCTGCAGCCCAGCCGCCAGTAGCGTGCTGTTAACCGATCAGAACCAGCTGCAAACTGCCTTCTGCCGCACCGGCCGGTTTGGCCTCTTTGGCGATCTGTCACAGCGGTTCCTGCCCATCATCCTCAGGCCCTGATTATGCGTTCACCTGTCCGCTTTTTGCTTCTCACCCTGACTCTACTGGCGCCGCTGTTGCTGCTCGGCTGGCTGGTCCAGGCCCAACCGCTGCCGGCTACCCCGGCCAGCAGCGCCAATTTGCAGCTGATCGGCCACAGTGGCGGCGCCGTCACCGCCATTGCCCGCCAGGGGAACGATCTGGTCCTGGCCAGTGGTCCCGTGCTGGAACTGCTGGATGTCAGTGACGCGGGCGCGCCGGCTCGCCTGGGTATGCTGCCATTAGCTGAACCGCCCCAGGCGCTGGCCCTGAGCGGCGCCATCCTCTACGTGGGTGACAGCACCGGCCTGCATTGGCTAAATGCGGCGCAACCGGCGGCTATGACCCAGGTTGGCACGGCGTTGACCGGGCAGATGGTCTACGATCTGGCCCGTGCCGGCACAGCGCTGTACGTCGCCCATGGCAGCGGGCTGACCCCTTACAACATCAGCAATCCGGCGGCCCCGGTCGCCGGGACAACGTTGCCGGCCCAGAGCAGTTGGCGGCTGGTTTATCCGGCCGGTAGCCTCGGGCTGGCCGCTGAAGAAAACGGCCGGCTGGCGCTGCTGAACCTGGCCACCCCCCTGGCCCCATCCATTCTGGGCGAATACCCGCTGTCCGGCCCGCCGGGCGGCCTGGTGCTCGTCGGCAATTACGTTTATGCCAGCTGGACAGACTGTAATGGCGCGAGTTGCGTGGTGCGGATCACCGTGCTGGATGTCAGTAATCCGGGCCAGCCCGCTTTTGTAACTGAACGGTTTGTCGGCACGGGCGTGGCCGCCGGGCTCACAGCCGCCGGTGGCTACCTCTACAGCAGCCGGCATGGCGCCGGCGTCGTCCATAATCAGGCCGGGCTGGATGTTTTTGATATTTCCGTGGCCACAGCGCCGAGCTTTGTCACCGACTACGACATCACCGGTGCTTATGGCGCCTATGACATTCTGCTGAATGGACCTACCGGTTATCTGGCCCATGGCGACGCCGGCCTGCACATCCTCAACCTCAGCGACCCGACCAACCCGGTCCTCAACACCAGCTGGGCCGGGCCGACCCCGGCGACAACGGTTGCCCTGGCGGATGGTCTGATTTACGCCGGTTCCAGCATCCCGGCGGATCGGGCCGTGTTCTGGGTATGGGCCGGCGACGAGCCGGCGCCTCTCAGCCAGCGCCGCATCAGCGAGCTAAGCGAAATCCGCGATCTGGCGGTGGTCGGTAACCGGGCTTATTTGCTGGGGCCGCCACCGGCCGGTGGCGGCGGCCGGCTGCAAGTGCTGGATGTGGCAAACCCCCTGGCGCCAACCAGCCTGGCCAGTTTCAACACAGCCAACGCCTATCACGTCAGCGTCAGTGCCGGCTTTGCCTACATCCATAATGACAATGGCCTGCAAATCGTCGATGTGCGCCAGCCGCTGACCATGACCCAGGTCGCCAGCTATGCCGTGGGCGGCGACACCGCCATTGTCGCGGGCCGCGCCTACATCGCCGGCGGCGCTGCCGGCCTGCACATTCTGGGCGTCACCTCACCGCCCAATGCGACCTTCCTCGGCGCGCTGAATCCGTCCTGGTCCGCCGACGCCGTTGTCGTCAGAAACAATTACGCCTATGTCGCCGCCGGCAGCGCTGGTCTGCGCATTGTGGATGTCAGCGCACCTGGCGCGCCCCAGGAAACGGGCCAATGGACGCCGGGCTGGAACATTAACTCCGTGGCGCTGGCAGGGAATTACTTGCTGGCAGGTACGGTTAATGGCGGCCTGCGCGTTCTGGACGTGAGCCAGCCCGGGCAGCCGGTTGAGGTTGCGTTTTATGACGATGGCTGGGTCCCAACTGCGGTGGCCTTTAGCGGCGACCGGGTTTTGGGCGCGGCCGGCGAATCTGGTCTTTACCAGCTGGCCCAGCAATTCCAGGTGGCCGGCCACGTCCGGCAGCCAAACGGGGCCGCGTTTGCCGGCGCCACCATCGCGCTGACCGGCCAGCCAGCCATGGTGACAGATGGATCAGGCGCATACCAGTTCGACGGGCTGGCAGCCGGGAGCTACACCATCGAGCCGGGGCAGGGCAGTTTTGTGTTTACGCCGACCCAGCGTGCGGTGACGGTGCCGCCGAGCCAGCTGGCGGCGGATTTTGTCGTTCTGCCAGCGCCAGTGACGGCCACCGTGGGGGCGGCGGGCGGCTCGCTCTTTTTCAACGACACGCAGGGGTTGGCGACGCTGGTCTCGGTACCGGCCGGTGCCCTCAGCGAAACCATCACCCTGGTCCTCACACCTACCCTGGCGCTTAACCTCGGCGACGAAAATTGGCTGGGCCACGCCTTTGACCTGGCGGTCTACCGCGCTGGCGAGCAGCTGCCCGACTACGAATTCCTGCTGCCGCTGCCAGTAACCATCAACTACAGCAACGTCGACCTGGGGCTGGCAAATGAAGCCGGTCTGGCCCTGCGCCAATGGCAACCACCGGCCTGGCCCGACGCCGGCCTGAGCTGCACCCCACCCACAACCGGCAGCATCAATCAACCCAGCAACCAATTCACCCAGGGAATTTGCACCACCGGCCGCTTCGCCCTCTTCGGCCCCGTCCAGCGGCTCTACTTACCACTAATAACTAACAGCTAATAGCTATTAGCTGTTAGCTGTTAGGATGAGAGTGTATGCTCAGTCGGCTTTATTCACTTCTGCGCGATAGCTATGCGCTTTTTCAGGCGCAGCGAGCGCCGCGGCTGGCGGCGGCGCTGGCGTTTTATGCGCTGATCTCGCTGTCACCCCTGGTTGTAGTAGCCATGGGGGTGCTGGACCTGATTTTTGACGACGAGACGGCCCGGCTGGAGCTCATTGCCCTCATTTCGCGCCAGCTACCGGCCAGCGTCGCCGATACCATTGTGCCGATTATTGAGAGCGCCGGACGCTCCACATCGGGCGGCCTGGCGGCCTTTGTGGGCGTTCTTATCCTGATTGCGGGCGCCTCCAACGTCTTCAATCAGCTGCAAGATATTCTGAACCGGCTGTGGGGTATCGAGCAACCCCAGAAACCTATCTGGCGCACGTTGAAGGAACGCGCGCTTGCTTTTGTGATGGTTTTGGGCTTTGGTTTGCTGCTGGTCCTGGTCTTGATTGGCCAGACCGCCCTATCAGCACTGGCGTCCGCCCTGCCGGAAACCTTCTTTCGCTTTAACTGGGTGCCATTTGTAAGCGCTGTGTTGGGGCTGGTCCTGATGACCCTGCTCTTTGGTCTGATCTTTCGTATCCTGCCCAATGCGGTTATCCCCTGGCAGGATGCGTTTATCGGCGGGATGGTGACCGCGCTGTTGTTCCGGCTTGGTCTCTGGGCCGTGAGCTGGTACGTGGGCCGCTCATCGGCCGGGTCAGCCTATGGCGTGGCCGGATCACTCCTGGTGACGTTGCTGGTCATCTACTACGTCTCCATGATCTTCCTCTTCGGCGCCGCCCTCACCCGCATCCTGGGCCTGGGTAATCATGTGGTGAGTGAGTAAGGCCCTTCGTGCCTTACTCACTCACCTTTTCAGCCACATAAACGATCCATTCCCCTTCGTCATACAACTTCAGGTCAGACCAGTTGTGCTGGATCTGGACATTGCCGAAGCCAGTCTGTTCCAGGGCAGCGACGACCTCTTCCGGCCGGTAGGCCACATCGCACAACATCACCTGGTCCAGCTTGCCGCTGCCCAGGTGAATGGTGTAAAAGCGCTCGATGGCCGTCCGGCTCTCTTCATCCCAGTAGCGCTCGCCCATGTGCAGGAATGGCTCGTCGCCCCAGAGCCGGCCCTCATCCGCGTACCACCAGTTGCTGGCTTTGCGGTCAATCTGGGACGGGTCCAGTAGCTCCAGACAAATCCGACCACCCGGTTTGAGCGCCCGGTTAATCTGGCGCAATAGGGCCAGGGACTCTTCGCGGGTAAACACCGACCATTGCCCGTAGATGAACAGGGCTGCATCGTAGCTATCAGCTGCCAGCGGCACTGCCTCGCTGCCCATCGCCCGCACATCCGACTCGATGAACTGGCAGCGATCCGCCACACCTTCCACCTCGGCCAGGTCCCGGGCATGGCGAATGCTGGCCGGCGCGAAGTCAACGCCCGTCACCCGGCAGCCGCGCTGGGCCAGCGGCACAGAATAGAGGCCGGGGCCACAGGTGACGTCCAGAATGTTGGCTTCCGGCGTCAGGGCCATGTGGGTCCAGAGCCAATCCAGGATGGCCAGCCGCTCCGGCGTCTGCCGGGTGGCGGCGCCGTGGGCCTCGTTGAGATGCTCACGCAGCATCCGCTCGCTAAATTCGGGGTCGTTCCAGGGGAGATTGCCCCCTTCGGCCCAGGGAACGGGCGGCACCGGCCGGTTATAAACCCGCCACAACGCCTCTGCCCATTTCGATTCCTTTTCACTCATTTCAGCCTCGTCAAAGTTGATTCAGAAATTTGGCCACGGATTAACACGGATTAGGCACGGATTTCTTTTCATAGAAAAATCCGTGTTGAATCCGTGCTAATCTGTGGCCACTCTTCCTCCGCAGCAATCCCGTCAAAAGCCTGCCAGTTATAGCAGGCGGCGGACGGTGGTGGCGCTGTGGGTGAGGGCGGTGGGACGTCGGGGAGGCGGGGGCTCAGCTCGAGGCTGAGGGGGCCGCCGTAGCCAACCTCACGCAGCGCCGCGAGCGCCGCACCCAGGCTCGCCTCGGTCATCACGCCGTCCAGCAGCGCCCAATGCAGGTCGCCCACGCCATCATTGTCATCCAGATGGACATAGCCCAGCCGGTTGCCGGCCGCCTGAATCACAGCCGCCGGATCTTCACCTGACATCTGTAGATGGCCCAGGTCCAGCAACAGATACAGATTATCATGACCCAGCCCTTTGATAAAGGCCAGAGTTGCCGCCGCTGTGGGCAGGGCCCGGCCCGGGAAATGCTCGATGCAAACCTTAATGCCGTGCGCGGCGGCGGCAGTCGCCAGCTGCTGCAATGAGGCGCCGTAGCGGGCCAGCGCCGCCGGGTCTGCGTCGAAGGTCGGCACAACATAGGCCGCGTCTCGCGCCGAGCTGCGCCGCAGTTTCTAGTCCGTCGTTAGCCTGTTGGATGGCTGCCTGCCGGGCTACCTCGTCAGCGCTATCCAGGGCAACATCGGCGGCCAACCCAAAGGAGAGGCCTACACAGCGGACCGTCAGCCCCAGCGAATCAGCCAGCGCCAGCGCGGCACCATCGGCCAGCATCCCCGGCTGGATATCGATCTGGCGGAAGCCAAGCCGGGCGGCTTCGGTCAGTTTTGTCTGTTCGTCGCCCGCGAGGGCCCAAATGCAGCAAGATAAATCCATCATTTCACCTTCTGACTTCGGCTCGTGACGCCACTAATCGACGTCATCTCGAGAATGGCCACGCGGCGGACCGCGTTCGATGAGGCAAGAAACAGGGCTAGATTTGATTCCGCCAGCGTAGGTCGCGAGCGGATACATTATGGATTCCACCTTCGCGGAATGACGTCGAAAAGCAGGCATTTCTCGAATCTGTACAAAAGGTTTACGCCCTTTTCTTGCGTCGTCATTCCTGCCCCCGACAGGGGTAAACTCCCGCAGGAATCCAGTCTGCATTAAGCCGAAAGCCAAGGATTGTCCGCCAAATGCGCCCAGTTTCTTAGCAGCGATCAGCACTCGGCTATTACGCCCATCGCGACGAAGCGAGAGACCCGGCTCCAGGGCGCTGGCAGGACCGGCCGATGGCTGGCTGCGCAACAGGCGGTCAGTCGAAGCAGCTACCGGCCGGTCAGCGCAACATCAGGCGAGGGATCTCGGCCTCTTATTGGTCGCCTCTCACGGCAAACGTGTTTCTCGAGATGACAGCTTAGGCCACCGTCCGGCTCACCATCCCCTTCAGCGCATTGCCCAAAATCCCCATCGGTGCGCCGAGGCAGATGAAGGTGTAACCCTGCGCGCGCAGGGCCGGGCCGTCGCCGATGACCCACATCTTTTTGCCGGCGGCGTGGGCCGCGGCCTGGATCTGCTTGTTGGCGGCGCTCACTTCCGGGCCACTCATGGCGCCGCCGACACCGAGGTCGTACGAGAGGTCGTAGGGGCCGTGGGCCATGGCGGTGGTGATCTCGTGGCCGGCGATCTCGGCCCGGTTATCCAGGCCACGTTGCGTCTCGATCTGGGGCAGGATAATGAAATGGTCCTCCACCTGGCGTTGCCACGCTTCCAGGTGCAGGCCGGAGACCCAGGCGTTGCCGCGGCTGCCGGGGCGGCGCTGGCCGCGCGGCGGCATGTAGATGGCGTCGCGCACCTTGTCCAGGTCAGCCGCGGATTGCACCGTGGGCAGCAGAAAGCCGCAGGGCCCCATGTCGATCGCTTTGCGGATGGTGCTCATCTCGTGGTCAACCGGCCGGATCAACACCGGAAAATCCAGCATCCGCCCGATGGCGCACATCTCCACCACCATATCCACGTTCGGCGAACCATGCTCCATATCCAGAATCAGGTAATCCAGCCCGGCATTTCGGCTGATCTCGATCAGCTCCAGCCAGACATGATTCATCACCAACAAACCGGTCACGACATCGCCCCGGTTCACCTTCGCCATCAAATTCTGCGCTGCTTTCATCTCTAACCTCCTTCTTCGCTCGGCCAACGGGTGGGGATTTCCACGAAGAAACGCTCCGCTTCCTCAAAGCTGTCCATGTCCGCCCGCTGGAAAATGTAGGCGCCCGGTTTCAGGCTGTAATTCTTGTAATATTGGCCGGCCATACTGGTGCAGCCAAAATGATTGCCGTCCTTGTCCAGGGAAATCAGGTTCATGCGCGAGATGTACGGCCCGCCCAGGTCGCGCAGGTCAGCCATCGCCTGTTTGGATGCGTCTGCCACCGACATGCCCATCTTCATATAAAAGACCAGGCTATGAGCGGTGCAGGCGCGGATCGCCATCTCGCCGGTGCCGGTACAGGCGGCAGCGCCGTAGCGGTTGTCGGCGTAATTGCCGGCGCCGATGATGGGCGAGTCACCCACCCGGCCCGGGTATTTCCAGGCCCAGCCACTGGTGCTGACGCCGGTGCAAATATCACCATTTTTGTCCTGGGCAATGAAATTGACGGTCCCAAACTTCTTTTCCGGATCCGTGCTGACCTTGACCCAGTCCGCCATATCCGGCAGATTTTCAATGTCGGCAAACCGCTCGGCGCCCATAACCGACGTAAGGAACCGCTCTCGCAACGCCTTCAGCTCCTCGCCGACCATATCCTCATCCCGGTCAAAGCCCAGCTCGGCGGCAAAGCGGAGGCGCCCTCGCCAGCCAGGAGGACATATGGGCAGCCGCTCCATCACCTTGCGGGCTGCAGAAGTAGCGGAATAGTTCTTGAGGCACAGACAGCGCCGCTCTCCAAAGTACGGCCGTTCATGATAGAGAGCATCCAGCTCCAGTTCGCCCAGCAGGTTGGGTAACTGTTGCGGCGACGGAATGATCGGCCGGTGTCTCTACCAGGCGAATACCCGCCTCGACGGCGTCAACGGCCGAGCCGCCGGCGCGCAGCACATCAATTGAGGCCTGAATACCGGCCTTGCCATTTTCACTGGCGACAACGATCATGGGAAACTCCTTTGTCGTGGGCATGATGATAAGTTCAGAGGGAATTATTGCGCTCTTGAGGAAAGATGGCTACAACCTGTTGAGTTGGTTGTCCTGACCTGAAGATCGTAAAGCACAATTGCATTCAGGGCACAATCAGGCCAGCGTTTAGCTAGATTGGCGTGATGGATTCCCGCGTCCGCGGGAATGACGACGCAAGAAGGGCTGTGATGAATGGCAACTCATCGCTTGAACTAGGATAATGTTCGACGTCATTCCCGCGCAGGCGGGAATCCATAATACGCTCATCGGAGCCAGACATTGGCTATGAAAGCACGGTGCTTCGCGCCGAGCCTTTTCGCGCAAGCCACCAGCAATCCGAACGAGGAAATCCCATGAGTAAAATCGCGATCATCTCCGATATCCATGACAACATCTGGAATCTGGATAAGGCCTTGACCCAGATCAACGCGGCAGGCGCCAGCACGTTGCTCTGTTGCGGCGATTTCTGCGCCCCATTTATCGTCACGCAGCTGGCGGAGGCCTTTGCCGGCCCCATCCACGCCATTTTCGGCAACAATGATGCGGATGGGCGGCTGTTGCAGGTGATGGCCAGCAAACATGACCATTTCCACCTGCACGGCATCTATTGTGAGCTGAACATCGACGGCCGGGATGTGGCTATGATACACTACCCGGAACCTGCCCGTCGTATCGCCCAATCCGCCGCCTTTGATCTTGTCTGCTATGGCCACAATCATCTGCAGAATTGGGAAGCAGTTGGTCGAGGCTTTCTGGTTAATCCCGGCGAGGTGATGGGCCGATTGGGGGCGGCCAGCTGGGGCCTTTACGATGGCGCCGCTCATCAATACAAGCTGAAAGCAATCAACGGTTAAGCATGGCACAACGGATCCTGTCGTTCGGCGATTTAGTCGGCGAACGTTATCGCATCACCGACGTCCTGGGCCAGGGTGGGATGGCCACAGTTTTCCAGGCTCACCAGGCGGGGCTGGAACGCCCAGTGGCCGTCAAAGTGATGCACCATTACCTCAGCAGCCAGGGCGGTTTCCTGCAGCGCTTCCGGCTGGAAGCGCAAAATCTGGCCACCCTGCGCCATCCCCACATCGTGCAGGTGCATGATTTTGCGGTCGAGGACGAGCTCTGTTACATGGTGATGGAGTATCTCCCCGGCGAGACGGTTGCTGCCCGGCTGGCGCAATTGAGCCAGGAGCAGCAATTAATGGCTATCGCCGACGTCATACAAATTGGCGTTGAGCTGGGCGAGGCGTTGAGTTATGCGCATCAGCGCGGCCTCATTCACCGGGACATCAAGCCGGCGAACGTCATTTTTGGCGAGCAGGGGCAGGCGATCCTGACCGATTTTGGCATCGCCAAGCTGATGACCCATGACCTGCAGCTGACTGCGACCCAGGCAATGGTGGGCACACCCAACTACATGGCGCCTGAGTTTGGCCTGGGGCAACGGGGCGATCCGCGAGCCGACATTTACTCGCTGGGGGTGCTGCTGTACCAGCTAGTGACCGGCCGGTTACCCTTTATTGGCACCACCCCTCTCGCCGTCATTCATCAACATATCGAAAAACCACCGCCGCCACCCAGCGAACTGCGCGCCGACATCCCTGCCGGGCTGGAAAAAACAATCCTGCGTGCCCTGGCCAAACTCCCCGCCGAACGGTATCAAACCGCTGCGGAGATGGTCGGCCAGCTACGCCATCTGGATCAGGCTGCCGCCCAACCTATCCCGGCCAGCCTGCGCCAATCCCCAACCCGCCTCAACCAGGGTGATTCGGACACCATGTTGTTGGAAGAGGCCATCGTCCCGCCGCCCAACAATCTACCGGTTCAGCTCACCTCCTTTATCGGCCGGACGGATGAGGTGGCAGCCGTGAGCGAGTTGCTGGGGGCGCCCGGCACCCGGCTCGTGACCATCACCGGACCTGGCGGCGTCGGCAAGACACGTCTGAGCCAGCAGGTAGCCAGCCAGTTGCTTTTTGCCTTTCCGGCCGGTGTCCATTTTGTTCCCCTGGAGGCGCTACATGAGCCGGATCAGGTGCTGGAAGCCATCGCCAGCACGCTGGGCGTACGCGCCGAAGGCCAACTGATCAAAGCGCTGAGCGCTCACCTGGCCGGGCAAGAACTGCTGCTGCTCCTGGATAATTTTGAACAGGTCCTGCCGGCGGCTCCGGCCCTGGCCGAATTGCTGAACAGCGCCCCAACCCTGAAACTGCTAATCACCAGCCGGGAAAGCCTGCACATTTACGGCGAGCAGGAATTCCCGCTGCCTCCCCTGGCGACGGCGGCGGATAGCGCGGCCATTCAACTGTTTGCCGAGCGGGCCCGCGCTGTCCAGCCCGGCTTTCGCCTGGACGAAACCAACACGCCCATCGTTGCCCAAATCTGCGCCCGGCTGGACGGGCTGCCGCTGGCGATTGAGTTGGCCGCCGCGCGGATCAAGATGCTGTCGCCGGCGGCCATCCTGCAGCGGCTGGGCCAGGGTTCATTGCAGCTGCTCAGCGGCCGCTCACAGACCCTACCCTCGCGGCAGCAAACGCTGCGCGGCGCCATCGCCTGGAGCTACAACCTGCTCACGGAGCAGGAGCAGCTTCTGCTGAACCGGCTGGCGATTTTTGTCGGTTCCCGGCCGCTGGAAGCGATCCTGCCGGTCATCAACCCGGACGAACAGCTCAGCCTGGATCTGTTGGATGGGTTGAGTTCGCTGGTCGACAAGAGTCTTTTGAGCCAGCAGGAGGGGCCGGATGGCGAGCCCAATTTCCTGATGCTGCGCACCATTCACGCCTACGCCCGCGAGCAGTTGGCCACCAGCGCTGACGAGGCGCTAATCAGACGGCAACATGCCCGCTTTTACCTGGCCCTGGCTGAGGAAGGCGGGGCTGCCCTGCAAGGGCCTGAGCAAGGCCAATGGCTGGCGCGGCTGGCCTGGGCCCACGACAACCTGCGCGCCGCACTTGACTGGGCAACCGATGCCGGTGAGGCCGAACTGGTGGCCCGCTTCGGCCAGGCGCTGTGGCGTTTCTGGGATGCGCGTGGCCATCATCGCGAGGGGCGGCGCTGGCTGGAATGGCTGGTGGGACCGGCCGGTTCCCTCGACCCAACCGCCACCCCCGCCAGCCTGGCCCAGGCCCGCGCCCTGGTCGTTGCCGGCCACCTGGCCTACCGCCAGAGCGACTTCGCCGTCGCCCGGGCCTACTACGAGGCCGGCCGGGCCCAGCTCGAGCAACTTGATGCTGACCTGGATGTGGGGCTGGTGCTGCATAATCTCGGCCTGCTGCATCACAAGCAGGGGGATTTGCACCAGGCACGCAGTGTCTACGCCTCCAGCCTGGCCCGGCTGCGTGCCAGTGGCGCTGAGGCCGGCGTGGCCAACGTGCTCAACAGCCTGGGCAACCTCGCCTGGATGCAGGGGGATCTCGCCTCGGCCCGCGATTATTATCGGCAGAGCAGCGAGCATTATCGCCGGTTGGGCAACAAGCAGAATGAAGCGATGGTATTCAACAACTTGGGCGCCATCGCCATGAGCGAAGAGGATTACCCAACTGCGGCCGAGATTTTCCAGCGCTGTCTGACGATCCATGAGGAGCTGGACAATAAAAACGGCACCAGTCTGGCCCTCAGTAACCTGGCGGAAGTGGCCCTGGAGCAGGGTGACCTGGGGGCGGCGCAGCGCTACCTGGCCGAAGCGCTGGCGCAGAAGCAGGCGCTGGGGCACCGGGAAGGGGTGGCGATTTTGCTGGAAACAGCCGGCCGCCTGGCGCTGGGGAAAGCGCAGTTTAACCGCTGCGCCACCCTGTTCGGCGCGGCCGAGGAGTTGCGGGCGCAGTTGGCCGCCCCGCGGCCGGATGTCGTGCAGCGGCTATGTGAGAGCGCCTGGAACCAGGCGCGGGCCCGGCTGGGCGCCGAACCCTTCGCCGTCGCCTGGGCCACCGGCCGGACCCTGTCCGAACCCGAGATGATAGCCCTTGCCCTGGGTGATGGGTCGCAGAGATAGAAGAGTTTTTTGCCACAGATTGACACGGATTTGGCACGGATTTTTTTGAGGAATATGGGCCAGGCTTGTTTTGGCGCTTTGAATTGCCCAGGACAGGTTCTCAACGGTAGAATGCCACGCCAAAAGAAAAAATCCGTGTTTAATCCGTGCTAATCCGTGGCAGAAAAAAATCCTGGAGTAGCCAATGAGCAAAGCTGAGGTTGTGGCCCGGGTGACGGGGCTGTATTTGTATCCGGTGAAGTCGATGCGTGGGGTGGCGGTGTCGTCGTTGGGCGCCTGGTGGTATGGGTTTGATGGCGACCGCAAGCATGCCTTTGTACGCAGCGGCAACCCGACCGGCTTTCCCTGGTTGACGGCGCGCCAGCTCCCCGAGATGCTGCTCTACCAACCCTATTTCGTCGACCCGGCTGAGCCGCTGCAATCAGCGGTGCGGGTGCAGACACCGGCCGGTGCCGACTACGCCCTCAGCGACCCGGCGCTCAGCGCGGAACTGGCGGCGGGCTACGGCCAGCCCATCCACCTGATGCAGCTGTCGCGCGGCACCTTTGATTGCATGCCCGCCTCGATTATGAGCGAAGCAACGGTCGCGGCTATCAGCGGGGCGACCGGGCAGCCGCTGACCAGCAGCCGTTTCCGGCCCAACATCGTGGTCGCGACGGAGGCGGGCGGCGCGGCGCCGGAGGATGCATGGCTGGGCGAGCGGCTGGTTTTTGGCGACCGGCCGGATAGCCCCCAGATCCAGGCCGCCTACCGCACCGAGCGCTGCGCCATGATCAACCTGGACCCGGACAGCGCTGCCCGCGACGGCGCCATTTTGCGGGCCGTAGGCCAGGAACGCGATAGCTGCGCCGGCATTTACGGCGCCATCCACACATTGGGCACGATTCAAATAGGCGATACGGTTCGGTTGGTACGCGATGAGTTTCGCTGAGCTACCCGACCTACCTCAGGCGCAGCGCTGGCGCGAACAACGCCATCCCGTACCTGTCGTCCTGGCACTCATCAAGCGAGAACAGGCCGGGGCGCCGCAGCTCCTGCTGATCAGGCGCAAGGCCGCGCCCTACCAGGGTTTGTGGGCGCTGGTCGGCGGCAAATGGGAGTTTGGCGAAAACCTGGCGGGCGCCCTCCAGCGTGAAGTGATTGAGGAGACGGGGCTGGCCACAACCTTTGTCGCCTGGCGCGGCTTTGTCAGCGAGCGGGTGCGCAGCGAAGCTGGCGACGCCGGCGCCCATTTCTACCTGTTCGTAGGCGAAGTGGCCGTGCGCGATGAAGCGCAAGTCGCTCGTGAGCAAAATGAAGGGGCTGTCGCCTGGTTCAGCCTGGCCGAGATTGACACCCTGCAGGCCCAGGACGCCATCATCCCCAGCGACTACCTGATGATCCAGCAGTTCGCCAGCAGCAGCGCCCGCCTCCCCTTCGCCGAGGCCGACATGCTCACCGACGCCGCCTACAACGAAGCCCGCGTAGCCCGCTTCAGCCAGCATCAATGATGAGAAATCGCCTGGGGCGGATGACGGATCACCACGGCTTGCTATAATCCCCATCCATGTACAGACGTGCCGGCGGCACGTCTCTACGAGCCTATCATGCCATTATTGCCGCACGAAACCCTCAACGATCGCTATCGCATCATCAGCCTCCTGGCCGAGGGGGCGTATGGGGCGGTGTATCGGGCCTGGGATCTGCGGGCGGAAAAAGAGTGCGCCATCAAGGAGTATCTGGACAGCTCTGGCCAGGTGCAGCGCGCTTTTCGGGCCGAGGCCCGCCGGCTCAGCCGTCTCAAGCATGAGGGGCTGCCGGAGATCCTGGACCATTTTGCCCTGGACGACGTCGGGCAATACCTGGTCATGGAATACATCGACGGTGTCAGCCTGCAGGAGCTGCTGGATCAATATGGGCCGCTGCCGTCCGACCTGATCATCCTGTGGCTGCAAGACGCCAGCGCTATCCTGAATTACATCCACGAGCAAGAGCAGCTTCATCTGAATGTGAAGCCAGCCAATATTCGGGTGACACCGGCCGGTCAGGTCTACCTCGTCGACACCGGCCTGCCGGGGCTGGGCATCCCGCCGGGCAACAGCGGCTACGCGGCGCCAGAGCAGCAGAAACAGCAGACGATCAGCCGCCAGAGCGACATTTACAGTCTGGGCGCCACGCTCTACACCCTGCTCACCAACCAGAAGCCGCCGGACGGGTTGCGGCGCGAAAGCGGTCTGGCCGAGTTAAAATCAGCCCGCGAAATCAACCCGGATTCGGAGCCGTATCTGTCGCTGGTGGCCAACCGGGCCATGGATTTGCGCCCCGATGTGCGCTACGAAACGGCCATCGAGTTCGCCAACGCCCTCAACCGACCTTCCGGGCGCACCATTTACCAGCCAGACGGCCCCCGCCGCACTGACAATGCCCTTTACGGCCGGCTGCCACCGCCCAAACAGCCGGTGCAACGGCGGCGGCAGATTGAGCTGCGCACGATTGGCGGCCTGTTGTTTCTGATCATTTTCTTTACGGGGTTGATCGCCGGTTATTTTTACGCCAACCGGCCGGAAACTCTACCCGGCGGCAGCGAGGTCAACGCGACGGCCACCTTCCAATCCCAGGTGATCGCCGCCATCACCGCGATTGCCTCGCCAGACCCGCCCACCCCCACGCCGACGCTTTTCCCGACCGCCACGCCATCGCCCATCGAAAATGAGACCGGCTCGCGGATGCTCTACGTCCCCGGCGGCGTCTTCCGCATGGGCAACGACGAGGGCGAAAACAATGAACGACCCTCGCACCTGGCGGTCCTGGAAGCGTACTATATCGACGAAACAGAAGTGACAAATGGCGAGTACAAGGCGTGTGTCAGCGATGGCGCCTGTGTCGAGCCGGATCGGCTCACGGCTTCTTACCATCCGGTTTATTACAGCTCCAGCGAGTATGATAATTACCCCGTCATCTTCGTTAACTGGGACAAGGCCAACGCCTTTTGCGAATGGCGCGGCGCCCGCCTGCCCACCGAAGCGGAGTGGGAGCGTGCTGCCGGTTTTGACCCAATTGAGTTTGAGCGCACGCTCTACCCCTGGGGTGACAATTTTAACGGCACCCTGCTCAATTATTGCGATGTCAACTGCGCCCAGGAATGGCGCGATGCCCAATTTGACGATGGGAACCAGGACACCGCGCCGGTCGGTTCCTACCCGGATGGGCGTTCGCCCATCGGCGCCCTGGACATGCTCGGCAATGTGATGGAATGGGTGGCGGATTGGTACGATGCCGGCTATTACGACGAAGCGTCAGAACTAAATCCGCTGGGGCCACTGGACGGGGAAGCCAGAGTTATCCGGGGTGGATCCTGGTTTTCCCGGGGTGATGTGACCATTACAACCCGCGGATCTTTTGTCCCTGAAGTCAGCCGGGCCAACCTCGGTTTTCGCTGTGCTATGGATATTCCTTGACAACAGGGTTATTTTCCATTAAAAACAGGCCCGGGTGAGTGGTATAGCAGGTATGGGAGGCTAAAGCTGTACTTCTCTTGCCGCTTACCCAACTAGCCGCGACGGTAACTCCTCACGTATTGGTAAAAGACAACATACATCTGCACGCCCGGCATGTTTGCGCATGTCAGATTTTGTTGTGTGCTGTGTGAGAAGGAATAGCGCCATGTCACCGACAACACTGAGCAACCTGGCCATTACCGACACGTTACATCTGGACGACTATCTGATTCGTCCATCTCGTGCCACCGATATTCCCAGTATTGTTGCCCTCCTGAATGCCCATTCACGGAGCATTTTGGGCACCTCGACGATCCTCCTGGAACAATATGCTTCTTTATGGCCCAAGCAATATTTCAATGCGCCGGAAAACACCGTTGTGGTGACGACGCCGGCGGATGAGGTTGTGGGCTATCTGCAGTTGGAAGCGGAGCATCCGGGCGTCGTCATGGAAATCAACGGCGCGGTGCACCCCCATTATCGGGGAGCAGGCATTGGGCGGACGCTATTGCGCTGGGCAGAGCGGAAGGCGCATGTGCGGTGTTTGCAGGCACCGGCCGGTAGCCAGGTCTCCCTGCAGCTCAGCCTGCACGCCAGCGATCTGGATGGCCGTGAACTTGTCCAGCGGGCCGGTTTTGCCCCGGTTCGCCGCTGGGCTCACTTCGAAACCAGCCTGACCCATGAACCACAGGCGCCGCGCTGGCCCGATGGCATCCGCGTGCGTGAGCTCAATCCTTATCGGGACTGGCCGACAGTCGGCACCGCGATGCTCGAAGCCTACCGCGACCATTGGGGCCACATCACTGCCCAGTTCCCGGAGCCGCCCCACGCCCCCGAAGACGAGCTGGTAGAAGCCGCCACCTTTTTTGACGACGATCCCTACTTCAACACCCATGGCCTTTGCTTTGTGGCCGTGCAGGGCGAGGAAGTCGTCGGTTCCTGCATTGGCGCGGCCCGGACGGTGGAATGGCAGGATAGCGGCCAGATCGGCAGCGTCAGCGTGCGCCGGCCCTGGCGCCGGCAAGGTGTGGCCACCGCGCTGCTGCAACACGCGTTCCGGGCCTACTACCGGCGCGGTATCTACCGGGTAGTGGCGGAATGTGATCAGGACAGCTTCACCGGCGCTCACAAGCTCTTTGGCCAGGTTGGCATGAGCCGCTTCCGGCACGCCGACATTTATGAAAAGGTGATTCGGCGCGGTCAGGAGCTGCGCCAGCTCTGTCGCCTGTAAGCCCTCTTTCCTATTCCTCAGCTCTGTGTTACAACTTCCCTCTGAGCAGAGTGGCAGAAAATACGCCTTTTTAAAGTGAAGTAAAAGATTTCCATCTATGAGTGATAACAAAATCATCTATTCCATGGTCGGCGTGGGCAAAATCTACCCGCCTAATCGCCAGGTCATCAAAGACATTTCCCTTTCCTATTTTTATGGCGCCAAAATCGGCGTCCTGGGTTTGAATGGGTCCGGCAAAAGCAGCCTGCTGCGCATTATGGCCGGCGTGGACACCGACTTTATCGGCGAGACGATGCTCTCGCCCGGCTTCACCGTCGGCTTCCTGGAGCAGGAGCCGCAGCTGGACGAAAGCAAAACCGTCCGCGACATTGTCGAGGAAGGGACCCAGGAGGTCGTCGATGCCCTGCGCGCCTTCGACGAGCTTAACCTGCGCTTCGGCGAAGAGCTAACGCCCGATGAGATGGATGCGCTCATCGAGGAGCAGGGCCGGCTGCAGGACAAATTGGACCATATGAACGCCTGGGATCTGGACAGCCGGCTGGGTCTGGCCATGGAAGCGTTGCGCTGCCCCCCGGCCGAAACTTCGGTCGCCGTCCTCTCCGGCGGTGAACGCCGCCGTGTCGCCCTTTGCCGCTTGCTACTGCAAAAACCAGACATCCTGCTGCTGGACGAGCCAACCAACCACCTGGATGCGGAGTCGGTTGCCTGGCTGGAGCGCCATTTGCGTGATTACGAAGGTACCGTCATCGCCGTCACCCATGACCGTTACTTCCTGGACAACGTCGCCGGCTGGATTTTGGAGCTGGATCGGGGCCACGGCATTCCCTGGCGCGGCAATTACTCCTCCTGGCTCGAGCAGAAACAGGATCGGCTGGCCCGCGAGGAAAAATCAGAGTCCCAGCGCCAGAAAACTCTGCAGCGCGAGCTGGAATGGTTGCAGATGACGCCCAAAGCGAAGCAGACCAAGCGCCAGGCCCGTATCAACCGGTACAACGACCTGCTTAATCAGGACGTGGAGCTGGCCCGCGAGGAACGCGAGATCTTCATCCCACCGGGCCGCCGGCTGGGCGATGTCGTCGTGCGGGCTGATGGCATCAGCAAAGCGTTTGGCGACAAGTTGCTGTACGAAAACCTGAGCTTTGACATTCCGCCGGGCGCCATCGTCGGCATTGTCGGGCCTAATGGCGCCGGCAAGACGACCTTGTTCCGCATGATCACTGATCAGGACAACCCGGACGATGGGAGTTTACGTGTTGGTGAGACGGTGGACCTGGGCTATGTCGACCAGTCGCGCGACAGTTTGAATGACGGCAACACCGTCTGGCAGGAGATCTCCGGCGGGGAAGAACAGATGATGCTGGGCGGCCGCCGCGTCAACTCACGCGCCTTTGTCTCCCGCTTCAACTTCTCCGGCTCCGACCAGCAAAAGCTGGTGGGCGATCTGTCCGGCGGCGAACGCAACCGGGTGCACCTGGCCAAGATCCTGAAATCAGGCGCCAACGTGCTGCTGCTGGACGAGCCCAGCAACGACCTGGATGTCAACACCCTGCGGGCGCTGGAAGATGCGCTGGAAAGCTTTGCCGGCTCAGCGCTGGTCATCTCGCATGATCGCTGGTTCCTGGACCGGGTGGCGACGCACATCATGGCCTTTGAAGGGGATAGCGAAGTGTACTGGTTCATCGGCAACTACGCCGAGTATGAGCAGGATCGCAAGCGACGGTTGGGCGCGGCGGCTGAGCGGCCTAAACGTATCACTTATCGCCGTCTACGGCGCGATTAAGAGGCTAGAGAGCCATCAACTCGTGATGGCAAGTTGGTGAAATTCATTCTGGGGGGCTGGAAATGAAACGATTTGTCCTGTTGAGCACCGTGGCCTTGCCGCTGCTGTTGATTGCCGGGCTGTTTGCTATGTACCGGCCGGTCGCCGGCAGTGACGGCGCGCCCGACCTGCCCGATAGCGCCACCGCCGACCCATTCGCCATCGAAATTGTCCGCGCCTATTACCCGGATGAATCAGTCCTGGCCGAAGTCCGCCGCTGGACCGAGCCCTGGAGCTGGGATCGGGAAGCTGGCTACATCCTGCTGGATGTTACCGGCAGCGAGCGGCTCTGGCTGGAAGAGCTGGGCTTTCGCCTCGAAGTGGACGAAGCGCTGACAGCCCGTTACAGCCAGCCGAACGAATACCTGCCGGGCCAGGGCAACGGCATCCCCGGCTACGCCTGCTACCGCACAGTTGAGGAAACCTTTACCACCATTGACGACATCGTCAGCAACCATCCGCAGCTCGCCAGCCTGATTGACATTGGCGACTCCTGGGTTAAGGCTGAAGGCGGGGGACCTGGTTATGACATGCTGGTGCTCAAACTCACCAACAGCGCCATCGCCGGCCCCAAACCCATCCTCTTCTCCATGTCTTCTGTGCATGCCCGTGAATACGCACCGGCCGAACTCAACACCCGCTTTGCCGAATACCTGATCAACAATTACGGCAGCGACGCCGATGTGACCTGGCTGCTGGATTATCATGAAATCCACCTGCTGCTCCAGGCCAACCCGGACGGGCGCAAGATGGCCGAAAGCGGCATCCTCTGGCGCAAAAACACCAACGAAAATTACTGCAGCCCGACCAGCACCAACCGCGGCGCTGACCTCAACCGCAATTTTCCCTTCCAATGGGATTGCTGTGGCGGCAGCAGCAATAGCGCCTGTTCGCTGACCTACCACGGCCCCACCCCGGAGTCCGAACCAGAAGTCCAGGCCATCACCGATTACGTCAGCAGCATCTTCGCAGATGTGCGGCCCGATGATTTTGTCACGCCTGCACCGATTACCACTACCGGCGTATTCCTCGACCTGCACAGTTTCAGCCAGCTGGTCATCTGGCCCTGGGGCCACCAAACCGCGTTGCCGCCCAACAGCCAGGAAATAACCACCCTCGGGCGCAAGATGGCCTACTTCAACAATTACCTGGCGGCGCAGGCCACCGTCCTGGGCATCACCGACGGCACCACCGACGATTTTGCCTACGGCACGCTGGGCGTAGCGGCCTACACGATTGAAATGGGGACTGAGTTCTTTCAGCAATGTTCCGTCTTTGAGAACACAATCGTGCCGGCGAATATGCCAAGCCTGCTCTACGCGGCCAAGTCGGCGCGAGCGCCGTATATGTTACCGGCCGGTCCCGAAGCCATCGATCTCAGCCACCAGCTGCTGACTATCCCGGTCGGCACCAGCGCCACCATCACCTTCAGCGCCACCCTGGACGACACCCGCTACAGCAGCGGCAGCGAACCCGTTCAGAACATCGCCGCCGCCGAGTTCTACATCGACACCCCACCCTGGATCACGGCGACAACGCCACTCCCTATCGCCATGACGCCGGCTGATGGCAATTTCGACAGCAGCGTCGAAGTTGTGAATGGTAGCCTGGATGCCAGCGGCCTGGCTTTGGGCCGCCACAGCGTGTTCATCCGCGGCCAGGATGCGGCCGGCAACTGGGGCATCGTGGCCGCCTTTTTCGTGGATGTGGTGGAGACGGAAAGCCTGTATTTGCCGTTGGTCACCCATCCGTAAATGATGAAACCGGGTGACCGGCCGGTGCGTACAGATTCACAGTTTTGACGCCGCCCGTCTTACCTCCGGGAGGTCCTTACGGCGTTTGGCTTGATAAAAGCCTACTGGACCTCCCGGAGGTTAGGGCGCTGCGCACTTTTGTACACTCAACGCTGTTCAGACCATTTTTCCGACACGACTTTGTGTAAGGAGTTGTCCCATGTTTACTCGCCTGACCAATAGCTGGGAGCTGGCCAAAGCCAGTTGGCGCGTCCTGCTGGCCGACAAAGAGCTGCTCGTCTTCCCAATCATCTCGTTCTTTGCTTCGATGCTGGTGTTCGCCACCTTTATCGTGCCGATGTTGCTCACAAATATGCTGGAGTCCCTCTTTGGCAGTGGGCTGAGCGTCCTGGGGATCATTGTCGGCCTGGCTTACTATTCGGCCCTTTACTTTGTCACCATCTTCGCCAACTCGGCCCTGGTCGGGGCGGCGATGATTCGGCTGGAAGGGGGCGACCCAACCGTCGGCGACGGGCTGCGCATTGCCTTCAAACATATTGGCTCGATTTTCTCCTATGCCGTTATTGCGGCGACGGTTGGGCTGATCCTGAACCAAATTTCGGAGCGCAGCGGCCAGTTCGGCAAAATCGTTGTGGGCATTATCGGCTTTGCCTGGAACGTGGCCACATTCCTGGTCGTGCCAGTCCTGGTGGTCGAAGGGCTGGGCCCGATTGAGGCCATCAAGCGCAGCGGCGCCCTGCTCAAGCGGACCTGGGGCGAGCAAATCGCCGGCAATCTGAGTGTCGGTTTTGTCTTTGGGTTAATTGGTTTCCTGGTATTTTTGGTTGGCGCCGTCAGCAGCTTCCTGGCCTTTTCCCTGAGCACGGTACTCGGGATCACCGTGGTGGCCTTGTTCGCCGCCCTGCTCGTCATCGTTTCCCTGATCAGCTCGACGCTTTCCGGCATCTACAAGGCGGCTGTGTACCAGTACGCCATCAGTGGCAAAAGCGGCGGCTTTTTTGACCAGGCCACGATTGAAAACGCCTTCAAAAGGAGATAAGGGATGAGCGAAACGCAATATGAATTTGAGCAGTTCAGCGCCGTCCGTAATTACGGCGACCTCTCCTTTTCGCCGGACGGCCAATGGGTCACCTACGTCACCAATGCCACCGGCCAGCTCAACGTCTGGAAACAACCAGTCCATCTGGGTAGCGATGGCCGCCCTTCCGCCCCGGTCCAGCTCACCAACCTGACTGAGAACTCAGCCCGCCGGGCAATTTGGAGTCCGGGTGGCGAGATGATCCTGACAATGGCGGACAAGCATGGCAACGAGAATTTCCAGCTCTACCAGGTTCCGGCCGATAACGGCTGGCTCTACCCGTTGACCGAAGCCCCCGATGTCCGCCACGAGCTACCCGGCCAACCATTCAGCCCCGACGGCCAACTCATCGCCTACGCCTGCAATGGCCGGTCGCGGGCCAACCTGGACATCATGTTGCGGGAACGAGCCACGGGTGAGAGCCGCATCCTGCTGCAGGGCGACGGCAACTTTGTTCCTGGCGCCTGGTCGCCCGATGGCCAATATTTGCTGGGCATCGAGATTGGCAACAACATGGACAGCAACATTTACCTGATCCATGTCGCGTCCGGTGAGCATAAACTGCTGACGCCCCATGAGGGTGATGTGCGCTACCTGCCCGGCGAATGGCACCCGGACGGCAGCGGCTTCTATCTCGTCAGCGACCACGAGCGCGAATTTAACGGACTGGCCTTTTACCGGCTGGCCGACAACAGCTTCAACTGGCTGGTCACCCCCGATTGGGATGTCGAGGCCAGCGCCATCAGCCCGGATGGTGGGATGGTGGCCTGGCAGGTCAACGAAGATGGTTATTCCCGGCTTTATGTGCGGGAGGCGGCGAGCGGCGCGGTCAAGCAGATCATGGGGCTGCCCGCTGGGGTAATGGCGAACCTGCGCTTCAGCCCGACGGAACCGCTATTGGGCTTTTATGTGCACCGGCCGGTTGGCCCCGGCGAGCTCTACATGCTCAACCTGGAGACGGGCCAGCATTGGCAGCTCTCGCAAGCGTTCCTGGGCGGCATTCCCGCCGAGGCGATGGTCGAGCCGGAACTCATCCGTTACCCGACCCACGACGGCCGCGAGATCCCCGCTTTCCTTTTCAAACCCAAACGGCTGCCGCCCGGTAAGCGAGCGCCGGTCGTGCTCTCCATTCATGGCGGGCCGGAAAGCCAGGAACGGCCGGCCTACAGCTACAACGGCTTCTACCAGTTCCTGCTCAACCGGGGCATCGGCGTCCTGGCCACCAACGTGCGCGGCTCCACTGGCTACGGCAAAAGTTATCAGAAGCTGATCCATCGCGATTGGGGTGGGGCGGAGTTGAAGGACTTTGAACATGCCGCCCGCTATCTGCAATCCCTGGATTGGGTAGCGCCAGACAAGCTGGGCGTTTTCGGCGGCTCCTTTGGCGGTTTCGCGACGCTCTCCTGTGTCACCCGCCTGCCGCAATATTGGGCAGCGGCGGTTGATATCGTCGGCCCGTCCAACCTGGTCACCTTCACCAAAGCGGTGCCCGAGTTCTGGAAGCGCTACATGAAAGCATGGGTCGGCGATCCGGACGAGGACCGCGACATGCTGCTCGAGCGCAGCCCCATCAGCTACGTCAACAACATCGAAGCGCCGCTGTTGATCCTGCAGGGGGCCAACGACCCCCGCGTGGTCCAGGCCGAATCCGACCAGATGGTCGCCCAGCTCGAGCAATTGGGCCGCGAAGTGGACTACATGGTCTTCGAGGATGAGGGCCACGGCTTCACCAAGACCAGCAACATCCACAAAGCGTTCCGGGCCACGGCGGATTGGTTCCTGAAGCATCTGGCATAGCAGGGCGCAGAACGCCCAGACAAATGTGTGGCGGCATTGGAAATGCCGTGCTGATGGGCGGTAATTGCCCTCAAGGGCAATAGGACCGGCCACGGCAGCGCCCTTGAGGGCGCTTCATCACCATCAGCACGGCGTTTGAACGCCGCCAGTAGCAGAATTGCCTCAGCAAACTTGTTGTCATGACAACTAAATGCGCTAAAATACCAATGTGCGGTATGCTAGTGACGGCAACCAGGGCTGGCTCGTAGTCAGATGCCAGGCGCAGCACACCTCAATGGAAAGGATGGAATAAAAAGCCAGCGGCTGCTGGTGGAGGCAATATGGGCATTCAGGCAGTGATGGAATTCCATGTTTCGCGGGCGGCGCGGGACCGGTATCAGCTTGATGCGTCGTTGTTTGGCACCGATGGGCGGATTATCTTCGCCAATTTCCAGGCGGCCCGGCAGCTAGCCCAGAAGATGAATGAAGCGCGTGATCTGGCCGCGCATCCGGAGCTGGCCGTACCGGCCGGTCAAATCAACGCCATGGGCCTCGTCGACGAACTCCTCCACTTGCTTGTGCAGGAGTATCGCGAGACGGTCAACCCGGCTGTCATGAAGGAAGCGTTGGCCACGCTACGCAGCCAATTTGGCCATGACGATGTCGACGCCCTCCTGACTCAGTTTTGCACCCAGTTCCCGCCCAGTGCCGTCTACCAGGCGCAACTGAGTGTGGCCGACTACTTGCAGGGGCAAACGGCCGGCATCCCCAACCGGGAGATCCTGCTGGAAGAGCTGCTCTTCCTCTGGCTGGCCAACGACAATCCAGCCTTTACCCCTTACCGCGAACTGTTCGACGATTCCATCCTGGCGACCGGCACCATTTACCAGTCCGCCATTGACGCCCTGGGCACCTTCTTCGCGGCGCAGCCCCCCTTCGGGCCAGAGGCAGAGCCGCTGTTAGCCGTATTGCAAGCGCCAGCCCGCCGCTTCCCAAATTCATTGGCTGAGCAGCTTCGCTTTGTGCAATCCTATTTCGCCCCCTACCTCGGCCCCCTGGCCCGCCGGCTGCTCACCAGCCTCGACCTCATGGCCGAAGAAGAACGGGCTTATTTCTTTGGGCCGGGGCCGGTCGAAGTGATTGATTTCCGCGCCCAGGCCGCGGCGGCAACCGGTTTTGCGCCGGGCAGCGATTTGAGCGATCGGGAGTTTGCCCCGGAATATGAACAGTTCAGCCAGGACCTGGATTGGATGCCGCGGCTGGTGTTGCTGGCCAAGAACACCTACGTCTGGCTGGACCAGCTCTCCAAAAAATACGAGCGGCCCATCCGCCGGCTTAACGAGATCCCGGATGAAGAGCTGGATGAGATGATTCGCAGCGGCATCACCGGCCTCTGGCTCATCGGTCTCTGGGAGCGCAGTGAGGCGTCGCGGCGCATCAAACATATCATGGGCAAACCGGACGCCGTCGCCTCCGCTTACTCGCTCTACGATTACCAGATCGCCGCTGCCCTCGGTGGCGATGAGGCGTATGATGACCTGCGCTACCGGGCCCGCGCTCGCGGCATTCGCATGTCCAGCGACATGGTGCCCAACCATATGGGCATCGACTCACGCTGGGTCATCGAGCACCCGGACTGGTTCCTCTCGCTGCCCTATTCGCCCTACCCGACCTACAGCTTCAACGGCCCCGACCTCTCGTCGGACGGCCGCGTCGGCATCTTCCTCGAAGATCATTATTACGAGCAAAGCGACGCCGCCGTCGTCTTCAAGCGGGTCGATTATTACACCGGCGACAGTCGCTTCATTTACCATGGCAACGACGGCACCTCGATGCCCTGGAATGACACCGCCCAGCTCGATTTCCTCAACCCCGAGGTGCGCGAGGCGGTTATCCAGACAATTCTGCATGTGGCCCGGCGCAGTTCGGTCATTCGTTTTGACGCCGCCATGGTGCTGGCCAAGAAACATATCCAGCGGCTCTGGCACCCGACGCCGGGCAGCGGCGAAGGTATCGCCTCGCGGGCCGAATTTGGCCTGAACCGGACCGAGTTCAATGAGCGGATGCCAGTGGAGTTCTGGCGCGAGGTGGTCGACCGGGTCGCCCAGGAAGTGCCGGATACATTGCTGCTGGCCGAAGCGTTCTGGCTGATGGAAGGTTACTTTGTGCGCACCCTGGGAATGCATCGCGTCTACAACAGCGCCTTCATGCATATGATGCGGGACGAGCGCAACCAGGAATACCGGCTGGTCATGAAGAACACGCTGGAATTTAATCCGGAAATCCTCAAGCGGTACGTCAACTTCATGAACAACCCGGACGAGGAAACGGCCATCGAGCAGTTTGGCGATGGCGACAAATATTTCGGCGTGGCCACGCTGCTGGCGACGATGCCTGGTTTACCGATGGTTGGCCATGGGCAGATTGAAGGGTACACCGAGAAGTATGGGATGGAGTATCAGCGGGCCTACTACGACGAAAACCCCAAAGATTGGCTCGTCGAGCGCCACCGGCGCGAGATCTTTCCTCTTTTCCGCCAGCGCCATCTCTTCGCCGAGGTCGAGCATTTCCGTCTTTATGATTTTGTCGGCGCGCATGCTGAGGTAAATGAGGATGTGTTCGCTTACTCCAACCGGCACGGTGAAGAGCGAGCCTTGATCATTTATCACAACAAATGGGCGACGGCGGCTGGCTGGCTGCGCCGTTCGGTGGGCTATGCGGCCGCACCGGCCGGTCCCGACCAGACCCCGCCCCTCCAGTTCACCAGCCTGGCCGACGGACTGGCTCTACCCACCGATCCACGCGCCTTCGTCATCTTCAGCGATCAACTGACCGGCCTGGAATACATCCGCAACTGCGCTGATCTCCACAACCAGGGGCTGTACATCGAGCTGGGCGGCTACAAAGCCCACGTCTTCCTCAATTTCCGCCTCGTGTACGATGATGCGTCTCACCGGCTCAACCATCTGAGCGGTTTGCTTAACGGCCAGGGCACAGCCAGCGTCAATGATGCCCTGCTCGAGCTGGAACTTGCCCCGGTCCTGGCGCCTTACCGGGCGCTGGTCAACGGCAGCAGCATCCAGCGGCTCCTGGCCAGCCAGCAGACGGATGCCGCCAGCCAGACCCTCGTCCTGGCCGAGCTGGAAGCCAACCTGACCACCCTCTTGAGCGCGATTCAGGAGTTTGAGGAAAGCGAAGGTCGTGTTGCCGCCGAGCTGGCCGCTGAGGTTGTGGCGACCCTGCGCCGGGCCCTCGATTTGGAGCCGGCGGCGGACCCGCTGGCGCCGGCGGCGTTGAGTGATGGCACACCGGCCGGTTGGGGCGCCTTCTGTGGCTGGCTGCTCACCCATGCCCTCGGCGCCGCCATCCAGTCTGACGATCCCGCCCGCCAGAGCCGCGCCTGGATCGATGAGTGGCTGCTCGGCAAAATCCTGGCGGAAGCGCTGCGTGAGAGCGGCTTCCGCGACTGGCTGGCCGACCGCGGCGTGCTCCTCATCAAGGTGCTGACCAGCTTGCAAGACTGGTACCAGGAACCGCCGGCGCCACTCGCCCTGCTCGACCGGCTGCTGGCCGACCCGGACGCCCGCCAATACCTGGGCGTCAACCGGTACAACGACATCCTCTGGTACGATGGCGCTGGTTTTGCCTCGCTGCGGAGCTGGCTCTACTGGCTGGCGGCCGTTGCCCCGGTGGAAGCGGCCGGCGCCGCCTCAGCCACCGACATTATCGCCGCCCTGGCCGCGGCCGATGAAGCCGCCGGCTACCAGGTGCTGGCCCTGCGTGAGCTACTGGCCGAAACCAGAGAGGATGCCGACGAGGAAGAGTAGCAGACGGTCATTCTTTGCAACTGGAAAGACAAATTCCCGTATAGCTGACGTCGGTTCTGGCACTATACGCAAGTAACCGGCTTGTCTTTCCACCGTGTTCCGCCTGAAAGTTTATACATGCGTGAACCGTAGCCAAAGGATGCAGTCATGTTAGACCCTTTAGCTTCCTTCCGTTTTATCCATGTCATTCGCCCCTACCAACAGGGCCTCATCGAGTTCCTGGGCAAATACCAGCGCACCGTGGGCAGCGGCCTGACCATCACGGTCCCCTTCTTGCAGCGGTTGACCAAGATCGACATGCGCGAGCATGTGGTCGACGTGCCGCCCCAGGCCGTCATCACCAAAGACAACGTGGCCGTCGAGGTCGACGCCGTGATTTACTACATGGTGAATGACCCGGTGCGCGTTGTCTACAACGTGGCCAACTTCTACAACGCCATCACCAAGCTGGCCCAGACCAGCCTGCGTAACCTGATCGGCGACCTGGACCTGGACGAGACGCTCACCTCCCGCGAGGTGATCAACTCCCAGCTACGCCAGATCCTGGATGACGCCACCGACAAGTGGGGCACCAAGGTCACCCGCGTTGAGCTACAGCGGATCGAGCCGCCGCGCGACGTCACCGAGGCGATGCACCGGCAGATGAAAGCCGAGCGCGACCGCCGCGCCGCCATCCTGGAAGCTGAAGGCAAGAAGCAGGCCGAGATCCTGAACGCCGAAGGCAACAAGCGGGCTGCCGTTCTGCAAGCGGAGGGCGATGCGGAAGCCGTCCGCCGCCGCGCCGAAGCGGAGAAATTCCGCCAGGAAATCGTCGCCGAGGGTGAAGCGCTGGCGATCAGCCGGGTTTACACCGCAATCAACGAAAGTAAACCAGACGAGAAGCTGTTGACGATCAAATATCTGGAAGCGCTGGAGAAGATGGCGGACGGCCAGGCGACCAAGATCTTCATGCCGATCGAATCGGCCGGGGCGCTGGGCAGCCTGGCAGCGGCGAAGGAGATCTTCACCGCGAACGGGCATAGTAACAGCTAAGCAGTAGTAGGCTGACGCCTTTCTGTTGTGATTTTTGGGGCGCAGGGTATGGGTTGGGGATGGGACCGGCCGGTGCTCTGCGCCTTTAATGTTGCCGGCCTATTACCACTCAAGCCAATCGATCACTCCGTTGAAATAGCATGAACTCCATGCTATCATGTTTTCATGATTCGCTCCTTCCTCAATCGGGGCACTGAGGATATCTTCAACGGCAAGAACTCGAAAGCGGCTCGTCGATTATGCCCGCAGAACGTCTGGAACATTGCCGCACGCAAACTTGAGCAACTGGACTCAGCCGAAACCATAGACGATCTTAAAGTGCCGCCAGGTAATCGTCTTGAAGCCTTGTCGCGGGACAGAGTAGGTCAGCATAGTATTCGCATCAACCAACAATATCGTGTCTGCTTTGTTTGGACGCCATCAGGCCCAGATAAAGTGGAGATCACAGATTACCATTAAGGACCAGGGACCATGGTACGCATTCCAACTCATCGTGCGCCGACGCATCCCGGTGAAATGATCCGCGAGGAATTCCTTATCCCTCTTGGTTTAACTCAACGTGACCTTGCCAATGGCATCCATGTCCCTTATCAGAGAATCAACGAGATTATCCGGGGCAAGCGGGGCGTCACGCCCAGTACCGCGCTGCGCTTAGCCAGATTCTTTGGTAATACGGCTGGTTTCTGGATGAACTTGCAACTCCGCTGGGATCTCTACCAGGCTCAGCAAACCGAAGCAGACATCATTGCTGATATTGAACCATTGAATGCCTGAAACGCCTGGCAAAGCGAATGCGGCCCTGCTGTCTGTACCGAATACCTATTGAGACAGGACCCTCACCGCAACAGGCTCAATATCGTTGCCGCCGCTGTGGTGGCAAAAGCGGCCCGGCGCAAAATCCCGAAGCTCGATTGGACGGTGTGCGTCGTTGAGCGTCTGCCAATCCAGACGGGAATAAGCGCAGCCCCGATCGAACCGCCGGTGGCAATGACGCCGAAGAGGGTCCCCCAGGTCGAGGGCGCAAAATGAGCCAGGGTCATACCGATCGTGGTCGGGAAGATCGGACCAAAAACGAACCCTATCAGGAAAATCCACCCCCGCGCAGCCCGGAGACTTCGTGTTCTGACCAGGCCACTGAGGGCAACAGTGGCCACCACGCCGGCGCCGATCAATAAGAGGCCGCCAATCGGGGTCAACTGAATACCCGTTATCCTATCCTGGAGGCCAAAGAAGAGCCGGCTGAGCATCATGGCGACGAGGAAGAAGGAAAGCGTGCGGATCGCCTGCGTTTCGTCCGCATCCAATTCGACCGCCAGACTGGTAATCCAGGCCCCCATCGACACTTCCAGCCCGATGTAGCAGAAGAGCACCAGCGCCGCGATCCAGGTCACGTGATTGGTGAGTAGCGAAAAAGCGGTCGCCAATTCAAAGGTATACGCAATCGTAGGAAACTCGCCGGCCAGGGCGAAAAAGAGGGGCGTCAAAACCAGAAAGGCGATGAATGTCAGCGCGCGTTCAAAGCTCATTCTCTGAAACAGCGCCGTAATGATCAGAGACATCAGCAGCGCCCCCAGGCCAAAAACGGCATTGCCCAGACTGCTGCCAGCCGAGGGATCCTCGAAAAGGGCGGGCAACAACGTGTTGCCACCCGCGTAAAGAAGCTGTCCACCCAGGCCGAGAAGCGCACAGCTGAAAAAAATCAGGTTCCTGTTGCGCACCCGGCCGATCAGGAAAATTGCCGTCGCCGCCAGCAGAGCGCCAGCACTAATGGCCGCCTGATGACCGACATTATCGATGGCGATCCCACCAGCGATGGCCATAATAACCATAATCCACTGAAAGGCTGCCAGAATGCGCCCAAATTGGGCGTTGTCAGCGCCGATACGCACGACCAACTTGAGTTTGATACTGCCAAGGAACGCCACAATCAAGCCGAAGCCAAAAAGACTGAAAAAACCGGCCAACATCGTCATGGACATAACTTTTCTCCCATTTCTCCGTTTTACTCGCTCGCCAGGACAGACAGTTCACAATTGTGAATTTGCGGCAGCCACGATGAGATGTTGTGCTTCTATGACGGTTGGACTCATCGCGAAGCGGGGCCCCTTCGCGTACCACGTTCAGTAATCTATATGCCACACGTGTGCATGGGCGTGTACGCGGTGAGTCTTCGGCGTGTAAGAGGTAGGCAAACGCAAAGCGAGGATCTCGGTTCTACTGCCCAGCAAGCTTCGTTGAACTCTCTCGCGAGAAACTATGAGAAATGGGACGCTTTTTAGAGTTGTGTCTCCGCACATTGACGCTTGACATCGTATTTAGTATCATTTTTGCGTGGCTAAAGCAGACAGGATTCTTGAACGCATGCAAAATAATCCGCGTGATTGGCGGATTGATAGCCTGAAGACAGTCGCTCAAGCCTATGACATTGAGTGGCGCCAGCGAGGAACAAGCCATCTTGTATTTGTGAGGCAAGATGGTCGAACTCTGCCAGTACCCGTACGACGCCCGATCAAACCCATTTATATCAAGATGTTCCTGGAATTGGTGTTGGAATAGACGATGATTGACGTAAGACAGTATCCGTTCGAAATTCGGCCCCTGGCCGAAGAAGATGGCGGCGGTTTCCTTATCTCCTTCCCCGATTTTTCTGATTGCGTATCCGACGGCGAAACACCGTTGGAAGCATACCAAAACGGGCTGGATGCTCTTCAGGAAACAGTCGCGGCCCTTGAAAGCATGAACTTGCCCGTGCCGGAACCCTCCTCGGGCGGCAGCTATAGCGGCCGCTTTGTGCAGAGAATTCCTAAAAGCCTTCATGCCCGCCTGGCAGCCAGGGCGAAACAAGAAGGCGTCAGCATGAATTCATTGGTTTCAGCTATCCTGGCGGAGAGTATGGGAAAGGTGGAGCCTTCTTAACATCTACTAGGGCAACCGTTTAAACTCCTTTCTGCTTTGAAGGTCGCGAGCGGTCCAAATACCTCAGTCAGAATATGTAATGACAAAAACGAACCACGTCAGGATACAGCAGAGGCACGCGGCGGCTGCGATCATGACCATGATCAAACACGTGCGGGCAGTTTCCTCAGGAGTTGGTTGATCTTGAAGCGATCTCCCTGGATATCTCAGTTTGTTGTGGTCAAAAGGCCATGTCATCGTGGTCTTTGCTCTCATCCAGAACGGGGATTTCAAACGTTACCTGACGTCGAGCAGATCACGCCGGCCGATCTTCCGTTTTGTGCCATTTATGACCGCAAGCGGTGCAGGTATAGTCCAGTTCCAGCCGCTTGTATTCCACGACGTGCGGGATGCCATGGCGGCTGACTGATGTGCGCGTCGTGGTAAACCCGGTGCTTGCATACGTCACTTTGTATGCATTAAACACTTTGCAGTTCGGACAGCGCACTTTGAAGTAGCCATATTTGGCGAGGACGCGCTGGCCGACAACGAGCAACAACAGAAACAATGTTGGCAGGTATCTTACCCAGGGATGCAGTTCAAGCAGTTCAGCCATCATTCCCTCGCCGCGGCAACCTCAACGCATTACGCCCACAATATTACGATTACGCTTGCCGATCAAGCAACGGCCTGGACGACAATTTTCCAGTTATCATTTATAGTTCTTCCTGGTCCATTGGGGCAGCCCGCTGATACTGGGGCTTCGAGCCGGCAGCGATCATGCTGCTGCGACACGAGTTGGCGGGCCAACCGTTTATGATTTCCGTCAGGACATGCCATTTGTATGATTGAACAATTAGCTCCCAATCTATGGGTACAGCAGAGTGCCTGGTTTGATGTCAATGCCGGCATTTTTGTTAGCCAGGATCAGGCCTTGCTTATCGATCCCGGCATGTCGCCCGCTGAGATAGCTTCGCTGCAGAATTTTGTGCGTGAAAAAGGCTGGGAAATAGCCGGCATCTACCTGACCCATTGGCACTGGGATCATATTCTGGGGCCAGAAAGGATCCCAGATGTGCCTGTTTATGGCCCGCCGTTTTATGATGAGGTTTTTGCGACGAAAAATCGGGATGGGACACTGACCGCCCTGGCCAACTGGGAAAAGGATGCCGGCATTGCCCGCACAACACCTTTTATCATTCCCAAACCAGACAGGATATTGGCCAACAATGACCTTTTGCCGGTCGGCGACGCTAAATTGCAGGTCATCCATGTTCCTGGGCATTGCCGGGGGCAGGCGGCGCTCTTCGAGCAAAGCAGTGGCTTGCTCTGGTCAGCTGACAATTTGATTGATTTCGAACTGCCGTTTGTGGCCCACAGCTGTGAAGCATACATCCAGACGCTGGAACATCTCAAAACTCTGGATATTCGCCATCTTGTACCCGGACACGCAACGGCAACTCAGGCTGGCACCGAGATTGACCGACGATTTGCCCGGGCGCTGTCTTATCTCCAGAAACTGGAAACGCTGGTGAGGCAAGCTTTGGCAAAGGGGCTGAGCCCTGAAGAAACCATTGCTCAGGGATTGCAGATGCCCATCCGCAATCCAGACGCTCTGGGGCCGCATCGTCGCAATATTGGCCAGGTGTATTTGGAGTTAGGGGGCGTGGCCGGCACAAGTAATCTCGGCTGGTAGCCCTGAACCAGGAGGTTCCCATTTGAGTTCTGTCGTCGCGCTTGGCGCCATTACCGGCGGTATTAATCTTCACATCAGCAATGCCGAGCTTAGAGAGTTGGGTTTGACCCCAGGCAGCTATGTGGAGACCTCTGTGGAGCGAATAGAGGCAGTCCGCCTGGCGCTGGAAGCACGGCACGGCCCACTGCCCGAACCCAATAGTGGTGGGTCAGTGGCCAACACGGCTGACCTCCTGGCCCGGGCCGGCGTAAGCTGTGGCTTCATGGGCGTGGGCGGAAATGACCCCTTCGGCAGAGTTTTTGTCGCAAATTTTGCGCGAGCCTCGCTTGAATTCCTTTCTGAACTCGTCAGCGGCGCCGTGACTGGCTATGACTTTTACCTGTACAGCGAAAATGGCGTGCGCACCATCATCCTGACGCATGGGGCTAACGCTTTGCTGAGTCCGGCCCGGATTGATATCGAAGCCATCAGACGCGCCAGGCTCCTCCTGCTCGATGGCGCTGCTCTCGATTTTGGGCCGGACTCCGGGGCGGCCATGTTGCGTTGTGTGCAGACAGCGGAAGCGCAGGGGGTTCCTTTTGTCCTGACGCTGGCAAACAGTGAAATTGTTGCCCGCCACCGGACCTTTTTCGAGACCTTTGGCCCCAGAGCGCAGCTGGTCGCCGGTAATCTTGAGCAAGTCGCCGTGCTTATGAACCTTGAACCAGCGGCGTCCCTTGACGAAGTCAGAGCCGCCCTCGCCAGGAGTGCCATTGATGCGCTTGTCACCCTGGATGCCGATGGCGTCTTTGCCCGCATGGGTAATGAGGAATTTTTACAGCCGACACAGAGAATTGAGGCGGTGGATTCCACAGGAGCGGGTGATAATTTTCTGGGGGCATTCCTTGTAGCCAGACTGAAAGGGCTCTCGGTACCCAGGACGCTGGCTGTTGGCAACATCGTGGCCGGCAAAGTCGTTCAATATTCAGGGGCGCGCCTGCCAGTGAGTCTCAATGTCCCTGAACTCATTCAGGCCGCCATACAAACCACCGGGCATCTCTAAAATGTTAAGTTCAGGACCCCAACCACAAAATCACGCTGACAGGCTGGTCCTGGTCCAGCAGCTGAGCGACAAATTGCAATTGCTCTATCCGGATCAGATTGTCGCCATCGCCCTGTACGGTTCGATGGCGCGGCAACAGGATGGCCCTTATTCGGATATTGAAATGTTATGCATTGTGACCGAGCCTGACCTCGATGTATCCTTTGAATGGGTCTATGGGGCGGGCAAGGCAGAAATTAATGTACTGGGCCGCAATGACGCGCGCTGGGAAGCCAAAGAAGTGCCCTCGGATTGGGCCATCAGCAAAGGGGCTTTTCTGGACGCCCAACTGATTTATGGCGATGAAAGTTGCCTGACCGAACTAAAAGGTCTGGTCTTGTCCATATCTGAAGACGAAGCAAACAAAGTTATCGGGCAGGCCATAGTTGACGAATTGTATGAATGGGTAGGTAAGGCTCGAAATGCCCTACATGCGGGCAAATACAGTGGATTGCCGTCGTTGGCCTGCCAATTTGCCGAGACTATTGCCTTGCTTCTAGGCCTGGCCCACCGGACCTGCTACACAACCGGGATGACGCTGCTCGATGAATCAATCCAGTTTGCTGATCTCCCCGCCGGTTATCAAGAATTATGCGACCTGGTACGCTCAGGCAATTTGAGCGATCCGCAAAAAACGGCCGCCACCATGGAAGCCGCCTGGTCTGGCTTCGTTACCTGGGCCACTGCACGCGGCGTTCAGATAAAAAGTGGGCCCTGGCCTTTCTTGCCGAATGATGTTCCCTGACTATTGGCGCCTTCGAGGGAAAAATGACAAAACGGTTTCTACAGTTATTTTTATGGCTGGGCCCGCTGCTGGGCGTCATGGCCTGTTTGGCGCCAGGAGACACTGTCTCTCGAGCCAGCGCCACGGTGCCGGACGCGTCCTCGTTTGCGGTGCTGGTCTTTAGCAAAACGGCCGGGTTTCGGCATGATTCGATACCGGCCGGTATCGCCGCCATCCAGACCCTGGGCCAAACACACGACTTTCAGGTCGACGCCACGGAAGATGCGGCCATCTTCACCTCAGGCCAACTGGCAGCCTACCAGGTGGTCATCTTCCTGAATACAACCGGCGATATCCTGAACGAGAGTCAACAGGCCGCCTTTGAACAGTTCATCCAGAATGGCGGCGGCTTTGTCGGCGTTCATGCGGCCAGCGATACGGAGTATGATTGGCCCTGGTATGGGCAGTTAATGGGCGCCTACTTCGCCAGCCACCCGGCTATCCAAACCGCCACGATTCAGGTCAGCGACCCCGCCCATCCTGCCATGCAGCCGTTGCCCGCGCAGTGGACGCGCACGGACGAATGGTACAATTTCCAGGCGTTACCGGCCGGTTCCATCAACATCCTGGCCCAGCTTGACGAATCCACCTACAGCGGCGGCACCATGGGCGCCAACCATCCCATCATCTGGAATCACGCCTTCGACGGCGGGCGCGCCTGGTACACGGCGTTGGGCCACACCATCGACAGCTACTCAGAGCCATTGTTTCTGGCGCATCTGTTGGGCGGCATCCGCTGGGCGGCCGGGCAGACGGAGCTGGCCCACCGGGTTTCGTTGCCGGTGTTGGTGAACGGGGCCGGGTAGCCGCAAATCCCTCTCACCAAAACAGAACATATGTGCTACAATAATCCAGGGGACGCCCTGGCAACATCTGTCAGTCAGCCGGCCTGGGTGGTTCGATACACAGGCGCCCCCAATAAAAGCGGTCCAAAATTATCCGCAAGGAAAAAAGATGCCATCACAATATAAGCCCGCCAACTACAACACAGCCTCGCCCTATCTCATTGTTAATGGCGCAGCTGGAACCATTGCGTTTCTGCAGCAAGTCTTCGGCGCCGTCGAACTGCGCCGCTTTGCCGACGACTCCGGCAAGATCATGCACGCCGAACTGCGTCTGGATGATACCGTCATCATGCTGGCCGATCCGGCGCTCCCGGAATGGCCACCCGTGGCCGGTTTTGTGCATGTCTATGTCCCAGATGTCGATGTAACCTACCGGCAGGCGCTGGCCGCAGGCGCGAAGTCAGTGCAAGAACCAGTCAAGAAGGAAGATGAGGACAAACGCGGCGGCGTCCAGGATGCGGGCGGCACTACCTGGTGGATCGCCACAAAGGTAGAATAGCGCAACGCCATCAGCGAGCCATATCTGGCAGACCAGGAGAATTGACAGGTCTGCCTCTGCCACAAACGTGCCTGGATAAGCGGAGGGTCATAGATAATGAGAGCGATCGTTGCGGAAACCAGGGTCTTCGAAAGCTGGCTGGATTACCAGGAAGCGCTCAAGCGGGCCATCGCGCCGCTTACCGCGGAACAGTTGGGCCGGCGGATCTTGCCGAGCCTGCGCACGCCAGGTGAAATTGCCGAACACATTGTCTTCGGGCGTGCCCTGCATCTGCACCACACGCTGGGTGAAAGCGCGGCGGCATTGGTGCCACTCATTGCCTGGGGGGAACCCAACGCGGCGCCACAAAGCGCGGCGGAAATTGTGCGGGGATTGGCATTGACCTGGCAATTCATCACTGAATGCCTGCAGAGCGGCTCACCGACCAGCACCCTTCCCGAGGCCGAGGCCTTGAGCGTACAAACGATCTGGGGACTCCTCGACCACGACCTGCCCCACGCCGGGGAGCTATCACTGCTTCTGGGTGCGGCCGGCTTGCCGGGGGTTGAGATTTAGCGGCGCCAGATAGGTTGCAACGGGCGGGCCCAGATGTCTCTCTCGAAAAAAATCCTGGAGTTTGTAGTTGGCGATGCCGTTACGTTTACTCAGGCCAGCTATAGTGGCCTCGTTTCTGGCATCCCGGCGCTGATCATTCTGATCCTCATTAACGTTCTGGGAACCGACGATGTCACACCTGTCATCGCGTCAGCAGTCAAACCTACACCTACCACGTTGTACGGATTTTTCTATGTACTGGCTTGCTTCGCTTCCGCACTCATCGCGATGACAGGCCGCTCAATCGGCTGGCTGCTGATTCGCCCAATTGCCGCCATCGCACGCAAATTCTGGCCAGCCACGGATGGCTGGGCCCTGAGCAGCGCTCTGGTATGGTGGCTTATCGTTCTGCCCGTTTTACTGGCGCCTGCCTATCAGAAGTTGAACGCAAACTGGCTACTCGTGATCCTCGTTTCGGTCGTGACTCTTGTCCTCTGTGGCTATGGCGGGAAGCTGGGTAGCCGCGCCTCCACGGAGACAAAGAGTGATTTTCGCGAATTGGCGGCAACGGGCGGAACTGTGAGTAGTGCCTTTATGCTGGTCAGCATGTTGCTCTCAACGCTACTGTCGCCTGATCCGGCCGGGAACGCTTTAGCCGGCTCAGGCCCGATTTTTCAGTACCTGGCCACCGGTTTTTTTTCGTTTGTTTCATATTTGCCATATGTCGTGATAGTGCCTATCGCCCAGTCATTGTTGAAGATCTGGTCCTCGCCGGCTGCGGTCTTTGTGAGTGTCAGCGCCGGCGGCTGGCTGTTGCTGGGCAGCCTGCTCTTTGGCCCAGCGGTAGGCAGGGCGCCGCTGACAGGCTTCTTGACAATTGCGGGGCTGGCCCTGTCCGGGGCCCTTGGTGGCTGGGCGATAGGGCAAAGCTACCAGCATGAAAACCATGCCAAACGGCTGAAAGCCACGCCAACCATACAAAAAGATGAACTCTGAGAAGGATCTGCATTGGAGATAAGAGAACTACGTCCCGACGATATCCGCGCCTGTGTGAATCTGCTGATTGAAACCTACAATCCCCCGCCCTGGAACAACCAGTGGACTGCAGAAACAGCCGGCCGGTACCTGGCTGATTTCCTCGCGCAGCCCAGCTTTATTGGCTTTGTAGCGGTCGAAGCGTCTGAGCTAGTCGCCGCCATGTTTGCCCACCGCAAAACCTGGTGGACCAATGACGAGCTTTTTGTCGATGAATTGTTCGTCAAGCCAGAGTGGCAGCGCCAGGGCTACGGCAAGGCGTTGCTGGGCAGGGCGGAAGCGCTGTCGCAAGCGTCAGGCTGGGGTGGCGTCACGTTGCTGACCAACAAATATCAGCCGTCGAAAACGTTTTATGAAAAAAACGGCTACCTGGTGGCGGAGCATGTGATATTTATGTACAAGGTAACCTGAGCAGCCTCCGGCCGGTGCCCCTGGCCAAAAGCAAAGTCATGCGCCGCATAGGGTTCGATGGCACCCTGGCTCGTCAGCGCTTTTCGGCCATGTAGACGAAAAACCCGGCTTTGCGCAGCGCTTTTAGCGTCAGGCTGCCCAACAAGCCGCCCAGACCGCCAAAGACGATGTAGCCCAGCATGGCCCACAACAGCCCCAGCGCCAGAAAGCCGATCGGGGCGCCGGTAACGACGCCGAATAGCCATTTCACCAGGAACTTGCCCATATGCCCGATGGCCGCCGCCACTGTTGCCGTAACCGGCTGTTCCAGATCAGGCAGTATCAGCAGCGCCAGATCGGTGCCGACGCCGACGATGGCGTAGGACAAAAACGTGTTGATGGCGCCAAAATCGCCCATGCCCAGAAAGGTAGCCAAAATGCCCGAAGTCACCCCAATCAGGCTGGCGGCGCCCCGCTTGTTCACAATACCGGCGCCCACAACCACAATCGCCATCCAGAAAATACCGGAATGGCCGGGCATTTGCAGCGGCAACCGCAGCCCAATCTTGGCGACCACCACCAGCGCCGCAAACAGCGCCAGTAAAACCAGCTGAAAAGTAGAAAAGTAACGTGTTTTCATAGGCTCAGGGCATCGTAATCGTGATTTCATCCACATCCTGCACCCACTCGGCACGCGTGTCGAGGCGGGGCAGCAGGGAAACGAGTTTCAAGGTGCCGCGCCCGGCCAGATCAAACATGATCTCGTTGGCCGGGTCGGCGACTTCGGCCCAGGTCAGGGTCGCTTCCTTATCGCGATGGTTGCTCCGCACAAGGATGAGCGCGTCAGCGGGCAGCGCCTCAGCCAGATAAAAGTTCAGCACATCGGCCAGCCGCCAGCCCTCCTGCGTTTTGCCTTCCTCAGCATCTTTGAAGCTGGCCGCGGGCAAATGGTCAATCGCCTCAGGCGTAAAAGCAGCGACAAGGTCACCATTAACAGTGATGGGAATACTGCCGGGCGCCGCGGTCGGCAGCCCCTCGGGCAACTGATTGTTGTTGCTGACGGCTTGCTGTCGTTGCAGGGCATCTACCCCCATGACAATCGCCACCAGAAGCAGCAGGATGAGGCCGGCAATGATGAGTCGTTTTTTCTGTGTCATATCAGGTTCATCCAAATGAAAATGGGATGGGAACGAGCAGAAGCAGAATCGTTAGCGCACCGAGCAGCGCCAGGAATACCCAATCGTGCGGCTGCATAGCCAGCCGGTAAAAGGGTTGGCGATGGGGTGAGTCAAAACCACGGGCATGCGCCGCTTCAGTCATCGTCCAGGCCCGCTTGGTGGTGAGCACAATGGCGGGCACGACCAGCACCACAAGCTGCCGCACCTGCGGGACCAGGGCGCGCCAACCCCGCCAGGTGAGCGGTTCCCAGGCGCCACGCGCCCGCTGCGCCTCCTGGATAAGCTGCCATTCTTGGGCAAACAGGGCAACGCTCTGAAAAGCCAGGCTCAGGCTGAAGGCATAGCGGTGCGGCAAGCGCAGCCAGGCCAGAACCAGTCGGAGCTCGCCGGGTGTGGTCGTGTACACCATAAAAATAAAGGCACTGGCCAGCAGGATCACGCGCAACGTCACCTGAACCGCCAGCAGCAGATCAACAACCAGCCAATCGATCACAAAAATGAGCAGCAACCACCATTTCAGCCGCCAGAGCTGGCGCAGAGCAATGGGCGCCAGCCGGGCCCACTGAAACAACACGCCATACAGCACAAAAAACAGGGCCAACCTGGCGACGGGGATCATCACCAGCAACGAAGCACCCAGCGGGAGCAGCAACCGCAGGCGCGGATCGTACTGCCGCAAAGGCGAATCGGAAACGAGCTGCACGGGTTCTCGTCTGGGGTTCCGTTTCCTGGCTAATAACATAAGCAGTTAAGTGAAGATGGCATGACAGCTGACACAAACTTTGGAAAAATCCGTATCAGGCTGGCCATGTGTGTCTCTCACTCCTTTTTCCGTGATGTTGCAGCCACTCAGGCAACAACAGGCCAGCCCTGGCCCAGGCGGCGCTGTTGGCGAAGACGATATCCGGCCGGTCGTCCGCCAACACCCCCTCATCCCCCAACAACACCAGCCGGTCACATTGGGCCGCCACGGCCAGATCGTGGGTGGTGATGAGGACAAGTTGGCCGCTATCGGCAATCTGGCGCAGCAATCGCAAAAGGATCGCTTTGTGGGCGGCATCCTGGCCCAGGGTTGGTTCATCCAGGAGCACGCCATGGGCCGGCTGCCGCATGAGCACCGTGGCCAGCGCCAGCCGCTTCTTCTCGCCTTCGCTCAGCAGCAACGGCGGGGTCTGCTCGTAGGGTCCCAGCCCCAGGGCGGCCAGCAACTGCCGGTAACGGCTCATGTCAGGTTCGGGCAGGCGGTACAGGATTTCCTCGCGCACGGAAGGGTTAAACAGCTGCCAATCCGGGTTCTGGAAAACGAGGCCAAATTGCGGCGGGCGGCCATTCACTTCAGCCGACCCGGCAAACGTTTGCAGCCCGGCCAGCGCCCGCAACAACGTGGTTTTGCCCACGCCGTTGCGGCCCACCAGGGCGACAACCTCGCCGCTATGGGCGGTCATGTTGAAATTGGTCAGGACCGGCCGGTCTCCCAACCGCACTCGCAACCCCGCCACCGTCATTGTCAACGGCCCATGACCCTCGTTCGGCCAGGCAAACTGCGCTTCACCCTGCGGTTCAGCACCACCCGAAAGCTGCAGCTCGCGCAGGCCAGACAGCCCAGCCAGGGCCTCGACCCGATGCTCGCAGAGGACAACGGCGGTGCCCCCATCAACCAGTTGCGCCAGATCGGCAACCAGGTCAGCCGCTGCCGTTGTGTCCAACATGGAAAACGGCTCGTCCAGCACGAGCGCCTCCGGCTGCCGGGCCATCACGGCGGCCAGGGCGAGCCGCTGCTGCTCCCCGCCGGAAAGTGTTAGCGGCTCACGCTGACGCATAGCCGTGAGGCCAAATTGGTCCAGCACGGCCTCGAGCCGTTCGCGCATGTCATCGCGCCGCAAGCCCATGTTTTCCAGGCCAAAGAGGATTTCGTTTGCGACGCTGTCCGTGAGCATCTGGTTGGCGGGGTTCTGAAATAACAGCCCGACCGCCTCGGAAAGCTGCCACAGGGGCGTCGTGGCCGTCGGCAGGCCGTTCACCCACACCCGGCCCTGCAACTCGCCCACGTACAGATGCGGCACAAAACCGGTCAGGCAGCGGGCCAGCGTGCTTTTGCCGCAACCGGACGGGCCTTGAATCAGCAGCGCCTCACCCGCCCCCACGCGCAACGAGACCGGCGCAATGCCGCGATTGTTCTGGGGATAGCGATAAGCAACCTGTTCGGCAACGAGCAGAGACATGAGCGGCTAATCAAGCTTGAGCGGCAGCCAGTAATCTGCCTGCGGTTCCACAAAGACAACCGGCCGGCTCTGCCGGCGTGCCGGCCGCAGCCGCTCGGTGAGCACCAGACCCCTGGTCACCGGCGTGCCATCCAGGGTCATAACTGCGGTAATGCCCGCTGCCAGCAGCGCCTCAACCGGCTGCAAATCGGTCAGATCGCGCACCGAGCCGATGACGATGTAGCGGCCATCATCACCGCCGGCGGCCAACCCGACCGAGGCCAGGGCGCCAATGACGCCATCTTCGGTGCCGCCCAGGCCGAGCAGTTGCATCTCATGTTGCGCCGCCAGCGCGCGCGCTTCGCTCTGGGCCACATAACCGTTTTTGGCTTTGTAGCCAAAGGCAGTGATGGCCGCCGGCACTTCGGCCGCGACACAGAGGCCCGGGTCGCTGCCGGGGATGAAGTCAGCCAGCATCAAGTCACGGGTTTGCGCCAGAAGGTCGGGTATGGCACCGGCCGGTGCCTCCAGATGAATGACAGCGCTGCTGTTTTTATGCGTGCAGGGGACGCGCGGATCAGATGAGAGTTGATGGCGGGTGATGCCGGCCAGCGGGTAGCTTTCGGCCAGTTGCACCGCGATCTCGCGAGCCAGGTGGCCCGTGCCGCGCGTATCCAGCATGTCGGTGTCGTCAAGCGCGATGTAGATCATAAGCGTAGGCCCCATCGTTGCGCCGGGAACCTCGGGTTCCCGGCGCAACCGTCAGGTCATTAACTCACCACGATCTGGACGACGCCGCGTAAACGAGGCAGGTCGTCAAAACCGGGGAAGGCGGTGCTAAGGCCGCCCTGGGTCCGGAAGGAGAGAATACAGTTTTCACAGGCTGTCAGGTCAGCCAGCGACATCTCTAACGTCTCGCCGGTATCGGTAATGAAGGTGACCGTGGTGGCCTGATTCTTCACTTCCGCCAGCGCCAGCAAGCTATTGACCGAGACGCCGGTGTAGGTTTCCAGTTCGCCATTGCTATTCGGCGCTTCGGCTTCCATCGTCTCCATAGCCAGCAGTTCAGCTTCCGTCCAGCCCAGTTCGTTTTGCACCATGCCGGTGACGGTCAGGGCAACCGGCCCCTCTGCTTCGCTCTCTTCGCCGGCAGCGATGCCGTTGGCCACCCGCCACGGCCCCGAATCCGGGGTAAACAGCGGCGAGCCAAACTCCTCGATGCCAAACTGGCTGATCAGCTCCTGAGTTTCCACGGAGATAAGCCAGTCGATAAACTGGTTGGCCAGATCAATCTGGATGTGATCCCCTTTGTCCGGGTTCACCGCCATCACGCCGTAGGGGTTGAACAGAATCGGGTCGCCTTCGACCATGATCTCCAGGCTGGTGCCGGCCAGAGTTTGGGCCAGGTAGGTGGCGCGGTCGCTCATGGTGTACGCTTGCAGTTCATCAGCCATGGCCAGGACAGCGCCCATGCCCTGCCCGGCGGAGATGTACCAGTCACCGGCCGGTTCCAGCCCCGCCTCAGCCCACAACGCCTGCTCCTTGGTATGCGTACCCGAGTCATCGCCGCGTGAGACAAACAGGGATTCGCTGTTCAGGATATCTTCCAGGGCGCGGGCGACCCGGTTTTTGCCGCGGATACCGGCCGGATCATCGGGTGGCCCGACGATGACAAAGTCGTTGTACATGACGTCTTCGCGCCGGACACCGTGCCCGGCATCCATAAAAGCGTCTTCCCGGGCCCGCGCATGAACAAGCAGGACGTCGGCGTCGCCACTCTCACCCAGGGCGAGGGCCTGGCCTGTGCCCACAGCGACCACATCCACCCGAATGCCGGTTTTGGCTTCAAAATCGGGCAGAATGTAATCCAGCAAGCCAGAATCTTCGGTGCTGGTGGTGGTGGCCAGGATAATGTGCTGCTCCTCCGCCTCGACGACCGGTTCTTCGGTCGGTTCAGCCGTGGGCTCTGCGACAGCTTCAGGCTCTTCGACCACTTCGGCAGTAGGTTCAGCCTCTTCAGCTTCCACTTCAGGTTCCGCCGCCGTGGGTTCGGCGACGGTGCTCTCGCTTTCGGTTGTCGCCTCGGGTGTGGTCGCAGCAGTGTCGCCGCCACCGCAGGCAGCCAGCAACAAAATCAGGATAATGAACAGACTCCATTTCTTCATGATGAACTTGCTTCTCCTCCAACAGGAATATTCGGGCAGGGTTTTTGCAGGGTAACAGCACCCTACCTTTGATGTTTAGGCTTCAAGCCACAATAGTTCGCCCGTGGCGCTGGTATCGTATCCACCCAGGGCGTGAACTGACGTTTTGAACTCGTCTGTGTTGAGAATGGCGAGCATCGCCTGGCAGGCAGCCGTATGCCAGACATCGGCCAGAATCACCAACTGATAGATCTCCTGGGTCAGGGGCACAAAATCCAGACCATAGGCCACCGCGGCAGCATAGATGCCCAGCCCGGCGTTGGCCGCGCCTGATTCGATGGCCTGGGCGACCTGCAAGTGGGTTGATTTTTCGTCGGCATAACCCTGCAGGCTGTCCGGTTTGATGGCGTTTTGGCGCAATTGCACATCGAGCCAGACGCGGGTGCCGCTGCCGGCCTGCCGGTTCACCCAGACAACCTCGGGGTTCGCCAGGTCGGCGATGGTAGCCATCCCCAGCGGGTTCCCTGGCGGCAGGATCAACCCCAGGTCGCGATAGGCGAGAGTAACCAGCGCCACCCGTCGCCCCGGCAGGATGCGCTCCACAAACGGCCGGTTGTAACTATCCGACGCCTGGTCGTAAAGGTGCACCCCGGCAAAATCTGCCGTGCCGCGGGCCAGGGCCATCAAGCCGCCCAGGCTGCCCTGATATTTGAAGTCCAGGGGTAAGCCCGTTTGTTGCGCTTGTAGACGCTGAGCCAGCAGCTCAACACTCAGATCATGGCTGCCCACAAAACGAAGCTGTTGGGGCGGCAGGCCGGCCGGCGGTTCAGGGACGGCGGCCTGTTGCAACGTTTGCCAGCGGGCCAGGGCCATGGCGACGGCGGTCTGTATTTGCGCCGGGCTGTGCCCCTGGGTGACCGCATCCAGAATGAAGCGATCCGCCTGGTTGAGCAGTTTGGCCCAATGCAGAACTGGCTGCGTTTTGTGCAGCGGGCTCTCGGCTACACGCGTACCACTGCCGCGCTGCCCGCTCGTCAACCCCTCTTCCGCCAGCAGCGCATAGGCGCGGCTAACGGTGCTGGTCGTGCAGCCCCATTGCTGGGCCAATTCGCGCACGGTTGGCAGCTGCTCACCTGGCGCCAGCTCTCCCAGGGCAATCCGCACCCGGATCGATTCGGCGATTTGTTCGTAAAGCGTACCTGTTTGACCCATTGTTCTATTTGTCCTGGCACAATTATAACAAACGGGCCGATTTCGCCTAAAAATGGCTGGTGATGGAGCCAATTGCTATTCTCAAGCACGAAGGATTAGATCAGATCATCCAGAAACCCGCCCAGAGAGCGGTGAGAACTCTTTAAGTTCAGCGCTTGCCCAATCTGGCTGGCATCGTCATCCGCCCGAGCGCGGGGCTCCCTACACCGTCATTCCGACCGCTGCCAACCCCGAAAAACGCCTACTCACGCCGCAGCGAGGAATCTCTACGCTAACCCATGCCTTATCTGGGTCCCGGGCCGTAGCCGCCCGATGCAGAGATTCCTCGCTGCGCCAGGATGAACCCATGAGCAGGATGTGACACGCTCGGAATGACGGTGGCCAGGAGGTAGTCAGACTCAGTCGGCAAAAGCGAACAGGACCTGAACCAGATAAAAGTGAGGGTGCGTCCGCAGCGTGAGCATGACCGTGCGTCGCCCGGTGGGGTCAAAATGGCGCCCGAATCCCAGCCCCAAACGAGTTTTTACTATACCTCCCACCCAAGGCGCGTTGCGTACCACACGACGTCATGCTTTACTAATGTGGTGATGCCTACATCGTCAATTATGAGGATTATCATTGATGAGCATGTTCAATCCCCCTCATCCTGACGAATTTATTCGTGAAGTGTATCTGGAGCCATTGGCCTTAAGCCACCGGCTGGTGGCTGCCAAACTTAAGGTTTCACCTTCGACTTTTACGCGTCTGGTGAATGGGCGCAGCAATGTCAGCCCGGAAATGGCCTTACGGCTTTCGAAAACGCTGGGCCGCAGTGCAGAAAGCTGGCTGGCTATGCAAAGCAACTATGACCTGTGGCACGCGAAACAGACAGTTGACCTTGATGGTGTGGAAGAATTGATTTTTAGTCACTCATGAGTTGAGGTAGCCGACAGCCTGTGGCTTCGTGTTCTCCGGGCCATCCGTGTCTGATGCTTCCACAGGAAACAGGGTGGAAAAGCACAGGGGCTCAGGTTCGTAGTAAACGCTTTAGCGTTCCGCGTGCATCCCTTTTGGGGGTGGCGACGTATCGACCAACAGCTGTCTTGATGATCACAAAAGGCTAAAGCCCTTTACTACAAACCTGACTTCACACGGCAAATCTTGAACCTGTTTCTTGCCTTATTGAACGCGGCCCGCCGCGTGGTGTTTCTCGAGATGACGCCGTTGGCTGTGGTTTTGGACCTTGACCGCAGATGTGTCAGGTTCAATCCTCAGCCGTTGCCGCCGTGACCTGAACCAGAATTACCACTGCCTGAACCAGAATTACCAGAACCCGAGCTACCGGAACCAGAGTTCCCAGAGCCGGAATTACTGCCGCCGGAGCCGGAGTTACTCCCCCCGCCCGAACCAGAGTTACCGCTTCCAGAACCGGAGTTGCCGCTGCCTGACCCGGAATTGCCATTGCTGCCGCCATGATCATCACCGCCGGTTGTGGTCTGGGGGCCGGGGTTGTTGTTGCCGGTGGTTGTGGAAGCTGGTGGATTGCTGCCGCTGCTGGCCTGGGTTGTGCTGGTCGTTTGGGTTGTGGCTGCTGTGTTACCGGCCGGTTCCGCCACCGGCACCACCACAGCCTGGATGGTCACACTCTGCTGAAACGAATCGCCCAGGGCCATGGCACCGGCGTTATTGGCGCCAACTCCCAGCAGTTCCGCCCAGTTCAAAGCCGCGGCGGCCATGCCTTCACGGACCTGGTTTCCCAGCGCCACGGTCGAGCGCTCTGCCCCGGCCCGGGCCGGTGACGCCGCCTGCGGCGCACTGAACGGCGCTACATCAGCCGGCAGCGTTTCTGCAGCCGGCGCCGCCAGCTGTACCCGATTAAATAAGGCCGCCCGGGCCGGCGGCGGCCCGCCCGCCGTCAGGTCAAATAATGTCGTCGTGGTGACGATGATGACCGGAACTATCAGTAGCATCGGCTTCAGCCATTGCATCATTTTAGCGTACATGTCCAACCTCCAATTGTCGTGCTCTCATGCCTGGTGCCGTCGTGGCCATCATGGGCAAATCGGCCAGCTCGCCATTTTGCAGGCTGACCAGATTGGCATAATGGCCGTCCAGCGCCATTAACTCTTCATGCCGCCCCGTCTCGACGATGCGACCCTGGTCCAGGACCACGATCTTGTCCGCATTGCGGATCGTCGAGAGCCGGTGGGCGATGATGAATGTCGTCCGTCCTTCCATCAGCCGCTCCAGGGCGCTCATCACCAGCTCTTCGGAGGCGGCGTCGAGGGCAGCCGTTGGCTCATCCAGGATCAGCATGGGCGCATCGCGCAAGAGCGCCCGGGCGATGGCGATACGCTGCCGCTGGCCACCAGAGAGGGTGCCGCCGCGCTCGCCCACAACCGTGAGGTAGCCCATCGGCAAATCCTGAATAAATTCGTCGGCGTTGGCCGCTTTGGCCGCCGCTACAATCTGGGCATCGGTCGCCTTGGGCGAGCCGAAGGCGATGTTGGCCCGGATGGTGTCCGCCACCAGCACCGTTTCCTGGGGCACCAGGGCGAACTGCCGCCGCCAATCCGCCAGGTTGACCTTCTTGGCCGCCACCCCATCCAGGTAGAGGCTGCCACTGCGCGGCTCATAAAAGCGGAGCAGCAGATTGCTGATGGTGGATTTGCCGGCCCCGGTGGAGCCGACAAAGGCGATGACCTGGCCGGGTTCGGCGTCCAGGCTGATATCCGTGAGGACCGGCCGGTCCTTCGCGCTGGGGTAGGCAAAGCCGACCTCGCGGAAGGCAATCGCCCCCTGGGCCCGGGCCAGCCCCGGTGTCCGCTCCAGCGGCTCCGCTTTCTGATTGTCGAGCAGCTTGCCCAGCCGCTCAGCGCTGGCGCCCGCCTTCTGAATCAGGGAGGCCAGTTTGCTGAATTTGCGCAGCGGCCGGTACATGTCGCGCAGGTAGCTGAGGAAAATGATGAGCTCACCAACCGTGAACGACCCATCCAACACCTGCGAGACGCCGTACCAGACGATCGCCGCAGTGCTGGTCGCCTGGATCAAGTCAATGATTGGTCCAAACGAAGCTTCCCACTGGATGGAGCGCAGGGCCGAATGGATCAGGCGGCGGCCGCGCGCCTCAAAGTTCGCCTGCTGCTGCGCTTCTCGGCCAAAGGCCTTCACCTCGCGGATAGCGCCCAACGTCTCCAGCGTCAGATTCATCATGGCGCCTTCCTGCTCGCGTGCTTCCCGGGCCGTGGAACGAATCTTCTTGCGGAAGACGTCGAACAGCCAGAGCAACATCGGCACATAGGTCAGCACAATCAGCGAGAAACGCCAGTTCACCCAGAGCATGACGATGGCAAAGCCCAGGAACTTCAGGCTGTTCACCAGAAATTCCGAGGTCGAACCGACCAGCGCTTCCATCACCTTGCCGGCGTCTTCGGTGACCCGCTTGATGGTGTCACCCAGGCGGTAGCGGTCAAAAAAGCCCATCGGCAACCGCTGCACATGGCTGAAGATATGGCTGCGCAGGTCGAAAATCGCCCGCTCCTGAACCATGCCGTTCAGATATTCGTAGATAAACGCGGCGACGCCTTGAAATACCGTCAGCAGCAGCAGGGCAAAGCCCAGGACGATGGCCAGGGTGCGCCGATCATCGCCAAAGATGGCGACAACCGGGACCAGGGCCGTGCCTTCATATGGCTTTGTGCCCAGCACATTGTCGATGATGAATTTCAGCGGCCACGGCGACAGAATGGTCAGCACGGCCGTCAGCACCACAAAAAAGCAGGTGACGGTCAACCACAACGCATAAGGGCGCAGAAAACCGAGGAAGCGGGCGTCGATGCCCAACAACGGCACGTAGCGCACACCCGGCCGGGGCGTGTCAGATTTCGGGGAGCTGCTCACGCGACCTCCACAAGTTCTGCCGCTTGCAGCTGCGGCAGGAGTAAATCAAAAAGATACGCTTTGTCCTGGCGGGCGGCCACAACGCGCAGCAGCCGGAACCAGGTTGTCAATTCGTAGAAACGAACGCGTTGCCAGAAATCCTCGTCCGCCAGCGTAAAGGCGGCGTAGGCAGCCTGAAAGCGCTGCGCTTCGCGCGCAAAGGCATTGAACGCCTGGCGTTGTTCCAGGCCCAGGTAATACATGTGGGCGCTGAAGTTGGCGACGTCGATGGCCGGGTCGCCCTGGGCCAGCAGGTCGATATCGATGAGGGTGACGCTATTACCCCAGAGAAGCACCTGGCTGTAGTAAAAATCCCGGTGCAGGAGGGCCAAAGCCGGCGTTGTGGGCAGATCAATTGCCCGGCGCAGCAGAGAATCGTAGATAGCCGCGATGGCAGTCGCTCGATCAGGGCGTAACCGAACCAGGTGCTCGCAGATTTCGGCCAGACCGTCCAGCTCCTGAGCCAGGCCATACGGCTTCGGCCGGCGCACATCACCAGCCAGCATGACCGGCAAACTCCGGTGCAACTTGGCCAGGGCCCGGCCGATCCGGGGCATGTAGATCAGGGTGTTTTCCCGGGCTGTCAGCTCATCAAGCGTGTGGCCGTTGGCGCGGGCCTGAACCTGCATGCGCATGGGACGGATAAAGGCCAGGGATTCGGGGATAAAGATGCCATCGTCACTGTCAGGGCCAAAGCCATTTTGCGTCAGCTTCTGCTGCCAGGCATGGAGGCGACGGCCCCGATCATCCTTGAACACCTTGCCAATGACGTTGGTGTAGGTTCGGGTACCAAAGGCATTATCGCGGCCGGCTAACTGGTAGCCGATCACGCAGCGGCGATCAGGCTTGTATTTGAGGATGTCGATTTCGCGAACTTCCTTGAGGCGTTGCGAACCGGCCGGTCCAAACTGCGGCAGTTTCTCCTTGAAAAAGCCGGCCACCAGCTCCGGCGCCGTCGCCCGGTACAGCCGCTGGCGCAAATTGTTGTCCAGCAGCGGTTCGGCCATTTGTTCAGCAGCGACGGCGGGCAGGCCAACCCTGGCCATGACGGTCTGGGCGTTGCCCCGCCAGGTGTGGTTCTCGAGGACGCGGACAGCGCCCTGCCAGGCCACCGTTTTGGCCCACTCATCATCGGCCCGCAACTGGGCGATGACCGCCGCCAGCGCCGCCGCATCACCGGGCGGGTAGAGCATGCCGTTGACGCCAGGCTGAATCAGATCGGCGATCTGGCCAATCTCTGCCGCCACAGTCGGGACGCCACAGGCCAGGTATTCATACAATTTCAGGGGCGAGAAGTAAAACGACTCCATCGGCGCATACGGCGAAACCGCGATAGCCATGGCCGCCAGGTGGGCCGGCATTTCGTGGTGGTCGACTGGGCCAGTCAGGGTCACCGCTCCTGTCAGCCCCAGCGCCGCAATCTGGTCCGGCAGTTCGTCGGGATATTGGCCAACCAGCATGAGATGATAGCTGTCGTCCTGGCCATGGAGCCGGCTGAAACCGGCCAGCAGCGTGGCGATATCATGCCAGGGGCGGATCCGGCCGGCAAAGCCGACAACAAATTTGCCATGCAGGTCATAGCGTGCGTGAACCGAACCACCTCGCACCGCCGGGTTAAACAGCTGCGGATCAACCCCATTGGGCACAACCGCAACATGGTCTGGATGAGCGCCATTGGCAATGGCGTATTCAGCCACTTCAGCGGAGACCGCCGCAACCAGGTCCGCCGTTCCGAATTGGCGCCGCTCAATGAGGCGGGCCAACTCCGGGTCGGAGACGGAGCGATATTGCTCCGCCTCCAGACGGAGAGGCGCATTAAGCTCCAGCGCAAAGGGAATTGCAAATGCCTGGCGTAAGCGAGCGCCGACTGAACTCCAGAGGGAAAAACGTTCGTAAACCAGGTCATACTTGCCATGAGTGAGTTTATGTGCCGCCGCTTCATACAGCTGGTCGCCGTAGCTCTCAGCCGGGCCGCTCAGCGGGACATGGACCACGTTGGCCGCCAGTTCGGGGCCATCTTCTGGGCCGGGCCGGGGCGTCAGGATCGTGACCCGGTGCCCCAGTTGGTGAAACGCCCGGCACATCATGCGCACATGAACAGCGGCCCCTTTATTACCCCGAACAGGGATACCACGGTCAGCAGAGATGTAGAGGATGTTCATAATGTCGCCATCACTTCCTGCAATGCCATTGGGGCCACCAGCGGTAAAGAAGGCTCAAGCTGAACCAGATCAGTCAGGTTGATGGGCAGAGGCAGCTCCTGTCGCGGCTCCTCGAACCATTGCAACAGCTGCGCCACGTTTTGCCGCACGTCAAATTTGCGCTCGGTTGTAGCCCGCGCGGCGGCGCTCATCCGCTCCCGCAGGGTTGCATCCGCCGCCAGCTCACCCAGCGCCTGGGCCAAAGCGGCCACGTCGCCGGGGTCCACCAGGCGCCCTTCCTGCCCGTCGGTGATCATCTCCGGGATGCCGGTCAGGCGGGTGGAGACCACCGGGAGGCCGCAGGCCATCGCCTCAAGCAAGACGGTGGGCAGGCCATCCTGGTTATTGTCGCTGCCGATAACGCAGGGCAGGACAAACAGGTCAGCCTTGCGGTACGCTTTGCGTACACCATCCTGGGCGCGGGGCCCCTTGAGGCGAACCTGCTCACTCAGGCCAAGTTCCTCGATCAGCGCGGCCAGATTGGCCTCTTCCGGCCCCTTACCAATAATGTCACAGCGGTAGGCAATGCCCTGTTCCGTCAGAAGCGCACAAGCCCGGATCAGATCGGCGAACCCTTTTTTCTCCACCAACCGGCCAACCGCCAGCATACGGAACTTGCCTTTGCGGTTCTTACCGTTGGGGCGGAAGTAGCTGAGGTCGATGCCGTTGTACAGGCGGCGAATATCTGCAGCCGGGTCAGCAACCATCTCCTGCAGGTAAGCCACGTTGTACTGGCTGACCGTCACGACAAAGCGGGCGCCCAGGATCTTGCTGCGTAATGAGGCCGGGTTGACGGCCTCATGGTAGATATCCTTGGCGTGAGCGGTGAAGCTATAAGGCACGCCGATAAGCCGGTTGACCAGGTTGGCAGTGCGCGCCGCGCTGGAGCCAAAATGAGCGTGGACCGCATCAACCGGATTCTGCAACAGATGGTCGGCCACAAAGCCGGCCTGCAGGAAACGTTTGATGGCGTAAGGCGCGTTTTTGGCCTCGGTGTAGCTGCGGACCGCCTCGTAATTTTCCGGTACTGCCCGGCGCAGACGCTGGTGAGCCAGTTTGATACGCTCAGGCTCCATCTCCGGGTATTGGGGCACGTAAATGACATTGGCCTTGACCCGGGCCAGGCTGGCATGAAAGCGACCGTCATCCGGCTTGAGCAGCGAATAGATGCGGATTTCCGCGCCCTGCCGTTCCAGTTCCAGGATCTCGTTCACGATGAAGGTCTCGGAAAAGCGGGGGAACATCTTCAAAATGTAGGCGATTTTGACACTCATGACGGTCTCTCCTTTAATCAGGCGTACACTGGTACCGGCTTTAGGGCGGGCCAGCTAACAACGGGTGAAGCTTTTGGGGCCGGGGCCGGCAGGGCAGACTGAATGGTTTTGGTGATGGTATTCAGGCCATCCAGGTTCAGGTTGACGATGGGTTCGGGCAGGGCCAGGCTCCGTTCGATTTCCGCCAGCAGCCGGCTCGGCTGAAGCTGATGCGGCAGGAGCTGGCGAGTCAGGCCCAGGTCGGCCAGGTGGCTGGCGCGCAGCTTCTGTTCCTGGCGCACCTTGACGCGCGGGACCAGGATGGCGCGCTTCTGCAGGGACAGGATTTCGCAGGTAGTGTTATAGCCGGCCATGCTGATGACCAGGTCGGCGGCGCGCATGTAGCTGACCAGGTCCGGGGTGAATTTCATGAAGGTGACATCCGGCCGGTCCGCCATCTGCTCCAGTAAATCGCGGCGCTCGTCAGTCATCAACGGCCCGGTCACCAGCAGGCTGTGAAAGGGCAGGCACCGGCTCTGGCTCAACATCTGCAGGTAGCCATTGATCAGCTCATGGCCATCACCGCCACCACCAACGGTGACGACGACCAGCGGCTGCTCACCAATACCCAACTCCTGGCGCACATCGGCCGGCAGCCGGGTGTGCTGAGCCCGGCGCAGATAACCACATTCAACCAGCTTGCCGGCCGCGACGTCAGACATCCTGTACTGGGCCACAGCGTCAAAAACCGACCGCTGGCCGTAGTAAAGAATCTGGTCATAGACATCTTCCAGCAGGGCCGGGACGCCATTGGCCCGCCATTCGCGAATCGTCGCGGCCGGGGCATCCTCGATGTCGCGCATCCCCAGCACCAGGCGTGTTTGCGGCGACCACGCTTTGAGGTAGCGCAGCGTGGGCAACAATTCACCCTGGACCCCGGCGGCGGCCTTATCAACCAGCAGCAGATCGGGTTCAAAATTGATGGCGGCCTGCAGGATCATCTGCTCACGCCAGTTCAGGGTCTGCTTGAGGGTGAGCGGCAGGACGCGGGCGGTGTAGCGGCCGTCTGAACGCTTGGTCAGAGCCGGCAGCTTCACCATGTCCAGGCCGGGCGGCAGGTCAAAGGCGCCGGCGACCATCGAACCAGTCAACAGCAACTGGGAGGCGCCCGGAATGTCCTGCGCGATCTGCGCGGCAATGGCCAGACTGCGGCGCAGATGGCCCAGGCCGAAGGTGTCATGTGAGTATAAAAGAATGCGTGGATCGTTCTTCATAGCCATACAATTTCCTTAGTCGTTGTACCTGAGTAATGCGTTATGGGCGCCGAAAAATACATAACTTTTGTGAGAAAAATCTTAGGCACCTATGAAAATCCGCATCAAGCTGTACAACAGCAGTTCGCAGCCTTCTACCAGAGTAAACCAGTTAAAAAGCCCTGTTGATTAAAGTCGGAAATCAGTCAGAAATGGTTACTGTTAATTTTTTTACAGAAATGGACTTTATATTTTTCGGCAGGCAAGGTAACGGACCGCAGCCGGGGAGGCTGCGGTCCGTTCAGCAGGGGGTAAGGGGTGACAAAACAATGAGCTAGGAGGTCGCCACGCAACCTCCACTCATGTAACCATTGTTGCCGGTCGGCAGGGCTCCCGACAGCAGCATGGCCACACTGGCCGCGACATTCGGCAAGCCTGCGCCCAGTTGGCCTGGGACAGCAGGGTTGCTGGCGTCGACTGCAGCGGCGGTTGAAGCGATCAGCAATGTCACTTCGCGGGCATTGAGATCGGGGTTCACACTATGTAACAGGGCGGCCTGGCCAGCGACAAACGGCGCCGCCATCGAGCTACCGCTCCACCAGGCATAACTACTGCCGGTAAACGTGCTGTAGATTGCTTCGCCTGGGGCCACAAAGTCAATCCAGTCGCCATAGTTGGCAAAGTCGCTGCGCTGGTTCTCCGGGCCGACGGCAGTGACGGCCAGGGCGCATTGGCTGGCGGCCGGATATTGTTCGAGGTCTGAGGCCAGGTTGCCGGCGGCGGCCACGACCACGGCGCCGGCCCGCGTTGCCTGGCGAATCACATCCCGCAGCAGCACTGATTTGGCGCCCAGCCCCAGGCTCAGGTTAATTACGTCCGCACCAGACTCAGAGGCGTATTGAATGGCCATGGCCACCCGAAAGATGTCGCTGCGGCCGTCCGAATCCAGGGCGCGAATCGGCATGATCTGCGCCTCGGGGGCGACGAGCTGGACGATGCCGGCGACATGGGTGCCGTGACCAACGGCCTCGTCAACCAGGCCATCACCGTCGTCATCCTGGTTGTTGCCGGTATCGGCCGGTTCCAGGTCGCCGTCAACCAGGTCCAGACCAGGAACCAGGTGGCTGGCCAGGGCCGGATGGTCCAGCTGAACGCCGGTGTCAATCACGGCAACCAGACTGCCGGCACCACGGGTGAATTCATGTGCGGGCAAAATGTTTAGTTGAGCCAGGGCGGATTGGCCGGCATACGGCTCTGAATCCTGGCCGCCCCAGGCCCAGACATCCTGGCCGCTATGCTCCGGGGACTCGCTGATGAAATTAGGCTCGGCAAACTCAAGGCGCAGATCCAGCGCCATTGCATCTTTGATGGCGCCGGCCGATGAATCTTCTGGCACCAGCAGCAGGAAAATCAGCTGATTCAGCTCAGCCAGGGTGGCGGTGCCATAGGTAGCGTTGATGTCGTCGATCGTGCCGGTAAATAAAGGGGACAGGCCAACAACAAGTTGATCAGGCACAGCCTCGGCCTTCCCTTTTGTCGCGGCAGCCGGCAAGGCGGTACTCAGTACCAAAACAAATAATAGAAGTAAGGTGCGATGCAGTAAGCGTACTGAGCGAAACATAATCAATTCCTTTACGAAGTTGCGGGTATCTCACCCCGCTGTCCCACCAGGACAAATGGCGCCCAATAGTATGGATGTGAATGCGTCTCTTTCAGGGCGAGCTGCGCCTGGCGCAAGGCCGCTGCCCGGGAAGCGTCCGGCATACGCCGGTACCAATCAGACATCAGACGAGCGGTTGATTCGTCCTCGACCAGCCAGAGCGAGGCCACCAGGGTGGCGGCGCCGGCCCCCAGGAAAGCCCGGGTAAGACCAATGATCTCGTCGCCGGCCAGAATGTTGCTCCGGCCGGATTCGCAAGCGCTCAAGGTCACCAGGGCGCCATCCAGATCCAGGGCCATGAGCTCATTGGCCGTGACCCAGTGATCGTGCAGTTGCAAGGCGGAAAACATCGGGTTGTCGCCCCGGAAGAGGCCGTGGCAGGCCAGGTGCAGCAGCCGGCAGCCCGGCGCGACACCTTGCAGGGCGCTATAGGTGGCACTCTCGTTGAGAAAGGTACGGCTATTGGCCAAAGCGGTAGAAACCGCGGCAACTTCCTCGACCACAAAGGGGATGCGACTGTCGGCGACGCCCATGACGAGGGCATGGCCAGCCGGCCGGCTTCCCTTCGCTGCGCACAACGCATAAGTGGTGGCGCTGGGCGCGTAACTGATTTCATAGCTTTCCAGCAGGTAGCGCTGGCCATCAAACAACGCATGGAAGGGCACCTGGTGCAGAACGCCGTGCGGCACAATGACCAGCGGTTGGGCCTGGGCAGCGGCGGGCAGGTAGTCAGCCAGGGGCGCAAACAGTTCCTCATAAAGCCAGCCCAGAATTCGCTGGGCGGACCGTTCCAGTTGCGGCAGATTACGGGCAACGAAGTCAGGGCCTGCCTGGAAACGGGCCCAGTGTGTATGCAGGCGGGTAATCAGTTCCTGGACACGCTCGTAAGAGCCCAGCGCGCGCTGAACCTGCAAATGCCCGTCCTGGTAAACAAAGGCGATCAGCTCCGCGCCAAGAAGGTGGTAGGCGATCAGGGTTGTGCCATCGGCCAGCGCGGCCGGCAGCGGTTGGCTGGTGGATGGGGTGGGGAAACCGGCCGGTACCCCCTCGGCCAGACCCATCTGCAGCTGCAACCGCGTCACCTCATCTTCCATCTCGCGGATACGGCGATTTAGTTGCGTGGCCAGGATGCGGCGTTCGCCACCGGTCCCTTCATTAAACCGCTCGTTGTAAAGCGCATTCAGGTCACGGCGCAATTGCTCCAGCCGCGCGGCGCTGGCGGCGTCGGCCTGGCTGAGTTTGTAGCTATTCAACCCGTTTAACAGGTCAACCAGCGCCTGAGATTTGGCCCGTTCCGCCGTGGCAAAGGCGGCCTGCAAACTGGCCTCATCGCCGGCATCGAGATAAAGCGCGACCAAATCTTCATAGACACTGATCTTGTCCTGCAAAAACGAAGCCCGCAGCGACTCCTGCACCAGAGTGCTACGGATGGATTCCAGCTCCCGGGCAGCCGCCTCGAGTTCCTGGCGGGCCATGTCGCGCTGGCCCTGCGCCAGATAAAGACGACCCAGCCGCTGGCCAACCTGGAAACGGAGCTGCGGCAGCGGCAACTGATTTAACATGCCCTGTGCTTCCAGCAGCAGTTTGGCCGCTGCGGTCGTGTCGGGCAGCATCAGTTCGGCCACCTTTAATTTGGCGAAGAAATGCTGAATCGGCCAGGCATTGTCCTTGACCAGCTCATAGGCGGAAACCGCGTGAATGAGGGCGGTGCCGCGCGAATCCATGCGACTGAACAGATCCGCCTGCTCCAGCAAAGCGCCGGCCTGCAACGGTTTGTTGCCGAGGGCGCCAAAGCGAGCAACGGCATCAGCCAGATAGGCCTGGGCCGCCTCATATTGCCATTCAGCCATCAGCGCCGCGCCCATGCCCCAGCTCACCCGAGCCAGGTAATGGGCCATGCCTGTGCCGTGCAGCTCAGCCGCGGCCAGCTCATAGGTCGTGCGGGCCTCGGGAATGAGGTTGAGCGTCAGATAGGTGTCAGCCAGGTCCAGCAGCAGAATGGCGTGTTCAGCGCCGGCGCCGTTGATGGCGTCAAAATTGAGCCGGGCCACCTCGAGGGAAGAGAGCGCTTGCCCATAATCACCCTGCAGCTGCTGAACCAGCCCCATGTTGTTATAGGCTTTGGCCAGCATGCGCTTATCATCGCTCAGCGTGAACTGGGCGATGGCGCCGTTGAGGACCCGGGCGGCCTCGTGGACCCGGCCCAGCTCCTGCAGGACGAGACCCTGGTTGATGGCGATATGACCCAGCCGGGCGCTCATCCCCAACCGTTCGAACTGGCCGGCTGCGGCAATGTATGCCTCAAGAGCCGCCTCGTAACGACCCAGGCGCCGATAACAAACTCCCAGGTTTTGCTGGGCCAGGCCGGTCAGCATCTGCGTATCACGCTCCGATAGCGCTTGTTGCTCAATGGCCTGAAGCAGCGCCTCGCCAGCCGCGACAGCCCCATCCAGGTCGCCAAGCTCGGCCAAAATATTGATGAGACCGATGTTGGTACGCAGGGAAGCGACGATTTCGCCCTGGCTGAGATAGCCTTGACGGGCCACCTCCAGCAGGTCGCGGGCCGGCGCAAACTGGCCGGCAATGGCAAAGGCCTGGGCCTGAATGTAGTTTGCCTGGGGAATGAGGCCGGGGGAGCCGTAACCGGGCGCCAACCGGCCGGTCAGCCCCGCCAGCTCGCGCGCCTTAAAAGGGGATTGGCCCATCAGGTCGGCGGCGGCCTCCATCAACTGGGAAAGGCCTTCGGCGTGGGCCAGCTGGGCTCCGTCAAGATAACGGTTCTGATCTTCCAGGCTGGGGAGTGTCAGCAGTTCGTCAATCAGTTCCGGGGAGATGATCATTGTTAATCTCTAGCTGGCCTGGCCGATGACCAGTTCATCAATCAGGATTTCCTGATCCGGGCCACAAATGATGAGTTGGTAGACACCGGCCGGTAACGGCCCAAATGAAAATTCGCCCAGCTCGTCGGCAGTACACAGGGCCAGCTCACTGCCATCGAGGCAAAGTTGCAAGGCCAGAACAGCATCGAGCCATTCCGCACCGGCGAACACCTGGCCTTCGATGGTCCAGGAGGTGGTGTTGGCGACCGGCCGGATCGTCAGGGCCACGTCGGCCAGGCCTGCTTCATAAACCAGCTGTTGCGCGGCCGGGTCGGTCACCCCTTTGCGGGCGCCGGCCAGGGCTGGCTGGAGCTGGTTGTCAAAGCTCAGGCTGGCGATTAGCTGTTGCCAGAGTGAGGGCGGTTTGCGGCCGGCGGTACGGGCTACAAACTCGGCCCGCATGGTCTCGCGCCACGTTTGTGGAGGCGCTTCCAGGCGCAGTTCAGATGTCGTCGTCAAAAAGCGGCGCAGCCAGGCGACCAGTTCAGTCGTCTCCCTGCCCGCTTTGGCCACAGCGGCCGAAACTTCAGCCGCCTCTGCCGGGTTCAATCTGCCTTCCAGCCAATCAATCAAGTGCGCATGCTCAAGCGGGTTCAACGTCGTCATCTCCTGAAATGCCGTGACAATCTCGTCTTCTGTCTTAGTAATGCGCTAAGGGTCGGGAAAAATACATCATGTTGCAGATTCACCAGTCACCAATCAGGTCGCGCAATTTCAGCAGGCAGCGGGCCCGGGTCGGACCAATGCTGCCGACGCGCATCTGAAAGCGCTCGCTGATCTCTTCGTAGCTGGGTGTTTCAGCCTCCAGGTAAAGCGCTTGCAACAGGCCGCGGCATTTTTCGCCCAATCTGGACAGCCCCTCATTGAGCCGTTCCAGCCCTTCCCAGCTGTGAAAGTCCGGCTGATGTTCGCCCACCAGCTGTTCCTGCTCCGCGAGATCTTCCTCCGGGGCGATCTGTTCGCGGCGGCGCTGTTCCATGAGACGCCAGCAATGACGCCGGGCCACCGTGGCCAGCCAGGCGCCCAGTTGGCTGTCATCATGCAGACTGTCCATGCGCTGCAGGAAAATGGTCAGCGTGACCTGGGCAATGTCGGCGGCATCAGCCCGCGACAGCCCATAGTTCAGCGGGATAGAGTAGATCAGCCGCTCGTATTTGCGCATCAGCTGCGCAAAGCCGTCCTCGTCCCCAAGACGGCAGGCAGCGATGATCTCATAATCAGTCCATTCTTTTGTTTTGAGTTGTAACATCCTCATGCCCTGCGTGGGGGTCTTGCCAGGACCCATTTGAACCCATAGGCATTTTATGAAGACGGGGCAACCAGCCACAATGGTAGGTAGTCCTAACTTTTATCAGACGGGGGTCCCGATATCTTCAGACCTTAGTCGGTACAGTCCGGCGGCAAAAAACGTTACAATGAACCGGTCCGTTGGTTGGATAAATGATGCAGTTACTCAAAAATCTCACTCTGGCCCGTCAATATATGTTTGCCAGCCTGATCATCATGCTTCTGGGTATGGTTCTGGTTGGTTTCTGGATCAGTCGCCAGATAGAGGAAGCCGTCACAAAACAAACGGCAGCAGTAACGGCGCTCTACGTCGACAATTTCATCTCCCCCCACCTGCAATCGCTGCATTACAACGACTGGCTGTCTGACGAAGAGCGACAGGCGCTGGCCGATCTGATGTCTGACCCGACCCTGGGCAAGGAGATCGTCTCCTTCAAGATCTGGTCGCCAAACGGTACCATCCTTTATAGTCCGAACCCGGATCTGGTCGGGCAGCAGTTTGTGATTGAGGGTGGCCTGGCTGAGGCATTTAGCGGTGAGGTGGTCTCTGAGGTGAGCGATCTGGGTTCACCGGAACAGGTTTATGAGCGGGCCCAATGGGAGCATCTGATCGAGACCTATGCGCCGGTGCGGGCCCGGGGCAGCGGCGACATCATCGCCGTCTCCGAGTTTTACCAGCTGACCTCTGATCTGGAGGCGGAAATTCGCCGGGCCCAGATCAACAGCTGGCTGCTGATCGGCGCCGTCATGGTGGGGATGTATCTGCTGCTGGCGGGGCTGGTGGGCCGGGCCAGCAACACAATCGTGCAGCAACAGTCCCAATTACAGGACAATGTCAGCCAGCTGGAGCGGCTGCTGGGGCAAAACCGGCAGTTGAACCGGCGGGTGCGCCGGGCAGCGGCTCGCTCCACCGCCATCAATGAACAATATCTGCGCCGGATTGCGGCAGAGCTGCACGACGGCCCGGCCCAGGACCTGGCGCTGGCGCTGTTGCGGATTGATTCCCTGGCCAGCAGCGGCATCAGCCGGGAGCCGGCCGCCGCGGCTGATTTTCAGACGGTCCATGTGGCCATCGAATCCGCCATGGCCGAGCTGCGCACAATTTCGGCCGGGCTGCGGCTGCCGGAAATTGAAGGGCTGAGCGTGCGCGAGATCGTGCGGCGGGCGCTGCATGACTTTGAGCAGAAAACGCACCAATCTGTTAAGCTGATAGCCGACCATTGGCCGGAAGAGGCGCCGGTGCCGGTTAAGATCACGCTGTACCGGGTTTTGCGGGAAGCGCTGGCCAATGGCTATCGCCACGCCGGCGGCAAGGCGCAGCAGGTCGAGATCACGGCTGATGCGCGCGAGCTGTGCGTGGCGATCGCTGATAGCGGGCCAGGGCTTGACCCGGCTTTTGTGCCGGGCGACAGCCAGTTTGGGCTGGTGGGTATGCAGGAACGGGTTGAGCTGTTGGGCGGCCAGTTCCAGATTGAGGGGAATGAACCGGCCGGTACCATCATTCGTATAAGCTTACCCTTGACCAATCCTGAGGTAACCGATGTCTGAGAAAATTCGCATTGTCGTCGCTGATGATCACCCGCTCTTTCGGGCGGGTGTGGTCCAATCCCTGAGCGGGGAAGCGGACCTGGACGTTGTGGGCCAGGCCAGTTCTGGCGAGGAAGCGGCCCGCCTGGCCGAGCAGTTGCAGCCGGATGTGCTGCTGATGGATATCACCATGCCGGGCGCCGGCGGCATCGCCGCGGCCCGCACCGTCGCCGCCAATCTCCCCGGCGTCCGCATCATTATGCTGACCGTTTCGGAAGAGCAGGACAATCTGCTGGCGGCGCTCAAAGCGGGCGCCCGCGGCTATGTCCTGAAAGGGGTCTCCGCCCGGGAACTGGCCCAGACCGTGCGCAACTGCGCCGCCGGCGAAGTCTACATCTCACCCGCCATCGCCAGCGGCGTCCTGTTTGAGATGACCAACGCCACCGAGGTCAGCCCGCTGGACAACCTGACCGACCGGGAGCGGGAGATCCTGAGCCTGGTGGCTGAAGGGTTAACCAACCGGGAGATCGGCGAGCGGCTCCATCTGGCCGAGAAGACGATCAAGCATTACATGACCAACGTGCTGCAAAAGCTGCACGTACGCAGCCGGGTTGAAGCGGCCCTCATTGCGCAACAGCATAAGGTGTAGGTCGGCAAAGGATGTAACCTTTCACCCACCCATCCGTCTAAACCACATGTTAACCGACATCATCAACTGGCTGGCGATCGCGGCAATCCTCGTGGCCGGCGGCATCTTCCTCTACATGCATTGGCGGCACCACCCGCCGACAACCCCAATTGAATCGCTGGCCCAGCTGCGGGAGCGGTTAGGCCAGGGGCGACCAACGCTGGTTCAGTTCCATGCGCCCATGTGAACGGCCTGCCTCATGGCAGAGCCCGTCGTGAACGGGCTGAAAGCGGAGCTGGGCGACAAACTAGAGTTGATTCATCTGAACTTGCTGAGTGGGCCGGGCCGGGAGGCTGCGGGGGCGTACGGGGTCATGCTGGTCCCGACCACGCTGCTTTTTGATGGTCAGGGGGAGTTGCTGCTGCGGCAGATGGGGTTGCCGGAGCGAACCAAGCTGCGGCAGGCACTTGAAGGGTGAAGCGGGGCGCCGGTCGGCGCCCCGCTTCGTTTATGGGTCACAGCTTATTGTCTGATGACCAATGGCAAGTGGATCGTGTAGCCCAAGGGGGTGTTGAGCAACACGTAGTCGGTGAAATGATCGATTTGCATGATGACCCGATTAGCGTCGGTGTCAACGGTGTAGCCAGCGGGGATGGTCCAGCTGTTGGTGGTGGTGCTGAAGTAGGCGGGCCGCAGTCGTCCCTCCGTCAGCCCCAGCAGAGCCAGTTCCAGTTCATCATAAGCGAAGCTGATAAAGACGTTCTGGTTGAAGTTGGCGGTAATGGGCGTGCCGGTCTCATCAGTAGCGATGAAGGCGTAGCCATATTTGTACAGCCGGGCATGATGCTGGTGCGGCAAGGTGGCGATGGGGGTGATGTGAAGCGTTACCTGACCGGTTGCTGGTAGGGCACCGGCCGGTATGTGAATCCAGGTGCCGTCCCCCACATGCAACGTCTGCGCCTCAGAAGCGTCAAAGGTCACACTGACCGGCGCCGGCTTCTGGAACGGGCCATCCAGGACGATGTCCAGCGTTTGATTGCCACCCATAAACAGCACATCGCGGAACGCATAGAAAGTGTTGCCAAACTCCACCACGGCGCCGATGTGCCAGCGTACCCCACTGACCAGGCCGAGCGCGTAGGGCTCACCCAGCTGTGCCGTGGCAAAGGTGGCCGCGCCATCCTCGCTGTAAGCCCAGATGTGAACCACGCCATCGTCGCCGTTAAACTCCGGTGCCAGCGAGACGTTGCCGCTGAGCACCACGTCCGGCTCGCGGAATTGGAGTACGACGTTGGTCGTGGCCGCATTGGGCGGGGCGATGACCGAGGCCAAGACCGGGTTCAACCAATGAGGATCAGCATGGCCGGCGATGAGGTCATAGGCCCCATGTGGGGCGCGGATGGCGAAGTGGCCCTGACTATCGGTATGACCGGCCACCGTCACCTGGTTGATCAGGCCGTGGCTGCCGAAAGCGAGGACCACGGCGCCGGGCAGCGGATTCCCATCAGGGTCCAGCACCTGACCAGCGATCAGGCTATCCTTCTCGGCCACCGGCAGCGGCACACCGGCCGTCTGGCCAGATTGGACCGGCACTACTTTGTGATGGTCCAGAGCGATGTAGCCAGAATTGGGGTCGACGGCGTAGCTCAGCAGCCAGAGGCCGGCGCTCACATCCAGGTGATAGGTCCCGTTGGCGGTGTCGATGGTTGTGCCGACCCAGGCTTGCGGGTTGTCGGCCATCACGTAGCCGGCCACATCCGTGGGCACAACCTCATTGCGTACGTCCCACAGCGCCCCGGCGATGGCGGCGTCTTTGGGCAGCACCGGATAGGTGATGCTGATGGTTTGACCACCGGAAACAGTCGCCGATTGGGGCTGCCCCGGAATCCATTCGCTCGTTTCCAGCAGCTCGATGCCGACATCGTAGCTGCCATCCGGCACGAAGATCTCGAAGTGGCCGGAGCTGATCAGCGAGAAGTTAACGTATTCGCCGCTGCTGAAGGCGGCCGCGGCGCCACCAGCCATCACCGCCGCGCCGTCCGGGTCGACAAGCTGGCCGGAGATAACGTTGTCCGCTTTGGTCAGGACAAAGTCGGCGACGTTGACCGTGCTGCCGGCGGCGACGGTCAGGCTGACCGCTTCGCCGCTGTAGATGAAGGGCAGGTTGTAGGGAACGGCCGGCTTGACGAGCCAATCATTGGCGGAGACGCCGAGCACGTAGCTGCCGTCCGGGTTGGTGATGGTGTTGGTGCCCAGATGATCGCGGGTCCAGGCCGAGACATGGACGCCGCCGACGCCGTCGCCATGCTCATCGACGACCCGGCCGGTGATAGCGGCATCTTTTTCGACCAATACCTGCGGGCCGAGGTCGAGCGTATCGCTTTCAGGCGCTTCTACCAGCCGGGGCGGTGGGCCAAAGTAACCCGGGTGATCCGGCTGGATGTGCAGCAGGTAATTGCCGTGCGGCACCATCAAACTGAAGCTGCCGTCAGCCAGCTCCATCTCGACAGAGCGGCCAATCCCCTCCGCGTTGCGCAGACTGACGGTGACTGGGAACGGCGGCACGGAACCATCCGGCATTTCGATGGCGCCTGTCACCGTCGAATCAGCCGTCAGGACTTCAAAGTGAACCTGTTTGAACTCCGGCTGCAGATCGTGATCAAAGTGGATGATTTGCGGCGGATCCGGGTTGATCCAGGCGTTCGGGTCCGATAAGGCCGTGGGCTCGACGGTGATCGACCAGAGGCCGCCACCCAGCCGCATGAAGTAATTACCGGCGGCATCGGTCAGCGCCTCGTGATGGCCGGGCAGGCCGATCCGGTTGGCGATCACGAGCGCATTGCTGACGCCCACACCCGTATTCGTCTCCACATGGCCGGTCAGGATCTTGGGCGCCTGCCGCAGGGCGACGTTGCCGAGGTCGTTAAACGCCGGCGGCACGTGGAAAGTAACAACTGACGAATCAATCAGACCACCGGCCCACCAGGGCGCCTCGGCCACGAGGACGTAGGTGTCGTCCGGCAACTCGCCAAAGTTAAAGAAACCCTGGTCATTGGTCTCATCTTCCTGGTAGGTATGGTGGACCGTGCCCAGGATGCGAACCTTGGCGCCGGGAATGGGCAGCCCTTGCGGATCGGTGACAAAGCCAACGGCGTTAGCCGGGTTCAGGCTGAATTCGACCGTCTGGGTCATGCCGTCCCTGACGGTCAGGATGGCGGGTTGAGAATAGTAAAACGGCTGCGTCCCGGTTGGTTCAGCGATGACGCCGTAGGTGCCGGAAATCAGGCCGCCAATCTGGATTTCACCGTCGATGGCCAGAGTCGATTGGTAATGCTCGTCGCCCAGGAAAAGGTGGACAAGGCTATCAGCCGGGGTGAGGCCGTCTGGTTCGTAGACGGTGCCGGTGATTTGCGGCTCCGTCAGGGGCACGTCGCCCAGGTCAATGGGCAAACCGACCATGCTGATGAATTGGGGCAGGGATGGGGTCAGGCCGGCGCCGAAGGGGGGCCAGGCTTGCAGGATGTAGTTGCCGCTGACCACCGGGCCGAGGTCAAAGGCGCCGGTGGCGGGGTCGACGGCGGCTTCGCCATGCGTTGTCCCGTCCGGGGAGACGAGGATGACGCGGGAGCCGGCGGGGGGTAGGTTACCGGCCGGATCAGTCACAACGCCGGTGATCAGATTCACCCGGGCCTGGACCTCTGGCGCCGCGAACAGCAACGTCCCGGCGGTCAATGAGATCAGCAGCACCAGGGCGATCAGCGACCAGCGCTTCGTTTTTGCTTGTGTAATACCCATGGAACACTCCTCTGCCGCGGCGGCACAGCCGCGACAAGTATGATGGTTGGCATCTCTACCTTTTAGAGTGCGCCCTGGGTGTTATCGGGGTGATGTCAAAATGTAAGCTGTTTGTAAAACGTGGTTGGGGATGGTTTGCCTGGTGTCAGTCCGCATGATGCGCCAACGCCAAACTACCGCCTAATAGTCAAACGCACGCTTAGGAAAGGTCCGTACTGACAAATAGAAACCAAGCAAAGCGCCAAGCAAGGGGAATAAGACCTGCACGTAGCCGATCGCCGGGGTAACCAATAGGATTACAACACCGATCACACTACCAAGGGCTGTGCCAACTAACCTTGCCTGAAATGGTTTGGCTGCATAAGCACCATGGAGTTTGGCGGCAATCATGCCGACGCCCCAAACACCAACGATATTCCCTACTGGCATGATCACCAGTTCCCAACCATTGCCAATGCCGAGGGCGAAGGCAAGCCCAAAACCAAGGATTTGTCCAACAACGGCCTGGATCAAGACGACACCGATTGTAATGAGCTTGTTCATTTATGAACTCCTAAGTGTGATTTGTACCTGTTGTTGAAATGGTGAGAGCTATCCTGCAATCCCAGAATATGCGATCATGTTCAGTTGACATGTTAGCATGAATGATGGCTGGTAACCATGCCGCTCCCTGACCGGGGGCCGGCTTTTCAGTAAATCCTAAAAGAAGAAAACAGCTGAACATAGTTAACAACACCCTCCTCTCACGCTATACTGCCCAAATGGAAATTGCCCTACCGACATTCACGACCGAAAGAGTCCGCCTGCGCCCCTACAAACCGGCCGATCTCGAGCCAATCGCCGCCATCCACGCCGACCCCCTGGCGATGCGCTTTATGGGCAGCGGCGAGACCTACAGCCATGCCCAATCGGCTGGCTACCTGAAGCGGCATTTTGCCAACGCCGCCAACCCGGAACATGTCTGGGCGATTGCGCTGAAGGAGAGCGATTTGCTGATCGGCCGGTCCGGCGTCCTCGAATGTGATGTGGCCGGGACAACGGAAATTGAGATCGGCTACCTGCTGGCTCAGGAACAATGGGGCAAGGGATATGCCACCGAAGTGGCTCGTGAGCTGGTCCGTATCGGCTTTGCCGAACTGGGCTACGAGCGGCTCATCGCCATGACCCATCCAGACAACCAGGGCTCTATTCGCGTGATCGAAAAGAGTGGTTTCGCGTTTGAGCGGCTGGTTGAGCTTGAGAAGGGGCCACGCCTGATTTTTGGGCAACATGCGCCCACGACCGCCTGACGGACCTCGCCCCGCTGGCTGCTATCCAGGCTGACCCCGTTTGCTACCACCTCGCAAGTTCCGCCTGCGGACCTCGCCCCGCTGGCTGCTATCCAGGCTGCCTCATCGATGCGCCTCAAGGGGCAACTGATCTACCAGAGACCAGGCGATACTTTGAACGGGCTGCCGGGCCGGGGCACTCAGTTGGTGGAAATCTGGGGCGAGGAAACTGATTTCCTGTATCCGCCTGATGGGCGACCTGGGGTGACAGGGGTCGACTATCTGATTGCCGCGAGCAAGGGATGCCACCGAGGCGGCGGGCGAACTGGTGCGTGTTTGCTTTGCCGAGCGCGGCTATCAACAAATTATCGGCCTGGACACGTCCGGAAAATTCCGCTTCTATCCGGGTGCTGGCAAAAACAGGCTTTCAGACGCAGACAACAATTTCAAACGATTTTGGTGACCGGTTCTATTTGGCAAACCGCCGCCTCACCACCTAAGCGACATTTCCTGAGCCTCGTCGATCAGCACGGCGTTTTAACGCCGCCATGCTGACCAATTTCGTTGTCGATCTTCCCAACGACGGGCTATGAGGGGTCCTTCGCCTGCTCTTGATGAGCGTAAGGCCTCAGCAATGAGGCTCAGGAAATGCCACAAATGGGGTCAGCCGAGCTGGCGATGCAACCGCATCAACACATCATCCTTGTGGCCGTGCAGTGGCGTGCCGTGACCACAGGCCAGCACGGCCGGCGTCAGCGCCAGCAGCTGGCGGGCTGACTGCCGCGCCAGGTCCATGTCGGCGGTGATCCGTTTGGGTGTCAGATTGAGCGTGTCCTTCCGGGTATTGAGGATATCGCCGGCAATCACCACCCCCTGTTTGGGGCAGTAAAACGAAAGATGGTCCAGCGTATGCCCGGGCGTGGCGATCACTTGCAGGCCACCCCAGATAGGCAGCGTATCTTCCGCTTCGATCACCTGGATATGCTGGGCCGCCACCGGCTTGTAACCCATCCGGTCGGCAACCCATTGCATGAGGCGGGGGAGGTGCTGGGGGGATTTGCCCCTTTGCAGCAGAGCTGCGCTCTGGGCCGAAGCCAGCACTTTGGCGCCCGTTTCGGCCTGCATTGCCTGCAAACTGCCCACATGATCAATATCAGCATGGGTGACCAGGATGCGGCTGATCTCACCGGCACGCCGGCCGATCCGGCTCAGATGGCGCAGCAGATTATCCAGCTGCCCCGGCATACCGGTGTCAATCAGGGTGAGCTGTTCCTCTTCGGCAATCAGATAATAGTTGACCGATCCGCCATTAATCCAGTGAAAACCGGGGACGATTTCCATCCGCTAGGCCTCCTCTGGCAGCAGCTCCTGTTCCTGGCCCAGCAGGTTGCCCGCCTTTTTATCAAAGGCGGCCTGCAGGGCGGCGTAGGTCTCCGCTGGCAATGGTTCACCCATCCGATTACTGCGCAGATAACCGCGCAGTTTGGACACATGCATCGCCGTAAAGGTCGACGCTTTCAAATCCAGGTTGGCCGGCACCCGCACCTCTTTGTTGTTGTCTTTTTTGCGGATCAGGGAATGGGTGAAGATGATGATCACCCCGATGGGAATCTCTTGGTCGGCCACCTCCGGCGCCTGACGACGCAGGAAATTGGCCAACCCTTCTACCAGGAGCTCCGCTTCGCGGGTCGGATTGCCCAATGACTCCTGGCCGAAGAAGCGGCGAAAAAAGCCAACCTTCTTCTGCTGCCATTTGTCGCGCCCCTTGCTATCCTTGCTGACGCTCATATCGCCAGCCTGATACTTGAGGTGAAAAATAATGGGGCCAGACGGCGTCAGCAGCACATGGTCGGCCGGCAGGAGAAAATGGTACATCCGGCCGCCCTTGATGCTTTTACGCAAGGCGTCATCCAATAGTTGATCCGGTCGCGGGGTCCGCACGTAACGGTGCGCCATATAGACGGCCACCTGCGACAACATAAACCCAACCGCCAGCGAGATCAACTGGGCGCCAACAATATTGCGTAACCCCAGGATGAAGCCGGTGATCAGGACCACCATGCCGACCACACTCAGAATTTGACTGATGCGCTTGTATCGTTGAACCTTCTTTTCATCGCGCAGAATTAACATTTTGCTTAACCGCTTTTCCCATTCTGATATTTGCCCAGGACCAGGCAAGCATTTTGGCCACCCAGGCCAAACGAATTGCACATGGCGACTTTGAGCGCAGTCTGGCGGGCCTGATTGGGCACATAATCCAGGTCACACTCCGGATCGGCTGTCTCATAATTGATGGTTGGGGGTATCACGCCATCTTTCAGGGCCATGGCACAGAACACAGATTCGATGGCGCCAGCCGCCCCCATCGCATGACCCATGACCGATTTGGTACTGCTGACAGCCATGTTATAGGCATGTTCGCCAAACAGTTTCTTGATGGCAAACGTCTCCGTCGCATCATTCACCGGCGTAGATGTACCATGGGCGTTGATGTAATCAACCTTGTCCAGCGGCACGCCGGCATCGGCCAGGGCCCATTTCATGGCCCGCACCGCCCCGGCCGCTTCCGGGTCCGGCGCCGCCACATGATACGCATCCGACGACGAGGCATGGCCGAGCAGTTCCGCATAAATGGACGCCCCCCGGGCCACAGCCTGATCCAGCCGTTCCAGAACAACCACCCCGGCGCCTTCGCTCAGGATAAAGCCGTCCCGATCCTTATCAAAGGGACGGCAGGCCCGTTCCGGCGTGTCGTTGAACCCAGTTGACAATGCGCGCAGGGCCGCAAAGCCGGCCACGGCTGCCTCATGAATCAACCCTTCGACGCCGCCAGCCAGGACCAGGTCAGCTCGCCCCTGGCGAATTAACTCCGCTGCCTCACCAATCGCCTGCGTCCCCGTGGCGCAGGCCGCCACCACCGTGCTGATCGGCCCCAGCGTGCCGGTTTGCAGGCTGACATGATGGCTGGCCATGTTGGCCAGCGAACTGGTGATGGCAAAGGGTGAAACCCTGGCCAGGCCATGTTCGCGGTAAATCTGCAGGCTCTCATCCGCCCGGTCAAAGCCACCCATGCCCGTGCCGACGATAACACCGGCCCGTTCCGGGTCCGGCACTTGCTCGCCGAGGCCGGCATCTTCCATGGCCATCTTGGCGGCGGCGATGGCGAATTGGGAGGAACGCGACATGCGTCGCGCCTCCTTGAAGTTCATGTAATCTTTGGCCTGAAACCCCTTCACCTCACCAGCAATGCTGCAGGGGAGGTCGCCGGGGTCAAACTGGGTGATGGGGGCGATGCCTGAGCGACCAGCCACCGCATTGGCCCAGCTTTCCGCCAACGTATTGCCTAACGGGCTTAAAACCCCAATCCCCGTCAGGACAATTCTGGGGCGCCCGCGCGCGTCCAGATATTCTGTCATGGTTCCATCCTTAGCCTGATACTTTGAGCCCTTCCCGAATCGTGCCGACGATGTCCTGCTCGACCAGCTTGCGAGCCTGCCCCACGGCCTGTTTGATCGCATAGGCATCCGAGCGGCCGTGGCCGATGATCATCGGTCCGTTTACCCCCAACAAAGGCGCGCCTCCAACCTCCTCAGAACTGAGGAGCTTACGCACTTTGGCAAAGGCAGGTTTGGCCAGCAGCCCGCCGATAGCCGTGATCGGGTTGGCCTTGATCGCCTCGCGAATCACCTCGCTCATCATGCTGGCCGTCGCCTCCGTCGTCTTCAGGATCATGTTGCCGGTGAAGCCATCGGTGACGACCACATCCGCTTCACCACGCAGGAACTCTTTCGGTTCGATGTTGCCGATATAGTTCAGCCCCGATTCGGCCAGCAGCGGGATCGTCTCTTTAATGAGCTGGTTCCCCTTGCCCTCTTCTTCACCATTGGAGATGAGAGCGACCCGAGGCGCTTTTACCCCGTTGACCCGCTCGACGTAGATGCTACCCATCACGGCAAACTGATAGAGCCAGTCCGGCCGTACATCGGCGTTGGCGCCGCCGTCGATCAGCAGCGGGTGGTTGGCGATGGGGAAGATGATGCCCAGCGCCGGCCGCTTCACCCCGGGAATGCGCCGCAGCGTCTTCAGGGTAGCGACTGCCAGCAGGCCGCCGGTGTTGCCGGCGCTGACAAACGCATCCGCCGCCCCATCCCGGACCAGCCCCAGCCCGACATGAGCCGACGAGTCCGGTTTGCTGCGCGCCACCTCCGACGGGATGTCTTCCATGGTGATCGCTTCACCGGCGTGTTGGATGGTTAATTGCAGGCCAGCCAGATCATGTTTGGCCAGCTCCTGCCCAATCCGCTCCGCGTCCCCGACCAGGATAATCTCATCGCCAAATCGCGGGCCGCCATGACAGCCCGGCCACATCGGCGACCGGGTTGTTATCACTACCCATGGCATCAACGACTATGCGCATAACAGGTTTCACCTACCGGGCTGGTTTAAGGAGGCCGCCAGTAAAAGGAACAGCCGCAGCAAGTCACGCATTCTACTAGAACGGTGACCTTTCAGCAATCGCGGTGATCCGCGCAGATGGCTGCGGACGTGAGACTGCGCAGAGACCCGATGGCTGCGAATGGTAGGATCTAGCGAGGACCCGATGGCTGCGAATGTTTCATCATGAACACCGTCCGAAGCCATCGGGTCTCTTCTTGCGCGTTGGCAACTGGCCGCCAGCGGAGGCGCGCCGCGGGCGGCGACGGGTAACTACCCGTCGGTGCGCCCGCCCGCCTTTGCCAAGCGCACCCGTGATTCAATCCACGGCGTTGACGCCGATGTATAATGTAGCGACGCCGCGGCCTGAACAGGCGCGGCCCATCTCGGCCATGAAACCACTTCACCACTTCCGCCGCCTCGCCTGGCCTCGCCGGCCTGTTCCTGCTCTGCGCGGTGCCCGCAGGCGGGCGATTGAATACATCATCCCGCCGCATGCCCATAAGCTGCTTGTGACGAGGAAGCCTGATCATCATCTATTCACTGATCAACCACATACACTGCCGGCTTTCCGGTACTGGCAAGCGCTGCAGCCATCTCCAGGGATGGCGTTCACTGGACTGATCCGTATCAGTTGCCAGACCCCGATGCCGTAAGGCAGTGCACCGTCGAGCCGTTGCCGCAGATGCAATGCCTGCCTGATAACCCGGCCATCTGCTACCTTGACAGCAACGATCAGTATGAAACGGTGATCGCCCGCTCTGCAGATGGGGGGCAAAGCTGGCAAATCGAGTTTGCAAAATCAGCTGCCGGCAGGGTTTCGCGGAGGAGATCATTGACGGCGCGACTTTTTGAAGTGATCGCCAGTTTTGCGTCCAGGATCTGGAGATCTTCAACTTCCCGGACGCCGGCTACCGGCGGTCGTCGCCATGGGCGCAGCCGGGTGTGGAGCCGCCAGCCAGATGGGAGCTGGCAACAGGCTGAGGTCTCTTCGGCATGGCGTTTCCGCCTGACAAGGCAAAGTGGTATGAGTTAAGTCTGCTATGGCAAGTGCTGGAGGTTGAGGTATTACTAATTTCCCTCTTGTTCGGCGTGTTGGGCACAGCGCAATTGATGATCCTGACATTGCGCCGGCGCCGGTTGGCCCACAGCCGGGGGGCCATTGGCTGGTCACTTTTCACCCTGATCTGCGGCCAATCTTCGCAGTTTGGGCTGGTTATGCTGGCGGCGACACATACTTTCGCTGGTTGCGTGGCCCATCCTGCTCATCCTGGGTACAGGCGCTGCCTGGCGCCTGCTGGCGTATTACCAGATGGTGCCGGACAACGGCCGGCTGCTCCCCTACCAGCTGCGGCTGCTCGGTGTGAGCGCCTTGCTGGTGCTGGCGCCGCTGTTGTGGTGGGCCTGGGGAGTGGTGCCTGAATATGATCCGGCCGGTCTCGCCGCCACCCTCATCGCCCTCGGCCTCGTCCCCATCAATCTCTACCTCTTTGGCCGCGCATCCCGCGACCCTTTGGCCATCGCCTCAGCCAAAACAGCCCTAATCCAGCCAAAAAGTTAATCAAATTACACCGGAAAAAACCAGAATCATAGCCAGCCGGTACCTCCCAGTACCTCCTTATCATGACCATTATACTGTTGTGGTCACTCCTGTATTTCCAGTAATCTGTGGCTACATTAAGTAAGTAATCGGACTTGAAGTAGCGTCCAGCTTTTCTAAAAGCGTCGGCCCTGAAACAGGGTTCGGCCATGGGAAGAGGAGAGCATTGGCGCTAAGACGAGGAAGCAAGATGTCGAAGCATAAGAATGAGCCCAACAGCGAAAAACGCAATGGCGCCAATAGCAATGTCATTTTGACACTGACCCTGAGTGGGCAACGCGAAAACCTATCAACCCTGCTGGAGCAGATGAATATGGTCGGTGGCTTCTCCGTCATCAGCGGCTCATTCACTCAATATAGCAAGAATCAGTCGTCCAATCAGCAATAACATCACCGCCACGACGATTGGGTCTGTACTCCTTATGCAAAAAGGGGTGTTGTCAGCTGACAACACCCCTTTTTGCATTTTAGTCTTGTCCCGGTAAACGGGTTATGGCGTGGTAATGATCGGCAGATAGTTTTGCGTTCCGGCGGAACAGCTCAGCGCCACATCGTCCACCTGGGCATACCAGTCAAAGCCATTGCCCGAGTAGGTGAAGCGGAACTGGGTTGAGGACAGGCCAGCCACCGTCGCATTGAGCGAGACCGGTTGGCCATCATGGTTGCTGTCCCAGGTCAACAGATTCACCCAACTACTGCCATCCCACATGTCGACACCAAAGGTGTCATTGCCGGCACCAACATCACGATAGCGGCCATTGAAGTTCAGGGTCAAGAAGTGCTGGCCGGTCACATCGATCAGGTCAGTGACCAGTTCGGTGTCGTAGGGCGGGGCGCCGGAGCCGGCCGCGTCGCTGTCCGCGCAGGCCGCCTCGCCGGTGCCGCCGGTCTGGTTGGGAATGCCGCAGGCGCTGTCCGAGACAACGGTCCAGACAATCCCGCTGCCGCCGGTGTTGTCGACGACAGTCCAACCGGCCGGTATCCCCTCAGCAAAGGTCACCACATCCAGGTTGCAGGCCAGAGCCTCTGAATCTTTAACCGTGAAGCTGAAGACCGCCGAGGTACTGCCGGCCCCGCAAATGTTGACCGGCGTTACCCGCCAATAATAGGTGGTGTTGGCGGTCAGATTGCTGGGCATCACGTAGCTATTGCTGGCCACCGTCGCCGTGTGGACGATGCTGGCAAAGCCGTTGTCTGTGGCAATCTCCAGCTCGTATTCCTGCCCCTGCGTTGCCCCGCTCCAGCTGAAGGCCGGCGCAAAGCTAACATCCGTCGCCCCATCAGCCGGGGCGGTCAGGGTCACGCCGCCGGGCGTGCTGTCGTACAGATCCAGGCCCACGGTCGTTGTCAGCGTCATGGTCGGCGCAATGCCGACGACGTCGATGCTGTAGCTGCCAGCCGTCGCGGCGCCGGTGTTGCCGATGGTCAGCGCACTGGTGCCGGGCGGGGTCACGGGGTTGGTGGAGAAGTTGGTCGTGGTACCGGCCGGATTCCCCGACGCACTCAAAGTCACCGCATCGGCAAAGCCCTGAATGGAGCCGATGGTCAGGTCATAGACCGCATCGGCCGGGGCGCAGATGGTCTGCGTTGTCGGGTCCGCGGTCAGGGTGAAGCCGGGGCTGCCACATTCGGGGTGCTTGAAGCTGGCGATCTGGGTCGCCCAGGTGCTGCCATTGGCGTATTCGGTGGTGAACCAGAAGGTACAATCATCAGCCGGGTCAATGCTCATGGCGGCGTAGTCACCCCAGCGCTCACCGCTATGGACACCATTGCCGTTCATGATCAGCCCCTCTACCCGCGGCATCGTGCCCAACGGGTCGCTGGCCAGGCGGCCGGCGTAGCGGATGCCGGCCTGGGTTGCGCTGGAGCTGATGCTGTAACCGAGGGCGATGTTGCCGTCCCCGTCCATAGCGATGCTGCCCATCCAGCGGTTATCACTATCCAGCGACAGTGTTCCTTCCTGATAAAGCGACCAGCCCGAGCCATCAGTCGGCGAACGGCGCAGTTCAAACCAGCGGACACCAGCCTGATCCGTACCGGTCACGTCAGTAGCCAGGTTGCCCAGGAGCACTTCATGGCTGCCGAAGTTACGATAAACCAGACGCCACATGATGACCTCGCGCAGCGGGTCCAGCGGTGTGCCGCCCGATGGCTGGGGGATACAGGAGAAGGTGAAGAAACCACAGAGATCAGAATCGAACTCCGTGACGGGCAGATCCATCACCTTCGTGAAGGTCGTATTGCCCGGCGTGGCAAAGTCGACATCAAACTCCCAGATCTCCAGGTAATCTTCATTGGGATTGTTGCTGCCGACATTATGGGCCTCGTCGTCCCGATGGCGCATGATGATGGCCGGGCTGTTCGCGGGCGGCGGCGTTGAGCCGTCCAGATCGGCCGGGGTCATCGCCTGGAAGCTGAAGCCGGCCATATCAGGCGCCGTCTGGCGGATGAAGGTGGCCGGGCTACCGGCCAGCATCTGGGTCCGATCAGGGCATAAACCGGCGATGGGCCGGATTCGTTGCTAGTGACGTAATAAGCATCAGACCAGACACATATTTGGGGTAGTCAGGGAAGTTCGGCGGACAAATTGTAGGCGAAAAGGCACCAGCCACGGATCGGCGTCTGCGAGGCATAGACACACAGATCGTTACCCGGGCCGAAGCTCGGTAAACAGCCAGCGGTCCGCCATGTCGTCCACATAGAACGACCGGGTCGCCAAACCCATTAGCGCAGTTGCCCGTGCCCCAGCGTGTCCAGCAAGAACGGGCCGGTGGTCAACGTGCCGCTCTTGTCGTAATACGCACAGCCGTACCGTCACCGTCATTGACCATCTGTACATAATCGTTTGGTTGCCCATCGCCAACTGTCTGGCGGCTGCACGCCAGTGGCGCCCTCGCCAGCAAAATTGAGGATGAGGAGTCAGGAAAGCTGAAACCGCCGTCGACAGAGCACGCCAGCACTTACAACGGCACCAGCGGATCAGGGCCACCCGCGACGCGGAAAGTCAGGTCGGCCTGGTTATTCAGCGACAGACGCGGGTTAATTCCCGGTTCAGGTGAGTTCAGAATCAGCCAGCGGCGAGATCGCGCGCAGCTACCGTCAAATGGGGTTACTGGCTCGCTGACATAGAGAACCCGATGGCCCGGGTCACCGTCCCCATTCTGCAAGCCGGGCGCGCTGCGCCAGCTCGGTCTAACACCATGCGCCTGGGCCAAAACCAGGGCAAATGGCGCCACTGCCAATAAGAGGCCAGACCCAACAATCGCCTTAACAAAGCGCATGTGGAACTCCTTCAACTAAATGGGTGGTCCTGTATCGATACCTGACGGGTTTATGGTCAGGTTTGAAGCCGTGTGGTTGGCGGGATTGTATGTCAGTTTGGTGGGTTGGGCGAAAGATGAGGAGGTTGGTGGGGACCCGTCGGGTTGGTGGTAACCCGACCGTCCTCAACGTTCGTTCGCCTCGTCAAAATAGGGCTGGGCCAGCGCGGCTACGCAGTCGCCGCTGCCTCAGCAACAGTGACCTGGCCATAGAAGGCGCGCATCGATCTCGCTTGTTGCCGTCTCTTCGATAGCGATCAAGTGGTCGCATGATCGGCACCTGGCGAATCACCGGCACTGTCCAGGTAGATGCGGCTGTTGGCCGGCAGTTGGCTCAGGTCAGGAAATAGTCAGATTCGGCGACGGCGGACAGGAGGGACGGTCCGGCCGGATCGGGCCACAATCTGCTGCCCGGCCACAGGTTGGCATATTCAATAAATGTCCAGGCCGCTTCCTTGTTGGCCGCCGCCGCTGCCAGGCAATAACCGTCCGCGTGGAGGATGCCCGCCGCCAGCTTCTGCTGCGGCAAAGGCGCCCCATCCCAGGCAAACTCTCGATCGTCCGGTAGGTGGGCGCGCCGCGGCGCTATTAAAATACATCGCCAGGCGCCCGTTCAGGAAGCGGCTCTCGCTCGTTTCGGCCGCCTCTGCCGTCGCGTCCGGCACAACCCCTTCTTGCACCTGCAGGTCCACAAACCATTGAAACGCCTCCAGCGCCGCCGGCTCGTCCAGCGTCAACCGACCCGGCGCCGCCGGGTCATCGACGATCTCGCCACCGAGCTGCCAGACAAAGGGTGCCAGCCGGAAAAGCGCCGGCTCAATGCCCGCACCGTACTGGTCGATGCGGCCGTCTCCGTCCAGGTCCAGCGTCAGCGCTCGGGCCGCCGCCAGGAAATCGTCCCAATACCAATCATCAGCCGGCAGCGGCAGGCCCGCCGCCGCGAACAGGTCGGCGTTATAGTAAACCACCAGGCTGGAGAGGTTCTGCGGGATACACCATAGCTCCCCATCCCAGCGGAACGCGTCGAGGGTATTGGCGTAAAAGTCGGCCGCCGCGATCTGGTCGCTGCTATCGAGGTAGTCGCCCAGCGGCGCCAGCCCGCTTCTGCAGCAAAGGTGGCAAAGCGGCGATAGTTCAGCAGCATGATGTCCGGCGGCGTCCCGGCGGCGAAGCTGGCGCCAACCGCTGCCGGTAATCCCCCTGGCCCGGGATGTGCTGTAGCTGCACCGCAACCTCCGGATGCTCCGCCGCAAACGCCTCAACCAGCGCCTCATAAGCCGCCAGCTCCGCCGGATCCCCAAACACCATAAACGTCACCGGCTGCTTTTGCCCGCCACAACCGGCCAAAAGCAGCAAGCATATGACACTCGCAAGCAACCACCGTTTCATGATAAACCTCTTTGTTTTTGCCACGGATTGACACGGATTTAACACGGATTTCTCTTTTCAAAAGATCGTGTTAAATCAGTATCTAACCACTCTTCTAATTCCGCCCAAAGAGCTCGGCCAGGGTTTGGCGGCCGAGGAAGTAGCGCTGCAGGAGCAGAAGAGCAGCGCCGCGGGCAGGGTCATGACGACGGCGCCGGCCATCAGCAACGGCCAGTTGGTGGCGTCGAGCTGGTTGATGAGCTGGAGGCCAACCGGCGCTGTGTAACTGCCCAGGTCGTACAGGTAAAGGACAGGGGCTGATGAAGTCGCCCCAGTACATCATGAAGGTCAGCACCGTCACGGCGACCGTCGTCGGCCGGGTCAGGGTAGGGCCAGTGCCACCACGTTTGCCAGACCGAAGCGCCATCGAGCCGGGCCGCCTCAAACAGCTCCCCGGGAATACGCCGGAACGACCAGAAATAAAGCAGCACAAACAACGGATTGCTGGCCGCAAAAGCAGGGCGATCAGCGCCCACAGGCTGCTCAACAGCCCCAGCCAGCGCAAAATCTGGAAGCGAAACAGCCAGACGCTGGCCGCCGGGATGATCAGCAGCCCTACCGTCAGCGTCAGGTAACGGCGCCGGGCGTTCCCGCCGAGTTGGGCCAGCGCCAGCCGGCCCAGGAAGCCGTCACCAGGGTAATGGGGATCGCCGCCGCCACCACTAGCAGCGAATTGCCGATGTAGCGCCCCATGGGCACCAGCGTAAAAACGGTCAGTAATTCTCCCAATGGGCCGCTGCTGGCCACCACTCCAGCCGGTCGCTGGGTGGCGGGCCAGCTGCTTACGCTGTGAGGCGACCAGCGCACCCGGTAGAGCGGCAACAGGAATAAAAGCGCCGCCAGGAAGGCCAGGAGAAACCGGCCGGTCCTCCTACTCCGCCCAGCCATATTCCCCCCGCCGATAATCCACCAGAAAAACAATCCCGAGAATAATCAGACCAATCAGAATGTACGCCAGCAACAATATTGCCGCCGCCAGCCCATAATCAAAAAAATCAAAAGCCACCTCATAGATCAGCAGTGGGATAAAGGTCGTCGTGTAATACGGCCCGCCGTAGGTCATGATAAAGCTGGGCGTGAAGGTGTTTTGCAGGCTGACCAGCAAGTCGCGGAAGGTCAGCAGCAGCAGCCAGGGCATTATCAGCGGCAGAGTGAGGCGCCAGAAACTCTGCCAACGCGTCGCCCCATCCACCCGGGCCGCCTCATAAAAGCTACGCGGGATCGTTTGCAAGCCCGCCAGGATAATGACAAAGCCCTCGCCAATTTGGAATAGCGACATGATGACAAAAGCGAGCCGCGCCGTCGTCGGGTTGACCAGCCAGGCGGGCGGCGTCACTCCAACGCGCCCAGGATCAGGTTCAAAGGGCCATAAAGCGGGTTGAAGATCCAGAGCCAGATCAGCGCATAGGCGGCCTCAGGGATAACCGTCAGCAGATAAACGCTGGCCCGGAAGGGCAAAGGGGCGCGCTCGCTTTGCAGCAACAGCGCCGGGACCAGCGCCGCCAGCAGCCGCAGCGGCACCGCCAGCGCCAGTAAATAAGTGAGCTGTAAGTGAGGTCCGGACCAGGGGTGAAGCGAGCAGCCGGGAAGTTAGCCAGCCCGTTCCGGGTGGGGGCGGCGATGGTGTTGTATTCGGTGAAGGCTGGCCCCACGGTGGCAGCGCCGGGATAAGCGTCAGCACAGCGTGCCCAGCAGGAAGGGAAGCAGGAGGAAGGTGAGCTGGCGCCGGTAGCCTCGCACCGGTTACCTCGGGGCGACCGGCCGGTTGCCAACAACCGGCAACGCTATGCGTAGCAGGCCAATGCCGGTTCAGGCACGGCAGACAGAGGCGCAGCAAACATCAGGCCGATGATGCGGATCGCCGGGGCGCTCCCAAATGGCAGTTGGCGCTTATTCGGCCGGTTTTAGCAGCGCCAGCAACCCTCGCGCTTCCGCTCCGCTATGCGGCGCTCTTCGGCGATAACGCCAGCCAGCTCTCCGGGTTGGCTGGTAATGCCTCGAGCTCCGCTGCGCTTTGGCGCTGTTAAGTTGAGATGAGCAAACGCTGGTGGCGGTCACGGTTTCCCGTGACGTAAAAGGGGGCATGCCCAGGGCGCGTAGCAGCGGGCCGATGGGCGCGTTTAGCAACCCCGCCAGCCACAAAGGCAGGTAAAAGCGCACTTTGAGCCCGCCCGGCTGCGTCGCCCACAAATCCATCGTCTCGCGAATCGTTATCGCATCACCGGACAAAACATACTGTTCGCCGGACCGCCCTTTCTCAACCGCCAGGACAATGCCTTCAGCCACATCCGCCACATGCACCGGGCTGTGGACCGCCTCGGGCGCCCAGGCGAAGGGGGTCATCACCCCGTTGAGGTAAAGCCGCAGAAAATAACCGTATGGGGAATGGTCGTTCGGCCCGATCACATGCGCCGGAGAAATGGTGATCAGTGGCAGGCCACGCGCCTGATAAGCCTGCGCGACCTCATGCGCTTCAACCTTGGTTCGCTCATAAAAAATTTGGATGGGGCTCTGGCGCTGAAAACGCTCATCGCGCGCTTCAGGCCCGGTATCACCATAATAGGTGGTCGACGAGATGTAAACCACGCGCGGGATTTGCAGCTCCAGCGCCAACCCCAACACATGCTCCGTCCCGCCGACGTTGATCGCCTGCATCAGCGCCTGCTGTGCCCGGCTGATGCCTATCTCATACCAGGCCGCATTGTGGATGACGACATCCGCCCCGGCCATGCCGGCCCGCATCGATTCGCGGTCGGTCACATCGCCGGGCAGGCAGTGGGCGCCCATGGCCTGGAGCCTGGCTGCTTGCTTGCTGCCGGGCCGGCGCACCAGCGCTGTCACCTCCCAGCCGTGCGCCAACAACGCCGCTGTTAATGGTTGGCCAATAAAACCGGTCCCGCCCGTAAGAAAAACCCGCATCGGCCACCATCCTTGAGCGCGTTGGCTCTGGCGTGATTGGCAATGACTATAACATCCTGATTTTCTGGAAAACGCAGATATTATATTCCAGGCGGGTCCAATCTAGTAGCCATGCTGGTGCCGATTGTGCTTCCTACCCCACTGCAGCCACGATCTCCACCGGGGCGATCACGCCCGCGCGCACCCCGGCCACCATGTTGCGGAACTTGGGCACGGTTGTCTCACCGACCAGCACGTGCAGCCCCAGCGGGGGTGGGCCGCCATTGGCCTGGTTCTGAGCGCTCTGCTGGTCAAAGGCAACCAGCGCTTCCGGCTGCCGGTTGTTAACCGCCAAAACATCAAAGCCCGCCGCCGCCAGAGCCGCCTCGTAATCGGCCGGCGTCCCCACATAGCTCATCGCCCCATTCGTCGCCCAGGGCATGGGGAAGTCGATGGCGCCGTCCGTCATCTACATGACGTCGTAGACAGCCAGCCGGCCCCCGGGCCGAATCACCCGGCGCAGCCCGGCAAACAGCGCCTGTTTGTCAGGGATGTTCATGCCGACGTGGATCATGTAGGCGGCCGCAAAGCTGGCGTCAGGAAAAGGTAGCTCCAGGGCGCTCCCCTGCTGCAAATTCACCTGGTTCCCCAGCCCCACCCAGTCACACAACACGTTGCCGGTTGCCACATATTCGCCAGTCAAATCAATGCCGGTCACCTGGCACCCCAGCAACAGCGCCGCACAGCGAGCACTCCCGCCCAAACCGCAGCCGACATCCAGGACCGAGTCGCCGGCACCAACCTCAAGCTGGCGCAGCAACCGCGCCGTCGCCGGCCGGCCACCGATGTGGAACTCATCCACCGGCCCCAGGTCATCAACCGTCAGTCCCGTCAGGGACTTCCCACTCTGCTGCAACGCCGCCTCAATCGCGGCCAGCAGATTGCCATGGGTGTAGTGGGTGTTAATTGTCTCATGATCAGCCATCGTCTTCCTCCATCGGCACTCTCTGGGAATTTTTTTGCCACGGATTTGCATACTTCGCTACGCTCAGCACAAGCTAACACGGATTTTTTGGAATGGGTTGAAGCTTTGCAGGACAAAAATCTCCCAATCCATAAAAGAATCCGTGCAAAATCTGTGTCAATCCGTGGCTCCTCTTTCTGCTCCCAGTTTAGGCTGGCGCATGTGAAAGCCCATGTGAATCAGAAGCCGGCGCTGATGTGAGCGGGGATGGCGAACACCGCTTCGTCGACGTGATTGATCTCAACCGGCCGGAAACGAAAATAAAACTCGCCCGTCTTATCCGTGATCAACACCTCAGCCGGCAAAGTCACTTCGCCGACCGGCAGCCAGCCCTTAAAAACGATCTGCACCATCTCGCCCGCTTCGCCGATCGGATTGGTCAGGGCCAGGCCGGCTAACCGGCCGGTGTCGCCCGCAAAATAAAGCAGGCAGGGCGAGCGCCATGGGTCCTCCCCGGCCAGCACCTGGCACAGCTTGCCACCGTATTCAGCGGTACCGGCCGGGCGCAGCTTATGAAAGCGTTCTGCCAGGATCAGGGGCAACATCAGCAAATCGTGCCCCAGGATCATCGCCGTCGCTTCGGGGCCCAAGGGTTGGGCCTCGCCAGTGACCGCATCCACAGCCCAGGCCACTTGCCCGTTCACCACGCCGGTAAACGCCCGACCGCCGGGGTGCACCTGCTGAAAAAACAGCCGGTCGCCCCGCGCCGCCTGCAGCGCCGTTGTATACGGCCCGTTGGGCGACTGGCAATCCGCGATGCCGGCCACCGACTGCACCGCCGCCAGTTCCGCCGCCGCGCCCAGCGTCCGCCGGGCCTTCTCCAGGAGTTCTTGTACCAATACTTCCATAATTTCCTCTTCTAACCGCCGACCCTATTCTACCGGCAATGGGCCATCTGCTGGCGCCAGAGCAGGATTATTTGATGCTGCCAGCCGCTTTTTCACAAGCTAAACCCTGGCTCAGGCGGCCCGCAGCACCGCCGCGAACTGCCCAAACCGATACTGCGGCGCCTGCTCCAGAATCTTGTCGCAAAGCGCCAGAGCCTGCGCCCGGCGGGTCGGGTCACCCGTGGCCTGCCACAAATAATAGTGAACCTCAGCCTGCTGCGTCAGTTGGGGAAATTGAGCCAGCATTTCTTGGAGCAGTTCAGCCGCCGCACTCCCAGCACCGGCAGCAGCCAGCAGCCGCGCCTTGAGCAAGGCGGCCCCAAATTGCAGCCCTTGATCCCGCCTTTCGCCGCTGGCCACCACTTCCTCCAGCAACAGGCCGGCCTGGGTCGTCTCGCCCAGGGCAAAGCGTATCTGTGCCTGCTGTAAGAGCGCCTGCGCAATCATCCGGCTGCCGCTCATAGCGCGCAGCAGCGCCAAGGCCGCCTGGTTAGCAGCCAGCGCCTCCCCTGGTCGCCCCTGCCGCAGCGCCACCTCGCCCAGGTTCATCCACATGACCGCTGTCCCCGAGCGGTCGCCCAACGCCTCATTCAGCTCGCGCGTCTCTAGAAAACAGCCTTCGGCCAACGCAAATTCGCCCAGCCGCAGGTGCAGGCTACCCAGACCACCCAGGGCCAGCACGAGCCCACCCTGGAACGCCACCTCCCGGCAGACCGCGACTGCTCGTTCCAGGTAACCCTGCGCCGCCGCATAATCTCCTTTGTCCATCTGCAGCCAGCCCAGCTCGGTCAGGCTGCCGGCGACCACATGCCCAGCGCCCAGCGGCTGCACAGCTACCAGCGAGGCCATAAACTGTTCTTCAGCTTGCTCCAGCTCACCCATGCGCGCATACAACGCGCCGATCAGGCGCAGACTGATCCCCAGCTCCCGCTGATTGTGCAGCCCCCGCCAGAGGCCAGCCACCTGCTGGTAAAGCGCCAGCGCCACCTCCGCTTCTCCCTGCCGGGCGGCCATGGCGCCCAGGCGGCTCAGGGCCAGCGCACGCAGATCCGGCACGCCCGCTGCCTCCGCCTGGGCCAGCGCCCGGCGGAAATGGCGCTCCGCTTCGGCCAGTTGCGCCCGCACGTTACAGCAGTTGCCCAGATAGACATGGGCCAGGCAGATCTCACGCACGGCCCCCAGGTCGGTCGCCGCGGCCAGGGCTTCAGCGGCCAGCGCCTCAGCCGGGGCAACCTCGCCCATCTCCATGCGGATGCGGGCCAGGACGAGGCGTAGTTGCACCTGCCCCAACCGGTAATCCAGTCCGCGCGCCACGGACAGAGCCATCTCCACATGAGCCAGAGCTGTCTCATACGCCCCCTTGCGCCGGTACGCGTCGCCGATCTGGCCCAGGGTTCTGCTGATGGCCATTGCATCGGTCAGCTGCTCATAGATAGCGAGCGCTGCCTGCAAGTCGTTGAGCGCTTCATCATAGCGGCTTTGCTCGAGGTGGATGGCGCCCAGTTCGGCCAGCGCCCGGGCGCGGTTGCGCTGACCGGCCGGTCCTTCTGCCAATGCCAGCGCCGCCGCCAGGCTGGCCCGGGCCGCCGTGTATTGCCCCAGATGCCGTTGCCATTCACCCTGCAAAGCCCAGGCTGCCGCCGCCAGTTCAGACTCGCCCAACCCTTCGGCCAGCGCCAGCGCCGCTTCTGCCGCGCTGATGGCCGCCTTATATTCGCCCTGCTGCCCCAGGAAATGGGCCTGCTGTAGCTGAAGTTGCAGCCGCAGCCGCTCATGTGCCGGAGCGGCCGGCCACTGCGCCACGTCAGCCAGGGCCTGCGTCAGCAAAGCGGCAGCCTCGGCAAACAGCCCGGCCAGTTCGTACAGTCGCCCCAGCCCACTCAGGCTGGCCAGCATTGGCTCTGCCAGTTGCAACGCCAGGGCCCAATGCCACGCCTGGCGGATCTCGGCCAGCTCCTCACGCAAGCGGGGCCAGACTTGCTGTGGCTGCCGGCCGCAGAGCGCCGCCGTCTGCGCCGCCACCAGGCCCAGAAAATAGTCGCTATGCTGCCGTTGGAAGAGTTGCGCCTCGCTTTCAGCCTGTTCGCGAGCATACTGACGCAGCAACTCATGCATCTGGTAGCGACCGCTAGCCCGCCAGCTTAGCAAAGAGCGATCCAGCAAGGTGGCCATATCCAGCAGGGTGACGCCGGGTAGCGTCGCCAGCGCCGCCTCGAGCGTAAAGCTGCCAGCGAAGAGGGCGATCTGTTCCAGCAGTTGCCGTGTGCGCGCCGGCAGCCGCCCCCAGGTCTGATGCAGGACGGCGCGCATACTTTGATGGCGCGGCGGCAAATCATCAAGCGGTGAAACCAGGAAATCGAGGCTCTGGCGCGTCGCGGCCAGGATGGCGGCCGGATCCATGAGGCGGCTCCAGGCGGCGGCAATTTCGAGGGCCAGCGGCAGCCCTTCCACCAGTTCGGCTAACGCCAGGACCGGCGGCAGGGTGGCCTCATCCAACCGGAACTGGGGCAGCACCCGTTGAGCGCAGCGCTGGAAAAACAGGGCCGCCTCAGACTCAGCGCCGCCGTCGTAACCCAGCCCGCCCACCGGCAACCGCCATTCGCCCGCCAGGTTGAGCGGTTGGCGTGAGGTCACCAGGAACTGGACGCCGGGCGCCGCTGCCAGGATCGCCCCGAGCAGTTCAGCTCCAGGCAACAATTGCTCAAAATTATCGCAAATCAGGAGCAGCTCCCTGGCCGCCAGAAAAGCCAAAAGCTGGGCTCGTGGGGTCACCCCTTCATTGAGGGACAGGCCCAGCCGGTCGGCCAGGGCCGTTTCCAGCCGGGCCACATCAGCCACCGCCACCAGCGGCACAAAAAAGATGCCATCCCGATAAGGGCCAGCACCTTCGGCCAAGGCCTGCCCAACCCGAATGCTCAGCCGGGTTTTGCCGCTACCACCCGGCCCCAGCAGCGTCAGCAGGCGGCAGGTTGGCTCAGCCAGCTGGCTCATGACCTGGGTCACTTCTTCGCCCCGGCCGATAAATGGCGTGAGTTGAGCCGGGAAGCCATGCAAACGCGCCTGCGGCTGGGCCGGCACAGGCAGCTCACCGGCCCGAATCTGGTCGCGGAGCTGGATCGTGTCGCTCGATGGCTCCACACCCAACTCCTGGGCCAGCAGCGTCTGGCAGCTCTCAAACTGGGCCAGGGCAGCCGTGCGCTGGCCCTGCTGCACGTAAAGCCACATGAGCTGCCGGTGGGCAGATTCACGCCAGGGAGCCAACGCCACCTGCTGTTGAGCGTAGCGTTGCGCCCCTTCATAGTCGCCCTGCGCCGCCAATGCCTGGGCCAGCTTGTCCAGCAGTTCCAGCTGTTGCTGGCCCAACTGCTCACGCTCCATGAACAGCCATTCTTCGAAAGGAAAGGCGTCTTTCAGGTTAAATCCAGGCAGAAGCTCGCCCTCGTAGAACGCGGCCGCCTGGGTCAGCCGCTCCAGGCAGGGGGCACAGCGCAGCAGGTCGGTGTGGGAGTGGGTCTGGCAGGTTTGCAGCAGTTCACGGAACGTAGCGACATCAAGGTCCAGCCAGGCGCCATTAAGTTGAACGGTCTGGCGGGTCAGGGAAAAGAGCGCTTCAGCCAGGTCGTTGTCAGCTTTGGCCAGCAGCTGGCGCAGGCGGTGCAACGATTGGCGCAGGTTACGGCGGGCGGCCTCATCGGACCAGTCAGGCCAGAGGAGTGTGGCCAGTGTTTCCCGGCGGAAGGGGCGGCCGGCGTTGAGAGCGAGGTAGGCGAGCAGCGCGCGCATTTTGTCGGTACGGAACTGCGTGACCGGCCGGTCCTCCACCGTCGCCCCAAAACTTCCCAGCAATCGCAACTTCAGCCTCACCATCTGCCCATTATAGGCGCTTTTTCCGGCTGGGAACGATTTGGCTACGGACACTGTTGATACTGGGTTCCATGACAAACAACACGGTTGAACTTCCGGACGGATCTGAACGGGACGGCGGTCAGGCCGCGACAGTCTGGCCTTACCAGGCCTGGCTGCTGCGTACCTGGCGCGAAGCGCCCGATGGCCCCTGGCGCGCCTCCCTGACTCATGTCCAGACACGCCAGACGCAGCGCTTCAACAACCTGCAAGCCCTGTTCGTTTTTCTGTTCGAGCAGCTCACCCCCTGATCCAGTAGGGTCCGCTGGCCGCCGGCAATACCCGCCAGATGGCCGGCCTTATTTCATTGTGGGAGGTGATCATGAAAAACAACTAGAAATGAAACCCCATCTGTAACCGGCAGTCGCTGCCCATTACTATGCGCCCGGGCCCCGTCGCGCCCGGCCCAAAGCCCAACCCTTTATGCGGAGATTCATCATGAACAAACAACAAATCAAACTCGTTAAAGATAGCTTTGTCCTGGTACAGCCGATTCAGGCAGTCGCCGCCGATCTATTCTACGAACGGCTCTTCCAGCTGGATCCCTGGCTGCGCCCCTACTTCAGAGGCGACATGGCAGCGCAGAAGCAAAAGCTGATGACCGCCTTGGCATTTGTGGTGGCGGGTCTGGACCGGCCGGATACCCTCCTGCCTCACATCCAGGCCATGGGCGTTCGCCACGCCGGCTATGGCGTCCAGCCAGAGCATTACGACACTGTCGGCGCGGCGCTGCTCTGGACATTGGGCCAGAGGCTGGGCGAGCAGTTTACGCCGGCGGTTGCGGCAGCCTGGGCCGCTGCCTACGACCTTCTGGCCAGCACCATGCGCGCCGCCGCCGAACCGGCCGGCTGAGGGGTTGCCTAACCCGTCGGGTCCGCCAACCTGTCGGGTCCGCCAACCCGACGGGTTGGTTCGGCGCCAATTCCGGATATGATCGGTCCTGGCTGGTCGGCAAGTGAGCTGAGCCAGCGGGAGGATTCCACATGACCCTGAAACAATCGGTTTGCCTGCCCATCTTGCCGTTGGCCGGCGTCGACCTCGATGGCTTCCTGGCGGAACTGGCCGCCATCGGCTACGCCGCCGTCGAAATCTGGCAAAGAGACGAATCGCTGCCGGAGCTGGCCCGGTTGGCCCTACAGCACAACCTGGCCCTGGCCAGCATGGTCGGCCACGCCGCCCTGGAAGATGGCCTCAACAACCCGGCCAACCATGACCGCATCGAGGCTGAGCTGCGCGAATCCATTGATGTCGCCGTGCGTCATGGCGTGCAGGGGCTCATCTGCTTCAGCGGCAACCGGCTGGCGGGGATGAGTGACGCCGAGGCGATCGCCAACACAGCCGCCGGCCTGCGCCGTATCGCCCCCTACGCGGAAGCACAAGGGGTAACGCTCAACCTGGAACTACTCAACTCCAAAGTTGACCATCCCGGCTATCAGTGCGACCACACCGCCTGGGGGCTGGCCGTCCTGGCCCAGGCGCCCAGCCCGCGCGTCAAACTGCTGTATGACATCTACCACATGCAAATTATGGAAGGGGATCTCATCCGCAACCTGACCACGTATGTCGGCCAGATCGGGCATATCCATACCGCCGGCAACCCGGGCCGCCAGGATCTGGACGAGCAGCAGGAGATCAACTACGCGGCGGTCTGCCGGGCGCTGGCAGCAGCCGGCTATGCTGGTTTCGTGGGCCACGAGTTCCGGCCCAAAGGGGACGTACGGCCGCGCTGCGGCAGGCGTACGACGTTTGCCGCGGCGTCTGAGGGGTTGGCTGACCCGACGGGTTGGCTGACCCGACGGGTTGGGCAACCCCTCAGCGGAGCAGCGCCAGCACGCGCTGGCGAATATCGTCGCGGACTTCGCGGAAGACGGCCAGCACCTCGGCGTCGCTGCCCTGGGCCGCCGCCGGGTCGGGGAAGCTGAGGTGGACCTTGCGCCCGGCGCCTAGCCAGGCCGGGCAATCTTCGGCGGCGCTGTCGCAAACAGTCACCACCAGGTCAAACGCCTGCCCGATGAATGCATCGGTGTGCTGGGATTGACCCTGCCAATCAATGCCGATCTCGGTCAGAACGGCCAGCGCTTTGGGATGGGTGTAACCGGCCGGTCGCGTCCCCGCCGAATAGGCTGCCCACGTCTCTCCCAGCTCCGCATTGACAATCGCCTCCGCCATCTGGCTGCGACAGGAATTGCCGGTACACAAGAATAAAACTGTCTGCTTCTCTACCATTTTTTCACCCATCAAAACGATATCCGACCCCGCGCACAGAGACAATGCGCTCCGCCTGCGTCGGATCCGCCTCAATCTTCTGCCTTAACCAGCGCACATGAACATCCACGGTCCGGTTGTTGTTGGCCTCAGATCCTTCCCACACCCGGTCAAAAATGGTGTCCCGGGAGATGGTGATGCCCCGGTGGCGCGCAAAAAAGAGCAGCAGCTCATACTCCTGGGGCCGTAGCCGCAAGGGGTGGTCATCCAACCGGACCTCGTGGCGGCGCTCGTCGATGCTGAGATTGCCGAACTGGAGCGGGACCGGCTTGCGCGCCTGGCCGTTGCTCTGCTGCTGGGCATCCAGCTCCTCGTGGGTCAACCGGATGCGGCGGAAGAGCGCTTTGACCCGGGCAACCAACTCGCGCACGTTAAACGGCTTGACCAGGTAATCATCCGCGCCCATCTCCAGCATCAGAATCCGATCCACCGCCCCGGCATTGGCCGCCATCACGATGATCGGCGTGTTGGAGACATGGCGCAGCTCACGGCACAGGTCCAGCCCGTCCACGCCCGTCATGTTGGCTGCCAGCAGGATGAGATCCGGCCGGTGCACCTGGCACAAACCGGGCGCCGATTCACCGCTCATCCCGCTGATCACAATGTAACCTTGTTGCGTCAGACTCGCTTCAACTGTTTCCAGAAGGTCGGCATCTTCTTCAATAATTAAGATTCGCTTCTTGTTCATGTTGTGGCGATGCGTTGTCCATCTCTTCAAAAATCCCGGTGATCATGTAAATGACCCATTCGCAAATATTGATCACCCGATCAGCGGCCCGCTCAATGTTGTGCCCGGCCCATTGCAGCCGGTTGGCCAGCTCCATATCCGACGGCGTCTCATGAACTCGACGGATGACCTCCGCATTTAACTCCTCGTACATCCGGTCCACTTCGCTATCGCGGACCGGGGTGCGCCGGGCCAACGCCTCATCCGCATGGGCGAAGGCGGTCAGGCTCGCGTGCAGCATCGCCGCGGTGATAGCCGTCATGTCCGGCAGGGGCAGCAGCAGCGCCTTGATGTCGATCTCGGGCGAAATCAGCCGGTTGATCTTGCTGATACCCTTCACGTAATCGTGAATCCGCTCCAGCTCACCGGCAATTTCGATGATGGCCGCGATCTGGCGCATGTCCCGGGCCACCGGTTGCTGGGTCGCCATCAGCGTCAGGCAATCCATGCCGATCTTGATCCGCTTCTCGTTGATCCATTCATCCGCCTGAATCAGCGCCAGCGACCGCGCCTGGTCCCGCCGCTTCAAGGCATCCACCGCGATCAGCAGATTCTCTTCAACCTCACTGCCCAACACCAAAATCCGCTCCCGCAGCCGCCCCACTTCCTGGTTCAAAATATGGCTCATGCTTTT
>JACKBM010000029.1 GCA_020634575.1 Ardenticatenales bacterium | reverse complement strand
GTCTGATCGGCCACCCAGATGCTGAGCTGGCCCGGGGTGGATTCGACCAGGGCCGGGGCGCCGGTGCTCAGCCCCCAGTGGCCAATAGCCAGGGACAGTCCCAGGGCCACCAGGCCGACCAGCAGAAACCGGGTCAGCCAGGTGGTCGTGGTCGTGCCACTCGTGGTCGGTAGGGCGCCAGCACTCATTTATAGAATCGCGGCATGGGGCTGGCGGAAGATGTATTGGCCGCTGCCGGCGGCGCCCAGCCATTCATCGCCATCGACAATGACCTGGCCGCGCAACAACACTTTATCGGCCCAGCCCTTAACCGTCATCCCTTCATAGACATTGTAATCGGTGTTCATATGTTGGGTGGCGGCGCTGATGGTGTGTTGTTTTTCCGGATCCCAGATGACGATGTCAGCGTCGGAGCCGACGGCGATGGTGCCTTTGCGCGGGTACATGCCGAAGATTTTGGCCGGGTTGGTGGCCGTTATCTCGACGAAGCGGTTGGCTGAATAGTGGCCACCGTTGACGCCATGATGCCACATCACCGGCATCCGGTCCTCGATGCCGGGCATGCCATTGGGGATCTTGTCGAAGCTGGGTTTGCCCAGCTCCTTGCCCGGGAGACGGCCGCTTACGCCACCTTCGTACCAGAAGGGGCAATGGTCGGTGGAAACGGCCTGCAAGGTGTTGTCCTTGAGCGCCTGCCAGAGAATTGGGGCGTCCTTGGGCTGCCGCACCGGTGGTGAGCAGACGAATTTGGCGCCTTCAAAGCCGGGTTTGGCCAGATCTTCTTCAAAAATGAACATGTACTGGGTGCAGGTCTCGCCCATGACGTTGAACCCTTTGGCCCGGCCCAACGCCAGTTGCTCCACCGCTTCTTCACAGGTCATGTGGACGACATAGAGGCGAGCGCCGGTCATGCCGGCCATGGCAACGGCCCGGCCGGTTGCCTCGGCCTCGGCCATGGCCGGGTGGGCGGTGGCGTGATATTTGGGGTCGGTTTTGCCCTCGGCGAGCAACTGGGCCGTCAACTCGGCGATGACGTCGCCGTTTTCGGCATGGACCATGATGATCATGCCATGTTTGGCGGCTACGGTCATGGCGCGGAATAAGGTGGTATCGTCGATCTGGAAGACGTTTTTATAGGCCATGAACAGCTTCAGGCTGGTGATCCCCTCATCCAGCACCGAAGGGATCTCCGCCATCACCTCGTCACGCAGGTCGGTGATGGCGATGTGGAAGCCGTAGTCGATGGCCGCCTTGTCCGTCGACTTCTGGCGCCAGTCGGCGATGCCATCAGCCAGCGAGCCGCCGATGGGCTGGATGACGAAGTCGATATGCATCGTCGTGCCGCCGAACGCGGCGGCCTTGTGGCCGGTGAAGAAATCGTCAGAGGAGACGGTACCGCCGAAAGGGAGTTCCAAATGGGTGTGGACGTCGATGCCGCCCGGCAGGAGCAACTTGCCGCTGGCGTCGATCACGTTGGCGCCATCCGCCGGCAGATCGCGGCCGATTAAAGCCACCTGCTCACCCTCAATCAGCACATCAGCCTTGATGGTGTCACTGGCCGTCACAATTGTTCCATTCTTGATCAATGTTTTCATTTGATGTGTTACCTGTTAGGAAGAAACTGGCCGCGAATGACGCAAATTCTCGCGAAGAAAAAATTAGCGAAAATTCGCGTTATTCGCGGCAAAATCTCTTATGGAGCGACGATATCATCATACATATCGGGCCGGCGATCGCGGTAAAACTGCCAGGTATTGCGCACTTCGCGGATGAGATCCAGATCGAGGTCGCGCACCATTAGCTCTTCCTCGTAGGCATCCCCCTGGCCTGGTAGATTGTCATACTCGCCCATGGTGGTGACAAATTCGCCCCGTGGGGTACAGAAATAGCTCTGGCCATAAAAATCGTTGTCGCCAATCTCTGCTTCGATGCCAACCCGGTTGATGGTGCCGACAAAATAGCCGTTGGCGATGGCGTGGCTGGTCTGTTCGATGCGCCATAGGTGCTGCGAGAGGCCACGCGAGGTGGCGGAGGGAATGAAGACGATCTCAGCGCCATGTAGCCCCAACATGCGGGCGCCTTCCGGGAAATGGCGGTCGTAGCAGATATAGACGCCAACCTTGCCAACAGCAGTATCAAAAACGGGGTAGCCGAGGTTGCCCGGCCGGAAATAAAATTTCTCCCAGAAGCCATTGACATGAGGTAGATGGGTTTTGCGGTATTTGCCAAGATAACGACCATCCGCATCGATGACGGCGGCCGTGTTGTAGTAAATGCCGGTGCCATCTTCCTCGTACATAGGCACAATCAGGACCATGCCGGTCTCTTTGGCCAGCGCCTGCATTCGTTTGGTGGTGGGGCCGTCGGGGATAGGTTCGACGTAGCTGTAATATTTGGCGTCCTGCACCTGGCAGAAATAGGGGCCGTAGAACAACTCCTGAAAGCACATCACTTTGGCGCCCTGTTTGGCTGCCTCACGAGCGTACTCCTCGTGCTTGACGATCATCGACTCCTTGTCGCCGGTCCAGGAAGCCTGTAGTAGAGCGGCACGGACAATGCGTGACATCTTTCCTCCTCCTCGATGTGAGCCAATAACAACCACGTGACAGCGGGGTGGCGGGGTTGATGGATATGTGGCTAACGCGGCAATCTGTGTTCGTTCTACGATATTACCATCCAGCCCGGACGGCGGCTAGATTGCTCGTCAAATCGACCGGCGCGACGGCCTGGTTCGCTTCAGTGAAGCCTGCATCAATCCAGAAGCGGCGTGAACGTACCAGGACGTTCAACGAATTCCCGGTCCAGAATGCAGAACTGTAGCTGCGCAAAATTCTGCCAGACCACGGCGCTTGCCGCACGCCTGCGCGAGGAAGCGCAGGGCATCCAGGCTGAGTCAGGCGGACCCCCTACGTTGCATCAGTCACCTCATGATCTGTTTGGATAAGCGGAAACGGCGAATCTCCCGTGATTAGACGAGCGCCGCGTTTGCGGGTGAAGTAGTCGCTGGCCCATTGGATCATCACGATCAGCCGGTTGTCGAATTCAATCAGATAAGCGATGTGGATGAAAACCCAGACCAACCAGGCCAGAAAACCGCTGAGCTTATAGCCGAAAATATTGGCTACAGCCCGGTTCCGGCCGATGACCGCCAGACTTCCCCGATCTTGATAGCGAAACGGCCCTTTTTTCTTGCCGCGCAGGTGTTCCGCCACATATTTGCCCTGCTGCATGGCCACCTGGGCGACACCCGGCAACGGCTGGCCGTCTGGGCCAGGACAGTGTGCCAGGTCACCGATCACAAAGATTTCGGGATGGCCAGGCAGGCTGAGATCGTCGCGGACTTTGACCCGGCCGGCATTGTCCAATTCGCAGCCCGTTTGCTCCGCCAGCACCTGCCCCAGCGGCGACGCCTTGACCCCGGCGGCCCAAAGGATTGTGGCCGCCGGTAACTGCTCCGTGGCCCCGTCATGCTGTAACTGACAAACACCTTCATTGACCCCGGTCACAAAGGTGTTGGTACGCACAGTAACGCCCAGTTGGGCCAGCGATTGCGCCGCCCGCGCCGAGAGCTGTTCCGGGTAACTGCTCAGAATCCGTTCCTGCCCTTCGACCAGGAAGATCTGAACCTCATGCGGATCGATGTGGCGGAAGTCGCCCTGCAGGGTTGCGTGAGCCAGCTCGCCCAGGGCGCCGGCCAATTCCACGCCCGTTGGTCCGGCGCCCACCACCACGAAATTCATCAGGGCCCGCCGGCGAGCCGGATCCGTTTCCCTTTCTGCGGCTTCAAAGGCGAGGAAGATGCGCCGCCGCATGGTGAGGGCGTCTTCAATCGTCTTCAGACCAGGCGCGGCCCCGGCCCACTCCTCATGGCCAAAGTAATGGTGCCGGACGCCGGTGGCGACGATGAGCTGATCGTAGCTGATCTCGCCATCACGCAACCTGAGCCGCCGCCTGCTGACATCCAGCCCGGTCGCTTCCGCCTGCAACACGGTGACATTCTTCTGCTTCGAGAAAACTGCCCGCAGCGGCGAGGCGATGTCACCCGGCGAGATGCCGCCAGTCGCGACCTGGTAAAGCAAGGGCTGGAACAGGTGGAAGTTGCGTTTATCGATGAGGGTGATCCGCCATTCCGCCTGGCGCAGATGTTTGGCCGTATACAGGCCGGCAAATCCGCCGCCAACGATGACCAGATGTCGCGTGTCTGAATTCAAAATGGCTCCTTTGCTAAAGCTGCGCCCATTATAGAGAGCGGCGCGAGGGGTTGCCAACCCGACGGGTTCTCCCGACGGGTCCCCACCCGACGGGTCCCCCACCCGACGGGTCCCTAACCCGACGGGTCCACCACCCGACGGGTCCACCACCCCTCGCGGGGTGGGGCGGATGGCGGCAAATTTGGTATCATTGGGGCAGCCCATGTCACAACTTATGTTGTGCCAACTATTTCCTGAATTGGCTGAGGACCTTATGAAGCCTGCCCCCTTTGCCTATAAAGCCCCTGAGACTCTGAGCGAAACCCTGGTCCTGCTGCGTGAGCATGGTGATGAAGGGAAACTGCTGGCCGGTGGTCAGAGTTTGATCCCGGTGATGAATTTTCGCCTGGCCCAACCGGCCGTTCTCATCGATTTGAATAACGTGGCCGGACTTGCCGATATCTGGCGGGACGAGGCCGGCCATCTCCACATTGGCAGCATGGTGCGGCAGCGGCGGTTGGAGCGGGATGCGCTTGTGGCCGAGTGTGCGCCATTGATCACGGCGACGATGCCTTACATCGCCCATCCCCAGATCCGCAACCGGGGCACGATCGGCGGCAGCCTGGCCCATGCGGATCCGGCCGGTGAGCTGCCCGTCCTCGCCGTCGCCCTTGAAGCGCAATTCCGGCTCCAGAAAGAAGGGAGTGAGCGCTGGGTAGACGCTGAAGCATTTTACGAAGGGCTGTTCCAGACAGCGCTGGCTGACGATGAGATCCTTACCGAAATCAAGCTGCCGCCGTTACCGGCCGGTAGCCGCTTCGCCTTCAAAGAGTTGGCCCGCCGCCACGGTGACTATGCCCAGGCCGGCATTGCCGCGGTGCTGCAATTGGATGCGTCTGGCGTTTGCCGCGCCGCCCGATTGGTTTTTCTGAACGCCGGCGAAATCCCGATGGTGGCCAGTTCTGCTGCCGCCATGTTGGTCGGGCAACGGCTGACGCCCGAATTGTGCGCGGCCGCGGCGGCCCAGGCCGCGCGTGACGAGATCGCCCCAGCCGGTGATGTGCATGCCAGTGCCGAATACAAGCGGCACCTGGCCGGCGTCCTGGCGAAACGGGCCTTATTAGAGGCAGCGGGCCTCAATTCCTGATTGATTGGCTGCAGGAGTCTTTTAGCGCAAGCGATGACACAATACATCAATGGTCAATGGACGGGCGGCGCCGCCGTCGAGTCGATAGAAGTCATTAACCCGGCTACGGAAGAGATCATCGGTGCCATCCCGCGCGGCGTGGCGGCTGATGTCGAGGCCGCCGTGGCTGCCGCGAAGGCTGCTTTTCCGGGCTGGCGGCAAACGCCGGCTTTTGAGCGGGCCGCGCTCCTGCATGAGGTGGCCAGCCAGATCAAGACCCACGAAGCGGCGCTGAGTCGCCAGCTCACCATCGAACAGGGCAAACCGTACATCGAGAGTGAGGAAGGGGTTTACTGGAGCTACGAGACGTTCCATTATTACGCTGAGTTGGGGCGAGCCGAGCGGGGCCGTTTCCTGACGCCCGGCGACCCGGACCAGATCAATTTCACCATTAAAGAGCCGTATGGCGTCGTGGGCTGTATCGTGCCGTGGAACTTCCCACTGTTGTTGCTGGCCTGGAAGGTGGCGCCGGCGCTAGCGGCGGGCAACACGGTGGTGATCAAACCGTCAGAGTACACGACGCTGACGACGATGTTGCTGATTGAGAAGGCGTTTGGCCATTTACCGGCCGGTGTCGTCAACGTCGTCACTGGCTACGGCCCGGAGGTCGGCGAGACGCTGGTGCGCCATCCCGATGTGCCCATGATCGCCTTCACCGGCTCCGTCGCCACGGGCCAGCGCATTGCCGGCATCGCTGCGCCCATGATGAAAAAGCTCAACCTGGAGCTGGGCGGCAAAGACCCACTGGTTGTAGCGCCCGACGTGGACCTGACCATGGCGGTCCGAGCCACTGCCTATGCTGGGCTGCTCAATACTGGCCAGGTCTGCACCAGCTCGGAACGGATTTATGTCCACGAGTCCCGCTTTACCCAGTTCAGCGAAGAGCTGGCTGATTTTGTGGCCAAACTGAAGCTGGGAAACGGGCTGGACGAGTCCACCGACATCGGCCCGCTCATGCGGGAACGGTTCCGGGTCAAAATTGAGAATGAATTGGCGACGGCAACTGCTGCTGGGGCGCAGGTGCTCACCGGCGGCGGCCGGCCGGCTTATCTGCCGAAGGGCTATTTCCTGGAACCGGCCGTTCTCGTCAATGTGGATCACTCGATGTCGATCATGCGTGAGGAGACGTTCGGCCCGTTGCTGCCGCTGATGCCATACCGCGATTTTGATGAGGCGATTGCCCTCTGCAACGATACGACAATGGGGCTGGGCGCTTCGCTGCTCACCCATGATGCCCGCCTGGTCAAACGGTTTTTTGATCAGGTTAAAGCCGGCACCATCTGGATCAATGACCCGCTGACCGACAATTGGGCTGGCCCCTTTGGCGGCATGAAGATGACCGGTGGCGGCCGCGAGCTGGGCCAGGAAGGGCTGGACGAATTTTACGAAGTGAAACATGTCCACTGGGACGTGGAGGGCCAGGTCAAGGATTACTGGTATCCCTACGGGAAAGATGACGCATGAGTGAAGCGATTGAGATTACCCTGACGATTAATGGCCGCCCGGAGACACGGACCGTCGAGCCGCGCCTGCTGCTAAGCGACTTCATCCGCCATGAGCTGGGGTTGACTGGTACGCACGTCGGCTGTGAGCATGGCGTCTGCGGCGCCTGCACGATTTTGTTTGATGGGCTGCCGGTGCGCTCCTGCATCATGTTTGCCGTCCAGGCCAGGGGCCATGAAATCCAGACGGTGGAATCGCTGGGCACGCCGGCGAACATGCACCCGCTGCAGCGCGCCTTTCATGAGAGCCATGCGTTGCAATGTGGCTATTGCACGCCGGGCTTTTTGATGACGCTGCTACCATTTCTGGAAGAAAACCCGAACCCGACCGAGGCGGAAATCCGCGAGGCGCTCTCTGGTAACCTGTGCCGCTGCACCGGCTACCAACACATCGTCGACGCCGTCGCCCTCGCCGCGCGGGAGAGGGGAGAGTAGCCACGGATTGGCACGGATTTGACACGGATTTTTCTGAAAAAACAAAAAAATCCGTGTTGAATCCGTGTTAATCCGTGGCCAAAAACAAACATTGGCCGTCGTGCGGCCTTGGGATTTGAGTATGAGTTTGCTGGAACGATCATTGCCGGAGTTGGTTAAAGGGCTGTGTAATGGCAGCGTGGATTTGCTGGGTTACCTGGCGGAGCTAGAGGCTCATTTTGTGGCGCGGGAGCCGGCGGTGCTGGCGTTTGTGCCGGAGCCGGGTCGGTGGGAGCGGGTGCGGGCCGAGGCGGCAGCGCTGCTGGCCGAATATCCGGAGCCGGAGATGCGACCGGTGTTGTTTGGCCTGCCGATTGGCGTTAAGGACATCTTTCATGTTGCGGGGATGACGACGCGGGCAGGTAGCCAGTTGCCGGCTGCTGATTTACAGGGAACGGAGGCGTCCAGCGTCACCAGGCTGAAAGCGGCTGGCGCCATCGTTCTGGGCAAAACGGTGACCACCGAGTTTGCTTATTTTGCGCCAGGGCCGACGCGCAATCCGCACAACCCGGCGCACACGCCGGGCGGCTCCAGCAGCGGCTCGGCCGCGGCGGTTGGCGCGGCGCTGGTCCCATTTGCCTTTGGCACGCAGACAATTGGTTCCATTAACCGGCCGGCTGCTTATTGCGGCGTCGTGGGCTATAAGCCCAGTTCCGGCCGGATCGCCAGGGATGGCGTCATCCCCCTGTCAGATTCGCTGGACCACATCGGCTATTTCACCCGCCGGGTCAGCGGCACCAGCCTGATGGCGCCTATTCTTTGCTCAGATTGGGATTGGACGGCAGAAGATGAGGGCAAACCGGTCCTGGGCATCCCCCAGGGGCCGTACTTGAACGAAGCGTGGCCCGAGGGACTGGCCCATTTCCAGGCCACCGTCGAGAAGTTGCAGGCGGCTGGCTACCTGGTCAAACCAGTGCCGGCGATGGCGGATTTCCCGACGATTCGCCAGGAGCATGTCAATTTGATGTCGGCTGAAGCGGCCCGCTTTCATGCGCCCTGGCTGACCCAGTATCGCGACCAGTACCATTTTAAGACGGTGGCGATGCTGGAGGCCGGCGAGGCGCTGGGCGACGAGGCGATCGCGACCGGGCAGGCGCGGCAGGCGGGCTTGCGTGCTGAGCTCGAAGAATTGATGGCCCAGCATGAGATTGATTTCTGGATCGCCCCCGCAGCGCAAGGGCCGGCACCGGCCGGTCTCGATGCCACCGGCGACCCGGTCATGAATCTGCCCTGGACCTGCAGCGGCCTGCCGTCGCTGACGATCCCGACCGGCATCAACAACGAGGGATTGCCGCTCGGCCTGCAGTTAGTCGGCAAACACGGCTACGACGAGGAGCTCATGGTCTACGGCCAACAGCTAGACGATCTCCTATCTATACACGGATGATATTTTTTGCCACAGATTTCGCAGATGACAGGATTTGGCTCTCGTATCCCAACTTCGGGACGCGAACATAAAATCCCCAAATCTGCGAAATCTGTGGCTAAGGGTTCTCTTATGAGTGCGACGCAGTTTGAGATTCGGGCGGGGGCCTATTTTGATTCGGTGATCCTGATGCAGTTGCAAAAGGCCTTGGCGGCGCTGCCCGGCGTGGAAGATGCGGGCGTGGTCATGGCGACGCCGGCCAATCGGGATGTGCTGTTGTCGACCGGCTTTGACCTGGCCGGCATTGAGGCCAAAGCGGACGATCTGCTGATCATCGTCAATGGGGCAGATGACGCAGCGGCGCAGGCAGCCATTGGTCAGGTGGATAGTTTGCTGCAGCGCCGGCGGGCCACGACGGCCCAGGATTTTCGGCCGCGCAGCCTGGCTGCAGCGGCCCGAAATTTGCCGGCTGCGGATTGGGTCCTGATTTCCGTGCCGGGCCGCTATGCTGCCGAGGTGGCCGATGAGGCGCTCGAACTGGGTAAACACGTCTTTCTGTACAGTGACAATGTCTCATTGGACGATGAAATCAAGCTCAAGACAAAGGCGGCTGAACGTGGTCTGCTGGTCATGGGCCCGGATTGTGGTACGGCAATCATCAACGGCATTGGGCTCGGCTTTGCCAATCGGGTGCGCCGGGGCAACATCGGCGTGGTGGCGGCGTCCGGGACGGGGTTGCAGGCGGTGACCGTCGGTGTGCATCGGCGCGACGGCGGTGTTTCACAGGCGTTTGGCACCGGCGGGCGTGACCTGAAGGCAGAGGTCGGCGGGCGCACGGCGTTGCAGGCGCTGGCCTACCTGGCAGCGGATGAGGCCACCAGCGTCATCTGTCTGATTTCCAAACCGCCCTCAGCGGAAGTGGCGGCCAGGCTGCTGACGGCTGCGCGTCAGGTTAGCAAGCCGGTCGTGGTCAATTTTATTGGCTTTGCGCCGCCGGCCCGGCAGTTGGGCAACCTGCACTTCGCCCTGACGTTGGATGAGGCCGCTGAGCTGGCCGTTGGTCTGGCTGGGGACGTCTCGGCAGTAGCCGAACAACCCGAGCCGCTCAATGGTTACCTGCGCGGTCTGTTTTCCGGCGGGACGCTGGCGTATGAAATGGTGTTGGGTTTGCAAAGTTTTTTGCCGCTGAAGACGAATGTGCCCATCCGGCCGGATCAGAAACTGGCTGATGTTTGGCACTCAGAGGGCCACACCATCATCGACATGGGCGAAGATGATTTTACCCAGGGGCGGTTGCACCCGATGATGGACAATGATTTGCGCCTGCGCCGGCTGCGCCAGGAAGCGGCGGACCCGGAGACGGGGCTGATATTGCTGGATGTGGTTTTAGGCGAAGGCGCCCATCCGGACCCGGCGGCGGAGCTGGCCCCGGCGATTGCGGCGGTGGACAAACCTGTTGTGGTGTTGCTGCTGGGGACGCCGGAAGATCCGCAGGGGTTGGCTTACCATGTTGAGGCGTTTGCCGCTGCGGGCGCTACGGTTGTGCCGGATACAAATGGGGCCGTGGCGCATGTTCTGGATCGGTTGCCTGCTGCTGCGGAAACTGGCGCTCCGGTTACCTTCGGCAAAGAATTGGTGGCCATCAACGTGGGGTTGGAATCGTTCCGTGATAGCCTGACGGGCCAGGGGGCGACTTCGGTGCAGGTTGATTGGCGGCCACCGGCCGGTGGCAACGAAAAGATGATGGACATCCTGGCCAGGCTAAAGAGCCCCTCGCGGCGCAGCTAGAAACGAGGGAATTTCGGAATGTCTTTTGACTTGATGCACACGCTGGGTTTTGTCATGCCGAGCGTAGCGAGGTAAAGATGGTTGATTTTGATAAGGCAAATGAAATTGCAGTAGAGCGGATGACGGCGGCCCGGCCGATCCTGAAAGGGGTGGCCACGGCCCGGGATGTGATTCCCGGCATGCACGACAAATTGTTGCTGCACGCCGGCCCACCCATCACCTGGGAACGGGCGTCCGGCCCGATGCGTGGGGCGTTGATCGGCGGCCTGATTTTTGAAGGGCTGGCCAGCGATGAGGCGGAAGCCGAGAAGCTAATCACCTCCGGTGAAATTGAACTTTCGCCCTGCCACGAGCATAGCAGCGTTGGCCCCATGGCCGGCGTCACCACCGCTTCGATGAAGGTGTACGAAATTGAAAACGTCACCCATGGCAACAAAGCATACTCTAACCTCAACGAGGGCTACGGCAAGGTGCTGCGTTATGGCGCTTATAGCGAAGAAGTCATCAAGAAGCTGCATTGGATGAACGATGTGATGGGGCCGCTGCTGGCTGAAGCGCTGACGATGAGCGAGGATGGCATCGACATTCGCGCCCTGCTCGCCGAATCGCTGCACATGGGCGATGAGGGGCACAATCGCAACAAGGCCGGCTCCATCCTTTACACGACCAAGCTGGCGCCGCTGATCACCGCCGCCGCCGACGACAAACATGAAGCCGCCGCCGTGCTGCAATTCCTGGGCGACAACGCCCTGAGCGTGCTCAATCCGGTCATGGCCGCCTGCAAGGCAATGGCTGATGCCGGCCACGGCGTCGAAGGCTCAACTGTGATGACGGTGATGGCCCGGAATGGGACGGACGTCGGTATTCGTGTCAGTGGCCTGGGCGACCAATGGTTCACCGGGCCAGTTGGGCAACCAGACGGGCTTTATTTCCCCGGGTTTACGGCGGCGGACGCCAGCGGCGACATCGGCGACAGCACGATCACGGAAACGGCCGGTATTGGCGCCTTTGCCATGGCCAGCGCGCCGGCGATCGTGACCTTCATCAGCGGCACGCCGCAGGATGCCCTGAATGCGACGCTGGAGATGTACGAGATCACCGTCGGCGAGCACACCGCATTCACCATCCCGGCTCTCGATTTCCGGGGCACACCGGTGGGCGTTGATATTCGCAAGGTCGTTGAATTGGGGGTGACGCCGCGGATCAACACCGGTATCGCCCACAAGGATGCCGGCGTTGGCCAGGTCGGCGCCGGCCTCGTCCGCCCGCCGATGTCTGCTTTCGAGGATGCCTTGATGGCCTTCGCGGAAAAATATCTTTAACAAACTAACAGCTAACAGCTAACAGCTAACAGCTATTAGCTATTAGCTGTTAGTGAAGAGAGGAACACATGGATCGTAAACAGGTAATTGAGCTATTAACCAATGCGCAGTGGTATGACCTGACGCAGGATTTGTCGATTTTTACGCCGCCGTGGCCGGGGGAGAAGGCGTTGCAGGTGCACTTTTTTAAGCGGGTGACCGGCGCTTACGGTGGTGGTCAGGGGGCCAATGGCCAATTCATTGAGTGGAGCAATAACACCGGCACGCATCTGGTGGGGCCGCGCGCCTTCCATTCCGGGGCCAAGGCCATCGCTGACATCCCGCTGGATAGATTATGTGGCGAAGGCGTTGTGGTTGATCTTTCCGACGTGGTGTCTGATTACAGCATCTACACGCCGGAGATGATCACGGCTAAGGTTGAGGTCAAGAAAGGGGATATTTTGATCATCAACACCGGCTATCACCGCCATGCCTACAATTTGCCGGACACTTACAATGAAGATGCGCAGGGTGGTATTGAGAGCAAGGAATTTGGCTTTTATGTGCGCCATCCAGGGCCGTCGCCGGAATTCTTTGATTGGGCGATGGAGATGGAGTTGAAGATCGTGGCGGTGGATTGCGGCTGTGCTGAGCACCCGATGAACACCAACATCCGCTACATGCATGGACGGGATTTTGCCAAGGCTGAAGCGAAGCTGATGGCAGAGACTGGTCAGAGTTGGGATGAACTATATCCGCCCGAGGCGTATTACGAGCAGACCCACATTCGCCTGCCCAAATCCAACACATTGCTGGCCGAGGCGTTGGGGGGACAGCTCAATGAATTGAACAACCAGCGGGCCTGGATCATGATTGGGGCGTTGCCATTTATGGAAGTGGAGTCAAGCTGGAGCCGGGCGATGGCGCTGCGGCCACCGGCCGGTATGAGCGAAGCTGACTTCTTCGCCGCCATGAAAAACGACATCCAGATGATGGACCTCACGCTGCCTTTCAGCGTGCAGACGCCGCAATGGGCCAACTACGAGCCGTTGACGCTGACCTACACCAAGCGGGTCGGCGGCCAATATTTCGGCATGGGGCGCAACAACGCCCATTGCCGGGCCAGCTTCCATCTGGCGTCGCATATGGATGGCGAGGTCCATTTCCATGCGGCCGGCCGCACCATCGGCAAAATGCCCTTTGATTACTGGTTCGGCAAGGCCGCCTTCGCCGACATTTCGGCATACGTCAGCAATACCAGTGTCTACACGCCCGAGATGATTGAAAGTGTTGTCGATGTAGAAGAAGGTGACATTCTCATCGTCAAGACGGGCTGGCACAAATACGGCTGGAACAGCCCGGACTCGGATGAGTTCCGCTACATGATCAAACATCCGGGCCCGTCGCCGGACTTTGCCGACTGGTGTCTGAAGAAGAAGATCAAATATCTCGGCGTGGATTGTGTGGCCATGGAGCATCCTATGAACACCATCCAGCGCATTTTCCACCCCAAGACCTTCGAGGAAGCCAACGAAAAGCTGCTGGCCCAATACGAAGGGGATTGGGATGAGATTTACCCGCTGGACCAATATTATCAGGACATGCACCTGAACCTGTTCCCCAAAGGCGTCGTCCACATCGAGAACCTGGGCGGCGACCTGGCGGGAGCGGAATCCGGCCGGTATTTCTTCGTCAGCTTCATTCCCAAAGGGGTAGAGCTGGCGTCATGCTGGGGCCGGTTCACGGCCTTTAAAGAGAAATAGGGCTCGCCCCGCGCCGTGTCATGCCGAGGAGCGGGGTTGCTGGTTCGGCGGCTATCCACCAACACCTCCGCCTGTCATGCCGAGGAGCGGGGTTACGGCCCAAAACAAACCAAAACACGGACAGCGACGAGGCAACCTTACGGCGCTGGCCAAGCGGAGCGCACGTAGCGGTGCCGCAAGGTTGCCTCGTCGCCCGCAAATGTGTGCGTGAGTGGGAGCCGTTCGGGCTCCTCGGCAGGACACGCAACTGTATTTCGCGAGAGGTATGCGTATGGCAGCCACACAGTTTTTCGGCCAACGAATCAAACGTAACGAGGATCCCCGCCTGCTCACCGGGCAGGCGCTGTTTGTCGACGACGTCGATTTGCCGGGGATGGTTTATCTCGCCTTTGTGCGTAGCCCGCATGCGCATGCCCGTTTGCTCAGCATTGAGACCGAGGGGGCGCTGGAAATGCCGGGTGTGGTGGCAGTGTATACGGCGGCTGACCTGGGCGACTACTGGCAGCACGGTCCGTTGCTCGTGCCGCCGCCGCCGGTGGCTGGGCTGGTGTTTAACGAGCGGACGCAGGTGCCGCTGGCGAAGGACAAGGTTCGTTATGTTGGTGAGCCGGTGGCTGTCGTGGTGGCGGAGAGCCGCTACCAGGCGGAAGATGCGGCTGAGATGATCTGGGCCGACTATGAGATCCTCGACCCGGTTGTGGATGCTGAGGCCGGCAGTCAGCCCGACGCGCCGCAGCTTTACGAAGAGCTGCCTCTGGTCGATGGCGAATTGGGCAATGTGAACGCTCATCTTGTCCAGGTCAAGGGGCGCGGCCGGGAGTTTGACGCCATCGCGGCGGAAGCCCATCTCGTGGTCAAACGGCGCTTTTACTACGACCACGGCGCTTCCGCGCCGATGGAGACGCGCGGCGTGGTGGCCCAATGGGACCGGCGGGCGGCGCGTATGACCATCTGGGACACAACCCAGGCGCCGGTTTTCATCCGCAATGGGATGGCGGCCTTTTTGGGGTTGTCGGAAAACCAGGTGCGGGTGATTGCCCCGTTTATCGGTGGCGGCTTTGGGCCGAAAATCATGATGTTTTATCCGGCTGAAATGCTGGTGCCCTGGATCGCGATGCAGCTGGACCGGCCGGTCAAATGGATCGAAGACCGGGCCGAACATTTCGTGGCCACGACTCAGGAACGGGACCAGGTCCATTACGCCGAAGCCGCTTTTGACGCCGAAGGCCGCATCCTGGCCGTGCGGGACCGCTTCTTCCACGATGCCGGTGCCTACGCTCCCTACGGGCTGACGGTGCCGCTCAACAGCCAATGCACCCTGCTGGGCTGTTACGACATCCAGCATTACCAGAGCACCTTCACCTCCGTGTTCACCAACAAGCCCATTGTGACGCCCTACCGGGGTGCCGGGCGGCAGCACGGTGTTTTTGTGATGGAGCGGCTGCTGGATATCGGCGCCCGTGAGCTGGGGATCGACAAGATGGCGATGCGGCGGCGCAATTTTATCCGGCCGGATCAGTTTCCCTACAACAACGAGATCATCTACCAGGACTTTGCTCCGCTTACCTACGACAGCGGCAATTACGAACCGGCTTTGGACAAGGCGCTTGAGCTTATCGGTTACGAGCAGTTTTACCGGGAGACGCAGCCCAAAGCGCGGTCAGAGGGGCGCCTGCCCGGTCTGGGTATGGTTTCTTACGTGGAAGGGACCGGCATCGGCCCGTACGAAGGGGCGCGGGTGCAGGTGCAGAACAATGGTAGGGTTAGCGTGGCCACCGGCATTGGCACGCAGGGTCAGGGGCACTTCACATCCTTCGCCCAGATCGTCGCCGACCAGGTTGGCGTGGATGTGACCCAGGTGGATGTGGTGACGGGCGATACCGACCAGTTCCATTGGGGTGCCGGCACCTTTGCCAGTCGCGGCGCGGTCGTGGCGGGTAACGCCATCAACGAAGCAGCTCGGGACGTGCGCGGTAAGATCTTGCGTCTGGCCAGCGAGCTGCTGGAGGCAGCTGAAGCGGACCTGGAGCTGGCGAATGGCCAGGTCTCGGTGCGCGGTGTGCCGGATCGGGCCATTCCGTTGGGCCAGCTGGCCCAGGCGGCCAACCCGATGCGCGGTGCTGTCCAGCCAGGTACCGAGCCGGGGCTGGAGTCCAGCAACTACTTTGGGCCGAAATATGGGGCGACGGCCAGCGGTATACATGCCATGATCATTGAGCTGGACCCGGAGACGATGGCGTTGACCATTCAGAAATATGTGGTTGTGCATGATTGTGGCGTCGTCATCAATCCGTTGATTCTGGATGGCCAGATTCAGGGTGGCGTGGCCCAGGGCATTGGCAACGCCTTCTTCGAGAAACTGGAATATGATGAAAATGGTCAGCTCCTGACCGGCTCCTTCATGGATTATCTGCTGCCCACGGCGCTGGATGTGCCGCGGCTGGAAATCGACCATATCACAACCGCTTCGCCACTTAACCCGTTGGGCATCAAGGGGGCAGGTGAGGCCGGCGCTATCCCTACTGGGCCGCTTTTTGCCCAGGCAATCGAGGATGCATTGGGTCAAACTGGCATTGAGATTCTGGAAATCCCGCTGAGCCCGGCGAAGGTGTGGGAGTTGTTGCAGGCGGCGGGTTAATAGTAGCCATTTTGTAAGCTGAAGACTGAAACAACCATCGCCTGCGAGATCGGGTTTGTAGTAAAGGGCTTCAGCCTTTTGCCATTATCAAGGAAGGCACTTGTCTGCGCGACGATGGTGCCTTAAGGCAAAAGCGGTGAACGCTAAAGCGTTTACTACGAACCAGGCGTTCCTCGGAGCGTAGCCCTGGTTTGCGGCAGGTAGAATGGACCGGCCAGGGCAACTAGGTGGGGAGCAAAAGTTGCTGTTGAGCCCGGATCTGCTTTAAAATTTCGGGCGCTGATTACATGGTATGTAGATAGGCAGGTAATTTTTATGGGTGCTCTCGACGGCATCGTCGTTCTTGACCATACAACGGCCCTGGCCGGCCCGTATTGTGCGCAATTGCTGGGCGATCTCGGCGCTGAGGTTATCAAGCTGGAGCGGCCGGGTAGCGGCGATCAGTCGCGGGACTGGGGGCCGCGTATCGGCGCCAACGAGAGTGCCTATTTTATGGGCACCAACCGGAACAAGCGCAGCCTGACGCTGAATTTGGCGGCACCGGCCGGTCGCGACATCCTCCACAAACTGGTTGCCCGCGCCGACGTCCTCCTGCACAATGTGCCCCGGGAAAACTCCCGCCAAAAACTGGGGCTGGATGAAGCGACTTGCCGCGGTTTGAACGAGCGGCTCATCTGGGCCAGCATCAGTGGGTTTGGCAACAGCGGTCCCCTGGCCGAAAATCCCGGCTATGACGTCATCGCCCAGGGGATGAGCGGCACGATGTGGCTGACTGGTGAAGCGGATGGCGGCCCGATCCGGTTCCCCACCGCCATTGCTGACATCACCACTGGCATGTACACCGCGTTGGCCATTGTGGCCGCGCTTTTTGCTCGGGAACGTAGCGGCGTGGGCCAGGCCATTGACAATGCGCTGCTGGATTCGCAGGTGACCTGGCTGGCCTACATGGCCAGCAATTACCTGATCGGTGGTGAGCCCTTTGTCAAGCAAGGTAATGCCCATCCCTCGATTGTGCCCTACCAGCCGTTTCCGACGGCGGATGGCTGGATTATCATCGGTGCGGGGGCGGAGCGCCATTGGCAACGGCTGACCGAACTGATCGAGATGCCGACGCTGGCCGAGGATGATCGTTTTCGTACCAATCCCGACCGCTTGCAGCAGCGGCAGCTCCTGGTTGGCATTCTGACCCCGGAGATTCAGAAGAAATCGACGGCGACCTGGCTGGAACTGTTGCGCGAGGCAGGCATACCGTGTGGGGTGATCAACCGGCCGGAAGAAGCCCTCAATGACGAACAGATCCTGGCCCGGGGGATGATCGTCGAGCTGGAGCATCCGGCTGTGGGCAGCTACAAATCTTTGGGCAATCCCATCAATCTGGACGGCACCCCCATCACCTATCGCCGGCCAGCGCCGCTGTTGGGAGAGCACAATCAGGAAATTTTGACTGAGCTGGGTTTTACACCAGACGAGATCGCCAAATTAATGAATGATGGGACGTTGTGAGCGGAAAAAGGTCCAGACAACCCTATGAACGTTTGCTCGAGCGACTTTCTTTATCATGCGCTGCTCAATAGTGGGGATGAGATCATCTTCTCAATCCTTGAGCAGGGTTTACGCCCGTTGTCCGATTTTCCCGGCGATAAGCGCTGGGAGCAGATTTATAACAAGATGCCCGGCTTCTTCGAGAATTTGTATGAAGAGATTGCCCGGCCGGTGCTGCAAAAACCCTATCTAAATTCTGGGGTTTTTGTCTCACCTATTGACTTCCGCCGATTGCCACAGACGCCGTTGTACGAAAAAACCCGGGTCAAGATTCCCCTGGCCCGGATCAATGCCGAATACGCCTGTCTGACCTATGTCTGGGAAGGCGAGCGAGTCTCACTGCCATTGACACGCGAAAACTTGCGTGAGACCGCCCGTCTCTGGACGGCAGACAAGGTGCTGGAATGGTTCGGCCGGGATCAGAGCAAGATTTTCTACTACGTGCCCCAGGTCGCCGTTTATCAGCCGGGCGGCATCCCGGTGAAAGCCGCCGATATCGAGCGGTTCTAGCCCGCACACCAGCCAACGCCGACATCGGCCAGGGTCAGTGCCGGCAATGTGGCCGTAGAGTCACCATTGCTAAAGACGATGTCGCTGAGCACCACCGTCGCTTCGTACGGCTGGTTGGCGCAGATGTCTGCGACTGGATCAGCCGAAAGTGTGACGGTGACGGTGCCGCTTAGCGCCTGCCAGACCTCTTCAGGCTCAGCCATCGGGCCGACGTCATTGCAGTAGGGGAATTCGCCCAGGTTGCTGATTGCGTCGGAAAATAGATTTATCCGGATGTCGATCAACTCCTCAGACGTCGCCAGGTCAAAGCGCTTTGTCTCAACTCCCGCCTCTAACTCAAACGCCTGTAGCCAGACAGTCAGATATTCTGAACTGGCTGCATTTCCCTGGTAGAGAAAGATTGAACCGCAGCCGCCGGGGTTTCCACTGTAGGCGAAACTGGGGGCAGAGCCTGGGACGGGTGTCGGCGAGGCCGGCATTTCCGTCGCGACTGGCACAGGTGTGCTTGTGGATAGCCCGATCGGCTCGCCGCCGGTGGCCTCGGTTGTGCCAGATGGCGTAATGCCGTTGCTGGTGGGGAGGCAGCCCGTAGCCAGTAATAACGCGCAGGTAAAAATTCCGAGGAAATAGCCAGAGCGCTTCATTGATCAATCTCCGTTCCGATTCATTTGTGGACGGCTTCAGGCCGAATAGTGAATGAACGCTGCTGGCGATTGAACGGTTCCCTACGGTTCGCTTATGCCTCAGTTTCCGGGTAAAGATTGCGGCTGAGATAGGCGTTACGGAACTTACCGGCCGGATCCACTGCGGCCAACATCTTCCGAAAGGCGGGGAGCTGCGGGTAGACCGCTTCCAGACCAGCCGGGCTCAGACTGAATAACTTACCCCAGTGCGGCCGGGCATTAAATGGCGCCAGGGCGGCCTCGATCTGGGGTAGCAAGGGTTGAACTTGAGCCCAGTCCGGTTTCCAGGTGAAATGGATGGCGAGGCTGTCGGTCGCGTAGGCCGGGCTGAGCCAGAGATCATCCGCTTTAACCGTCCGGATCTCGCTAATATAGAGCAGAGGATGGAGCTGTTCGCGCAGTTCGAAGAGCGCCTGCAGGGCAGCGACGCCGTGCGATGCCGGGACAAGGTATTCCGTCTGTAGTTCCGCCCCGACACTGGGCATGTATTCGAGTTTAAAGTGGGGTAAGCGCCGGAACCAGGGGCCGGGTTCGCCCAATTGCTCGGTGCAGGAGGCGGCATCGGTGCTGCAGGGGTGGAGCTGCTGGCTGGCGGGCTGAGCGCCATAGAGGGGACCGGCCGGTACAACTTCGGTTGTCAACGCCTTGACCCAGAGCTGCTCGACAGCCGTCTCGTCCCAGCTCGTGAACAAACTGACGCTATAGGCCGTGGCCATAATATCGCCGAGCTGTTGCCACACGGTTTGCCAGGGTAGCTGCTGATACACATATTGCTGCACGGCAAAAGTAGGCTGCACCGCCAGCTCCATCTCGGTAATGACGCCAAGGCCACCCAGGTTGACGACAGCACCGGGGAAGTTGGCCGCCTCGCCGCGGCGCCAGGTCACCAACTCGCCATCGGCCGCAATGAAGGTCAGACCGGTCACCGGCGCGGCCAGGCACGGGTTACCGACCCCGGAGCCATGCGTGCCGGTGGCACAGGCGCCAACCACGGAAATGTGGGGTAGGGAAGCCAGATTGGGCAGGGCAAACCCCTGCGCTTCAAGGTAAAGTGCCAGTTCGCCGTAGCGGACATTGCTGCTGATCGTGACGGTAGCGGCGGCGGGATCCAGCGTCATGGTGCGCGGTATCTGCTGCAGTGAAAGCAGCAGTTGCGGGCTGTCGGCGATGTCGTTGAACGAGTGGGTGCTGCCCAGGACACTGACCTTATTGGCAACGGCGACCAATGTTTGTAGCTCTTCGACCGTGTCCGGTTCAGCAAAATTCGGGGCCTGAAACTGGTAATTCCCAGCCCAGTTCAAACGTTTAATTTCATCGTTCATCACAACTGTTTCCTGCCGCAGCGCGGTCCGAATCATCTGCCCAGAGGATGCTGGTACAGGTCAAGTTTAGCGGTGGTGAGCTCTCTGAGCCAACAACTGTGCCGTCTACTTCGCGTCAGCCACTATTGACAAGCAGGGCAGAAATCGATACCATTTGACCAGAATTGCAAAATTGGTCAAATAGTCAAAACAATGGAAAAATCTGACAACCCTGAACGAGAAACGCGCATTCTGCAAGCCGCGGCCCAGCTGTTTGCCCACTACGGCTTTGACAAGACAACCGTGAGCGATATCGCTCGCGAAGCCGGCGTCAGCAAGGGGGCGATCTATCTGCACTTTGCCAGCAAGGAAGAGCTGCTGGAGGCGCTCATGATGCGCGAGACCCAGCACTATGCGGAAAGCTGGTTGCGGCTGCTGGAAGACGATCCGGCCGGTGGCACCATCGGTGCGATGTACAAGAATTCGCTTTACGCGCTGAACGAGAACCCGTTTATGTCGGCCATGTTCCGGCAGGATAGCCGGGTTTTGGGCAACTACCTGCGTAAGCCGGACAACCTGTTCCAGCGGGCGCGAGCCGCTCAGGCTGAATCAGAGCGGCTGGTCTTTGTCCGGATGATGCAGGCCGCCGGGGCGGTGCGGACCGACATCCAGCCGGAGGTAGTCGCTCATATCATGGATATCCTGGCCTTTGGCCTGGCTGGTATGGACGGGTTGCTGCCGGATCAGCCGCGGCCGGATGTGGGCGAGCTGATTGAAGGGATTGCCCTCATGATGGATGCGGCCCTGACACCGGCCGGTGCTGATCCCGCCGCCGGTAAAGCGGTTGTGCGCCAGATTGCTGACCGCACGCGCCAGCAAATGGGCCTGGCTTCACAGGCTGAGAAGGAGAAAGAGACGTGATAACGGTTCGTGATTTAACCTTTACCTATCCCGGCGCCACGCAGGAGACCCTGCACGGGCTGAACTTCAAAATTGCCGAGCAGGAGATCTTTGGTTTCCTCGGCCCCTCTGGTGCTGGTAAATCAACCACCCAGAACATCCTAATCGGGCTGCTGCCTGACTACGGTGGTTCCCTGCAGGTGTTGGGCAAGGAAGTGTCCGCCTGGGGGCAAGATTATTATGAGCAGCTGGGTGTCTCTTTTGAGCTGCCCAATCATTATCTCAAGCTATCCGCCCGCGAAAACCTGGAGCATTTCCGCTCCCTTTACGGCGGCCAGCCCCATGCGGTAGACGAAGTCCTGGCCTGGGTCGATCTGGCTGACGACGCCGACAAAAAAGTAGAAGAGTTCAGTAAGGGGATGAAGATCCGGCTGAATGTGGCCCGCAGCCTCATTCACAAGCCGCGCCTCCTATTCCTGGACGAGCCCACCTCCGGTCTCGACCCGGTTAACGCCCGCCGCATCAAGGACCTGATCCTGCGGGTGCGCGGCCAGGGCACAACCGTCTTCATCACCACACACAACATGACGGTGGCTGACGAGCTTTGCGACCGCGTCGCTTTTATCACCGATGGCCGGATCAGCGAGATCGACACGCCGGATGCCCTGAAAAAGCGATTCGGCCGGCGTGACGTCCGGGTTATCTACCAGAACGGCAGCCAGGCACAGGCGGAACGGGAGTTTCCGCTGGATGGTCTCGGTCACAACAGTGACTTCATCGAGTTACTGCGCTCGGCCAGCCGGGTGGAAACAATTCACACCCAGGAGACAACGCTGGAGAACATCTTCATCACTGTCACGGGTCAGGAGTTGGACAGATGAAACGGCTACTGGCGGCCATGAAACTCGATTTCTTGCTGCAGGTTCGCACCCAGCTCTACACCATCGGCCTCGTGGTTGCGGTCGTTATCGCCGGGGCGCTGGCCTGGCTGGCTGACCCCGAGCAGCTGACGACTTATGTGCCAACCTTGATGTTGCTGGTGATTGGCGGTTCTACGTTGCTTTACGTGGCCGCCATGATCCTGTTCGAGAAAGAGCAGGGGACGCTGAATGCGCTGATCGTCTCGCCGCTGACCCATAGCGAATATCTTTGGAGCAAGATTGTCACGCTGACGGGTCTGGCCACGCTGGAGGCGGCGGTGATGATTCTTGGCGCGATGGCGCTGATGCGGCTGTCCGGGCCACTGACCTGGCCTAATGTGCCCCTGCTGTTGCTCGGCATTCTGGCTATTGCCATCCTTTACACGTTGATCGGCATCGTCCTGATTGTCCGCTACGACAAGATCACGGATTTCCTTATTCCGATGGCGCTACTCGCGGTGGCGCTGCAACTCCCCTTTGTCTATTTTCTGGGCTGGATCGAGCATCCCATCCTGCTGGTTATTCCCACCAGCGCCCCGACTGTCCTGATGCAGGCAGCCTACGGGCCGCTGGCAACCTGGGAATGGATTTATGGTGTAGGTTACACCGCCCTGTTGCTGGTAGGCCTGTCCATCTGGGCAGGGCGAGCGTTTCAAAAGCATATCGTCATGAAGGTAGGGTAACACGATGGAAATGACACAATTGGTCCGCCGCCTGGGACGCAGCGACCTCAAATTAATCGGCCGGGACCGCTTCCTTATCTTCATGTTTTTATTTGCGGTTTATATCGCGGTTGCCCTGCGCTTCCTTTTGCCGTGGGCCGATGGCTATTTGGCCGACCATGATATTATGCCCGGTCCCAGCATCCCGCTCCGGCTGGCTGAGATCTACCCGATGTTGGTGGCCTTCATGGGTCTATTTACCGGCGCACTCCTGGTTGGCACCGTCTTCGGCTTTGTGCTGCTGGATGAAAAGGACAACAACACCTTACGAGCGATGCTGGTCACGCCCGTGCCGCTGCCCAGATATTTGCTGTATCGGGTGGGTTTGCCGGCGGTGTTGGCCATGGTGATTGTGCTGGGGATGGTGTTGGTTATTAACCAGGCGGTGCCGCCCCTGTGGCAGCTGCTGCCGTTGGCGGCCGGCGCTGGCCTGACGGCGCCCATCGTCACTCTCTTTTTTGCCACCTTTGCCGAGAATAAGGTGCAGGGCTTCGCCTACACCAAGTTTGCCGGCGTTTCTGGCTGGACGATCATGGTTGGCTATTTTCTGGTCGCGCCGTGGCAATGGCTGATAGGCCTGTTCCCGCCATTCTGGATCAGCAAGGCGTATTGGCTGGCCCTGGATGGCAGCCCTTACTGGTGGCTGGTCCTTCTGTTGGGCATCGGCCTGCAGGTTGGGCTGATCTACTGGCTCATCAACCGCTTCACCCGTACTATCTACCGCTAACACCGACCCGACGGGTACCCAACCCGTCGGGTCCGGCACCCGTCGGGTGCCGGACCCCTCACCGAAAATGGGGCTTTCGCTGACGGGGTAGAAGTCTTAAAATGGGGCTATGTCAGAAGCGAATAAGACGACGGTTTCCCTTGTCCTGGGCAGTGGCGGCGCGCGCGGCCTGGCCCATATCGGCGTCATCCATTGGTTGGAAGAACATGGTTACGCCATCAAGTCCGTTTCCGGGACCTCGATTGGCTCCCTTATTGGCGGGGTGTACGCAACCGGCAAGCTGGGTGTTCTCGAGGCCTGGATGCGGGCGTTGACCAAGACGGATATGCTTGCCCTGATGGATATCGCCTGGAAACGGGACGGCATTCTCAAGGGGGATAAGCTCTTCGGGGTCCTGGCCGAGCTGATTGGTGATGAACTGATCGAGGCGCTGCCTATTCCATTCACTGCTGTGGCGTTTGATATCCACAAGGAAAAGGAGATCTGGTTGCAGAACGGCCGGCTTTTTGATGCCATCCGGGCCTCCTGTTCCATCCCGCTCGTGTTGACGCCGGTGACCCACGGCAGTGGCACCTTGATCGATGGCGGCATCATCAACCCGGTGCCCATTGCGCCGACCTTTGGTGACGGCAGCGATCTGATTGTGGCGGTCAACCTGGGCGGCCCGCCCAGTGAGCGGCCCTCGGTGGAGCGGGCGGAGCCACCGGCCGGTGCCAGCCCCGCCATCAAGCGCAAAATCGCCAGCTTCATCAAATCGCTGTCCATTCCGCCGGTCATCCACCGCGAAAGGGGCATGAGCCCGGCCCTGATTTACTATCTGTCGATCGATGCCATGCAAAGCGCCATCGCCCGGCAGAAAATTGCCGCCTATCCGCCGGACAAGCTGATTGAGGTGCCGCGCAACGCCTGCGGCACGATGGATTTTGACCGGGCCGCCGAGCTCATCGAGTTAGGCTACGAAGCGGCGGAGGCCGCTCTGGGCCATCCGTCTGACTTCTAGTAGACAATCACGTATGCTTTTTGCATATCTTCCAGCGTGTCCCACCGGCCGGACCAGCCCTTGGGTAGGAAAAACATATCCCCCTTGCTCAGCTCGGTCACAGTGCCGTCACTGGCGGTCAGACGTAACCGGCCGGCCAGCAAAACCATCACCTCATTGACCGAAAATGATTCAATGGTCCAGCCGCCCTGGCTGCAGCTCCAGACGCCGGTTTCCAGCTCGTCGGTGCTGGCCAGCTCGCAAAATGCGGTCACCGGGTTGCCGCTGTCGACAGTTGCCGGCACGCTATCCGGTTCCATCTGGCTTAACATGGTCTCGATCTGGCCGGCATAGGCTTGAATGGTCATCGGGTTTCTCCTTAATTTGCTCGATATTTTCGCAGCGGTTGATTATCAACGCTATAATACCGCAATTCGTTTTGTTCCCGTTTGACTAATACGATGTTCGGAATAGAATTCGGCCATTGAACGATGATCGTAGCAACGGGGCAAATCTCTTTTCGTTTTTCGAAACTCAGGCCCAATTGTTTGTCACACGTTTGCTTTTCAAATTGATGAGGATTTTGCATTTTGCCAGCTAGTGTCAAGCTTGAAAATGTGACAAAGCAGTTTGCTGACGTCATCGCCGTAGATAACCTTTCTCTGGAAATTGAGGATGGCGAGTTTTTCTCGTTGTTGGGGCCAAGTGGCTGCGGTAAAACCACCACGTTGCGGTTAGTGGCCGGTTTTGAGCAGCCAAACAGCGGCCAGATCGCCATTATGGGGCAGCCGGTGGCCGGTATCCCCGCTTATCGCCGGCCGGTCAACACGGTTTTCCAAAGTTACGCTCTCTTTCCTCACATGACCGTCGCCAAAAATATCGCTTTTGGCCTGGAAATGGCCAAGGTGCCTAAAGAAGATATCGATCGGCGTGTTGCCGAGGCGCTGGAACTGGTGCAGATGGGACGCTTTGGCCTGCGCCGGCCGGATCAGCTCTCTGGTGGGCAAAAACAGCGCATTGCCCTGGCCCGCGCCCTTGTTAACCGGCCCCGCGTGCTGCTGCTGGACGAACCGCTTGGCGCCCTCGATCTCAAGCTGCGCAAGGCGATGCAGCTGGAACTCAAACATATCCAAAGCGAAGTGGGCATCACCTTCATCTACGTCACCCATGATCAGGAAGAAGCGATCACCATGTCGGATCGGATCGCGGTGATGAGTGATGGCCTGGTGCAGCAAATCGGCAGTCCCCGCGAGATCTACGAACATCCTACCAACCGTTTTGTCGCTGACTTTATTGGCGAAACTAACTTTATCGTCGGTGAGATCAAGGCGGCGGGCAGGACAAGCGTGATTGAAAGCAAGGGCGTCCATATGGCCGGTCAGAGCCGGCATGAGTTCCCGGTTGGCAAGCAGGTGACGCTGGCGGTCCGGCCGGAAAAGATTCATTTGCACGCCGGCCAGGAAACGCGGCAGGAGACCGGCAAGGTCTTTGTGCCCGGCATTATCACGGAGATGATTTATATCGGGACAGACACCCGCTATCGGGTGGATATTCCTACCGGTGACCACCTGTTTGTGCGTCTGCAAAACCTGGATAGCGCCGCCAAAGAGCCGTTTGCAACCGGCGACGGGGTGCTGGTGGAATGGGCTGAGCACAACGCCCAGATTCTGGCGGATTGACGATGGCTGCGACTTCGGCAAAAAGCCCCTCGCCCGACCTGATGATGAAGCCGACCGACCCAATTATGCGGGTGGCGGCCTGGCTCCTGTTGGCCCACGGCGCCCTCTGGCTGCTGCTCTTGCTGCGCTGGGTAACGTTTGGCGCCATTGATTGGGATCCGTTTGGCTTTGAAAACGCGCTGGCTGACCTGCCAGGTATTGCCGCCTACTTAATTTATGGCCTGGGAATGGCGGCAGACCTGATTTTGGGTTTGGCGCTGTTGCGTAATATCTCCTGGGCCAGGCAAGGTGGTATCATCCGCAGCGTTCTGGTGATTGCGCTAGCAGCCGCTTATTGGGCCTTGACTCGCGAATTTGCCGGTACCATCGTTATTCTGGGCATTGCCGGCATGTTGCTGGTGTTGTTGACCCGGCAGACTGCCTGGGCGATCAATTATCCGGCCGCTTTTTTCCTCGTTGTCTTTTTTGTCATGCCCAATGTGATTGTGTTGCTGATCAGTCTCAGCGAGCGGGGCCCGCGCGGCACCATCGTCTACCCAAGTTTTTCTCTGGAAGGGATTGGCGCGCTTTTTAATGATTATGGCCGCTTTTTCAGCCGGATCGGTGACGATTTCATCTATCTGCGCATTTTTGGTCGCTCCTTCTGGCTGGCTCTGGTTAACACGATTGTTTGCCTGATTTTTGGCTATCCGTTTGCGTACTGGATCGCCCGGCAGCCGGTGCGCTGGCGCAACATTCTGGTTTTTCTGGTCATGATCCCGTTCTGGACCAACTTCCTGGTGCGTACCTACGCCTGGCTGCTGCTCCTGCGTGACTCGGGCTTTATTAATAATTTCTGGACCATCACCCTGCATGACCAGGCCCTTCTTCTGGCCGATAACAGCGCGTTGTTTGCCTGGATCGCCGCACACACGGCGGAACCATTGCCGTTGTTGTTTAATCAATTTGCCGTTTTTATGGGCCTTTTCTACGGCTATTTTCCCTTTGTTGTGCTGCCGATTTACAGCAACCTGGAGAAGCTGGACTGGTCCTTACTGGAGGCTGCAGCTGACCTCGGCGCCAGTGGTTATCACAGTACCACACGTATTTTGCTACCTCTGTCACTGCCGGGCATTGTGGCGGCGGCGATCATTGTTTTTGTGCCCTCACTGGGCGCTTATGTGACGCCGGCCATTATGGGTGGGGGCAAGGTATCGCTGTTGGGTAATCTGATTCAGCAGCAGTTTATGACGGCCCGCGATTATCCGTTTGGCTCGGCTATAGGTTTTATCATGATGGCGGTCATGTTGCTGGCCATCATGCTGTACTTCCGCGTCGGCGGCGAGAGGAACTAGACGAAGATGACGGCGACATCCATTAACGTGCCGCTGCGGGGTCGCATCCGCCAATCGTTTAATCGCAATGTGCTGACCTGGCTGGCCATTGGTCTATTCCTGTTTCTCTATCTACCCATCGTCATTCTGATCATTTACTCGTTTAATGAAAATCGCTTCGTCAGCGTATGGACTGGTTTTAGCACGCAATGGTATGGCGAGGTTTTTCGTGACGAAGCGGTTCGGGATGCGTTGCTGGTCAGCCTGTGGTTAGCCTTTTGGTCAACTGTGATCAGTACCATTCTGGGCACTTTGACAGCTATTGCCATGGAGCGGTTCCGCTTCTGGGGCAAGGTGACCTACGACGCCATCCTCTACCTGCCCATCATTATTCCCGACATTGTCATGGCGCTGTCCACGCTGTTGTTCTTTGTGCTGCTGGGGGTATCGCTCAGCCGCTACACGATTTTGATTGCCCACGTGGCCTTTAATATCTCCTTTGTGGCCATTGTGGTGCGGGCCCGCCTGGCGGATATGGATAGCGCCCTGGAGGAAGCGGCTGCAGACCTGGGCGCTAATCCCTGGGCGACCTTCACCCGCGTAACTGTGCCATTGCTTCTACCGGGCATTGTGGCTGGCGCCCTGTTAGCTTTTACCCTCTCACTGGACGATTTTGTCATCACGTTCTTTATGGCCGGACCCGGTTCGACAACATTGCCGGTGTTGATATTTTCCAAGATCCGTTTTGGTGTTTCACCGGAGATCAATGCGATTTCCACCTTGATGTTTCTGGGATCGACAGTTCTGGTTATCGTCTCGCTCTTGATCCAGAGGCGTAGCTGAGCGTTGGCGATCCGGATGACACAGTTCATAGCAAGGAGAAGAAAGATGAATAGAACGAAGATGGCCCTTCTGCTGGCCTTGCTGGCGGCATTGGCTCTGGCAGCCTGTGGCGGCGGCCCGGGCGGTGGACCTGGTGACGAGGAAGAAGCCAGCAGTGGTGATGGCGAGTTGGCCGCCCAGCTCAGCGTTTACAATTGGGCTGACTATATCGACGAGCAGGTTTTGGCCGACTACGAAGAGGAGTTTGGTGTAGAGATCATTTACGACACCTACGCCTCCAACGAAGATCTGCTGGCCAAGCTGCAGGCGGGCGCCGAGGGCTACGACGTCATTTTCCCCAGCGACTATATGGTTGGCCAGATGATCGCCCTGGATCTACTGGCGGAAATTGATATCAGCGAATTGGCCAATATCGGCAATATGGATCCCCAGTTCATGAATGCGCCGTTTGACCCGGACAATAAGCATTGCGTGCCTTATCAATGGGGTACGACCGGCATTGGCTACCGGGCCGGCAATGAATTCTTCGAGGCGAATCCGCCGACCAGCTGGGCTTTCATCTTCGACCCGGAGATGATTCAGAACTACTCGGCTGATGGCATCAACGTGCTCAATGATCCCCGGGAGCTGCCGGCTGCGGCGGCTTTCTACCTGGGCTTTGACCCCAACACGACTGACCCGGATGAGCTCAACCAGATTCGTGACCTGATCCTGACGGCGAAGCCGTACTGGAAGACGTTCAATAGCGAGGACTATCCTTCGTCGCTGCTGGTGCCGGATGAAGTGGTCATTACCCACGGCTGGAGCGGCAGCGTGGCCCAGGCCTATTACGAGACCTATGACGAAACGACGGAAGATGGCAACTGGTATTACGCCATCCCCGAGGAAGGCGCTGTCAAGTGGCTGGACAACATCTGTATCACAGCCGCCAGCGAACGGTACGATACCGCCCTCCATTTCGTCAACTATCTGCTCAGAGCAGAAGTCGGTGCAGCCATTACCAACTACACCTACTATGGTAGCCCGAACGAAGCGGCCAAGGAGTTCATCCTGGATGAGATTCTGGAAGATCCGTCGATCTATCCCCCAGACGAGGTTCAGGCCAAGCTGTCCTGGCTGACTGAGGTCAATGATGAGGCTGTTAAATTGTACGATGAGCTCTGGACCGCGGTGAAGGCCGGCGGCTAGGCACCCGGAAATTTCCTGGTTTCGTCAGCGAGAAGGGTAGGAGAGTAGCATGATGGATTGTGTCCATTGACTGCCATTTAGCCTTGCCCACATGAGTTCGATATTGTTGACTGCGGCGCCCAGACAAATGGGCGCCGCTTTTTTTCGGCAGGATAACAGACTGGGTACGGACCTGTTCTTTGCTACCTGCCAGCGTAAAATAGTTGCTGGCGATACCAAGACCAACATGGCTGCCCAACGGCCAGAACAGCGAACAAAAGGATAAGAGACTCTGACATGTCCAAGGTAAATGCGCAAATTTCTATTGATACAGAACGAAAGGTTGCCCCCATTTCGCCACTGCTCTTTGGTGGTTTTGTCGAACACATGGGGCGCTGTGTGTATGAAGGGATTTATGATCCGGATTCGCCCCTGGCGAATGAGAGCGGTCTGCGCACCGACGTTCTGGCTGCCTTGCGTGAGCAGGCCTATACCATCATGCGCTATCCCGGCGGCAATTTCCTGAGTGGCTACAACTGGCTGGATGGGATAGGCCCCAAAGAGCAACGGCCCCGACGGCGGGAACTCGCCTGGCAGTCCATTGAGACCAACCAGTTTGGCACAGACGAATTCATCGGTTTTTGCCAGCAGATCAATGCCCTGCCTATGTTGGGGGTCAATATGGGCACCGGCACCATTCAGTCCGCAGCCGATCTGGTTGAGTATTGCAATGTGGCTGGTGGGACCTATTGGTCGGATCTACGGGCCAGCCATGGCGCCCGTGACCCACACAATGTACGCTACTGGTGTGTCGGCAACGAGATGGATGGCCCCTGGCAAATCGGGCATCTTGACGCGGTTGCGTATGGGCAAAAAGCGCTGGAAGCAGCCAAGATGATGAAATGGCAGGACCCGAGCATCAAGACAATTCTGTGTGGCTCGTCCAATGACAGGATGCCCACATACCCTGAATGGGATCGCGTTGCTTTAGAAATCGCCTGGGAGCATATGGATTATCATTCCATGCATTATTACACCGCCAATCATACGGGTGATACAACAAGCTATCTGGCCAGTGCAGTTGCCTTTGAGCGGTTCGTCGATACATTGGCAGGAACCTTACGCTACGTAAAAGCGCAGCGGCGCAGCAAGCATGACGTCTATCTTTCCTGGGATGAGTGGCAGGTATGGCCCAGCCAGGGCCCGACACAGGGTAATTGGACAGAAGCACCGCACCTGGCTGAGAACATCTATGGGTTAGAGGATGCCCTGGTTGTGGCTCAATGGCTCAATGTTTTCTTACGCAAGAGTGACGTTATCAAAATCGCCTGCGTAGCCCAGATCGTTAATGTCATTTCCTGGTTGCTAACGAGGCGGGATGGTTTGTTGAAGCAACCTTCTTTTTATCCCTTCAAATTGATGAGCAACCTGGCCCGCGGGGAGGCTCTGGATGTGCTGGTTAACGCACCCCTGATTGAGACAGAGCAATTTGACGCTGTTCCCGCCCTGGATGTCTCGGCAAGTTATGCTGCTGATACGGAGGCTGGCGCGATCTTCGTTGTCAATCGCAGCCAGACTGACACGATCCTCACTGATATTGCCTGGCAGGACAAAAACGATGTCAAGATCGATACTGTGTGGCAATTGGCGGGTAATGATCCGAAAGCAACTAACTCCTGGGAAGCGCCTGACCAGGTGATAGCGAGGGAAATTGCCGCGCCCGCGATGGCAAACGGCCGGGCCCGCATCAACCTGCCGCCACTGTCTTTTACTGTCCTGAAGACAAGCAGCCAATAAGGATAGCCGTGTGCAAGCAGGAGACTTTATGAGTAACCAACGCATCTATCTGGATGGCGCCTGGGCCTTCCAGTTTGCCGGCCGCGAATTAGTGGATGAGCCCATCGATCAGCCGTGGCAAACGGCTATGGTCCCCGGACCATGGCAAGCTCAATTTGCGACGCTGCGACACGAAAGTGGGACCGCTTTTTATCGCCGTTCCTGCACCGTTGCCGCCGAAAGCCTGGAACCTGGTGAAGAGTCAGCAGCTATTCTCCATTTTGGCGCTGTGGATTACCAGGCGACGGTATGGCTCAATGGGGCCTGGGTTGGCGAGCATGAGGGCGGTTACCTGCCCTTTGAGTTTGATGTTACTTCGTATTTGCGAGTAGGAGAAAATGAACTGCTGGTCAGGGTGGTAGACCCATCGGATGATCGGGAGCGCTACCCTGACACACCGTTCAGCGAATTGCCGCATGGCAAGCAGAGCTGGTACGGCCCCATTGGCGGCATCTGGCAGAGCGTCTGGCTTGAGTACAGGCCCGGCCTGCACATTCGCCATCTTGAACTACTGCCTAAACCCGATGAAGCGGCCATTGAGGTACGTGTTGAACTCAGTCGCCAATCCGCGGCTGCTTTCCAACTTGTCTGCTCGGTAGAAGGCCCGAACGGAGAAAATGTCGTGACGGCCACGTTCGCTGACTCGACCGGCGGCATAATCGTGTTGCCTGTTGCGCCCCAATTGTGGCATCCAGACACGCCTAATCTTTACACGGTTACGGCGATCGTGCAGCAAGAGGGCCAGAGCCCCCATTCGGTGCAAAAACATTGTGGTTTCCGCACCGTGACGACGCGCGCGGGCCACATTGAGCTGAATGGCGAGCCGATTTATCTGCGCGGCGCCCTGGACCAGGCTTACTACCCGGAAACAATTTATACGCCCGGCAGTCTGGCGCTGTTGGAAGATCAGGCCTTGAAGGCAAAGGCGCTGGGCTTTAACTGTTTGCGCACCCACATCAAAATTGAAGATCCCAGGTATTACGATGTGGCTGATCGGATCGGCCTACTGATTTGGACGGAGATACCCAATTGGGCCCATCTGTCAGCGGCAGCGGCCGAACGGGCCGAGGCGACGTTCGCCGGGATGGTCAGGCGGGATGGTCACCATCCATCTATCATCGCCTGGACGCTAATCAATGAAAATTGGGGCACAGATCTGACCCGCAACGCTGCCCATCGCCGTTGGTTGGCCGATTTTTATCAGCGGGCAAAGGCGCTCGATCCAACACGCCTTGTCGTGGACAATTCAGCCTGTCATGGCAACGCCCACGTCGTTAGCGACCTGGAGGATTTTCACCATTATCGAGTCATTCCCGACCACGCTGGGGATTGGGACGACTGGGTGGCAGCGTTTGCCGCCCGCAGTGATTGGGCCTGGTATGCTGACTTTGCCGCGGAAAGGAAGCGTGATCTGCCTTTATTGGTGTCTGAATTTGGCAATTGGGGGTTGCCAGACCCCAACGCGATTCAGGAGGCGGGGGCAGAACCCTGGTGGTTTGAGACGGGGCATGAATGGGGTGAAGGCATTGTCTATCCCCATGGGGTCGAGGCGAGGTTTGCGGCGTGCGGGCTGGCTGACCTTTTTTCCTCCTATGCTGAGTTTGCCCTGCACTCGCAGCGGCAGATGGCCCGTAGCCTCCATTATGAGATCACCTCCATGCGACTTCAGCAGGCGATTAGCGGCTATGTGGTGACGGAGTTCACCGACGTGCATTGGGAATGTAACGGCATGCTGACGATGCAGCGCCAGCCCAAACATGCGCTGGACCCAATCCTCAAGGAAGTCAACCAGGATCGGGTTGTGCTGTTGCGCCCGTCCCGCTGGAACGGTCGTCCAGGCGAGGTGATTGAGCTTCTTGTGCGAGCTGTGGGTGTGTGCGGGGAGGAAGATGAGGGATTTATCGTGTGGGCAGCGGGCGGGGAAACCGGCCGGTTAACCGCTCCCGGCCAGACCATCGCCATCACCCTTCAGTCCCCTGGCATCACCACGGTAACCGCCCGCTGGCTGGCGGCAGACGGCCACGAACTGGCGGCCAACCATATCGAGCTTGTTTGTGTGGCGCCGCCTGCTGTCGCAACGCCGCTGATTGTCGTGGACGACCCGGCATTGGCCTCCGTTTGCCGCGAACTGGGCTATCAAGTGGCAGCGGGGCATGCCAGCCAGCCAGGGGTAGCAGGCGAGGGCAGCGTGGTCATCGCCCGGCGCTACACAGAGGCGCTGGAAGCGTTTATCCAGCGCGGCGGGCGCGTTATTCTCCTGGCGGATGTTGGCGAGCAGGACGAGCTCAATAGACCGCTCCCTCAAGGGCGGATCGTGGCCCGGGCCAACACGGCCTGGCAAGGGGATTGGGCCAACTCATTTGCCTGGGCCAAAAAGCAGGGGCCGTTGGCGGCTATTCCTGGCGAGCCCCTGCTGGATATGGCCTGGACAGCCCTCATGCCCGATGCCGTTATCGCCGGCCTGCCGTCGTGGGTGCTACGCAGTCACAGCTGGGCCGGCCTGGCGGTTGGTTGGGTGCACAAAGCTGTGTCGCTGCTGTCTCTATTGCCATACGGCAAGGGCCAATTGCTGATCACAACGTTCAAACTCAATGACGCCACGCTGGCGGTAGATGCGCTTGGTCAAACGCTCCTGGCCGCTATGGTGACTCTGTTGCAGGCGGCCTGATGGGCCGCTTTTCTGAAAGGAAGTAGATGTTATGAACCAAATAATCATCAACGCCGACCTTGGCGACCAGATCATTAGCCGTCATATTTATGGCCATTTTGCTGAGCACCTGGGTCGCTGTATTTATGGGGGAATCTACGCGGGTGAGTCAGCCTCAGTGCCCCATAAAAACGGCATGCGCAAAGATGTTGTCGACGCCTTGCGCCAGCTCAATATCCCCAATCTGCGCTGGCCCGGCGGCTGTTTTGCTGACGAATACCATTGGCTGGACGGCATCGGCCCCAGAGAAGAACGACCGACCATGATCAATACCCATTGGGGTGGTGTGACTGAGGATAACTCCTTCGGCACGCACGAATTCTTCGAACTATGTGCTCAACTGGGGTGTGAACCCTATGTTTGCGGCAATGTTGGCAGCGGTACGGTTCAGGAGATGCAGCAATGGGTTGAATATATTACCTTTGGCGGTATCAGCCCGATGGCCAATTTGCGGCGGCAAAACGGCCAGGACGAGCCGTGGCGTATCAAATATTGGGGTGTGGGTAACGAGAATTGGGGCTGCGGCGGCCATATGCGGGCCGAATATTACGCTGATGAATATCGCCGTTTCCAGACCTATGTGCGCAACTATAGTGGCAATGAGATATACAAAATCGCCTGCGGCCCCTCTGGCGACGATTATGAATGGACCGATGTCATGATGGCCCGGACGCGCGGGCGGAATGGCAAGTTTGCCATGAATGGGTTGGCGCTGCACTATTACACGCGGGCAGAAAAAGATGGCCAGACCTATGCCGCGACGGGTTTTGCCGAAGATGAATGGTTCACCATTTTGCAGAAAACGCTCTACATGGAAGAGTTGATTCAGCGTCATAGCACAATCATGGATCATTATGATCCGGCCAAAGAAGTGGCGCTGATCGTCGACGAATGGGGAACCTGGTACGCGGTTGAGCCGGGCACCAATCCGGGCTTTCTCTACCAGCAAAACAGCTTGCGTGATGCTCTGGTTGCCGCGCTCAACTTTGACATTTTTCACCGCCATTGTGAGCGGGTAAAGATGGCCAACATTGCCCAGACAGTCAACGTTTTGCAGGCGCTGATACTCACCGAAGAGGGCAGTGACCGTCTATTGTTGACGCCGACCTACCACGTCTTTGAGATGTACAAGGTCCACCAGGATGCAACCCGGCTACCGCTGGCTTTACAGAGCGACGATTATGCCTATGGCGAGGCAGCCATGCCGGCTATCAGTGCCACCGCGTCGCGGGACAACACCGGCCGGATCCACCTCTCGCTCAGCAACGCCGATCCCCACACCAGCCACACCGTAACCTGTACATTACGTGGTTTCGCTGGGGGAGCCGTCACGGGTCGCGTTTTAACCGCCGCCGCCCTTGACGCCCACAACACGTTCTCTGAGCCAGATCGGGTGCGGCCCACCACTTTTAACGGCGCTACCATGGAAGCAGACCAATTGACCATCCAAATGCCAGCCAAATCAGTCGTGACCCTGCAGATCGAGGAAAAAGGATAGAGATGTTCATCAGACATGAGCTTTTCGGACATACCCCAGACGGCGCGCCAGTTGATCTTTACACCCTGGGCAATGACAACGGCCTGGAGGTCAAGCTGACCAATTACGGCGGCATCATCGTCTCTATTCTGGCCCCGGACCGGCGTGGCGTTTACGCAGACGTTGTGCTTGGCTTCGACACGTTGGCCGGCTACTTGCAGCCTCACCCGTTCCTGGGGGCGCTGATTGGCCGCTATGGTAACCGGATCGCCAAGGGCAGGTTTATGCTCAATGGAACCGAGTACATTCTGGCCCAGAACAATGGCCCGAATGCTCTCCATGGGGGGAACAGAGGGTTTGACAAGGTGATCTGGCAGGCGCAGCCGGTTGAGGAAGCCGCTGACGTCGGCCTGAAATTAGCTTACCGGAGTGCGGCTGGTGAGGAAGGGTATCCGGGTAACCTGGATGTGCAGGTGGTGTACAGCCTGCACAACGATCAGGCCCTCCGGATAGATTACACAGCGACCACAGATCAAGATACCGTCCTCAATTTGACCAACCATGCTTACTTCAACCTGGCCGGGACGGGCGATATCCTCAACCATGAGGTGGTTCTTAATGCCAACCATTTCACGCCAGTTGATGCGACCCTCATTCCGACCGGCGAGCTCCGGCCGGTGGCCGGCACCCCGATGGATTTCACCCGGCCAACCGCCATTGGGGCCAGAATTGAGCAGCCCGATGAGCAGCTAATCTTTGCCGGTGGCTATGACCACAACTGGGTACTAAACAATCCGGATGGCCAGTTGGCTTTAGCGGCTACCGTGTACGAGCCGGCGACCGGACGTGTTCTGGAGACCCTCACCACTCAGCCTGGGGTGCAGTTTTACACAGGCAATTTTTTGGATGGCACCTTGACCGGCAAGGGGGGCCAGCTTATCCAGCCGCGCACCGGGTTCTGTCTGGAGACCCAGCATTTCCCCGACTCGCCCAACCAACCGGCATTTCCTTCAACCATCCTCCGGCCCGGCGAGACATACACGCAGACAACCGTTTACCGGTTTGGGGTACGCTGAGCCAGCGTATAGCCAGAAGAAGGCGAGTGGAGGCAAGACGGTATGAGTAGTAAAAAAGAAGCGATCGTCAGGCAAATTATGGGCGGGCAAACCATTCTAGGCATTGAGTTTGGCTCAACGCGTATTAAGGCGGTGCTGATCGACCAGCATCATGCGCCTATCGCCTCAGGCAGTTTTGCCTGGGAAAACAGATTCGAGAATGATACCTGGACCTATCATGTCGACGATGTCTGGGCTGGTTTGCAGGCGAGCTATCGGGAGCTCAACAATGATCTGTTGGCCCAGTTTGGGGTTACGCTGCAGCGGGTGGGCGCCATCGGTTTTAGCGGCATGATGCATGGTTACATGGCGTTTGACGAAGCGGGCAGATTGCTGGCCCCCTTTCGCACCTGGCGCAACACCAATACGGGTCAGGCCACTGAGGCGCTAACGGAGCTGTTCCAGTTCAATATCCCGCATCGCTGGAGTATCGCCCACCTTTACCAGGCGATCCTAAACCAGGAACCCCATGTCCAGCATATCGCCTACCTGACCACGCTGGCCGGTTACGTGCATTGGCAGCTGACCGGTCAACGGGTGTTGGGTGTCGGCGAGGCGTCGGGCATGTTTCCCATCGATAGCCAGACAAATGATTATGATGCCCGGCGGCTGGCGCTGTTTAATCAACGGCTGGCAGCTGCGGGCATTGCCTGGACGTTACAGGAGATCTTGCCGGCAGTGCTGGTTGCCGGGGAAGCAGCGGGGACGTTGACAGCGGCGGGTGCGCGGTTGATTGATCCGGCCGGTCAGCTCCAGGCCGGCATTCCGCTCTGCCCGCCGGAAGGGGATGCAGGCACCGGTATGGTGGCAACCAATAGTGTGGCCGAACGCACGGGCAACGTTTCCGCCGGTACCTCGGTCTTTGCCATGATTGTGCTGGAAAAGGCGCTGGCCAAACTCCATCCGGAGATAGATATGGTCACCACGCCGACCGGCAAACCGGTGGCCATGGTCCATACCAACACCTGCACCTCTGACCTGGATGCCTGGGTGGGTCTCTTTCAGGAGTTTACTGAGGTTCTGGGGGTCGGCATCAGCCCAGGTAGCCTTTATGAGATGCTGTACAAAATCGCCCTCAAGGGGGACCGTGATGGTGGTGGGCTGCTGGCGTATAACTACTTTGCCGGTGAACCGATTACCCACTTTGAGGAAGGCCGGCCCTTATTTGTCCGTACCCCGGGCAGCCGCTTCACGCTGGCCAACTTCATGCGTGTTCACCTCTTTTCCGCCCTCGGCACCCTGAAACTCGGCATGGATATCCTTTTCGAACAGGAGAAGGTTGCGCTTGATCAGCTCCTCGGCCATGGTGGTTTTTTCAAGACGGAAGGGGTTGGTCAGCAGATGATGGCCACAGCAATGCAAGTGCCCGTTTCGGTGATGGAAACGGCCGGGGAAGGCGGCCCCTGGGGGATGGCTTTGCTGGCTGCTTTCATGCTGCACAAAGGATCAGATGAGACGTTGGAGGCCTATCTGGACAACCAGGTGTTTGCCAGCGCCAACAGCCGGACGATAGCGCCTGATCCCGCTGATGTGGCTGGTTTTGCTGCCTTTATGGAGCGCTACAAAGAGGGCCTGGCGATCGAACGAGCGGCGGTTGCGGCGCTGCGCTAAATAACCCGATTTGATTGAGGCAAGAGAAATGCTTGACGAACTACGCCAAATTGTCTGTGATTTGCACATGGAGCTGCCGCGCAACAACCTGGTTGCCTGGACTAGCGGCAATATCAGTGCGCGTGACCCGGAGCGTAACCTGGTTGTCATCAAGCCCAGCGGCATCAAGTTCCCGGATCTGACGCCGGCAAACATGGTGGTGGTGGATCTCGAGGGCAATGTTGTGGAAGGGGCATACAAGGCGTCTTCGGACACGGCGTCTCACTGTTACATCTACCGCCACATGCCAGAGGTCAATGGCATCGTCCACACACATTCGCGTTACGCGACTGCCTTCGCCACCCACGGCCGGCCGATCCCCTGCATTACCACAGCCATGGGCGATGAGTTTGGCGGCGATATCCCCTGTGGTGGTTTTGCCTTAATTGGTGGCGAAGCGATCGGCCAGGTGGTGGTGGAAGCGCTGCAGGGCAGCCGCAGCCCGGCCTGCCTGCTGCAGAGCCATGGCGTCTTTGCCGTTGGCGCGACGGCCGAGAAAGCGGTCAAGGCCGCCGTCATGACTGAAGACAATGCGGCGATTGCCTGGGCGTCCCTATTGCTGGGCGAACCGCTCACCATTGCGTCAAGTGACATCGATAAATTGTATGACCGTTACCAGAATGTGTACGGGCAGTGAATGGAGGAAGAGAGATGAAAGCAGATATTTTTGGGCCGCTGGAAGCCTGGTTTATTGTTGGTAGCCAACATCTGTACGGACCGGGACCTCTGGCGCAGGTCGCCGCCAACGGGTCAACAATTGCCGAGGCGCTGGCTGCTGCGCCGCAATTACCCGTCAGGGTAGTTTTTAAACCGATTGTCACCACGCCAGAAGAGATCCACAACATCTGTCAGGCTGCCAACGCGGCCCCGAATTGCATTGGCCTTATCTGCTGGATGCATACCTTTTCACCGGCCAAAATGTGGATCGCCGGCTTGCAGGCCTTACAAAAGCCGTTTGTCCAATTGCATACCCAATTTAATGCAGAGATCCCCTGGTCCACGATTGACATGGACTTCATGAACCTGAATCAGACAGCCCATGGTGGTCGCGAGTTTGGCTACATCGGCACACGGCTGCGGGCGGCGCGCAAAGTCGTCGTCGGCCACTGGCAGGATGACGAGGTGTTGGCTCGCCTGGGCGTCTGGATGCGGGCCGCTGCGGCCTGGCACGATGCGCAAGGGGCGAAATTTGCTCGTTTTGGCGACAACATGCGTGAAGTGGCGGTAACCGAAGGTAATAAGGTATCGGCCCAGATGCAGTTTGGCTATTCGGTAAATGGCTATGGCATCGGCGACCTGGTGGCCAGGGTCAACGCCGTAACCGAGAAAGCGGTTTCTGACCTGATCGCCGTCTACGAAGAAAGCTATACCGTCGTTCCCGCGTTGCAGGCAGATGGCGCAAGGCGCCAATCGCTCCGAGATGCGGCGCGTATTGAGCTGGGTATCCGTGCGTTTCTGGAAGAAGGTGGTTTCAAGGGTTATACAGATACCTTTGAAGATCTGCATGGGCTCAAGCAGCTGCCGGGCGTGGCTTCGCAGCGATTGATGGCGGATGGTTATGGCTTTGGGGCTGAGGGAGATTGGAAAACAGCGGCGCTGCTCAGGGCCATGAAAGTGATGAGCGCAGGCCTGGCTGGTGGTACCTCGTTTATGGAGGATTACACCTACCATTTTGGCCCGGATGGCGCCAAGGTGCTGGGGGCGCATATGTTGGAAATCTGTCCGTCGATTGCGGCTGCCAGGCCTTCGTTGGAAATTCATCCGCTGGGCATCGGCGGCAAGGAAGATCCGGTACGTCTCGTTTTTGATTCACAGACCGGGCCGGCGCTCAACGCCTCCGTCATTGATCTTGGCACGCGCTACCGGCTCATTGTCAACACAGTCGAGGTTGTGGAGACTGAGGCGCCCCTGCCGAAATTGCCAGTGGCGCGCGCTCTTTGGCGCGTGCAGCCGAATTTCCAAGAAGGGGTCGCCGCCTGGATATTGGCTGGTGGCGCCCACCATACAGGCTTCAGCCTCTCTTTAACCGCCGAACATATGGAGGATTTTGCCAATATCGCCGGCATTGAGTATCTGCTTATTGACGAAAACTCTTCGCTGCGGGAAATCAAAAAAGAGTTGAAGTGGAATGAACTCTATTACCATATGGCGGCGGCGTTTTAGCTGATGATGTCAGCTATTTGCTAACTGCCGATACTCACGATTCCAGTAAATCAGCGGTTTGCCATCCGGCGCTACAACCTGGCTGGCCTGGACTTCGCCGATGTAGATGGTGTGGGTACCGGCCGAATGCCGGCTATAAACGGTGCAGTCCAGCCAGGCCACCGCATCCGCCAGCACCGGCGCGCCGGTCGCGGCTGTGGCCCAGTTCCCTTCGGCAAAGCGGTCATCTTTGACGAAGGCAAAGCGATTGGAGAGCTCAATTTGCTCCTCATGGAGGAAATTCACGGCAAAAACGGCGTCGCTTTTCTGCAGGAGTTCATGGCTGTAACCGCGGTGGTCAATACAGACCATGATCAGCGGCGGGGTCGGCGAGACCGAGGCGAAGGCGGAGACGGTCAGGCCATAGACCTCGCCGCCGGCCTTCACGGTGACCAGGGTGACACCGGCCGGAAAATGCCGCAAAACATCCTTGAAATCGTCGGACGAAATCGCCATGAGAAGAAACTCCTTGGAATGCGCTCCACGTTGCTAGAGAGTCGAGTCTGCTTATTCTACACTGCCTCGCCAGGGCCTGACGAAAATTCACCGTCCGCGGCCGGCTTCGGCAGGATGCGCCGCGCCGTCAGCAGGGCCGCTATCGCTGTCAAGACAAAGGCAGTGGTCGACGAGACAAAGATAGACGTCAGGCCGTAGTCCAGCACCTCCACAAACAGCACAATAAAGAGATAGGGCAGCACAACAAAGCGCAGCAAATTCAGGATCAAGGCCGGGACCGGCCGCTGCAAGCCCCGCATCGCCGAGGCAGACATAAAAAAGAGGGCGTTGGGAATCAGTCCCAGGGTGCGGATACGAACATAGGTGATGCCGGTGGCGATGATGTAAGGGTCGTCGGTGAACAGCCGAATGAGGGGCCAGGCCAGTAACCAGGCCAGAATCATGGTGACAAACATGATGGTGCTGCCGTAGCGCAATGCTGTCCGATAGGTCTCCTGGACACGGTCGAGCTGGCCGGCGCCATTGTTGCGGGCAATCAGCGACAGGACAGCTACATTGAGCCCCAGCAGCGGCAGCAAGAAAATCTGCTCAATGCGGGAGCCGGCCCCCAGGGCCGCCACCGAGGGTTGGCCAAAGCGGGCCACAAAGTAGGTGAGGACAAAAAAGCCCAGCGAGGTCCCCATCGAATCAACTGTGTTGGGGAAACCCTGGCGGGCGATATTCAGCAGATATTTGGGTGACGGTTTCCAGAAGCGGCGTATGCTTTCCCAGGTAACCAGTTCTGTGTGAGCCACCTCATAGCCGAGATAAATACAGCCGAGAAACTGAACCAGAACCGTCGCCAGGGCGATGCCGGTGATCCCCATCGCCGGCAGCCCCAGGCCGCCAAAAATGAACCAGGGATCCAGGGCCAGGTTAAGGATAAAGCCGGCCACGAGGAAGTTGCGGCCCGGCTTGGTGCGGCCCAGGGTGTTGAGAATCGCCTGGAGCATGGAGACGGTGATGAAAAAGACGGCGCCATAGAAAATGGGTCGGATGTAGGCCAGCGTCATGGCCTGGTAGGTTGGATCCTCGGCGCCCAGCAGGCCAACCAGCGCCGGCGCCGCCGCCAGGATGAGCACGGTGGTGATCAGCGAAATGATCAGGCCGAAAATCAAACCCTGGATAGCGTAGCGCTGGCCTGTCTCTTCATCGCCCCGGCCCAGCGCATTGCCCATCAGGGCTGTATTGCCAGTCGAGAAGCCGATGCCCAGGGCGAAAATGATAAAGAAGATGGGAAAGGAAAGGGACAGGGCGGCCAGCGCCTCATCAGAGATGGCGCCGCCGTAGATTGTGTCCACCACGTTGAACATGGTGTTAAAAAAAGCGCCGATACTGACTGGCGTGGCGATCTGACGCATCAGGCCAGGAATGGGAGCGTTTAGAAGGGGCGAATTGGCCCGCGCAGAAGATTGTTGCATGTTAGCTAACCTGGTTGCTACAAGTTGGGGATAGCGGTTGCTGGCCGGTCCCGGAACGTTGTCCGCATCTGACCGGCCGGTTCAACCCCAGCCGGTAGCCGGGCAACAGTGGATTGTACCTGTAGATTCAGATTTGGGAATGGCAGTCTGGAAATCTCTTTTGGCGGTCTGCGAAGTCGCTGTGTAAAATACTGGGACCCTTCACAGGGGCGCTGCTCTCCCGCGGCGTTGCTAGCCTGCTTCACCTCACCCGAAGCAGGCCTTGCGGCAAAGGACCTAAACTTACTGTACGATTTTGCCATGAGGTGCTGCTGGCCGGACCGGCCGGTAGCCCACAACCCCGGCACCGCGATTTCTCCTCGTCCAGGCCCATCTCTGATGGGTTCGCGGCTGGCCCAGGTCTACTGCCTTCACTGAAACTGACATTACTGACAAAGAAAGAGAGCATATGAGTAGCACAAAGGTAGGCGTCTTTGTTGACGTCACACATCTGGTATCTAACGGTGGTTTTGGCATGCGCTTTGAGGTCTTGCGCCGCTTTGCCTGTCGGGGTGGCGCTGAACCCATGCGCCTCAATGCCTATGTAAGCTTCGATCCCGAACGGGCCGAAAACGATCAGGAATATCGCTATGGCCAGTTCCGTTTCCACAACGCCCTGCGTGACATCGGCTTCAAGGTCATTCGCAAAGATGTGAAATGGTACAGCGATGAAACAGGGACCCGCTATGGCAAGGCCAATGTTGACCTGGACCTGGCAGTCGACGCCCTGACCCAATCTGAAAGTCTGGACCGGGTCATTCTGGCAACCGGTGACGGCGATTTTGTCCGCGTCGTCCACGCTTTGCAGGCGCGAGGCTGTCGTGTAGAGGTCCTGGGTTTTGATAACGTGGCTGGCAGCCTGCGTAATGAAGCTGATCAATTTGTATCCGGTTATCTGATTCCTAATCTGCTGCCGGTTGAACGCGCCAATGGCAAAAGCTGGGGTGAGATGGATTCGTATGTCCGGGGCATCTGCTATGCGTATGATGGTCTCAAGGGCTTTGGCTGGCTACGTTATCTGAAGAAAGTAGATGGCGAACTGTGGCGCACCGACTCGCGTGACCCGATGTCCCCGTACGACACCATCTTTTGCCATGGCTCCGAATTTCCCGCCTGGGTCGACACCAATTCGTTGCCCAACCGTAATCTGGTTGTGGAATTCCAGATCGCGGCCGGGATGGAAGATGGCAAACTGCGCGCCATTGACCTGGAGGTGGTCAGGGCGCGTACGTAGCATGGACGGTTAATGGCGATGGTTTGAGGGTCAGCCGGTAAATGGGGCTATGTTCCTCAACCAGGGCGGCGACGGTCACGGAAAGATTAAAACGGCGGCCGTCGCTGCGAATGCCAATCATGTGGACGGTTTGCCGATTGCGTGCCGCAGTCTCCAGGACAAACGCCAGCTGGGCCAGCGAATCCCCCTGTTCATGCGCCCGCAAGAAGAAGTTGGCCGTTTCACCCACCAGGGTATTGCCCGGATAGGTAAACATCCGCCGCGTGGCCTCATCAGCGGTCCGCACGATGAGCATGTCGGCGGAGAGGGTGAGCCGGCCGATGGCCGGCGCCGGACTCTCAGTAACGTCTGGCGCGGGTGGGTTCGATGGCGCTACGGTGGGTTCGGCCACAGGCGCGGGGCTTGCTTCCACCGGGGCTGTCACAGTTGCCACAGCCAGAGCAGGTTGGGCCGCGGCTAACGGGCTTGGGCTGGCTCGGAAAAGGGGCAAAAACCCTTCCAAAAACAGGAAAGCCAGCAAGCTCGCCAGCAGCGTGAAAGAGGCAATAGCCAGCCAGCCCAGCAGCTGGAGCCCAAGCTGAACAAGCCAGCCCGTTGCTGCCGGGGCGGCCAGCAGGGCCACAGCCAGCGTACCCCAGGCGCTGGCGCCCAACAGCGCGGGCAAAGCGCCGCGTGCCCCCGTCAGGCGCCGCCAGGCAAGCAGGCGGGCCAGTAACAGGGCTACCAGGGCTCCGATTGCGCCGACCAGAATCATGTCCCCGGCCGAATACAGCATGAAGCCAGCACTACTCGCTACGAGCCCGGCCAGGCTACCCTGCGCTGCGGCTGCCATCTGATTCAGCCCCGGCACCAGCCGGCTGAAGAGCAACCCAACCAGCAAGCCGGCGGCACCACTAGCGAGCGTCGGCAGGATGATGGCCACCGCTCCAGGTGTTGCTCCGCTGAAGCGACTCAGATGCAGCCCCAGCCAACCCAGCCAGATGAGAAAAACGCCCAGGCCGGCCCAGGGTAGGGAGCGGGGCGGTGTTGATCGTGACCGGCCGCTGTGCCGCTCTGCCAGCAGCGCCAGCGCCAGCGCACTCCAGCCGGCTACGGCTTGAATGCTGCTGCTGCCGCCTGTGTCGATGTAACCAAGGCGATTGAGCCAACCGGCCGGTTGATAAACCCAATGATTAACGATGGGAAACACCACGGCGCCCAAAAGCAGCGCCAGCCAGGGGTAGGCAGTCAGGCGTAAGCGCCGCGGGGCCGCCAGCAACGCCGCAGCCAGGGCGATGGCCGCATAGAGTGCCTGGAATAGCCGCTGCAGTGCCCCGTTCAGATCTGTTGCCCCCCAGGCGCTGGCCAGGTCCGGGCTGCCGAACCAGCCGCTGTTGCTGCGCCCGTTCATGAGGCCATAACCCAGCAGCAAGAAGCTGAGCAGGGCGATAGCCACGCCCAGGGGATATTTGTAGCTGGTCTGGTGTCCCTGCCGCCGGGCGGAGAGGCCGGCTTCAAGGCAGAGGAAACCGGCCGGTAACAGCAACAAGCTGCCAGCGGCCAGCAAAAGCCAGGCAATCATCCCTTCATGGTTGTTCATAAGGTTACTCAGGCTATCGCCTGATCCAGCGATGGCTAGGAGCCAATCTTGGGGACGCTAATCAACTCTTCGACCAGTGTCCGCAATTCATCTTCGCGATAAGGTTTCAGCAAAAAGGCAGTGGCGCCACTGGCCAGCGCCTGTTCCCGGTGTTGCGGCCCGGAGCGGGCGCTGATGATAACGATGGGCAGCTTCGCATAGGCAGGTAGTTTGCGCAGCGCCTGGGTTAGCTCATAACCATCCATCTGCGGCATCTCAATATCCAGCAAGGCAATATCGGGCTGGCACTGGCCGCTTTCCACCAGCTCGAGCGCTGCCTGCCCGTGGCGAGCGATGACCGGTTCCCAGCCCGCGTTGAGCGCCATCTGCTCATTCATGCGCCGCACGCTTACGGAATCATCCACGATGAGCACCTGCAACTGCTGGCGAACCAGGCCCAACGGCGCGGCCGGCGCAACAAAAGGTTGCGCTTCACTCGGGGAGACCAGTTCGGCACTGTTCAGGATGAGCACCAGCTCACCTTCACCCAACATGGTGGCCCCCAGGACGCCGCGCACTCGCCGCAGATGGTTGCCCAAAGATTTGACCACGACTTCCTGGGTGCGCAATAACCGGTCAACCACCAGTAAATGATCAACGCCGTTGACACGAATGAGCAGAGCAGCAGTTGGCGGCTGCGCCGGCCGCGCCGCAGGCGGTAGCTGCAGGGCCTGCGCGAGGTAGATCAACGGATAATCGTGGCCATCGATTTGCACGGCTTCGCGGCGGTGGCCGTTTTGGCCCAATTGCCCTGGCTCCAGCGGCACAACCCGGACGATATCCGCCAGGGGGATGGCAAAACGCTCCTCGCCAACCATGACCAGCATGGCCTGGCTCACCGCCAGGGTCAGGGGAATTCGGATCAGGAATTGCGAACCCCGGCCGACCGCCGAACTGACCTGCACATGCCCCTGCAGCCGATCAATATGGGCCTTCACGATGTCCAGCCCCATGCCCCGGCCAGACATTTCCGTAATCTGATCGCGTGTACTAAAACCAGGCTGGAATAGTAGCCGGTAGAGCTCTCGTTCCCCCAGCGCTGCGGCCTCCGCTGCGGCATGGAATTCCTTCTGCACAGCTCGCCGCCGGACCAGCTCTGTGTCGATGCCGCGCCCGTCGTCAGCGATGGTGATGATTAGCTGGTTGCCTTCCTGTTTCACCGTTATCTGGATCTGGGCGATGGCCGGCTTGCCGGCAGCCTCGCGCTCGGCGACAGTCTCGATGCCGTGGTCCACCGCGTTGCGCAATAAATGCAACAGCGGCTCAAACAGCTGGTCCAGGATCGTCTTATCCAGCATGACCTCGTCACCCGCCAGTTCGCACTGCACCATTTTGTTCTGTTTGCGGCTGGCGGTACGCACCACCCGGAGCAAGCGATTTTTGAGGCTGCCAAAGGGAACCAGTCTGATATTGAGGAGGCGCTCATGGAGATTGCCTGTGGTCCGCTCCTGCTGCCCGAGGGCGGCCTGAAGTTGTGGCAGCAAAGTGCCCAACTCGTGGCTAATCGTTTGGAGATCGCGCGTCGTTTCCTGGAAGTTAAAGGTGCCCGAGCTGCCCTGGTCTGTTGGCGCCGGCGCTGTTTCATTTTCCGCCGCGGTGGGCGCGAGGGGCTTTGTTGCCGGCAAGCTGCGGAAGGGTGCCTGGCGTTTCAGACGTTCCAGGCTGGCCTGGAATTCATCGATGAGGCGCGAAAGCGTCTCCAGCCGTCCGCCCAACCGTGAGCCATTGACCATCAACTCATTGGTCAGCTTGATCAGCGCGTCCAGATCCTCAACCGGAATACGAGCCACGGCGGGACCAGCCTCACCAGTCAGACCTGGTTCGCCGGCTTCCAGGGCGTCAGTTGATGGGACATCTGCGGTTCCTGCCGGAATTTTCCGGTTGAGCGAGGTGGGAATGTAGGCATCATTGTCTACCGGCGGGCGCAGGGGCAGTTGGTCCGTGGCGATAGGCGCTAAAGTTTCACTCTCTCGTTTTGCCGGCAGCCTGGCCGTATGCCGGCTGGTGTTCAGGGCGACCAACTGCTCATATTGGTCCACGAGCGAGCTGCACATCATCAGGGCGGTGTCATCATCCAGCCCATCCAGGTCCCCATCAATGAGCACATTGAGGACGTCGACTGTGTCTTGCAGGAGCTCGCGTGTGCCAGGTTTGACTGGCTCGGCCCGGTCACTGATCTGGTCGAAGAGATCCTCCATACTGTGTGTCAGCCGGGTGATACCGCGCAGCCCCAGCGCCCCGCAGCCCCCTTTTAAGGTATGGACGCTATGCTGGATCTCACGGATGGCGACGCCATGTTGGTGCTGATCGGCCAGGCGATGGATCTGGCGGCCAATTTTGCCCAAATGTTCGCGCGCTTCATCGCGAAAAAGTTCCAGGAGTTCGGGTAGCGGCCCTGTGGCGAGGCTGCCGGTCACTTTCAGCGCACGCTGCTCGGCGTCACTCAGGCGCTCTTCATCCGGCCGGTACAACATCTCAATTTCGGCCAGAAAGGCCTGGTCGTCAATCGTATCCAGGGATGCACCCAGGCGGGCCTTTTCCATCAAGATGCCAAGATATGTTTCCAAAATTGAGAGATGCTGGCGCAGGATCTTCTGGAAAATGAGCTGTTCCGGCCGGCCCTGGACCCGCAGCGCCTGCAGGGCGACGTGGAGGCGGCGTGCCATCTGGCTCAGGCCCACCAGCCCCATCATCGCCGCAGAGCCTTTGATGGTGTGGGCCAGCCGCAAGGCTTGATCAAATTCAGGCGAGGCTGGCTGCCCGGCAAAATAGGTGTCAATGCCTCGCCGAATCTGCGGTAAATAGTTGCGGATTTCCGCTTCAAAATCGCTTAACAGCTCAATGTCCATGATCGTGACCTGGACTATACCTTATGGCGCCCGTTGCGGGTACCGGCCGGTAATTTGTACTGGGCCAGTGAGGCGCGCATTTCCTCAGCATGCAGGGCGGCCTGGTTAATTGATTGGACCGCAGCCTGGGTCGCGGCCGTTTCGGCCGGCAGGCGCTCAGCAATTTCGCCGCAAATGCCCAGCAGGTTGCCAGCCAACTCTAGCTGCTGTTCCAGATCGGCCCGTAGATTCTCGGCCACATCGACAAATTCATTGGCCAGGGCCCCGATGCTGGTCAGGGCTTGCCGGGCCTGACCAGCCGCGTCGCGTTCTGCGGCGGCGTTGCCGCTGACCGTAGTCAGCGCCGTCCGCGCCTCCGCAGCTGTGGCTTGGGTGCTACTCGCGGCGGCGACTGCCTGACGTGCCAGCTCAGCTGCTTGTCCCGCCAGTTGTTCCAGCTCCTGAGCAAATGTCGCCAGTCGCTTGCCCTCAGGGCCGGCCATGGCGGCCTGGACGGAGCTGTTGAGGGCGAGGATGTTGGCCCGCTCGGCAAAATCGCTCGCTAACTCACCGACCTGGCCCATTTCCAGGCCGGCGGCGGCCAGCTGATCGCTTTGCCAGCTTTCAGCGCGAACCCGCCGGCGGAGCTGCTCCATCTGGGCCACCGTATCGTCAATCGCCGCCCGGTTCTGCTGGGTTAGTGAGCGGATATCGGCGCCGAGCTGGTCGGCCTGACCGGCGCGGGCGGCGGCACTTTCCAGGACAGACTTGAGGCTGCCCAGCTCACGCCGCACGTACATCAGCTCGCGTTCCTGGCTGCTTTGCGTATTGCTCAGCTCGCCAGCCGCACTTTGGGCGTCGCTGGCTGCCAGGCGGATAGCGGTTGTGGCTGTCTGTACATGCCCTATCAGGCTGCGGAACTGGCCGAGAAGGCCATTCACCGCCCCGGCGACCGCGCCGGTCAGGGCGACGGTTTCATCCGCTTCCTTGCTCAGGTCGCCTGTCGACATCTGGTCGATATCGGCCAGAAGGTTGTTGAGCGCCGCCTGCCAGATTTCTTGCTGTTCGTCCGCTACCTGGGCCAGCTGTAGCTGTGCCAACAGCGTGTTGAGCTGGCCGGCGATCCGGCCGGTTTCGTCCCGATGCAAAATCTCGGCACGGGCGGCATAGTCGCCTGCTGTGGCCCGTCTCAGGGTCGCTGCCAGCCTCTCTTGCTGGCGGAAGAGTCGCCGACCCTGGAATAGAAGCATGACCAGCCCGATCAGGGCCAGCAACAGGCCCAGCGGGAGGGAAATTAGCAAAGGGTCGGCGGCCCTGTCCAGTTCGCGCTGCTGTTGCAGCGTGACCGCAGCCAGACTGTTGGCCAACCCATCGAGGCTGTTGACAAACTCGCTGCGGACCACCGCGTTGTCTGGCTCGGCAAGCAGGGCGGTCATGGCTGTGGCCGCTCGGGCCTGATCCTGCTGGGCAGTTGCCAGCGCGGCGGCGGTTGTTGCCTGCGGGATGGGCAAATCTTCCTCGGGGTCGCCGGCTCTTAGCCTGGCCAGATTCTCGCCGATCACGGCCAACCAGTTTTCCATTTCGTCGGGTATGGCGTCCTGGCGCAAACCGGCCTGGCCCAGTTGCTCGGTGAGCAAAGCAGTCTGTAACCCCAGCGCCAACGCCCGGTAATGACGCTGCTGGCGCTGGATCAGCAGCGCCACGCTGCCGAGCAGTAAGAGCAAGGCGACGGCGAAAAGCGCTATGGTCAGACTGAATCTGACCGCGAGGCGCTGGGCCGGCTTAACAGGTGAGGCGTGGGTCTGGGACATAGTTGGCTACGGTTCACTCTGGCGACAGACCGTTTTTTCCAGCAAGGCATCCAGGTTTAGCAGGATGATATGCTCATTCTCCTGCTCCAGGAAGCCGGCGATATGGTCTGGTTGGCGTCGTCCTTTTGGCTGAGTTGATTTAGCTGGCCGGGTTGGTAGGGTTGTTAATTCCAGCGGTGCGTCGACAATCAAAGCTGTCGTTAGTTCAGCCCGCTCGTCCCGCACAAAAAGGAAACGGCTATCCGGCCGGATCTGCAAATGCTGCCCGGTGACAAAAAGCTGCAAATCCAGCACCGAATGAATATCGCCCCGCAGCTGGCAGATGCCCAGAAGCCACGCCGGCAGGTTGGGCACCCAGGTGATGGGCAGCGGCTGGCTGATCTCAATCAGCTGGCCCAACGGGATGGCGTAATGCACCCCTTCCTGCTGGAAACGCAGATGAGTTGGCGCCGCTTCGGCTGGGATTGCGGGGGGCACTGGCGCGTTTGCCGGGGTAGCCGGCGGCATTACTTCAGGCGTTGGCGGCGGCGCATCCGTATCAAAGGCCAGTGTTTCTGCTACAAGTTCGTCCAGGTCCAGCTTCAGTGAAGCCAGCAGCGGCTCGTCACTGGGCGGCACGGCCAGATCGCCGGTGTTGCTCGGCTCCAGTAGCAGCGCTTCGGCCTCAGCCCATGGGGATGATTCAAAGGCTGCCGCTTCGGCAGCCGGCTCTTCCATCTCTTCCCAGAGTGACTGAGCAAACTGGGCCTCGGCCTCGGTTACTTCCGGATGGTCAGGGGGTAACCACAGCGGTGTGAGCGATTCCTCTATCTCTTCCCAGAGGGAACTGGCAAACTCGGCCTCCGCGGCGGTGATATCCGGCCGGTCAAATGCCTCTGCCCCTGGTGCCGGCTCGCCGGCTTCGTTATCCTCGGCCAGATTCATCCAGTCGGCGGCGGCGAGGTCGTCATCGATATCGGCAAAGCCCAGCCATTCGTTGACTTCCAATGGTGTCAGCGGCTCCTCCAACCCTGATTCACCAGCCAGCGCATCCAGATCAACGCCCATAGCATTGAGTATCTGGGTATTGGATGGTTTGGGCGCCGTCTCAGGCGCTGGTGCAATTTCGTCGACTGGTTCGGCCGGGGCCGCGTCAGTTTCGTCGGCCAGGGTGTCGAAGTCAATGCCCATGGCATTGAGCATCTGGGTTTTGGATGGTTTGGGCGCCGGCTCAGGTTCTGGTTCAGCTTCGTCGACGGGTTCGGCCGGCGGCGGGTCGGTCTCGTCGGCCAGGGTGTCAAAGTCGATGCCCATGGCATTGAGCATCTGGGTTTTGGATGGTTTGGGCGCCGGCTCAGGTTCTGGTTCAGCTTCGTCGACGGGTTCGGCCGGCGGCGGGTCGGTCTCATCGGCCAGGGTGTCAAAGTCGATGCCCATGGCATTGAGCATCTGGGTTTTGGATGGTTTGGGCGCCGGCTCAGGTTCTGGTTCAGCTTCGTCGACGGGTTCGGCCGGCGGCGGGTCGGTCTCGTCGGCCAGGGTGTCAAAGTCGATGCCCATGGCATTGAGCATCTGGGTTTTGGATGGTTTGGGCGCTGGTTCAACTTCGGTGGCTGGCTCGACCGGGGCCGGGCTGTTCTCCGGCAGGGTCTTGTCACTGTTTTCAGGTTCAGCAGGCTCTGGCGGGGCTGCGGCTGGCTGCGTCGGGATAGACGGTTCTGAGAACAGCGTCTCGTCGAAAATGTCCAGGGTCTCCAGATTGGCCAACGGGTCAGCCGCTGAACCGGCACGCCGCCGAGACTTCTTCTTACCAGCCATGCCGACCTCTCACAGGTGGCGCTGCGGTCCAGTCTGGCTGAGTGCAGCGGTGGTGATCGGCAGTTGCGAGATCAAACATTTTTTACGTTTCCCCTCAGCCATCACATCAGCACGTAAACGCGTTGGCTGTTATCGCTGAAGCTGGCTTCAGCCCATGTCGAGATGGCTTTGAATAGCCAGAAAAAGCTCACTTTGCTCAAACGGTTTGGTAATGTAATCGGCGGCACCCGCCAGTTTGCCTTTGACTTTGTCAAAGAAACCGTCTTTGCCTGACAACATAACAACTGGTATGTGGCGGGTATTTTCATTTTCCTTGATCAGGCGGCAGACCTTATAACCATCCATTCTGGGCATGGTGATATCAAGCAGGATGAGGTCCGGCCTGCGGTTGGCCAGATGGGCCAGAGCCTCAAAGCCATCCTGGGCCTCCAAAATCTGATACCCCAGTCGCTCCAGCGTCCGCCGCACCATAAGCCGGACAGTCTGGCTGTCGTCGACGATCATGATGCAGGGGGCTATCACGGTGTTGCGCTGTCTGGGGCGCTGCGGCGGGGCGATCAAGGGGGTTGTGTGCCCCACATCGTCGTTATGGGTGAGGGCTACAGGCTCTGGACTGGCGCCATTGACCAGCGGTGGGGCAGCGTGGACCGCGTCACTTTCTGGCGCGAAGTTGGTTGGCAGCCACTGCTCAGTCAGGTTAACGGATTCCGGCGGCGTCAGCGGCCCCGTCTGAATCCGTTTTTTGAAGTGGGTGACGGTGGCGCTTTCGGTTTCGCTATCCAGGGTAATGGCCTGCGAGAGCGCGGGCTCCGCAGGAATGGGTTGTGGCGCTGGGGGAACCGGCCGGTCCGCCTGCAAATGAGCCAGCGCCTTTTGTGCACGCTCATTGGCCGGGTTAATGGCCAGCACCCGCTGCAGGCATTCAATAGCCGCCGCGGTGCTTTCCTCAACCAGGGAGCGCCAGAGCCAGCCGTATTCGTGTTGGGGATCGGTGTGGGTGACCTGGGTGAAAGCCTGACGCGCGCCGGCCAGATCGCCTTGCCTGGTGGCGGCGATACCTTCGCGCAGTAGCTGTTGTACCAGCTCCTGTTGCCCCTTATCCTCTGACATGTCCTTTCCACAGGACGTTTACCCATACAACTGCAAAAGCGCACCTGGGCAGCTTATGCGGCCTGGTCAAACGTGCCAATACGTTGAATCCGTTACTGGGAGACGCCAAATCGGCTGCCTCCACGTTACCTTAGCTTACACTATGGCGGTATCCTTAAACAACTCCTTACGAAATCGCCTTGCCGGAATAATTCACGACACCTTTACGCTGAGCGATACTGGGCGGCTACGGCGCGTTCGATGCGCGCGGCGGCTGCCTGTAGCAGCGGGGCGGGCTGGGTAAGGGCGATGCGAAAGTAATCGTCGCCGGCTGGTCCAAATGAGCTGCCCGGCATCACCGCCACCCCCTGGTGCAGCAGCTGTTCTACAAATTGGCCCGGCGCAGGCAGTGCCTGCATGTCCACCCAGATGTAGAAGGCTCCGGCCGGTCGCAGCGGCCGCAGCCCATCAATCCTCTCGAGCAAGGGCAGCATCAGATCGCGCCGGGCCTGGTAGGTGGCGGTTAGTTCGGCCACACTGTCCTGTGGGCCGGTCAGCGCCTCAGTGGCGGCATCGACGATGAATGGCGGTAAGCAGGAGAAGCCGCTGATCAGCAGCCGCTTGATGCTGTCGACAAGACCGGCCGGAAAATGGGCGAAACCCACCCGCCAGCCGGTCATGGCATACGGCTTGGACAGGCCATCCATCAGGATTGTCCGTTCCATCAGGCCGGGATAGCTGAACAGCGACGGCGGCCGTTGGCTGTCAAAGCTGAACTGATAGTAGATCTCATCCAGAATGACCCAAAGATCATTGGCCAGCACCAGTTCGGCCAGCGCGGCCGTAGTGGCTTCATCAATGATGCTGCCAGTCGGGTTATTGGGACTATTGAGAATGATCGCCTTGGTGTGCGGCGAGATGGCGGCGCGAATGGAGGCAATATCTGGCTGGAAGCCGCGCGCCGGATCCAGCCGGTACTCAACTTCGCGGCCCCCGGCGATGCTCAGGATTTCCCGGTAAGCCGGGTAACTCAAATCAGGCAACAGCAGCTCATCCCCTTCATCAATGAGCGCGAGCATGCTGAAAAAGAGTAGCGCTTTGACGCCGGGAGCAGGAAAGATCTGCTCCGCGCGTGCGTTGATGCCGCGGGTCCGCGTAAAGTAAGCAGCCGCTGCCTGCTGGAAAGAATGCGAACCGATTACGCTGCCATATTTGGTTCGGCCGGCCCAGAGCGCAGCGGTGGCGGCAGTGACGATATGATCTGGCGTGGAAAAATCGGGCTCGCCGAGAATCAGGTGGATCATTTCGACCCCCTGTTTTTCCAGCTCCAGAGCCTGATGCCAGATTTGAAAGGCGTTGGCGCTGTCGATCGGTTGGACGCGGCGGGAAATCGGTTTCATGATGCTCCTGGGCCAGCCGGCTGGCTAACCAGGCCGATTATCCGTCACATCCCGCTTTCCGCCTATTCGCGCGACGGGGCGTAAAAGAGATTATCATAGGCAACGGTCGCCTGTTCACCTGAAAATGTCTGGATGTACATGCCGGCACCGCCCGGCGTGAACGACTGTAGATCAAGCGATTCCAATTGCGTTTCGCCATAATAAAAACTGGTGAGCCCGTCTTCCTCCATTTCAATCCTCAGGTTATGTGTGATGTCCAGGCCGGGCTCGATGTCAGGATGGGCTGTCCAGTCGCCTGTTTCGTTCAGAAACCGCCAGGTCTGGCAATTGCGCCGGCAATGGGCGATGGCATAGTAGCCGTTGGCGTGCAGCAGGAATAGATACATTTCATCACCCCGTTCGTTCACGCCAAATGCCAGCCCGTAGGCGACGTCGGTATCACCGCTAAGTTGGGTGACGCTGAGGCTGTAAAAGCCGGCGCTGTACTCGCCCTCCGCCCAGGTCCAGTACACATCATCCGCCTGGCCCAGGCTCATCTTGAAGACACCGTCTTCAACTTTGGTGGGTGAACTGTCTGGCAACACCCATTCGGCCGGCGTATCAAAGGTATGGTACAGGAAGTCTGTGAGCGGCGGGAAAGTGGGCGTAGGCGGCGGTGTGTTCGAAGGCGTTGCGGTTATCTCAACAAGACGAGTGATTTGCAGTTCTCGCGTCACGACAACAGGCTCGGCGGTGATATGTTCAGTAATCTGCCGGGTGACTTCAGCGGTAACAACATTGAGCACGACCTGGGTGACAACGATTGGGGGTGGCGCCTGGCCGCAGGCAAGCGCGGCCAAAAGCAGAACAAACAGCGTCCCTACAACGATCTTGCGTGGCATTTTCCCTCCTTCGGGTTTGGGGTGGTGGGTTGGCACGGTTTACAATGGGCGGCCTGGCTGAACGCGTCACAGCTTGCCGCAGCTGGAAACTGATGGTGCGCATAGCATAACCGTATTTCAGGCGTACGCCAATGCGTGCTGGAGAAGCAGATGGGTCGGTCGCAAGCAGTTTACACGGAACGAATTTATTGGCTTGGTGGCTCGCCTTGCTCCGGCAAAAGCTCGGTCGCGGCGTTACTGGCTGAGCAGTATGGACTGGCGTTGTACGCCTGTGATGACCATTTTCCGGCTCACCAGGCGGCGGCCACACCGGCCGGTCAACCCACCCTCCATCAGTTGGGGCAAATGAGTTGGGACGAGATCTGGCTCCGGCCGGTGCCGGAGCTGGTGGCGCGTGTCATCGCCATTTATCGCGAGGAGTTTCCGCTGCTTTTGGCCGATTTGGGGGCGCTGGCGGGCGACCGGCCGGTGCTCGTGGAGGGCGCCGGCCTGCTGCCGGCGCTGCTCGCGAGCCTGGCCATCGAACCGAAGCACACGTTCTATCTCGTGCCAACGCCAGCATTTCAGAAAACGATGTATGCTCAGCGTCCCTGGGTTCAGGGGATACTGGACCAGTGCCGGGAACCGGAGCAGGCGTTTGCCAACTGGATGGCCCGCGACGTGGCCTATGGCCGCTGGCTGGCCACTGAAGCGGCAAATTGTGGCTTTCCCGTGCGTCCGGTGGCCGGAGATCTGAACATTGCGGCCACGGCGGCTGTGGTGGCTGACGCCTTTCAGCTGGCGAAACCGACAACCTGACTCTCTATTCCATGGTGGAGGGGCGCTTTTCGTTTTGCAGCCAGACCACGCGCAAAGCGACGGTTAGCTCGTTGTCGGGCATAACCTGGTGATTCTCAGGGTCAGGGCCAAAGCGGTAGATGAAGCCATCGTACCCTTGCGTTAACCCCCAGCTGGAGCTCCAGGACCAGATGGCGTAGTTGAGGCCATACTGCTCCATCAGGTTTTGCTGTTGGACCAGGAAAGCGGGGCCATCCGCCGCCCAGCGCACGATCCCATATTCGCTGACGGCTACCGGTGCGCCGGTGCGAATGCGGAACAAATTGATCTGATCAAACAGCGCCAGCAGCCAGGAGATATCAAATGGCTCGGGCTGGCCGTCGCCGTTCTCGTCCACCTGGCCGGGGAAGGTGAAGGCCGTGCTACCCGGCTCCTGATGGGTATAGGCAAACGGCGCGTATTGGTGCACGACGTAGACCGTGCGCGGATCACCCGTGGGTTCCAGGTACGGCAGCCAGGCGGCACTGCTGTAGGCCATTCCGCCGATCAGAATTGGCGTTTCGACGTCTACTTCACGGACCGCCGTGCTGATCTGGGCCGCCAGTGGATTCCAATCGTATAGTGATCCGCTATGGTCGGCATAAAAGCGTTCCGGGTCCCACTCATCCAGCCAGACCGCATGGCTGTTCGGCTCGATCATCAGCTCATAGCCGACGACGGCGGGGTGGCCGGCATAACGCGCCGCTGTGTGACGCCACATCTCAGCCCAGGCTGCCTGGGCATCGGCATCGACCCAGACCTGTTCATTGAAGTAGCTCTCGTCAAACCAGCTGCCTTCTTCGCCATGGAAAAAGGTAAATTCGCTGCGGCCCGGGCCGGTGCGGAAGCCGATGACGGCGAACATATCAGCGGCGTAGATCCAGTCGAGAAGCTGGTCGAGATTGGCCTGCATGGCCTCATCCAGCTCGTAGGGCGCATTTTCGCTAAAGAGGCCGGGATGGGAGATATGGACAACATTGGCACCCAGGCTGGCCAGGGTGGTGAAATCGGTCTCGGTAAAGGGTGGGCCGACGGGGCCGGGGCCAAATGAGTCGCCGTCCAGCTCCGGATAAACCCGCCGCTGATAAATGTTGGCGCCACGCAGATGGGGCCCATCCACCCAGAGGGAGAACTTGTCATAGGTGCTGGTCAACGGGGTTTCGGTTGGCGGCGCTGTGGCCGTGACGGGCAGGCTGGTCGCGGTTGGGCTGACGGTTGCCGTCGGCGGCGGCTCGGTCGGTTCGGCGGGGGTAGTTGCCGCCAGGCTGGGCAGCGCTGCCGGCGCGGTGGGCGTACTGCCATCGTCAGCCGGGGCCGAGAGGGCACAGGCGAGCAAGGTGGCCAACAGCGGGATAAGGAGCCAGAGCTTTTGGCGCCGGCCGGGAGTTAGGGTATTTTTCATAGGGTTCAATCTGGAGTAAATGATATGTTTCCATCACGAAAAAGGGAGTTAATTATTTCACAGCGGGAGCATCTGCGCCTGGTCGCGCAGTTGGCGCTGTTCTGGGGCAACAGCCAATTTGACCGGCCGGTTCTCCCCTGGGAACCATTCCGGCGCGGCGTCGCTTTTCATGACTGGCACTATCCTGAGCTGGATACCCTGGCCATCATCGGCGCCCCGGAAGCGGACTGGCTCGCCATCACCAAAGAGGGCATGGCCGCTGAGTGGGGCGACCCCGTCACGGACATCATCATCAAACTGCATTTACAGCGGCTTCTATCCATCAATCCCAGCGAGGAGCGCCAGGCGTTGATGGCCCAACTCGAGGCGGAAATTGTGGCGCTGCTGCCCGCGACCGGATTTAGCCGGGCCGATTTTGCCTGGGCTGATCAAATAACCCGTCTTTGCGACAACATCTCCTTTTTCTTCTGCTTCGAGGAGCCCCGCCAGCGCACTTACGCGGTCGGCAGCCGGGTTGGTCGTGACGAGACGCTTGAGGTGACCCTGGAAGTGACCGGCGATGGCCGGGTGATTGTTTCGCCCTGGCCCTTCAGCGTCCCCTACATCGCCGGCACCCTGATCGGCTACGACGCGGCGGGCTACCCAGATAAGCTTGTGCCCCACCTTGTCCCTTATCACATCTGCGGGTAAAGAGAAAAAAGCCGCGAATGGCGCGAATTCTCGCTAATGGTTTTCGCGAAAATTCGCGTCATTCGCGGCCGATTCCTATAGCAGGTGCCGCTCCGTTTCGCGGATGTGCTTTTTGAGGTAGACGGTGAAGGGGGTGCCGCCGGTACCGACCTCGCCGGCGGCGGCGCCTTTGGCCGGGGCGATGATGTAGCGGGCGGCGAACTCAATATGCAGCCGGCGAAAAGCCCCCAGAGCCTGAATCGTCCCGTTGTAGGCTTCGCGTAGTAACGAGTTGTGGCGATCACTGACGTAGGCGCGGAGAGTACTGGCTGACTCCAGATCCAGAATAAGCTGGCGGTGGGGCGCCGGCATGTAATCGCGCATTTCCAGCAGGTAGGCCCGCATTTCGTCGAACTCATGGCTGATGCCCAGGAAAGCGTCCAGGGCAGGGACGATGGAGCTCTGGGCGCCGGTCTCGCCGCGGAACTGGACCGGCCGGTCCCCCCACGCCTCAACCCCGCTGTAAATCAATCCGTCCGGCAACAACGGATTATCCCGCCAGCCAAACATAAATGGCCGTACCCGATGATAGTAGATGAATGGCTCGCAGCGCTCCGGCATCCGCTCCAGCAGTGTCTGCATCTGGTTCAGTGCCCCGGCTATCACCGCCAGGTTGGCGATGATCTGCTCATCATCGTGGTCAGCCACGGCTGCCAGGGTTGGCCAGAGCAGTTGCAGAGCAGGCGCCGCCGCTGCCTCAATGTTGATGTGCAGGGTGACAAACCAGACCTCATCCATGCTGCCCACAAAGGTCTGCTTCATGATGATATTGTCGACAGCTACCGGGCCTTCCGGGTCCAGGCGGCGCCAGTTGTAGAGCGATTGGGAGGCGTAGGTCAGGGCGGGCGGCCGATCCAGCCGCTGGCTGACGTCATACCAGCCGCGGGCCAGCTCGCGGGGCAGGGCGTTGACAACCGGCTGATCGGGCGCCCAGAGATAGAGGTTGGCCAGGTAGCTCAGCAGCGTCATGGCCCGTTCCAGTTCCCGTTCATCCTGGAGCTGGTCGGCGGGAAAGGGGGGTAAGGCGTCGACAACCGGCCGGAGGCGGGGCGTCAGCACCAGTTTGGACAGGAGGTTGCCGGCCTCTTCCCAGGCGGCAAATGGCTCCGGCAGTTGCCAGAGCGGGTCGATGGGCGGTAGGAAGCCGCGGCTGAGGTCCAGGGATTGGGATTTCATCCGCCTATTTTACGGCGTTGGCGGCCGAACGGCGATGAGGGGTCCGCTAACCCGTCGGGTTGACCAACCCCTCAGACAGGTAGCTGCGGTTGCAAGACGTGTAGGGCTGCCCGAATGTCTTCCAGTTTGACGGGCTTGGCCAGATAATCATCCATACCGGCGGCCAGGCAGCGCTCCCGGTCACCCTGGATGGCGTTGGCAGTCAGGGCATAAATATAGGGCCGTGTCTCAGTAACGGTGCTGCGCCGTATGGCCCGGGTGGCATCCAGTCCGTTCAGTTCCGGCATCTGGACGTCCATAAATATCAGGTCGTAGGCCGTCTGCTGGGCGGCGTTGACCGCTTCCAGACCGTTGCTGGCCAGATCGGGCTGCTGGCCAAGACGATGCAGCATGCGCGTCATCACTTTTTGATTGACCAGGTTGTCTTCGACGACGAGAATGCGCAGGGGAGCGGTTGTGGCCGGCTTATTTTCTGGCTGTGATGTTGATGTGGTCGCAGTAGATGGCTCTGACGCAAGGGTCTGTCGCAAGGCGTGGCCCAATGAGGCGGAATTCAATGGGCTGGTCCAACGAATCTGCTTCATCTGCTCGCCGGGGCCGCCCTCGTTGGCAGCCTTGCCCAGGCAGAAAATGGCGGGTTGTTTTGGCTGCTGGGACATGGCTGCGGACCACTCAGCCCAGGCCCCAGCCGGATTGAAGGTGGTCATGATGATATCGGGCGCAAAAGCGCTGCGCCGCAAAGCAACAAGCAGTTCGTCTTGGCTGGTGGCGCAGCTCACCTGGGCCCCGCTGCGGGTCAGGATCCGGGTGAGAAAGTCGCGTAAATGATCAGCTTCGGCTGCGACCAGGATTTGGGGCGGCTGACCAGACCAATAGGGAAGCTGTGTCTCATGGTTACTGCCGGTTGGAGCCAGGATGAAAAAGCTGAAAGTGGACCCGACCTGGTATTGGCTTTTCACCCAGATGGCGCCGCCCATCAGCTCGCACAGCTTCTTACTGATCGCCAGGCCCAGGCCGGTGCCGCCAAAGCGACGCGTTGTGGAACTGTCTGCCTGTTGAAATGAGCTAAAGAGAGTCTCAACCTGGTCCGGGGAAATGCCAATGCCGCTATCTTTTACGCTGATGCTGATTTTCTCATGCGGGCCAGCGCTGGTGTGGATTTGACCGGCCGGTTTCACCGTTACAAGGACATACCCGGTCTCGGTAAACTTGATAGCGTTACTTAACAGATTCAGCAAGATCTGACGCAGCCGGGTTGGATCGCCAATAATCTCAGATGGCAGGGCCGGATCGATGTCGACCATCAGCTCCAGTTCTTTTTGGTGGGCAAGCGGCCCCATTAGATCGGCCACGGCGCTGACTGCGTCCGCCGGCGAAAACGGGATCGCCTCTAGCTGCAACTTGCCAGCCTCAATCTTGGAAAAATCCAGAATATCGTTGATGATCTCGAGCAACGTATTGCTGCTCGCCCGGATGACATCGACGAAGCCGTTTTGATCGGGCGTCAGCGCGGTGTCCTGCAACAGGCTGGTCATGCCGACGATGCCGTTGAGTGGCGTCCGGATTTCGTGGCTCATGTTGGCCAGAAACTCGCTCTTGGCCTGGTTGGCCTTTTCGGCGCTCTGCCTTGCCAGATGCAGTTCCTGATGCAGCTCACGCAACTGAGCCAATATTCTGGTAATACCAAATGTGACGATGGCTGAGACTGCCGTGGAGATGAAGACGCTGGTCGAGATGTAAGAGCTTTCCACATCTCCTTCGACCAGGAGACTGACCAGGACGGCCAACACGAGCGAGATTGCATCCGAGGCAAGGACGCTCAGGCCGATCATCTGCCACATTGTCATTTTCGCGGAGAGGCGTATCAGGAGTTGAATCATCGTTTTCCCCAACCGGCGTGCTGCAACCAACGCACCAATGTTGCCATCTGACATCTTAACAGACCGTTATTGCCGTTGACTGTAGGCAAATCAGGCTAGGTGTTTCTACGCAGTGGTCGGCGTTTGGCGGCCGATTGGCTATAGTTATGGGGCTAACACCACAAAGTTGAGCCTGAGGAGAACTATGCACAGTGCGGCACCGTCACCTGAACCTGTTGTGGATGAGATGCTGGATGGTCAGGCGTTCCTGGATTCATTGGACGATGGCCGGGAGGTCTGGTATGACGGCGAACGCATCGCCAAAGTGACCGAGCATCCGGCCTACCGTAACGCGGCCCGCTCAATTGCGGCGATGTATGATGCGCTGCACCGGCCGGAAACCCGTGACGCCCTCACCCTGGTTGACCGCTTTGGCATCCGCACGCACAAGTTTTTCGCCCCCAGCTATTCGGCGGCAGAACTCCTGGCGGCGCGCGACGCCATCGCCATCTGGCAGCGGATGAATTACGGTTGGCTGGGCCGGACGATGGATTATAAAGCCGCCTTTATGGCTCAGCTGGCCGAAGGACACCACACCTACGATCCCTACGGCGCCAACGCCCTGGCCTGGTACAAAAAATACGCCGCCAAATGTCTGTTTCTTAACCATGTCCTGATTGATCCGCCGGTCGACCGCAATCAGCCGCGCATCAATGTTCGTGATGTTTATCTTTCGCTGGACCGGGACGATGACAAGGGAATCTATGTCAGCGGCGCCAAGATGGTGGCCACTGGTTCGGCGCTGACCCACGCCACCTTCGTGGCCATGAACAGCGGTACCGCAGCGCGGATGCAGGTAGGGCGGGACGAGGACATGGCGCTGGTCTTTTTGGTTGATACCAACGCGCCCGGCCTCAAGCTGATTAGCCGGCCATCGTATGAACACAAAGCGACCAGCCCCTTTGATGCGCCGCTAAGTAGCCGTTACGACGAAAATGACGCGGTGATGGTCTTCGACAACTGCTTTGTCCCCTGGGAAAATGTACTGGTCTACCGGGACGTCGAAAAAGCGAAACAGTTCTACGCGGCGTCAGGCTTCTTCAATCGCTTTAACCTGCAGTCGGCGGTGCGGCTCTCCATCAAGCTGGAATTTTGCATTGGTCTGTTGGCGATGGGGGCTGAGAGTGCCGGCACGGCGGATTTTCGTGGTGTCCAGGCGGCGGTCGGTGAGATGGTGGGGCTGCGTGAACAGCTCTGGGCGCTGACCACAGCGATGGCCCTGGATCCCGAAGAAGGCGTTGGCGGCACGGCCATCCCGCGCCTGCAGACAGCGGCGGCTACCCGGATATTCGCCACCAATCTCTGGCAGCGCGTCCGCGAGATTTTTGAGACGACGCTCGCTGGCGGACCAATATATACTGTCTCATCATTTCGGGATTTGCAGCAGCCGGAGCTGGCCCCACTTGTGGCCCAATATTATCGGGGCACCGGTTTGGCCGCGCCTGATCGCATCAAACTGTTCAAACTGATCTGGGATGCCCTCTATTCTGAATTTGCCGGGCGCCATGCGCTGTATGAGCGCAATTACGCCGGGAACCAGGACCAGCAACGCCTGGATGCCTTGCGCTGGGCTGAAGGGCGGGGTGACATGGATCGCTACAAAGGGCTGGTCAACCAATGCCTGGATGATTATGATCTGTCTGGATGGCGTGTGGCGCCATACAAATCCTGAGAAAATACCGGCCGGTCCAAGGAGTAATGCCGTTTATGAAACTCGTCAGCTACCTTCATCACAACACCGCTACCGTCGGCATCCTGGTCGATGGCCAGTTGCACGACCTGAACCGGATTCACCGGGCCCGCATGGGCGACACTGCCGCCGCCCTGCTCACCATGGAAAGCCTGCTCAACATGGGCGATGCCGGCATGGCCCTGGCGGCTACCAGTCTGGATTTCTCCCAGGTTAATGGCATGGTCACGGTGCCGGAAAACGAAATCACTTACCTCCCACCGGTCACCCGGCCCAGCAAGATCCTGGCTCTGGGCCGCAACTACGCTGCCCACGCCGCCGAAGGCGGTTCCGCCCCGCCAGACTACCCGATGTTCTTCCACAAAACGATGACCTCGCTCAGCGGCCATCAGCAGACTATCCTCATCCCAGAAGTCTGCCATAACGTTGACTTTGAAGCCGAGCTGGCAGTCATCATTGGCAAAAGCTGCCGCAATGTTTCGGAGGCTGACGCGCTCGAATATGTTGCCGGTTACACGGTAGCCAACGACGTCACCGACCGGGCCTGGCAGCGGCGCACCTCCCAGTTTACCATCGGCAAAATGATCGACGGCTTTGGCCCGCTGGGGCCGGCCCTGGTCACGCGCGATGAGGTGCCGGATGTGCAGGCATTGGGCATTCGCGGTTTCCTCAATGGTGAGCTGATGCAGGAAAGCAACACCAATATGATGCTTTTCTCAGTGGCCTTCACCATTCATTATGTTTCCCAGGTTGTCACCCTGCTGCCGGGGGATGTGATCCTGACCGGGACGCCGGAAGGGGTTGGCTTTGCCCGCAAGCCGCCAGTCTGGCTCAAGGATGGGGATGAGTTCACTGTTGAAGTCGATGGCGTCGGCCGGCTGACCAACCATTTTGCCGCTGCCTGAAAAACATCGAATCAATGAAGCCACGCTGCAACCGAAAAAGTCCAGATCTATGACGCCACGCCCCAACATTCTCTTCATTATGGCGGATCAGCTGCGCTGGGATTACCTTTCCTGCTACGGCCATCCCCACCTGGAAACACCCAATATCGACCGCATTGCCCGGCAAGGGGTCCGCTTTGACCGGGTTTATTGCCAGGCGCCGCTGTGCGGGCCGTCGCGGGCCTCGATCTATTCCGGCCGGTACATGTCCTCCTGCGGCGTTTACTGGAACAGTGACCCGGTGCCGATTGGCAACAAGATGCTGGGTGATTATCTGCGGCCGCTGGGCTACCGGACTATGTTGGTGGGTAAGAGCCATTTCCGGCCGGATCGGGCCGGCATGGAACGGTTGGGCATTGACCTCAACTCCCCAACCGGCCAGCTGCTGGCCCAGGGTGGCTTCGAACCGTTTGACCGTGATAATGGCATCCGCTCCGACGAGATTCTAGCGGCGCGTGGCCCCTCACAATACGATCATTACCTGCGCGAGCTGGGCTACGATGCCCACAACCCCTGGGACCGCAACGCCAACGGCGTGCTGGATGATGAGGGTAATTTTGCCAGTGGTTGGTTTTACGAAAACGCGCCGCGGCCGGCCAATATTGCCGAGGAACATACCGAGACGCCCTACATGACCCGGCGGGCCATCGACTGCATAGAAGCCATGGGCGACGAACCCTGGTGTATCCATCTCAGCTACATTAAACCCCACTGGCCCTACATCGCGCCGGCGCCCTATCACAACATGTACGGTCCGGCCGATATGCTGCCCCGCAACGCTGTGCCTGAGGAGCTGGCTGATCCCCATCCGGTTTACCGGGCTTTTGCGGACCAGTTGGTGAGCCGTTCGTTCTCTGAGGATGAAGTGCGGGAGATGGTTGTACCGGTTTATATGGGGCTGGTGAAGCAGCTTGATGATCAGATTGGCGTGTTGCTGGATTATCTGGAGGGAACCGGCCGGATGGCCAACACCTTCATCGTCTTCTGCAGCGATCACGGCGATTATCTGGGCGACCATTGGCTGGGTGAAAAAGATAACTTCCACGACGAAGCGGCCAAAGTGCCGCTGCTGATTTACGATCCTTCACCGGCGGCCGACGATACCCGGGGAAAATCCGTAGACGCCCTGGTTGAGATGATTGACCTGGTACCGACTTTTGTCGAACTTGCCGGCGGCCAGGCAGAAGAACACAGCCATATTCTCGAAGGCGCCTCACTGCGCGGCTGGTTGCATGGCGAATTTCCTGACGGTTGGCGGACCAGCGCCGTCAGTGAGATTGATTTCAGCGGCCGTTCGCCGCGTCAGGACCTTGGCCTTACGGCGGCTGAATCCAGGGGCTACATGTTGCGCACCGAACGTTGGAAATACCTCCTTTGGGAGGGTTTTGGCTGCCAGCTTTTTGATCTGGAACAAGATGCGCATGAACTCGTCGACCTGGGCCGCCATCCCGACTACGCCGTGATCCGCGGTCAGCTCAAAGATAATCTCTTCACCTGGCTACGCCGCCGCAAAAACCGGGTAGCCACCCCGACTGCCCAGGCTGAGAAGAACTCGCCCCAAAATGACGAAAGCGAGGGCGTGCTGATGGGCTACTGGCGCGCCGGCGATTTCCGACCACCTGAATAGAGCCACAATTATCTCATTCGGCAGGGGGCGTCTACGGGTAGAGTGACGCTCAATAGGCTGAGGTTATAGTACTTTTCTGAACAGTCAGGCTCCCCAAAGCAAGATACAATGTAAGTGTTCAGTTGCAAAATCATACTGTGCAAATGTTTTTTGCTCCAGCAAAGTATCAACTCAAGTCACTGCAGGAGGAGCTAACACTCTCACCACTTGTACTGAAATTCCGTGTTCACAGACTCGACGTTTCCTAAAATCTAAAACGGAGGAATGATGAGAAGTCATCGAAAATTGATTTATCTTGCCCTGTTGGCATTGCTGCTTACGGCCTCCTGGGGGCTTGGCAGCGATGCTAAAGCGGCAACCTCTGATCTATTCATTTCGGAATATATCGAAGGTAGCAGTTTCAACAAGGCAATTGAGATTTACAACGGCACGGGGAGTGCTGTTGACCTGGCGGCCGGCAACTACACCCTGGAGCTGTACAGCAATGGGGCGGCTTCACCAACCGCCAGCATGGCCCTGACCGGCACGATCGCCGATGGTGATGTCTACGTGCTGGCCCATGCCAGTGCAGACCCCGCAATCCTGGCGGAAGCTGATGTGACAAATAGCAGCGTGATCAATTTCAACGGCGACGACGCCGTTGTTTTGCGTAAAGATGGCGCCGTTGTCGACGCTTTCGGCCAGGTTGGCTTTGACCCCGGCAGCCAATGGGCTGGTGGCGGTCAGGATGATACGCTGCAACGGCTGGAATCTGTCTGTGCCGGCGACACCAACCCCGATGATGCCTTTGATGCCTCAGCCGAATGGGTTGTGTTGCCTCAGAACACCTTCACTGGCCTTGGCAGCCACACGGCTGATTGTGGCAGCAGCGGGGCTGAGGATTTATTCATCTCCGAATACATCGAAGGTAGCAGCTTCAACAAGGCAATTGAGATTTACAATGGCACCGGTGGTGCTGTGGACCTGGCGGCCGGCAACTATACGCTGGAGCTCTATAGCAATGGCGCAGCTTCACCAAGCCAGTCGATGGCCCTGACCGGCACGATCGCTGACGGCGATGTTTATGTGCTGGCCCATGCCAGTGCAGACGCCGCAATCCTGGCGGAAGCTGATGTTACCAACAGCAGCGTGATCAACTTCAACGGCGACGACGCCGTTGTTTTGCGTAAAGATGGCGCCGTGGTTGATGCGTTTGGCCAGATTGGCTTTGACCCCGGCAGCGAATGGGCTGGTGGCGGTCAGGATGATACGCTGCAACGGCTGGAATCAGTCTGTGCCGGCGACACCAACCCCGATGATGCCTTTGATGCCTCAGCCGAATGGGTTGTGTTGCCTCAGAACACCTTCACCGGTCTTGGCAGCCACACCGCCAACTGCGGCGGTGGCCCGACCGCTCCCGTGTTCATCATTAACGAGGTGGATTCTGATACAGATGGCACTGACATTTTAGAGTTCGTCGAACTCTATGATGGTGGTGTCGGCAACAGTGCCCTGGATGGGTTGACCGTCGTCTTCTACAATGGCAACGGCGATACTTCCTACGCGGCCTTCGACCTCGACGGCTTCAGCACGGACGCCAACGGCTACTTTGTCCTGGGCAACGCGGACGTTGTGCCAACCCCGTCGATCACCTTCGGCAGCAATGGGTTGCAGAATGGCGCGGATGCCGTCGCACTATACCAGGATGATGCCGCCAACTTCCCCAATGGTACGGCGCTGACAACAGCTAATCTGCTGGACGCGCTGGTCTATGACACCAGTGATGCGGACGATCCTGAATTGCTGACCCTGCTTAATCCGGGCCAGCCGCAGATTAATGAAGGCGGTGGCGCCGGTGGTAGCGCTTTTGATTCCAATCAGCGTTGCCCCAATGGCAGTGGTGGTGCCCTGAACACAGCCACCTACGCCCAGTATGCCCCAACGCCGGGCGCCGAAAATCTTTGTGAAATCGTTGTGCCGCCGCTCTCCTGTACCACTCCGGACGTGGCCACCCCGATCTACACGATCCAGGGTAATGGCGCCGCCAGCCCGATGGTTGGCGCGTCGGTTGTCATCGACGGCGTTGTTGTTGGTGACTTCCAGGAGAACGATAGTGATCATACTGACCTGGACGGCTTCTATGTCCAGGATGCGCTGGGCGACGGCGATGCCGCCACGTCTGATGGTATCTTCGTCTTTGCGCCAGGCGCGATGGATGTGATGCCTGGCGACCTGGTTCGCGTCAGCGGCGTGGTCTCCGAATTCTTCAACATGACGGAGGTCGGCAATGTCGACGCGCTGCTGGTTTGTGGCACGGGCAGCGTGGCCCCCACGCCTGTTACCATCCCCACAGACCTGGAGCCGTACGAGGGCATGCTGGTTACTTTTAATCAGCCCCTTTACATCTCCGAATTCTTTAACTTCGACCGCTTCGGCGAGATTGTCCTGACGCCGGAACGCCAGTTCCAGCCGACGGCCATTTTTGAGCCGGGCAGTCCTGATCAGGCCGCGCTGGCAGCCAGCAATGCCGCCAGCCGGATCACCCTTGATGATGGCCGTACGTCCCAGAACCCGGACCCGGCCATTCACCCGAATGGGGCGATCTTTGACCTGACCAACCTGTTCCGCGGCGGCGACGTGCTCAACAACGTCACTGGCGTGATTGACTACCGCTTTGATCTTTATCGCCTGCAGCCGACGCAGGGCGCTGATTACACCCCAGTGAATCCGCGCACCGCGGCGCCGGATCCGGTGGGCGGCAACTTGACAGTGGCTAGCTTCAATGTGTTGAACTACTTCAATGGCGATGGCCTGGGCGGTGGCTTCCCCACCGCGCGTGGTGCTGACAACCTGGATGAGTTTAATCGCCAGCGCGACAAGATCATTGCTGCCATCATCGCGACCGACGCTGATGTCATTGGTCTGATGGAGATCGAGAACGATGGGTACGATGCGCTGAGCGCCATTGCCGACCTGGTAAATGGTCTGAATGACGCCACAGCGCCGGGCACCTATGCCTTTGTCGACCCGGGTGTACCGGTCATCGGCACGGACGAGATCGCGGTTGGGCTTATCTACCGGACAGCGGCAGTTTCACCGCTGGGCGCCAGCGCCATCCTGGATTCGTCCGTGGATGCGCGGTTCATTGACACGTTGAACCGGCCGGTTCTGGCCCAGAGCTTTGCCCAAAACAGCAATGGCGCCGCCTTCACCGTCGCCGTCAACCACCTCAAGTCCAAAGGCTCCGCCTGTGACGAAGTCGGCGATCCGGACCTGGGCGATGGCGCCGGCAACTGCAACATCACCCGCACCATGGCGGCTCAAGCGCTGGTCGACTGGCTGGCTACCGACCCGACAGGCAGCGGTGATGCTGATGTTCTGATCATCGGCGACCTCAACTCCTATGACAGTGAAAAGACCTGATACTGACGCACCGGTTGGGGCCGACAGACCAGTCAAAAGTAAGCGATGATTACACTGGATCTGGCTTTATGCTGTTCTGGGTGAACAACGTGGCGGGGCTATGTTCTCTCGATATTGCCGTTACCTGGAGCTGCTGGTCTGGCCAACGCCAGCATCCTCTCCCAGGTAACTGGCATGACCATCTGGCACATCAACAGCGCGATGAGCCGGATATCCTGGGATCATACACTTTAGCTTCAGCAGCGCCCGCCCAGGCCGCCTCTGTGGCGAGCCGAACGCGCGTCGCGCCAGCGCGACCACGATCCGAAGCCATCATTGGGCTGAACCTGGAACAGCGTCAGCTTGTTAGTTCGGCATTGCCCAGCCGCGCTAATCTTCTGGGTACCGAATCGCCTGTTTGATTCGTATCCCTGGGCGTAACTGACCCGGATGGCGATTCAATCTCGATCCGCATCGACGGAATCTGGCAGGATGAAGCGGTTGATTTAATACGGTCCTGGCTACAGCGCCGACGGGCGTCGGCACGCAGACGCGGCCAAAACGGGCTGGAGCGCTATACGGCACAGAGTTCATACCACCTTACCACGGCGACCGATACAGCCAGGCAATGCTTGCCAGGGTGAGGTCAAGGTCGGCGTGCTGCGCACTTCTGGAGCCTGCCGTCGGCGATGAACCGCTCTCATGATTCGACCATCGATCCCGGATGCGGCCAGTTCACAGCCAGTGTGTCATGCAGTATTTGCCTGTCCCGACAAAAACGAGAGTGATTGGCTGGCGTAAGCTGGTAAGACACCCTTAAGCGAAAGCGGCTGACCGCTGGCGCACAAATGCTTTTACCGGTTTTATCGCGCCACGCGGCGCGGTGTTTTATTGGGCAACAAGCGGACGCAGCCGCTGGGGAGAAGCCAGGTCATGGTAAAGGGCTTTAAGGCTGGTCCGTAGGTAAAATTGTTAAAGCCCAGTGCGAGTAAATCACATCGACTAAAAGGAGTTTACCCATGGATCTGGAAACCTTTATGACTGAAGTATATGTGTTTATCGATGACTGGTACAAGGCGGAGATTGCGCCGCAGAGAGAGCGAGAGCCTGAGCAGCAGCTCAGCGAGAGTGAGGTACTGACGTTGAGCGTGCTGGGACAATGGCGAGTGGGTGTGCCGTGGCGCTCGGAGCGCGGTCTGGTGCGCTACGTGCAGAGCCATCTCCGTGGTCTGTTTCCGCACATGTTGGGGCGGAGCCGGTTCAATGAGCGAGCGCGACGGCTGTATGGGGTAATGGTGCAGTTGCAAGAGCATCTGGAGAAGTCAAAATGATATTGCTGTTGTATTTCGAACGCGATTGTGTGTCAAAACCAGCTTCAGCGAAAGCAATGGCCAGGCGCTGGTGAGGGCGCAATATTGCCGATTATGCGACACGAGGCGGCTATGGGTGGTTTCACGGCTATCACCTCCTGGCCAGTGTCAGCCAGGACGGCTTGATTACCGGTTGGCTATTGGGCGCGGCTCATATCAACGACCGTTGGCTATTGGAGGCCTTTCTAAGCGCTCGGCGGGGTCGCCCGCAACTGGTCGGCCCGGCCATCACGCCGGGTTGTGGCAGTGTCGCAACGCCGCCTGTGGCTCACATTGGCCCCTGGGAGGCTGTCGGACCAGCCCGAGAGTGGCCCTTCCTGGCTGATAAGGGTTTCAATGGTCGCCGCTGGCAATGGCATTGGTGGGACAGTTATCTGGCCTGGGTCATCACAGTGCCACCGCAGCGAGCCCAGGACCAACCAGCCTGGAGCAGAGCCGAGAAGAAGTGGCTGGCCAGCAAGCGGCAGGGCGTTGAAACCGCCTTTGCCACTTTGCAGCGGGTCTTTGGTCTAGCCGACCACCTGGCTCACTCCATGTTTGGTCTCTATGCCCGTCTGGCCGCTAAAGTTGTGGCTTACAACTTTGCCATTTTGCTCAATCGCAGGCTGGGCCGCCCGCAGGGGAGTATTGAAACCCTTATCGCTTGAGTGCTGGTTTTACGGACGTTTTTATTTCGGAAGGATTATCGGGACAGGTGTTGGCTGACGCGTTGCTGCCACCCACGTCTGGATACTTGAACGCTAAAGCGCATTACGAACCTGAGTGCCTGCCGGCCTTGATTCCGGCCGCGACAAGCACTTACGCCAGTTCCAGTAGCATCGGTTACCGGCCGGATTCATCACCCCTGCGCACGTCACCAGCGGTGACGGGGGCATATCTCTGGCTTTCAGGAGCCAGCACGGCTCACGGGCGCTTATGACGTCAGGCGCAGGCTGAAGTTGACGAGGCCGGAGGAACCGCTGGTGGCTGGTTTTGGCCTCGTGAATGCTGGGTGATGCTGGCGCCAATGATGATGAAACCCGCTCGGCACCCAGGTGGAAAGTCGCCCCAGGAAGAAGGGTAATGCGCCTGATGCCCAGCATACTCCTCGCGAACGCCTGCAGCGGTTTCATAACACCTTGAGTATTACGACCCAGCGTTGTACCGGCCGGCATACCATTGATGTTGGTTCAGGTCAGGACAGTCGATGCGCCAGGGTTGCCATCCAGTCACAGTTTTTAGTAGGGGGCCACCCTTCACGGGGCGGACCGCATATCTCAATGCCATTGCCTTCCGGATCATCCAGATAGCGCTCGCTCATTCAGATGATCGCCGGCGCCCCCCGATCGCGGTGCTGGTCGTGTTGATGTAATGTTTGAGCGTCGTCTGTGGCTACCTGGCTTGGCAAGAGGATGGCCAGTGGAACAGCTCGGCGGCTCGCTGTCGGTGCTGGCGGCTATCTGCTGCGCCCAGCCCGGACTGTCGATATCATCGTTAATCCCCTAAGGTTGTCGACCAGGGCCATTGTCCAGCAGTTCCAGGCCAAGAAACTTAGGCAATAGGTGGCCGCGGCTGTAAATCGGCCACGGCCAGGGTCACGGTGCCAACACCGTGCGCTCGTCAATTGTGAAATTGTTCGTCATTGTTGTTTCCTCATTATTTTCTATAAAGCCGTGGCGGGCGGACTTGTTCATTTATTTTTAATCTGCGCTGCGGTCTGGAGCCAGCAACGTGTATTGTCATAGGCGCCCGCAGCGGCGCCCACTATTTTCTTCTTCTGCCTTTCAATGCGATTGGTGCTGGTCACGGATTAAAAGGATATACTGGTCAGCGTCGAGAAAAACCGTCTGCTGGGGAAGCGATCTTCCGCCTTTTGCCAGCTCGGCCAGACCATCAACGGCGGATCAAGGGTGCGGGACATTTACCGGGCGGCGTAAAAGCCAGCTCCAGGTGAGGCCCAGCCTGGGGATCCGCTGCAACCGCCGGTCATTCAGGTGATGCCCAGCTGGTACACTTCGGTCAGGGCAGCTCGCTGGCCACCTGCCGGCATTGCGGCAGTTGCGGGGGATGGCTACTGGCGTGGCGGGAAGCGCAGGCAAAAGCGTTAAGGCGCCAAAATTGGTGCCAGAGGATGCGCCTGTCCGGCGGTGCCGCTGCTGCGGCGAGATGTCGCGATGGGCAAGAGGCGGAGGCGGCGGGCCATGTCCAGGCGGGCACAAGGCCTGGAGGAGATTTACCGTTTCAGATAACGGGAGCGGCCGGTTCTCGATTCATCCTGCAATTGTATGGCTGGTGAATAGTAGTGGGAAGCGCCATAGGTAGGCCGCACGGCGTCGTTACCCAGGATCGGCAGGATGGCTGATGTTAAAGCTTCTGTATTTCGCGGCGCCGCCCGGCTGAATTGCGGATAGCGTGGCCGCTGCCGCCGAATGTCCGGCGCAATGGTAAATCCGCGCAAAGTCACGCGCGATTATCCTGTTGCGGTTCAGGGCGGGCAAGTTGCAAGCGGCGCGTGTGGTATGGATGGTGCGCTGACTCGGTGCGGCCTGGATGCTAAAATTGGCGCTACCTGGCGCGTACCGCTGCAAAGATGCTCATCTGTGACGTTTGACGTTTGCTAAGGCGCAGAATCTGGTTGGCGAATGCAACCTTACTGCCAAGCGAAAACCCTGTCCAATATTTCAACGGTTTTCCCCAGGACTTTCACATTTCATTCACAACTTCGGCGCATCCTACAACTATCAACTTTTAGTTAATGGAGTGTAACGATGTTTATGCGGAGACGAGCCTTTTTTCTGGCTCCCCTGATGTTTCTGTTGCTGCTGGGCGGGCTGCTGATGATGTTCAGCCGGGGCCGGTCGGCTGATGCGTATGAGGCTGGCTTCGTGGCCGGCCAGATGGCTGCCTCTCAGGCTGAGTCACCAGCGCCGGCACCCATCGCCCCGAGTAACGTATACGGCGGTCCTCATACCGCAACCGGGTTCAGCTTTTTCGGCGGCTCAGCTTGCCAGTCTTCATTCTTTTGTCATTTTCCGGATGTTCGGCTGCGCTGGCGGTATTGGTAAGAAAGCGTTTCTATGCGCAATTCTTCACCATCGCGGTCCATGGGGCCACGTCACCACAGCCTCTGAAGCGCCCTCGGAAAAATCGCTCGATGATTTTTGATGCGCTAAAATACGTTTGATTAGCTCTCTCTCCCCCATAGGACCCGATTTGCGGCCAACCCAAGTCGGGTCCCTCTACCCGTCGCGTTGGGTAGCAAGAAAACAGCCGCCGTGGCATAGTAGATGTGAATGCGTAATTGGCTGAGAGAATTTGGAAAGCAGCGAAGTAGATGAATGAGCTTGTTTTGATCGTCGAGGATGAACCGAAAATCGTCCGGCTGGCCCGGGATTACCTGGAGCGGGCCGGTTACCGGGTGCTGTCCACCGGCGATGGCCGCGAGGCGCTGCTGATGGCGCGCCAGGAACAGCCTGACATGGTGGTGCTCGACCTCAATCTGCCCGGAATGGATGGCCTGGACGTCTGCCGCCACCTGCGCATGGAGTCAGATGTACCGATCATCATGTTGACGGCAAGAACGGAGGAGACGGACCGGTTGATCGGCCTGGAGCTGGGGGCTGATGATTACATCCCCAAGCCGTTTTCGCCCCGCGAGCTGGTCGCGCGCATCCGGGCGGTGCTGCGGCGCGTGTCGGGTGGTTTGCGCCAGGCGGGCCTCATCCGGCTGGGCGACCTGGAGATTGACACCAATGCCTATCGGGTGCGGCGCCAGGGGCAGTCGATTGAGCTGTCGCGCACCGAATTCAGTTTGCTGGCTGCCCTGGTGCAACATCCGGGCCAGACATTGACGCGGGCACAGCTGTTGCAGCGGCTCCATGGCGTTGTCTATGACGGCTACGATCGCAGCATCGACGCCCATGTTAAAAATTTGCGCCGCAAGCTGGAAGAGGATCCGGCCAATCCCCAATACATTTTGACCGTCTATGGCGTCGGTTATCGCATAAATGATGAGCTATGAAACGACCTGACCATGGTCCCTGGTCGCGTGGCCAGCATCGGCGCCGCTGGCGGGAGGGCGAGCATCCACCCTGGAATCGCTTTTTCTTTTTCCGTTTCCTCTTTTTGCTGATTTCTTTCAGTTTTCTCGTCCTCGGTGGGTTGACTTTGTTGACCTACCGGCTGGCCACCGGAATTTCGGGCAACGAGCAATTGGCGCTGCTGACCTGGGTTCAGGCATGTGCCGGGGCCTTTATCCTGGTCACCTTGGCCTTTGTCGTGGCGCGGCGCTTGTTCCGGCGGACGGTCACGCCGGTGGCCGAGATCCTGACGGCCGTGAGTGAAGTGGCTGAAGGCAACCTGGCCATCGAACTGCCGGATTATGGGCCGGGCGAATTTGGTGAGTTGGGGCGTGCTTTCAACCGGATGGTGCAGGAGCTTGAGCGGGCTGAGGCGCAGCGGCGTAATCTCACGGCAGATGTGGCGCACGAACTGCGCACACCGCTGCATATTATCCAGGGCAACCTGGAAGGGATTCTGGATGGTGTATACGAACCCGACCAGACCCATATCGAGGCGACGCTGGAGGAGACGCAAGCGCTGGCCCGTCTGGTTGATGATTTGCAGACGTTGACCCTGGCTGAGGCGGGCCAACTTCAACTCATTTTGGAAGCGGTGAACCCGGCCGAGTTGCTGACCGATGCGCAGACCAGTTTTAGCGGTCAGGCGGAGGCGGCCGGCCTTGATCTGGTGCTGGCGTTACCGGCCGGTGCTGAATCATGGCGCCTCCGTGGTGACGCCGGCCGGCTCAACCAGGTGCTGAGTATTCTGCTGATGAACGGTATCCGGCACACACCGGCCGGTGGCCAGATCACGCTTGCTTTGGGCCGCGACAATGGCGATTTTCACTTCACCGTAAGTGACACAGGTGAGGGTATTCCCGCCGCTGACCTGCCCCACATTTTTGACCGCTTCTGGCGTGGCGATCGGGCGCGGACCCATCAAACCGGGACCGGCGCCGGCCTGGGGCTTTCGATAGCCCGGGGGCTGGTGCAGGCTCACGGCGGCGAGATCAGCGCCAGCAGCGAGCCGGGCCGGGGAACGACATTTCTAATTCGTTTGCCGGCCGAGTTTCCTACGGAAATCACGTAGACGGGGTAAAATGGGGCCATCATTCAACTGGTTTGAACAG